>QKJQ01000035.1 GCA_003249225.1 Clostridia bacterium | reverse complement strand
GATCCGAGGGACCCGTTTACGGGTAGCAAGTAAACCAACGCATGGCTGGCAGGCCAACTTATAAGCACACTTGTGTGCAGCTAGTAGTATTAGGGCTATGCCCGAAAATGAAATACCACCCGCTATGCGGGTGGATAATTATTTGTCTTAGTAGTTTTTGACGGCAGGAAGAGAAGAAGGATAAAAAGCAGAGTTGAAATTCCTGCAGCCAGGTAATAAGGAGACTGAAGCATAGAAAGCTTTAGACCACTGGATAAGGCATCTATAATAAAGGGAGACAGGAACTGTCCAAGGAATAGAAAAGCACTCATAACAGACATAGCAGAGGCAATTTTATTGCGAGAAATTGAATTGGCGATCTGCGAGTTTGTAACCGGGATTATAATACCAAGTCCAAATCCAATCAGAACAAGGCCTGAAATAGTTGCTATATGGCTTGATAAAGTGCTTTCCAGTAAGAAGCCTGCGATCAGTGTAAGTACAGCAATCTGAGACGCTTTGCCGCGAAGAATATTTAATACCAGGTCCAGTTTCATACCGATCAGGAAAGCTGTCAGATTCTGTACGGCCATAAGAAGACCCACCAAAGCAATCGGAACAATGGCTGCATTTGTGGCAATCATCGAAAAATTCGAGGGAAGTGCATAAAATATAATCATGACCATGAATATGATAAAAACATTAGGGGAAATAGTCTTAAAATCTGATTTTGTCAGTGTGGATTTTTCTGATGTATCCGATTTCGTGAAGGTTACATTTGGCAGGAAGAACAAGATCAGCAAAAAGACAACGATACCAAGAAGATAGATAAGGAAGCTGTATCTCCAGTTCATTGCTACCAGAACACCGGACAGAGAAGTGGCGATAATACCTCCAAGGTTATTCATGGCAGAAGAGTAACCCATCAATCTCGATTGCTCTTTTTTGTCAAATAGTATTGTTAGAAATCCGGTCGATAAAGGCATGATCAGTCCGACGCCAATTCCCAGAAGTACGCGGAAGACCAGAAGCAGGTATATATTGTTGGCAAGACCGGCACAGGCGCCTCCAACGATGTACAAGAGCAGACCGGCTATGGTAATTGCCTTTGGTGAGAAACGTGTGATCAAAAGGCTGAACAATACTGAGGTCAGTATGATCATTAGTGCCGGTATGGTTATGATCAGCTTAATAATGGTCTGCGGAACGTCTGTAAAATGGGCCGAAATCGTTCCAAGTGCGGGAGCAACCGCAGCACCGGCCATTACGGTAAGGAGCGATAAAGATAATACACTTATTTTAATTTTATTATTCATTCGAGGATCCTTTCGTTGATTGAATCATGGTTTCTTTTCTGTTTGCTACATTTGATGACATCTTGATCAGAGACTGATAGATGGACTCATGTTCGTCTTCCGTGAAATCACTGGTGAGACAGTTTGTCCAGTTCGTCAGCTTCTCTATCAGAATTGGCTGAATTCTTCTCCCTTCCTCTGTCAAATGAATTAAGACTGCACGCTTATCATGCTCATCCTTGGTTCGTGTTATGAACCCCTTTTCTTCCAGTGTTTTCATTACACGAGTTGTCAGTGCGGGATCTATGGAAAGTGATTCGGTAAAATAACTCTGATTCACACCTTCGTCTTTGCCAAGCTCAGCCAGATAGATGTATTCTGAGGAATTTATATTATAGGGCTTCATTTCATGATTGATATAGACCTGAAATTGCCGATGTAAGAAAGATATCCATTTCCCGACGGATTTTGTTTCAGCAGACATGCACCTACCTCCAATTTTGTTTGATATGTCAAATAAAATATCACAATATGTTTGATATGTCAAATAAAATAATTAATATTCGGGCTGAGGGTGGCTCCGTCAGCTTTTTTAACAGAAATTTTCTTGACATAGCTAGAACCCATGCTATAATGACAGTATGTAAAACGTTGAAGAGAAGAGTAGGTTATGAACACTTACAGAGAGGGCAGCATACATGGCCAGAAGCTTACTTTCAAAGAGCATCGGTTCGCCTGTATTGCTGGAAGCTGCCTAAGAAGGTTATAATTGAAAACTAACTCTGAGTGACCCCAATCCGGTCCGGTGATTCCGTTATCATCGTAATGAAGCGGACAGCGTTGTCTGTCAATAAGGGTGGAACCGCGAGAAGACTCGTCCCTTTCGATGCATAGGATTTGCATGGAGGGGCTTTTTTATTGCTTGAAATTAAAAGGAAAGCAGAAGAGCATGATATTGATATCTGTTAAAAAAGCCTGAAACATAGCAGAAAAAGCGTTGTGAATACGCAGAAATGAGGATGAATATGAAGATAATATTAAAAGATGGCTCTGTAAAAGAGTTTGCATCAGCAATGAGCGTGATTGACATTGCAGCAGACATCAGTGAAGGTCTTGCAAGAATGGCTTGTGCCGGTGAAGTGAATGGAAAGGTAGTGGATCTTAGAACGGTCGTGGACGGGGATGTGGAACTGAACATACTTACCTTCAATGACGATGCAGGAAAAGCAGCCTACCGCCACACAACCTCTCATGTACTTGCAGAAGCCGTAAAGCATTTATATCCGAACGCAAAGCTTGCCATTGGACCTTCCATTGATACCGGATTTTACTATGATTTTGAGTGCGATCCATTTTCCAGAGAAGACCTTGATAAGCTTGAAGCAGAGATGAAGAAGATTATCAAAAATGGCGAAAAGCTGGAGCGTTTTACATTATCCAGAGCAGAAGCCGTAAAGCTGATGGAAGACAGAGGCGAGCCTTATAAGGTAGAACTGATCAATGATCTGCCGGAAGATGCAGAACTTTCTTTCTACAGCCAGGGAGAATTTGTTGATTTGTGTGCCGGACCGCATCTTATGAGTACAAAGAACATCAAAGCATTTAAGCTGATTTCTTCTTCCGGTGCATACTGGAGAGGAAGCGAGAAAAATAAAATGCTGACCAGAGTTTATGGTACAGCTTACACAAAGAATGCAGACCTTGATGAATATCTTGCATATCTGGAAGAAATCAAAAAGCGCGATCACAATAAGCTTGGACGTGAGATGGAACTCTTTACAACGGTTGATGTAATTGGACAAGGACTTCCGCTTTTGATGCCAAAGGGAACCAAGATCGTTCAGACCATGCAGCGCTGGATCGAAGATCTGGAAGAATCTCGTGGCTATGTCAGAACAAAGACACCGCTTATGGCAAAGAGCGACCTGTATAAGATATCAGGACACTGGGATCACTACAAAGAAGGCATGTTCGTTCTTGGGGATGAGGAGAAGGATAAGGAAGTATTTGCACTTCGCCCTATGACCTGTCCATTCCAGTATTATGTATACAAGCAGAGCCAGAAGTCATACCGTGACCTGCCGCTTCGCTATGGTGAGACCTCGACCTTGTTCCGTAACGAGGATTCCGGTGAAATGCATGGTCTGACACGTGTTCGTCAGTTCACGATATCCGAAGGACATCTGATCGTTCGTCCTGACCAGATGGCAGAAGAATTCAAAGGTTGTCTTGATCTTGCAAGCTACTGTCTGCGTACCTTAGGATTAGAGGGTGATGTGACCTATCGACTTTCCAAATGGGATCCGAACAACAAAGAAAAATACGTAGGTTCCGAAGAAGTATGGGAAGAATCCCAGGGACACATCCGTTCTGTATTGCAGGAACTGAACATTCCATTTTTTGAAGCAGAAGGAGAAGCTGCCTTCTACGGACCCAAAGTCGATATTCAGGCAAAGAATGTATACGGTAAAGAAGATACTATGATCACCATCCAGTGGGATGCCGTAATTGCAGAACAGTTCGACATGTCCTTTATTGATCAGAACGGTGATAAGATCCGTCCTTATATCATTCACAGAACTTCAATCGGCTGCTATGAGAGAACGCTTGCCTGGCTGATTGAGAAATATGCCGGACAGTTCCCGACATGGCTTTGCCCGGAACAGGTCCGTGTACTTCCAATCTCTGAAAAGTACAACGATTATGCACAGGCAGTAGAAGCTACCCTGAAAGAGAACGGAATTCTGACGACCGTTGATGAACGTGCAGAAAAAATCGGTTATAAGATCCGCGAAGCTAGAAAAGCCCGTGTTCCTTATCTCCTTGTTGTAGGACAGAAAGAGACTGATGGACTTGTATCCGTAAGAAGCCGTTATAAAGGGGATGAAGGTCAAAAGCTTCTTCGTGACTTCATTGATGATATCAGCAAAGAGATCCGTTCCAAAGAGATCAGAAAGATCGAAGTAGAAGAGGATCAGCAATAAAAGTTACTGAATATTTGATCACAAAATTTTATTTGAGTTAAAGTTATTCTATATAGTAAACGAAGAATCCCTATTGTGTTGGAGGTTAAGGCCTCTTTCGCGAAAGGGATTTTTCAGTTTAAAGAAAAGTTCTTAGTGGCGTAGGGCATAAATGAGAAAAATGAATCCAGGGCTGATGAAATCCTATAGGAAGTATGTTTACGAATTCATTTTGAAAGCATGTTTTCAAAATCCGTCAGAGATAATCTCAACAATTCGCTGGAGATCATGCTTTCCAAAGTTCACTGGAGATCAAGCTCTCCAAAATTCGCTGGAGATCAAGCTCTCCAAAATTCGCTGGAGAGCATGCATTCTGCAAGGGCACTGCTCTATGGAACCTGCGCTTCTCCAATGTCGTCTAAGCTACAGAAACACTTGAATGACATGTCAATATGTGCTACGTTGTAATTGTATAAAATAAGGGTTATAAAAAGGAGGGTATTTATGAGAAAAAGACGTTTTACAGGGATGATAGCAATTTTGATTGCAGTTTTATTATTTACCGGCTGCGGCAGCAGCATGAATGAGGCATATAATACGGCAGATAGTAGTTCAAGTTATAACGGTGGTTCGTATGATTACGATATGGCCATGGAAGAAGGCTACAGTTATGGAACAGCTGTCACCTCATCAGACAGTAAATCAGATATGTCTGACGTTAATACGATTGAACCACAGGAAGCAAATGCGGGAACGGAGACCAATGGTTCCACCGATACGCAGGTATCATCCGACCGAAAATTGATCTACCGGGAAACACGCAGCGTTGAGACACTTGAATTTGACAGCTTTTTAATCTTTGTTGAGACGCAGACAAAGCTTTACGGAGGGTACATTGAATCCTCCAGTTCGAGCGGCAATGCTTACAATTACGAAGGGAAAGCAAATCGATATGCAAGCTATACCCTGCGTATACCGACCCAGCATTTACAGACAATGCTGAATGATATCGGCAATCAGGCGAATGTGATCGACAAAAGCGGAACAACAGAAGATATTACTTTACAGTATATTGACAATCAGACACATATGGAATCCCTTCAGGTAGAACAAGACAGACTTCTGGAACTGCTCGAAAAAGCAGAAACACTGGAAGACATCCTGCAGATTGAAAGCAGACTGAGCGATCTCAGGTATCAGATCGAGTATTATGGCTCCATCCTTCGAAATTATGACAATCTCGTGGAATACAGCACAATTTACCTTAACGTTAGTGAAGTGGAACGAATCAAAGATGTTGAAGTAGAGACTGCATGGGACCGCATGACAAGCGGACTGAAGGATACTCTTTATAATATAAAAGAAGGCTCCGTTGATTTTGGTGTAGGCTTTGTCGTAAATCTTCCTTATCTGTTGATCTGGGCAGTAATAATCTTTGTGGTCATCTTTATTATCAGAAAGATCGTTAGGCACAACAGAAAGGTCAGCGAAAAAAGAAGAGCAGAGACCCTGAACTATGGACAGGTGAATTATAATGCGCCGGCACAGAATATGCAACAGAACATGCAGAATCAAAATTTTGGACAGAACCCACAGCAGAATGTTCAGCCACAGAATCCACAGGCAGGAGATAATCAGCCAAAATAATAAGATAATACCTTTCGGCTATTGTAGGAAGAATCGAAATTTGCTATGATTAGATAGGATAAAATATTGCAGTATTAAAGGAGAAAAGTGAATGGATAAAAGAGAGATCTTATCAAAGGTTGATCATACGTTACTTACCCAGACTGCAACATGGGAAGAAATCAAGCAGATTTGCGATGATGCTATGGAGTATAAGACGGCATCCGTTTGTATACCGCCTTCCTACGTTGGCAGAGTAAAAGAATATGTGAAGGATCAGATGGCAGTCTGTACCGTTATTGGGTTCCCGAATGGCTATTCAACAACAGCCGTTAAAGAATTTGAGACAAAAGACGCCATTAAGAACGGCGCAGATGAGATCGACATGGTCGTTAATCTTGGCTGGATCAAAGATAAAAAGTACGAGCTTGTACAACAGGAAATAACAACATTAAAAGCAGCCTGCGGTGAGAAGATCTTAAAAGTCATCATTGAGACCTGTCTGCTCACGGAGGAAGAAAAGATCATGATGTGTAAGGTGGTTACAGCGTCCGGCGCTGATTTCATAAAGACCTCAACAGGTTTTTCAACAGCAGGAGCGACGTTTGCTGACATAGAACTGTTTGCAGCCAACATTGGCCCCAAAGTGAAGATGAAAGCAGCAGGAGGTATATCCTCACTTGAGGATGCGGAACGGTTCATTTCTCTGGGTGCTGACAGACTGGGAACGAGCCGAATCGTAAAAATCATGAAGAATGAGAAGACATCCGGGTATTAAGAAAAGTAAGCATAACAAAAAGATAAGCCATGGCATACGAATGTGTGCCATGGCTCTTTGCGTTGTTTTTCTATGTGGTCTCCTGACAGACTGGAAAGACAATCTTCAGGTTCTGGCTGAGCAGAACTATAGCCTTACGTTTTCGCTGACACAGCAGGAAGAAGCCATTTGCTATCGCTATCAGGACAAGCAGATCGTAATATCAGTATCAGGAGAAAATGATTTTTACATCAGTTCGTCCGGAGAGATGTCCGGCAGTGTGGTGCCTATTGCCTTGTTCTTTGAAGAAGAGCTTGGAATGCACATAAGCATATGGGATTCGGTGTCACAGACCCTTTATAATGTCAATGAAAATGCAGGAACAACAAGTACAACAGCAGGAACAACAGACGCAGCGAAAGACGCTGTACCGGAAGCACAGATTTATTATGAGAGATATACCGATCAGTTACTGCAGCAAAATGCCGGAAGCAAGGTATTGTTTCAGGGCAGCAGTCAGAATGTATATATGATCTATACAGAGTCCAATGAATATAAGCCATTGCTTGAGATCTTTGACCGGTATGCGAACAGAACACAGGAAGGAGAAGTTCTGGTCAGTCATATGGAGGCGCAGGAAGAACAATGCAAGACCATGAAGTTCACCGATGAAAATGCAGATGAGCTGAAACAGATCAAAGAAGCTTTTTCAGTGATTGCCTGGAGTTCTATATCAGAATACGATACACCGCTTTACTATAGGTATGATGGAACAAGAAAAGGACTTGTACTTCCACTGCTTGATTACCTTGAAAGAATGACCGGAATTCCCTGCGTTGATGTTACAGATGAAGTACAGGAGGATCCGGTGACGGCACTGGAAGAGAATAAGATCCAGTTGCTTATCGGAGTTGCAGATACAGAAGAAACAGAAGGTCTTGCGTTTTTATCCATGCTCTATCAGAATGAGATGGTATTTCTTGTGCCGGATGAATCAGAACTGACTAGCTTTGAGGAAGCAAAATACCTGTACTGGGGCATTGAGAATTCGTTGATTCCACTGATAAAGATAGAAGATCTGGAAGATAGAATCGTTAATTTTAATTCGACGAGTGAAATGGTAAAAGCTTTGAATGAAGATGAAATAGGGGGTATTCTGATACCAAAAGGACAGGCTGAACTATGGGAGCTCGAAGGTGTAAAATACCGTGTTGTGTCAGAAGAACCTGTCATAGTACCGGAATACTTGGCTGGAAATACAAAAAACGAAGCGCTCAATCAAATGATTGAACGCCTGATTCTTCAATACAATGCAGAATATCCGGATGCCTACAAAGAATCCGGACTGCCGGAAAATAAAAATGAAACCTTCTGGCAGGAATCTTATATATGGATCCTTGCCTTACCGGAATGGAGCATAATTGGATGTTGTTCGATTATGATTCTGCTGCTTATTCTTTGGAAGGTTTACGGCAACCGGAACAAGAACTGCTCCCGGGACAGCCGCTCTCACAAGGGGAGGTAAATGTCTCTTCATAGGAGCTGGTGAGATCGTAGGAATATGACTCATAAAGCCCTGGATTATCCTGAACACTGGCAAGGCAGCAGATGGCCTGTGCTGCGATTCCCTGACCATTACCGGTAAAACCCAGACCTTCTTCTGTTGTCGCTTTGACATTGACCTGTGAGACATCGATCTGTAATGTCGAAGCTATATTCTCAATCATCTTAGGCAGGAAAGAAGCCAGCTTTGGCTTTTGCGCAATGATAGTCGAGTCAATGTTCTCGACGATATACAGTCGCTCGTCCAGCAGCTGTTTTACGTGCTGCAGCAGGGCGAGACTTGAAATGCCCTTATAGGATGGATCACTGTCTGGGAAGTGCTGTCCGATATCTCCAAGAGCTGCAGCGCCAAGCAGTGAATCCATAATGGCATGAACGAGAACATCCGCATCGGAATGTCCAAGCAGCCCTTTATCAAATGGTATGGTAACACCGCCAAGTATCAGCAAACGGTCTTCCACTAATTTATGTACATCATATCCGGTTCCTACCCGCATAATCTGACCTCCGTATTAAAAATTAATTATTGTTGGAATCAAAAAGTAATTGTACAAGGCACTTTACAAGCATCAAGAAAATATTCACTAAAGCTGCACGTTGACTTATACATCATACCCAAATATCATACCATACATTCAGTATAAAAAAAAGAGCTGTCAGTCTGACAACTCTTTTTATAGCGAAAGGGGGATTTGAACCCTCGACACCACGGGTATGAACCGTGTGCTCTAGCCAACTGAGCTATTTCGCCATGTGCTTATTACCGGTTAACATACCTGGGAGTGCATGTTCCTGGCAATAAAATGGGAGTTACAGGGCTCGAACCTGTGACCCTCTGCTTGTAAGGCAGATGCTCTCCCAGCTGAGCTAAACTCCCATATTGTTGACCGCTCGCAAGCGGTACATACAACATTATATTGAGGAGAGGCACTTTTGTCAAGAAGTATTTTCAAATATTTTCGGTTGAATTACGAATAGAGATAAGGTATAATAATTTGTGTTAAGATGTTTGGATTTTACTGTTCTCGTAGGAGGGGTAATCGTGGTTGAGAAAAGACGCAACAAAAGATTGAAAGCAGAATTAAGTCTTCGAATATCATCACTTTTTAAACAGGACAATGTACTGGTACGGGACTTGAATGCTCCGATCCATGTTATTGACATATCAAAAGGTGGGATTGGTTTTACATCAAAAAGTGATTTACCACTTGGTTTTTATTTCAATGCGGACATACAGCTCGGAGACGATGATGCCTCCCTTTACTGCGTAGTCAAGATCATTCGCAAAGAAGATCAGGGAGACGATACCTATCTGTACGGTTGTGAGATGGTTGGTCTTGCTCCGGTATTGTCCTATATTTTTGATAACTATGAGAAGTCTTTAAAGTGAGGACAGCAGGTAACACTATGTGTGAGTGATCAGTGTATCAGACAAGACCGGAAACTTTTTGATTATGGTATATGTCACTCGGGATGTTGATATCATTTCAATTAGTGGACTTACCTGAAAGCAAGGAAGCAAAGTTTCATTATGGAGATTTCAAAAGTGACAGAATTTCCGGAATGTTTGAATATTAATCAGGTATAAAGAAAGACAACTATGGAACGATACATCACTGATATATGTTTCGAAACCATATGAATGGCGTCTGTAAGATATCAAATAACATTAAAAAGGCACTGCCAAAACCCTCGGGTTCTTGTCAGTGCCTTCTTTTTGTTTTGTTACAACCCACACCCAATCAGTACTTTTTAGATATATTCCTATGTTCCATATTCCTATATATAAAAAACGTGATTATGTACCGAAGCTTCCCAATGTAAACCCCAGACTTTGTGTTATAACGAAATGTGCAGCAATTACAGTTTTGTTACATTTGCTGCCTGCGGTCCCTTCTCGCCATTAACAACTTCAAATTCTACTGCTTCACCTTCTTCAAGCACTTTGAAGCCATCCATGTTCAATGCGGAGAAATGAACGAATACGTCATTGCCTTCTGCATCAGAAAGAAAACCAAACCCCTTTTTAGCATTGAACCATTTTACTGTTCCTTTTTTCATAGTTGTCCTCCTAGAACGAATGTATGGAATATCACTACGATAAACCTTCTCCAATATATCACAAAATTTGCAAGTTGTCAATTTAAAATCGCAAATACTGGAAAATTTAAAAAAAATCATGAATTATGTCGAAGCGATTTTTAAAGCTAAGAATTTAAAGATAGTGTTTACTTTTACGATTTCCTTGACTATAATATAGTATGGTTTGGATTATTTACCAATTGATGGTCAAAAAGGAAGGAGAAAAAGCCGTGGAAAAGTTGATTTTATCGCTGTTTGTAGAGAATAAAGCGGGAATGCTTGGCAAGGTCGCTGATCTTTTTGGAAGTGTCGGGTACAATATAGACAGTTTATCGGTCGGGGTTACGGAAGATCCGCTTCTTTCAAGGATGACCATAGCAATCGATGGTGAGCAGGAGATGATTGCAGAGATAAAGAATAAGCTTCAGACTCTAGATGGTGTTGTTAAGATATCAGAGCTCAGACAAAGGGAAGCGGTACTGCGTGAGTTAGTCCTTGTTCGTATACAGGCAGAAGGAGAAGAAAGACATTCTGTTATAGTAATTGCTGATATTTTCAGGGCTAAGATCGTTACTATGGCAAAGGATTCCGTGATGCTGGAACTGACAGGGCCACAGGCAAAACTTGATGCATTCATGAAGTTATTAGAAGAGTTCACGATTCTTGAATTTGTCAGAACTGGATTAACCGGACTTGACAGGGATATGCACAATAAAATGCAATAATATTCCATATAATTACAAAATAATTTATAATTATACACAAAAGATAAAAGAGAAAGAAAGGGTACATGATATGAGTGAAATGAAGCAAAATGAAACCAGTTTACCAGAGGATACAGCACAAGAGACAGCAGAAGACTGTACACATGATTGTTCTAGCTGCGGTTCCTCCTGTTCAAGCAGAACACCAGGCAAGGGAGATCTTTATGCACCGCTGAATCAGTACAGCAGTGTAAAGAAGGTAATCGGTGTTATCAGCGGAAAAGGTGGCGTGGGGAAATCCTTCATTACATCTTATCTGTCTGTCCTTATGAACCGTCAGGGTCACAAGACTGCAATCCTTGATGCAGATGTGACCGGACCTTCCATACCGAAAGCATTTAATTTAAATGAAAATGCAAAAGCCAGTGAACTTGGAATACTTCCGGAGTATTCAAGAGATGGTATTGGTGTTATGTCGGTTAACTTGTTATTAGAAGATAAAGAGATGCCAGTTATATGGCGTGGACCTGTGATTGCAGGAACAGTAAAACAGTTCTGGACCGATGTGATCTGGGGCGATGTTGATTATATGTTCGTGGATATGCCGCCGGGAACCGGTGATGTTGCACTTACCGTATTTCAGTCGATACCGCTTGATGGTCTGATCATCGTGACAACACCGCAGGAACTTGTATCTATGATCGTGGCAAAAGCAGTGAATATGGCAAAGACCATGGATGTTCCAATCCTTGGGCTGGTTGAAAACTATAGCTATACGATCTGTCCGGATTGCGGAAAGCAGTTCAAGATATTTGGTGATAGTCACATAGAAGAGACTGCAGCTAAATTCGAACTTCCAGTACTTGCAAAGGTTCCAATCGTTTCGGAGATAGCAGGAGCAGTGGATGCCGGAACCGTTGAGAATTTAACAGGTGCGTGGCTGTCTGATATTATTCCGGTTCTGGAGAATCTGGATTAATTCATATATTATGTATAGAATTACAGATAGTAAGCTATCTATGACTTTACAATCAGAATTTAGTTCGGTGATAATGATTCTGATATAGTAGTATGATTCTAATTTATTTGTATGATTCTAATTTATTAGTATGATTCTGGTTTATTATTCTGATAATTATATATAGGTAAATACTGACGGGAAAATGTATAAAAATACCTGTCACCGTATTGCATAAATAAATATTTCCTGTTATATTGCAGGAGTATAATTGTAAAGTGACTGTAGTTTTTCTGCAGTTAATATAAATCTGAAATACTATATTATTCCGAAAGGCAGGTGGTTTTATGAAAAAGAAGACAACGGATAGTTCCGATATCCCCAACCCCAGTAGTATCATAAAACCGAATATGGAGGAATATTATAATGCTTCAGAGAATGAGAGAATTATTAGAAGAAAAACAGTACTCTGTTTTTCGCAGTGAAATCAGCGAGCTGAATGAAGCAGATATTGCTATGGTCCTTGAGGAGTTGGAAGAACAGGAACAATTCAAGGTTTTCAGAATATTGCCCAAAACAATAGCAGCAGATGTGTTCTCTTATCTGCCTATTGAGATTCAGCAGAATATCATTACGTCTTTGACAGACAAAGAAGCTGCTTTAATCATTGAAAACCTGTTCGCAGATGATGCGGCCGATCTCTTAGAGGAGATGCCTGCCAATGTTGTGAAAAGGTTGCTGGCTGGTGCGAATTCGCAGACAAGACGTGATATTAATTTACTTCTTCAGTATCCGGAAGACTCTGCCGGCAGTATTATGACGGTCGAGTTCGTAGATCTGAAGGAAGATGTGACTGTGGAACAGGCACTTCTTAAGATCCGCAGAGTTGGTGTTGACAAGGAGGTTATTGAGAACTGTTATGTTCTTGATAAAGCCAGATGTCTTCTTGGAATCGTATCACTTCGTAAGCTGATTCTCAGTGAGCCAGAGCAGCTCATCAAAGATATCATGAACGAATATGTCATTACCGTTAAGACACTGACGGACCAGGAAGAAGTAGCACAGATCTTTAAAAAATACGACTTTACATCCATGCCGGTCGTAGACAGTGAGAATCGTCTTGTTGGAATCGTAACCATCGATGATATCGTCGACATCATCGAAGAAGAGACAACAAAAGATATTGAAATGATGGCTGCTATCACACCTACTGACAAGCCATACATGAAGACTGGTGTCTTTGAAACATGGAAAAAGCGGGCACCATGGCTTTTACTGCTCATGATATCCGCTACCTTTACATCGACTATTATTAAAAGTTTTGAGACAGCACTGACTGCACAGGTCATACTGACAGCCTTTATTCCAATGCTTATGAATACGGGTGGAAATGCCGGAGGACAAGCCTCAGCGACCATTATCCGTGGATTATCCCTGCATGAGATTGATTTCAAAGACATTCTGAAAGTTATGTGGAAAGAAATCAGGGTAGCATTCTTTTCGGGATTGACCCTTGCTATCGTAAACTTTGGAAAAGTCCTGTTGTTTGATCGTGTTACCTTGCTTGTGGCGGCGGTTATCAGCCTGACCCTTGTATTTGTGGTAACTTTTTCAAAGCTGGTCGGCAGCGCTTTGCCGATTCTGGCAAAACGCCTTGGCTTCGACCCTGTTGTTATGGCAAATCCGCTGTTATCAACGATTTGTGATGCCGTAACTCTGATTATATATTTTAATATTGCTACAACTCTTCTTGGGCTGTAGAGGTCTTCTGTGTGATCTGAACATGAACCTTATCGAGCCGGTTCCGGTTCATGGATGCCACAGTAAATGTAACATTCCCATCTACGACTGATTCACCTTCGCCGGGCAGATGTTCCAAACGGTTCATAATATGTCCGGCGATGGAATCATAATCATCGGAGGCAAGCTCTAATCCGAACAATTCGTTAATGTCTTCAATTCGTGTCATTCCATCAAGCATATATTCATGATCGGAAATCTTTTGAATGACATCTTCTTCGTCATCGTCGTATTCATCACGGATTTCTCCGACGATCTCTTCCAGAAGGTCCTCGAAGGAAATCAGTCCGGCTACAGCGCCATACTCATCAAGAACAATGGCGATCGGCATGGATTTCTTACGCATTTCATTCAACAATTCAGAAGTCTTCTTAAATTCATAGGTAAAATAAGCATCCCGAAGATAATCAGAAATCTTAAAGTTCTCAGAATCCGCATGAAAGAATACATCCTTCAGGTTGATGATACCAAGCACATTATCTCTGGTCTCTGAATATACGGGGAGTCTGCTGTAACGTTCTTTGCGGAACAATTCCCTAAGTTCTTCATAATCCATATCAACATCGGCAAAGGCCATATTGATCCGTGGTACCATAACATCTTTAGCAAGAGAATCGCCAAAGTCAACCACATTGGTAATCATGTTTCGTTCTTCCTGTTCGATAACACCTTCTTCATGACTTACGTCAAGAATTGTACGAAGCTCATGTTCTGTCATTGTATCCAGTTTGGCATTCGGATCAACGCGAAGAATGAATAGAACTAAGAACGATATTCTATTTAAAATGAAAATAACTGGTGTCAGAATTCTTGATAATCCCCAAATGATCGGAGAATAAAACAGAGAAAGTTTTTCGGAATAAATCGTAGCAAGGCTTTTAGGTGTAATCTCACCGAACACAAGAATCAGGAAGGTCAGAACACCGGTCGCAACGCCGGCACCGATCGAATCAAATTTTTCAATTGCAAGTGAGGTCGCAAGTGAAGATGCCGATAGGTTTACGATATTATTTCCAATAAGAATAGCACTCAGCATACGCTTTGGATCTTCAATCAGAGCAGCGACTGTTTTCGCGTGTTTAACATTCTGATCTACTAAGGAACGTATACGGTGCTTATTGACGGTGGTTAATGCTGTCTCCGCCGAAGAAAAAAATGAAGATAGTAGTAAAAGTACAAATAAAGCTATAAACTGTATGGCGACGGGGTCCTCCAACAAAAATGCTCAACTCCTTTATAATTTAGTAAGGATAACTATACCATATGCCATATGGCATGTCAAGAAATCGTATGTGCTGTTAATAAAAGCTTGAATATATGAAGGAAAGAGTGTAAAATCAGAGGAAGTACAATCAGAACCAGTAAAAGAAAGACGTTTCATGACTTAGATTTTATATGTCTGGAACTTAGTTACAAAGATTTTTATAGAAATTAATGTACAATTAACATAGATAAATGCATGAATATATTGTATGAATATAATACGTGAATATAAAATATGAATATAATGCGTGAATATAAAGTATGAATATATTGCATGAACAACTAAAGAAAAAGAAATGAGGGAACAAAATGCTGGAATTAGTGAATATATCTTATGAAGTAGATAGTGAATCGAATAGAAAAGATATTTTGAAAGACGTTAACCTTACAATCGGCGATACAGAGTTCGTTGCAATCACCGGTCCAAATGGCGGTGGCAAATCAACCCTGGCCAAAGTTATTGTCGGAATCATAACACCGACCAGTGGGAAGATAATTCTGGATGGCAAAGATATTACGAATCTTTCAATATCAGAGCGTGCAAAATCAGGAATCGGATTTGCATTTCAGCAGCCGGTTCGTTTTAAAGGAATTAAGGTAAAGGATCTTATCACTTTGGCAGCCGGTGAGAAGATAAGTACAATAAAAGCCTGTGAATATCTTTCGGAAGTCGGTCTTTGCGCAAGAGATTACATAGAAAGAGAAGTGAATGCAAGCTTATCTGGCGGAGAATTAAAGAGGATTGAGATTGCTACGATTCTTGCCCGTAAGACCAAGATGTCCGTGTTTGATGAACCGGAGGCAGGGATTGACCTTTGGAGCTTTAATAATCTGATCCGGGTATTTGAGAAAATGCACAGGGAAATCAACGGATCTATTGTTATCATTTCCCATCAGGAGCGAATACTGAATATTGCAGACCGTATTATTGTTCTGGCAGACGGCAAGATAGTAGATGAGGGAGAAAAAGATAAAATTCTTCCGGGACTGCTCACGAACTCTGATATGTCCTGTCGGTATTATTATGATAAAGAAACAGCAGACATATCGATATAATCGGTATATTTTTGCCAAACCAAATGTATCCAAACAAAGCAGGAACCTACCGGGAATCAGCTGTGGCCAGTGAGATAGGCATTTACTGGAAATCAGCTGCAGCACAGTAAGACAGGAACCTGCTGGGAATCAGCTGTGGCACAGTATGACTGACGATTGTAGGATATTTATAGAGCAGTCGGTACTGTAAAAAGCAGCGATGAACAAATGTAAATTATAAAATATAGACATTAGTATCGACCCGCAGCTACCAGGAGCCAAACCTATGTTAGCTGCATGAATATAGCAGAAAAGAGGGATTACCATGGATAAAATACAAGAAGAAATGCTTGCCCAGATAGCAGATCTGCATGAAGTTCCGCAAGGCGCTTATAACTTCAGATTTAACGGAGAGGGTGCAGGCAGAAAGACAACAGAACATATAGACATTGTAACAAAGACAGATAAATCAGGAATCGATATCATCATCAAACCCGGTACAAAAAAGGAAAGTGTTCATATTCCGGTTGTTTTAAGTGAGTCTGGAATAAACGAGATGGTTTATAATGATTTTTATATTGGAGAAGGTGCTGATGTAACAATCGTTGCAGGCTGCGGTATCCATAACAGCGGAGACCAGAAATCTGAGCATGATGGTGTACACAGCTTCTTTGTCGGTAAGAATGCAAAAGTAAAATACGTAGAAAAACATTATGGCACAGGAGACGGCAAAGGAGAGAGAATTCTTAATCCACAGACTATCATTGAGATTGAAGACGGCGGATATCTTGAGATGGATACTGTTCAGATCAAAGGTGTGGATTCGACCGTTCGAACGACAAAAGCTACCTTAAAAGAAAATGCTACCCTGATCATTAAAGAAAAAATCCTGACACATGGAACCCAGACTGCGAAAACGGATTTTGAAGTTGATATGAACGGAGACAACTGCAAGGCACATGTAATTTCGCGTTCTGTGGCAAAGGATGAATCAACGCAGATATTTCTTTCTAAGATCAATGGAAACAGTCAGTGTATGGGACATACTGAATGCGATGCCATATTAATGGATCACGGCAGTGTCAGTGCAATTCCGGAGATCACAGCCAATCATATTGAAGCAAGCCTGATTCATGAAGCCGCAATCGGTAAGATTGCCGGTGAACAGATCATCAAGCTGATGACACTCGGCTTAAATGAAAAAGAAGCCGAAGAACAGATCGTCAACGGCTTCCTGAGATAAAGATTACATCTCGTTCTTAATAATTATATCGTCTTTTGATTTGAAAATGCTATGCGCAGGAATGATCCCGCGGACAGAGGATAGTGGATAAATGTTTGTGTGGCACCCGATGATAGTTCCGGGATTCAACACAGAGTTGCATCCGACTTCGACATAATCGCCAAGCATCGCACCGAATTTTTTTAAATTTGTATCAATGTTTTCCATACTGGTACGAAGAACAACCAGTGATTTGTCGGATTTAACATTTGAAGTGATGGAGCCGGCACCCATATGTGACCGGTAACCCAAAATGGAGTCACCTACATAATTGTAATGTGGTACCTGAACAGAATTGAATAGAATAACATTCTTTAGCTCGGTGGAGTTACCTACAACGGTACCTTCACCGACAATTGCATTCCCACGTATAAATGCACAGTGACGTATTTCGGCATTTTTACATATGATCGCAGGACCTGTGATACTGGCCGTCGGGGCAATCGTTGCTGTCTTATGAATCCATATATTTGTCCCCGTTTCTTCGAATTCCTCTGAAGAAAGAGTTGGACCAAGATGTAAAATATAATCGCTGATCTTTGGGAGCAGTTCCCATGGATACAAAGCGGTCTCAAACAAAGGCGCGGCAATGGTCTGCGTCAGATCGTAAAGCTCCGGTATGGTGATGTTTTGAACCATAGTGTGATTTCCTTTCAAAAATTCATGATAGAATGTACAAATTAATTATACGACAGTCCATAAAAATGTCAATTTTTTTATGGACTTATTCAAGGAGCATATTTTCAAGGTGAAATTCATGATATATAAAATTATCTTTGTAGAATTCACAAATTAGGAACATCAAACTTGACACATAAAAAAAGAACATGCTAAAATGAAGTACTGCCACTGCATCGCAGTGGTGTTAGAAAGAACTATAAATTTTTCACACACAGAAAGGCGGGATATGAATTGGGAAAAGACAATTATGGGACAGTAACACAAAAGGTGAGGGACTTAACAGATCTATGTCTGGAGCATAACAGAATTGATCCGGAACTTTATAAGAAGTACGATGTGAAGCGTGGACTACGTGATATCAGTGGAGTCGGAGTACTGACGGGATTAACGGAAATATCAGAAATTCGTTCGACGATAAGCGTAAACGGATACAAGGAAGATTGTCCGGGGCAGTTGTTTTATCGTGGATATAACATAGAAGATATCATTAGCGATTTGTCCGATACGAATCGGTTCGGGTTTGAAGAAGTAACCTATCTTTTACTATATGGGGAACTTCCTACTTCAGATGAACTGGAGGAATTCAAAAAGCTGCTTGCAAGTTATCGGACATTACCGAAGAACTTTGTTCGTGATGTCATATTGAAAGCACCAAGCAATGACATGATGAATGCATTGTCAAAAAGCGTACTGACCCTGCATTCGTATGATAAAATGGCCAATGATGTTGAACTTAGTAATGTGATGCGTCAGTGTCTTCAGCTGATTGCGGTATTTCCCATGCTTTCCGTATATGGCTATCAAGCTTATGAACACTATGTAAAACATAAAAGTCTGGTAATACATCATCCGAAGCCAGAACTGTCAACAGCAGAGAATATTCTTCATATGCTGCGCATTGACAGTAAATATACGGAGCTGGAAGCGAAAGTACTTGATTCGGCATTGGTACTTCATGCAGAGCACGGCGGTGGTAACAATTCGACCTTTACAACGCATGTGGTTACTTCTTCCGGCACTGATACCTATTCGGCAATGACGGCAGCACTTTGTTCGCTGAAAGGGCCAAAACATGGTGGAGCGAATGTTAAGGTCGTGCATATGTTTGAAGATATGAAGAAAAAGATTAAAGATTGGAAAGATGAAGATGCTATCAGTGTTTATCTTGAATCTCTTCTGAACAAGGAAGGATTTGACCAGTCGGGGCTTATATATGGTGTTGGACATGCTGTCTATTCGATTCGTGATCCAAGAGCAAAAGTTCTGTACGGTTTTGTAAAAGAACTTTCGGAGGCAAAAGGGAAAAAAGCAGAATTTGATTTATACTCAAAAGTTGAGGAACTTGCGCCAAAGGTCATTGCTAAAAAGCGTAATATCTATAAGGGGGTCAGTGCGAACGTTGATTTTTACAGCGGACTGGCATACAAGCTTCTTGGTCTGCCGTTAGAACTGTACACTCCTTTGTTTGCAATCGCAAGAGTCTCCGGCTGGAGTGCACACAGAATGGAAGAACTGATCAATGCCGGTAAAATCATACGTCCGGCTTATATGAATGTGCGTGAAGAACGTCCCTACGTGAAAATGCAGGACAGATTATAATTCCCGTCCTGCACAAATTCATTATTTTTAGATAGCCGGAAATCAGTCAAATGAACAAGCTATCTATGATATAACAAGCTTGCTGATGAAAAATCCTGTAATTCAATTTATGCATTGCTGAATATTTTGACTTCAATACCGACACATTTCACAGTAACATTGTGAAATGTGTTTTGTGTTCTGTATCGTACACCGTTGATCATCATACGTACTTCTGGATACAGATACTTGGAGGTACGGATGAAAGCACCTTCTGCGGTTTCTAATTTATTCTGCAGTAACTCGCGCTGTGTTGTTTTTTCGGCGATGCTTGCAGTCAATGTAATCTTTTGACGAATCAGTTCGGATTTTTTAGCGTTCATCTGATCGTTTGGGTATTTTTCAAGCAGCTTATTGATTTTTTCAACGGCCAGAGTAATCTTATCGATTAATTCAGAGGTATCAAAGATCTCAGATTCGAGGGTTGAAATCTCTGCAGCAACAGAGGCAGAAGCACCAACAATCAGGTTTGTCTTTGTCTCGGAAATATTACCAAGAACCGTAGCAGAGATACCGCCAAGAGCTTCTACTGTACCGCCGACAATGATACCATGCCGACCAGATACGATGACCTGTCCATCGGTTCGTATGTTGCAGTGCAGTATGGAATTGGCATTTAGATCGCCTCTGCAGTTTATAGTAACTTGTTCGAAGAATTTGCCGGATACATTTCCTTTGCAATCTATAGTGCCTTTTCCGCCTCCTTGCATACCGCTTCGCAGCTCTACATTCATACCGGCAGTAAGGGAAGCAGCTTCCACATTTCCATTAATTATAATACTGCCTTCTGCAAAGATGCTATAGCCATAGTGTACATTCCCAGTTATGATCACATCCCCGGAAAACTGTATGTCACCGGTCGATGCATCCGTGTCACCATTAATAAGCAGTACATTCGTAACATAGAGCTGACCATTGATCAGTTCTACTTTACCAGAAAAATTCGCCGTGTATTTTTCTTTGTCTTCGGATAATGTGAAACCGGTGCCTTTCAGTGTAGGGAGATCTTTGACCGGTGGCGGGATTGCCGGGGTATCCATTACAGTACGACCTGGAACACCGGGGACCGCTGGATGATAGATGGCAAGAATATCACCTTCTTTGACTGGTTCCAGCAGGTTGAGGGAGCGATAATCAACGGAACCGTCCGATAATGTTTTGGGTTTTCGATCGGGAGCTACATTAAATAAGTACTCATAAGAGCCCACGGTACCTAACTTCATTGGCGTACCCTTTGCAACAATGACTGGAACGTTGTGCATCCTTTTTGTTACGATCTCCTCGATTTTATCGGTGTCAATACCATATAGTATATTCTTAGCTTTTAAGGCCTGCAGAATCTCATCCACACTGTAACTTTCACTCAGCGGCGGGGATGCTAAAAGTATCAGAGCGGCCATTTTATCTTCAGACAAAGAGACGGTTATGTTTTTTTTAAAGGTTTCGTTTAGATTATCAGTAAACATATGTATCTCCCATCCTATACGCAAAAAGAGAATTTTCGAACAATGAGTTCACGAAATAACTTCTGTAACTACATTATAGCAATAAAAGGTACTGTTTACAACAAATATAAATGAGAAAATATCAGATTCGGCAGTTATTATTAGAAAACTGATGGTAGAATTTATGGGGCAACAAGACATAAAAGGAGACAGGAACGAATAATTTCGCTTCTGTCTCCTTTCGCATTTACTAAGAGAATTATGGCTTATCAGATTGTATTCCAAATAGTCTTACTTCTGAACAGAGAACTTATAGATTGTTACGGATTCGAATTCCTTACCGCTTTTTAAAGTGCTGTCCGGGAAGGATTTTATGTTACAGGAATTAGGATAGAACTGGCTTTCGAAACATACACCGCCTTGTTTTGTGTAAGCGAATCCTTTTTTGCCCTTCAATTCACCGTCAAGGAAATTGCCGGTATAGAGCTGCATGCCTGGGAGATCTGTGAACACCTCCATGCACCGTCCGCTTTTAGGATCCCATAGCTTTGCAACAAGGGAAGCTTCTTCGCGGGTCGTATTCAGACAGTAGTTGTGGTCATATCCACCGGCAACCTTCAAAGGTTCATAATCGGCATTTATATCCTGTCCGATTGTTTTTGCGGTTCTGAAATCCATCGGAGTACCGCTTACATCGGTAAGTTCACCGGAAGGTATAAGATCAGCATTGGTTGCGGTAAAGGCGTTCGAATCGATCCAGAGCATATGATCAAGTATGCTGCCGGCGCTTTGTCCTGCCAGATTGAAATACGAATGGTTGGTTGGATTGAACAGGGTATCCTGATCGGAGACTGCAAAATATTCTATTAAAAGTTCGTTCGCATCCGTCAGTGTATAAGTTACTGTTACATCAAGATTTCCTGGGAAGCCCTGCTCTTTGTCAGGACTAAGTCTTGAGAACTCGATTGCCAGACCTTCTTGTTCTTCAAAGTATTCCGTCTCATAAAAGTGTTTGTTGTAACCGATATATCCACCATGCAGACAGTGCTTGCCGCTGTTATTCTCTAACGGATAAGTGATACCGTTCAGTGTAAATACAGCGTTTTCTATGCGGTTTCCGACTCTTCCAATAAAGGAGCCAAATCCCGGTCCATTGTTTTCGTAACCTTTTACCGTATCAAAACCGAGAGCAACGTCTGCAAGTACTCCATTCTTATCAGGAACAAGAATGGACACAATGTTTGCTCCATAGTCGGTAAACGATACAGACATCTTATTCCGGTTAGTCAAAGTATAAAGGGTAGCGGTCTTTCCGTCATTAGTTTTGCCGAACTGGCTTTTTGTTATACTCATAATAGCCTCCAAGCTAAAGTATTTTTTGCTGATTCATAAAAATTTTATAATTAGTGATAGTATAGCATTCTTTGGCTGACATGGGAAGATAGAATAAATCGATATTAAAGAAAAACAAAAAGAATAGGTATTGAAAAAGTGTATGATTAACAGTATAGTATACAGAAACAACAAAAAAGACCGCTGATGCGGTCTTTAATTTCCGTTCCTACAATATAGCAATTTCTGTATAAAGAAAAAGGTACACTGAAAAACTGGATTATAACTTGGTTACGTTAGTTGCCTGTGGTCCTTTTGCTCCCTGTACAACTTCGAATTCTACTTCCTGACCTTCGTCAAGAGATTTGAAGCCGTCCATGTTAAGACCTGAGAAATGTACGAATACATCGTTGCCTTCCTCGTCTGAGATGAATCCGTAACCTTTTTGGTTGTTAAACCACTTTACTGTACCTTTCATGAATGTTTCCTCCAGAATGAAAAAAATAAATTTGACTGTGACTACCACAGCAGAATAATAATATCATCATTTATTGTCGATGTCAAATGTTTTCTCGATTATTTTGGAAAATGTCAGCATTATTCCATCATATAAAACTACTTTTAAATTATTCGAGGGAATACAGGAACACTTTTAAGAATAATCAGGAAATTTGTCGGAAAGTTGCGAAAATGTGAAAAGGTTTGTCAATTTGTACACTACTAGATATAGTGGTAACTACAAAAAAACTTATATATATTTTGTGGTTTTTTTCTATTGACGAAAGAAATGGTATCTGCTAGAATCTTTTTTAGGGAATGAACAGGGGATGCTTTTTTCCATGAAAAGAGCATAGTACGGAAGGTAAATAAAGGTGTAGGAAGGGAGAAAAGGCAACATGATCAATGTAATGAAACGAGATGGAGAAGTAGCGGAATTCAACCTCAAGAAAATCGGGGATGCTATCTCAAAAGCTTTTACGGCAACACACAAGAGTTACAATGATGACATCATAAACCTCCTGGCATTACGTGTTACTTCAGATTTTCAATCGAAAGTAACGGATGACAGAATTACGGTTGAAGATATTCAGGATAGTGTGGAGCACATTCTGGAACAAAGCGGATATACAGATGTTGCAAAGGCATACATTCTGTATCGTAAAAACAGGGAAAAGATCCGAAACATGAAGTCTACGATTCTCGATTACAAAGAGATTGTAAACAGTTATGTAAAGGAAGAGGATTGGCGTGTTAAAGAGAATTCTACCGTGACTTATTCTGTCGGAGGACTTATTTTACATAATTCCGGATCCGTTACAGCGAACTACTGGTTGTCTGAGATCTATGATGAAGAGATTGCAAACGCACACCGTAGCGCAGCAATGCATATTCACGATTTGTCTATGTTAACCGGTTATTGTGCCGGATGGTCATTAAAACAGTTATTAAGGGAAGGTCTTGGCGGTATTCCGGGAAAAATCACCTCATCACCGGCAAAGCATTTGTCAACACTTTGCAATCAGATGGTCAACTTCCTTGGCATTATGCAGAATGAATGGGCAGGCGCTCAGGCATTTTCATCTTTTGACACATACCTGGCTCCATTTGTAAAGATTGATAATTTGGATTATCAGGATGTTAAACAGTGTATTCAATGCTTTATTTATGGTGTTAACACACCAAGCCGCTGGGGTACACAGGCACCATTTTCGAATATTACGTTAGACTGGACTGTTCCGAATGATATGGCAGAACTTAACTGTATCATTGGCGGTAAGGAAGTCGATTTCAAATACAAAGACTGTAAAAAAGAAATGGATATGGTCAATAAGGCATTTATTGAGATTATGATCGAAGGCGATGCGAATGGCCGTGGTTTTCAGTATCCAATTCCTACCTATTCCATTACACGTGACTTTGACTGGTCAGACAATGAGAACAACCGCTTGTTGTTCGAGATGACTTCAAAGTACGGTACACCGTATTTTTCAAACTATATTAATAGTGATATGGAACCTAGTGATGTGCGTTCCATGTGCTGCAGATTACGTCTTGATCTTCGTGAACTCAGAAAGAAGACTGGCGGATTCTTTGGTTCTGGTGAGAGTACAGGTTCTGTAGGCGTTGTTACCATTAACATGCCAAGAATCGCATACCAGGCGGAAACAGAAGAAGAATTCTTTGAGAACCTTGATCATATTATGGATGTTGCGGCTCGTTCTCTTAGTGTGAAACGTGGTGTTATCTCAAAACTTCTTGAAGAAGGTCTGTATCCTTATACAAAACGTTACCTTGGAAGCTTCAGTAATCATTTCTCGACGCTTGGACTTGTTGGTATGAACGAAGTCGGGTTGAATGCGAAATGGCTGGGTAAAGATATGACAGACAAAGCAACACAGGAATTCTCCAAAAAGACTTTAAATCATATGAGAGAACGCATGAAGGATTATCAGGTAGAGTATGGCGATCTGTATAATCTGGAAGCATCTCCGGCAGAATCGACAAGCTATCGTCTTGCAAAGTTCGATAGAAAACGCTGGCCGGATATCAAAACGGCCGGTCATGAGGGTGATACCCCTTATTACACGAACAGTTCTCACCTTCCTGTTGATTACACAGTAGATATATTTGAAGCTTTGGATATCCAGGATCAATTACAGACATTATATACATCCGGTACGGTATTTCATGCATTTCTGGGTGAAAAACTTCCGGACTGGCAGGCAGCAGCAAAGTTGGTTCGCACGATAGCTTCGAATTATAAGCTTCCTTACTATACCTTATCACCGACTTATTCGATCTGTAAGAACCATGGATATATTAATGGGGAAACCTATGAATGTCCGGAATGCGGTGAGAAAGCAGAAGTGTACAGCCGTATTACTGGTTACTACAGACCAGTACAGAATTGGAACGATGGCAAGCTTCAGGAGTATAAGAACCGTACAGAATACAAAGAAGTTGAGTCAAGAAAAATCAAAGTGAACATGGGATCATTAAAGACTGAATCAGGTATGGATGATAAAGTGATGATCAATATGGATTCTGCAGTGATTAGTATTCAGCAGGATGGTAATTACCTCTTCACTACCGTTACCTGTCCGAATTGCAAGCTGGCTAAGGACTTCTTAAAAGATATTCCGCATGAAGTAATTGATGCAGAAAAGAACGAAGAACTTGCTGGAGAATTCTCCATCATGCAGGCACCAACCTTGGTGACAATCCGGAATGGTGAAGTTGTGAAGTATGTAAATGCTTCGAACATCAAAAAGTTCGCAGAAGACGCTTTAGTCGGAATGAACGCATAATAATTAATGGTAAAGACCGGTGCTTTTGTTGCACCGGTCTTTTTTGGGGGTTTTCTATAAAGAGAATTGGGTTAGCATAAAATATATTTTTCTTACTCGGCTGAAGGATAGTTTGTCAGCTGTTGTTTTGCAGACTATCTGTTTGTTATAGGTTTACTAGTTAAAGGAAAGTTCAATGCTTCCGATTCCGCAATCAATGGAAAAACTATTGTCCTGATCATTGTCAATATTCATGGATGTATTGGTAACGTTGGTTTTATTACCGATCTTTACCTCGCCAAGTCCACAGTCGATCGAATAGTTATAATCGGATTCCGCACCATCCAGATTCATGTCGATCTCACCGATACCACAGTGGATGTTGTTATCGCCGGTAATTATTCCATTTACACGGATACTTCCGACACCACAGTCGAATTTCGTATCTTCTGCAGTAAGATCATTGATTGCAAGTTCACCTGCACCGACAGTAAAGTTAGCATAGTCTGTTATATTGACAGTGTCAACATCCATACTGCCGGCCCCGATGTCAACGACCAGATTATCTGAGGTAAGCCGTTTGGCTTCAAAGGAACCGGCTCCAAGTTCCAGTGTCATATCTTCAGCATGAAAATCTTCCGGTATTGTAACAGTTATTTTCATATCTTTATATACGGTCGTATGTCTGAATGGAATGTTGATTCCAAAAATCTGAAAATGTGATGAACCTTCCGCATCGACCTTGATGCACCAGGTTCCGTTTTCTACAGAACTGGTAAAACTTCCCTCCGGCATATTCTCAGCATCAACATGGAATTCTGAGCCTTCCCGAAGAATGATTTTACCAGCATCTATATCCATTTCTATGGATGAAATACCTTCTACGGTGTCGTCATACGATGTGACTTCTGCGGTATCATTATAAAACCAAAAGTGAAACAATAGAGCAGAGACTGCGATGCCAATTACAACGAGTGAACCTACCACCGCCACAATTCCAAGTCCTGCTTTTAATAATATATGCATATCTGATCCCTCCCTGAATCGTAATACAGAATACGTTATCTTTATTTATACATAAAAATGATATATAACGTTCCTCGTGTTGTTTTATACATCTGCATAGTAACTGAGTTGAAGCATAAGGTCAATACGATTAATCTTATTCTAATAATTCTAATTCAGCTATGATTTTAGGCTGAGGCATTTGGACTACCACGTTCTAAAACTCATTGAAAAAGTGGGGAAAGTTTGCTACTATATTCAGGGATAAGTTGAGGAAAAGTCGAAGTAAAGAACTTCGACTGTCAAGTTTGTGCCTCGCGCGATAATGTTCGTGCAAACTTGAGATGCGCTCAAAATAAGTTGAAGGAAAAACACCTTCAACCACGCAGGAATGGAGAATAAATGAAAAAAGGTGAAGTATACAGTGGTATTGTAGAACGAGTTGAATTCCCGAACAAGGGAGTTGTACATACAGAAGAAGGGGATATCCGAGTAAAGGGGTGTCTTCCGGGTCAGAGGGTTCAGTGTGTTGTTAAACGTAAAAAAGGTGGAAAAGCAGAGGGAATGCTGCAGGAAGTGCTTGAGGCTTCACCGCTGGAATCGAAAGAACCGGCTTGCGCGCTCTTTGGTGAGTGTGGAGGCTGCACTTATCAGACACTTCCCTACGAAGAACAATTGAAATTGAAAGAATATCAGGTCAAGAAACTCCTTGATGAAGTGATAAAGACACCCTACATTTGGGAAGCGGCGCTTGGAAGTCCAGAGAGTTTTGGATATCGGAACAAGATGGAGTATTCTTTTGGAGATGAGAAAAAAGACGGACCAATGACGCTGGGGCTTCATAAGAAGGGGAGCTTTTACGATATTCTGACAACCGATGACTGTAAGATCGTGGAGGATGATTTCAACGTTATTGTGACGACTGTCCTGGAACTTTGCAGCAGACTTGAACTTTCTTATTATCATAAGATGACACAGAAGGGATTATTGCGTCACCTTGTAATCAGAAGGACTAAGAAGCAGAAAGAAATCCTGGTTCATCTTGTAACGACCTCGCAGTATGAGGAAGTGAAGAATGGAATGGATGCATTTTTAATAGAACTGCAGCAAAGTTTACTGGGATTATCCTTGTCCGGAACAATAACCGGTATTCTGCATTCGGTAAATGATGGGCTAGCGGATATGGTACGGAGTGATGAGACGAAAATCCTTTATGGAAGAGATGCAATCTATGAGGATGTGCTGGGACTTTCCTTCAAAATCACGACATTTTCCTTCTTTCAGACCAACTCTCTGGGCGCGGAAGTATTGTATGGCAAAGCAAGGGAATATATTGGAGACACGAAAGACAAGGTGCTTTTTGACCTATACAGCGGAACCGGTACAATCGCACAGCTGATGGCTGCCGTAGCCAAAAAGGTCATCGGAGTTGAAATCGTGGAAGAGGCAGTAGAAGCAGCAAAAGAAAATGCTTCAAGAAACAACCTGAAAAATTGTGAGTTCATCGCTGGGGATGTCTTAAAAGTCCTGGATGCGGTGGAAGAAAAACCGGATCTCATTCTCCTTGACCCTCCAAGAGACGGAATAAACCCAAAAGCTCTTGATAAGATCATTGATTACGGTGTTGAACGGCTAGTGTATATATCCTGTAAGCCGACTTCTCTGGCAAGAGATCTGGTGACACTGCAGGAGAGAGGGTATGAAGTCGTGAAAGCCGGGTGCGTGGATATGTTCCCGCAGACGGTGCATGTGGAGAGTGTGATACTACTACATCGGAAAAATATCTAAGAATCCTTGATTTTAGGCACTTTGAGAGGTTTTTTCAGTTTTCACAAAGTGACCGAAAAGGGAAGAAAAAAGCAATTTCTGACGGTGTGAACGTGTCAGTGGTTCTTGATATGGTGTCCGGGAACACATCTAAGTAAGGTTAACATTTTTACTATTTTTTCATTATTCAACTAAATAAGAACATGTCGTGAGACCGTTCATTTTCAAGCTAAATTGAGAATGGGCGGTCTCTTTTTATTTTCAGAAATTTATGTTAGAAAGGATGTGGTTCTGGATATGGATGCAAAAATACAGGAGTATTATTCTTCGCAAGAAGAGGTTGTGACAGAAGGCAAAACGAATACACAGGTGGATGAAATCAAGAATTTAAGGCTAAATCAGCTAGTAAATTTCAAAGATCATCCATTTAAGGTAGAGACGAATACTGAGTTATTTGAATTAATGCAGAGTATAGAAAAGGATGGAGTGCTTGTTCCACTACTAGCTAGACCGAATCCAAATGGAGAAGGCTATGAGTTGATTTCTGGTCATAGAAGAAAAGCGGCTTGCGAGTGGGCAGGAGTTACTGAAGTACCTGTTATTATTCGTGATCTTGATAATTGCCAAGCGGTCATAGCCATGGTTGATAGTAACTTGCAGAGAGAGAACATTAAGCCAAGTGAGAAAGCATTTGCATATCGAATGAAATTGGAGGCAATGAAGCAGCAGGGAAAGAGAAATGATTTAACTTTTCGCCAAGTTGGCGAAAAGTTAGCCAACGGACTGGATACTATATCCAATCAGCATGATATGAGCCTAGATTTCAAGAACCCAACGTTAGAAACAAGTAAGATTGAGCCTTTTACAAATGAGAATGGGGAATGGGGGATGCAAAACATTATACGACCAGAGCGAATTAATTCTAATAAGGAATTGGCAATACAATTAGGAGAAAGTCAGAAACAGGTTGAGCGTTACATTCGTCTTACCTATCTCATCCCCAAAATCTTAGATATGGTAGATGAAGGTAAAATCGCTTTCACAATAGCAGTTGAACTTTCTTTTCTTAAGGAAGAGGAACAATATGAATTACATGCGGTGATGGATTTAGAGCAATGCACACCATCATTGTCACAGGCGAATCGTTTGAAACGGATGAGTCAGAAGGGAGAGCTGGATATGGATGAAATGTACAATATCTTAGGAGAAGAAAAACCGAACCAGAGGGAACAGATTAAGATTCAATCAGAGAAATTAAATAAGTACTTTCCAGCTGATTTTACAGAACATCAGAAAGTGGAACTGATTGAAAAACTTGTGAAAGATTGGCACACCGCACAGTCGTTAAAGAAAGGCTCAAGATGATAAAATTTAGGAGGATAAAGAAGATGGATACAAGAATTGAAGTAATAGGAATCGATCATGGTTGGTCGATGATGAAAAGTGTATCGGAAGTTTTTGTTACAGGCATTAAGGAGATAACAACAATTCCAGCTCTCTATAAAGATACCTTGGAATACAAAGGCAAGTATTATAGGGTAGGAACCAACAGGCAGGAAGTGAAAGATACAAAGACGGAGGATGACAGCTTTAAATTATTGACTTATGCAGCAATAGCCAAAGAACTAAAAAGAAGAGGACTTAAAGAATCAAAAGTATTTCTTGCAGTAGGGTTACCACTTACCCGATTTGGAGTCGAGAAAAAACCATTTATCAACTATCTGATGGAAGAGAAGGATGTCACATTTATATTTGAGCAGGTTAGTTATCATATTGTGATTGATAATGTGGTGGTATTTCCACAGTGTTATGCAGCAGTAGCTGATAGACTTCCATCTTTTGCAAAGAAAACTTTGGTAGTTGATATCGGAAGTTGGACAATTGATATTATGCCTGTCATAGACAGAGCTCCAGATGAATCACATTGTGCGACCCTCCCCAAAGGTCTTATTACCTGTATCCGTTCTATCAATGAGCAGTGTGTGAGACAATTGAATGGAGAAGTAGATGAAGCTGAAATCCAGCAGTTTATGAGATACGGTACGATTGATATTGATGAACGTTACCAGAAGATTATTAGAGACGAGATCACGAGCTTTGTGGAAAGAGTTTACAACTCCATCAGAGAATATGGCTATAATCTTGCAACAACACCAATTGTGTTTGTAGGTGGCGGTGCAGTGGTTATGAAAAACTTTGGTAGCTATAATCAAAAAAATATTTCTTACATTCTAGATGTGAAAGCAAATGCTAAGGGATATGAATATCTGGCAACAATGGCAATGAGAAATATCATGAAAAAGGCATAAGGGATGAGAAGATGGCAAAAGACAATCTTATTACAAATACGTTTCGACTTAATATGAATAATCCAACGCACGTGAAAATAAACAATGTGTTAAAAAATCTCAATCCGAAAATTTATAAGTCAAGGAATCAGTTCTTGATTGATGCAGCAGTATTTTTTATCGAACATTATGGGGATGAGAGCTTCATGGAACGTAAGGAAGATGAAGAGATACATTTTGTTACGCAGGATGAGTTAGAAGTTATTAAGAAGGAAATGATACAAAATGCGATGACAGAAGCAAGAAGAGAGGTTATTCGTCTGCTAGGTGGCGTAATCGCAGGTGCAAAGAATGTAAATCAAGAAGCCAATAACAATATAATATCAAGTGTTCCACTACAGCAGGACGATGAGGTTATTTCAGATTATGCACTAAAGTGCATGAATTATGGGGAAGGAGAAGATTAGATATGAAGAGAATCTTTACAGGAATAGGAGCAGTGCTGCTCACAATATTAAAATGGATAGCAATGATTATATTAGGGGCACTTAGACTGTGCCTAGAACTGGCAAAGGTTACATTACTTCTGTTTGGTCTTGTTGCAAGAATTTTCTTGGTTTTTGTGAGAGTGGGAACTCCATAGAGGGGAGGTGACTAACATGATAGCAGGATTTAAGACATACCGAGCGAATCGCCGTCTTATGAAGTATTTCTTCAAAGTCAGAGTATAGCAGAAAAAGAAAGGAGTAGCATGCATTTTATACGGGACAAACCAATACTTGTCTCCGTATGACCGAATAAATTCATATGAATTCCAATTGCATAGTGGATAGGTATTTACGGAGAACAACCAAAGCCTATCCACTAGCAGGAGGATAGGAACGAACAGCTTGAAAGAGAGCTGTTTTTTTAATGCCATAAAACAACTTATTATAAGAAAGAATGAGGTAAATCAAATGAAAGAGATTTTTGAACAGTATGGATCAGTAATTATTGCAGCGGTAGCAATCAGTGCATTGGTAGCAATTATCGTAATGCTTTTGGCAACAGATGGAGTAGTAGCAAATTCTTTCAAGAACCTAATTGACAGCTTTTTCAACAGAGCAGCTGGAACCATCACGGGCTAATGAATTGTAGTAAAGAAACCAATAACAACAATTATAAGAAAGAATGAGGTAAATCGAATGAAAGAGATTTTTGAACAGTATGGATCAGTAATTATTGCAGCAGTAGCAATCAGCGCATTGGTAGCAATTATTGTAATGCTTTTGGCAACAGATGGTGTCGTAGCAAATTCCTTTAAGAACCTGATCGACAGCTTCTTTAACAGAGCGGCTGGAACCATTACAGGCTAATGGCAGAGAAACAGTTTAGGACAGAATTACAAAAAGAGGGGACAGTCTCCCCTCTTGGAAAGGAGTTATATGGAACGAAGTACAAAGTGGGAGCTGGTGCCCGCACATTTTGGACCCTTATGGTCATATATCGAGGATGATGAAATCACGGATATTGATTTTAATGGTACGGATTTATGGATCACCAATACAGCGAATGAACGAAATAAAGTGGAGGAACATGGCGTCACCAAGGAATTTATCGAAAAGTTCAGCCATTATATTGCAAATAACGTAAGTAAGCCTTTTAACAAGGTGGAAAATCTTTTAGAAGCAGACACAGACACTCTTCGTATTAGTATTGTCCATGAGTCCTCAGCGATTTCAGGAAGATCGGTCTGTATCAGAAAGACCCTTCCGACCGTTCGTATGACAAGAGAAAGTATGATTTCAGATGGATATTGTACCAAGGAGATTTTAGAGCTTTTGACAAATTGCGTGAAAGCACGTATGAACTTTGTGTTCTGTGGGGAACCAGGAGTGGGAAAGACAGAAGGAATTAAATTCTTTTCACAGCATATCCCTGCCAATGAAAGGGTCATTACCATTGAAGATACGCCAGAGCTTCATTACAGAGAAATCAATCCAGAGAAGGATTGTGTGGAATTGATGGTATCGGATGGGTTCAGCTATACAAAAGCGATTAAGACAAGCCTTAGACAAAATCCAAAGTGGCTTATGTTATCAGAAGCACGCTCGGTGGAAGTAAAATATCTGCTCGAGAGCTTATCTACAGGAATTCGTGGGTTTACCACGATTCATACGGATGATGTAAGAAAGATACCAGATCGTATTTTAAATATGCTGGCAAGTAGAACTGATGCAGACCGAATGGAGAATGATATTTTCATATTCATTGATGTAGGTATTTTAATCCGTAAGAAGCAGATGGGGGATGGCAAAATCAGAAGATACATTGATCAGGTTTGCTTCTTTTATCGAAAGGATGGATGCAATATTACGTTTCCAGTGGTATTAAATGGAGAACTGGCAGAGAAGAGTCTTCCAAAATCAGTCCTTGAGAAATTTGAACGAATGGGCATTACACCATTTTCGGAGGAAGGAGGTAGTCAGGATTGAAGAAAGAACGTGGAAAGAAGAAAAAAAGTTCTCTCAGGTTTTTGCGATACAAGAACCTGACACAGGAACTTGCAAGATATGGATATGAGTTTACACCTAAGAAAGCTATGATTTCTTATGGAATGGTTGTGCTTCTGGCAGCTATCTTTGGACTGTTATATAAGTTGCAGTTACCTTATATTGCTGCAATCGGAATCATTGGGGTGGTGTTCTCACCACTAGTCCTAATTCAGACCATGAAGGGGAAGTATCATACGACCATGTTTTCTATGGCAAATAATTATATGGAACAGTTCTTATATTCCTTTAAGAGAAATAAAACGATACTGAATGCATTGACAGAGACGGCAACTATTTTTGATGAAGGAGAGTTTCATGAGATACTGCTTCAGGCAATCGAACATATTCAGTATGCCACAGATAGTGAAGACCCAGAGGAGGAAGCATTGGTAATGATTAGCGAGTTCTTTCATTGTGAGAGAGTCGATGCTGTTCATTCCTTTGTAATGGGTGCACAGAGACGTGGGGGTGATGCAGGCGGCAGTATTGCATTGCTTTCTAAGAACAGAGCCATGTGGGCAGAGCGAATTATCAATCTGCAAAAGGAATTCCAGATCGTAAAGCGAAATATCATGATTGCATTGGTAGCAACGTTGCTGATTTGTATTCTGCCTCTTTATTTGTTAGGAGGAGATTTGGATATTAGTGCGATTCCTTTATGCCAGATATCAGCGGTGGTATTGATTGGTATCTGTATGCTCATCTATGTAAAGGCAGATAAGAAGTTGTGCAGAAGCTGGATTGAGAAGGAAACGGACAGTTCAGGAATGGATTGGAAATACCTTCAGGTAAGAGACTACGATGAAGCAAAGGAAGCCAAAAGCAGTCAGAAGATGGCGGTCATTCCAGCTATCCTTTTTATCGGTGTATTTGTGTATTTTCAAAATATTGCTGTGCTGGTAGCTGGGATTGTAGTGGTACTGTTTTTCTTAAATCAGCATAAGGTCGGTCATAATCTTGCCAAGAAAAAGGTAGCAAGGGAGATTGAAAAACAGTTCCCTAACTGGTTGATGGAGGTAGCATTACTGTTACAGACCGATAATGTGCAGATGGCAATCCGTAAATCCATGGACAGTGCCCCAGAGGTCTTAATTCATGCACTGGATGAGTTGATTTTAGAACTTGAAGATGATCCAAATGTAATTGAACCATATCACAGATTTTTAAAGGATTATCGAAACCCGGATGTGCAGTCAGCCATGAAAATGCTTTATGCATTATCCAGTGGAAATGCAGGGGATGTCACAAAGCAAGTAGAGGAACTTATAGACCGCAATAATGCCATGATGGATAAGGCGGAGAAGCTGACACAGGAGGATAAGATTGCCGGGATGAAGATTTATATTCTATTACCGTCACTACTTGCTTCCTTTAAGTTGATGGTGGATATGGCTCTGCTTTTGGTGGTATTCCTTCAGAACCTGACCTTTGGAATGTAGGAGGGAAAAGAATGAGCACAACAATTAAGACCTATGTGGGAATTTTTATCCTTCTGCTATCCGTATTTACGATGGCTGGTGTAATGTCTGCTTGTATTGACGCAAACAATGCGAGGGACTTTCATGCTTCGGTAGTAGCAGAAATCGAGGATTCCAATTTTGCACCAAGTGTGATCAATGCGTGCAAGACGCAGGCAGCCAATGCAGGGTATGAGCTTTTGATTGACGAGAGCAGTATTGTAAAAGACGAAGACGGAAAACCAACTTTGATGGAAGTGATTCTTAAATACAACTATCATGTGGACTTCTTAGGAGTCATCAACACCCAGCAGATTCGAGCATTTGCAAGATAAGGAGGATTTTATGAAGTTGATTATAGAACAATTTGGAAGTGGCATTATTTATGCCATTGCAGGAAGTGGAATGGCAGCCATACTGATTGGCTTTTTAAGGGTGATCAGCATTTGAGGAGGATTGAATGAAGGAGATTTTTGAAGAGTATGGAGAGTTTATTATTGAAGCAATCAGTGGTGGACTCTTTCTTGGAATACTGGCATATTTCTTTCTCGGCGAGCCTATAACAACGCTGATTCATCTTTTCATTACCAGTGTGTTAGGAGGTGGTGCTTAGATGAAAGAGATATTCCATGAGTTTGGAACTGCAATTATTGCTATTGTAACTGCTGTCTTGATACTAGGAGTTTTATTTGGAATCTCGGTATCAGGCAAAACAGGAATATTAAAGATTGCAGGGGTGTCAGTGGAAAAAGAAGAAACAGATTATACTTCTTATCACGACTTTGATTCTGTAGTTACTTGGCATAATAGGACAAAGCCGGTTGTAGCATACACAGCTTCTTATGGTAGGTTCTTTGCTTTAAGTAGTACCAGTTTTCTTACCAGGTATTATGCCAAGGATATGGAAGGAACGATTTATCCAATGGATAAGGTCATCATAGCAAAGTTGTTTACAAATACCATGTTTGGTAAAGTGTTAGATATCAGAAGAGCCGATGGAACAAGTGTTATGAGTGCCTATTCCGCTACGGATGGAAGTATCCGTTTTCCAAGTTCAGGGGTGTATGTGGTCTATTTCCAGATCAGGGACAGAGAAAATCTGACCAGTGTCTGGAAGATACCGATTGCCGTGGACGAGAGGAGGAGCTAGGGATGAAGAATGTGTTTTTAGGTTTTGGAATTACCATCTGTGCGATTATATCGATTGTTATTGTAATGACCCTGTGTGGAACGAATATGAGACAGAACGAGCTAAATCGTGCAGTGGACAGTGCTTTACAGGATACCGTGGTGAACCAGTTTGATACTAAGACTTATTCTGTGAGCAGTAATGATGAATTTGTCGCAGATTTTATAGAAGCCTTATTGGTGCAGATCAATTCTGATTGTAGCATAAAGGTCAATGTATTAGATGTTGATTATCAAAAAGGACTCTTTTCCGTAGAAGTTATTGAGAAGTATATGCATCCAATTGGAACAGAAGGACAGGTGTCGGTAAAGAGAACCGTAATTATGGAACAATATACAGTTCCAGTTAGTTAGGAGGCGCAAGATGAAAGAGAAGATGAAGAGATTTTTAAGAAAGTATTGGAAGCCATTCATAGGTATATTTACTATAGTAGTGTTAGCTGCTGGAATACTGTTTGTCTCTAATTTGAAATCAAATCAGAATCTGGTGGAAACCTCCGCTGATACTGAAAGAGATGGAATTACTATTGAGAAAGAAGTGAAACCGACAGAAGTTCCAGTCGCAGAAGAAACGCCTCAAGTAGAAGATACAAAAGAGCCGACAAAGGAATCTACAGAAAGCTCTAAAGAGAATACTAGCGTTACCGCAACACCAACAGTGGAAGCTAAGGATTCAGAAACAGAGAAGCCTAGTGTAACGAAGAAATCAGAGACGAATGCAGAGGATGAAACCACATCAGAAGTGAAAGCAACAGAAAAACCTTCTACTCAGTCCGAGCCAACAGCGACAGTTGCACCGTCGACAGAAACAAAGTATGTTCCAATATCAGAAGGCTGGAAAGCAGAAGCGTCTGCAAAGGGAGATATTACTTCTGCACAGAAGGCAGATCTTGATTCGATGATTCAGTCTTGGAAATCAGGAGCTCTTTCGGATGCAGAGCTAAAAGATAAAATCATCAGTTATCTGGAGGAGCAAAAGATTGATTATATGGAAGTCAGTGTGACCAGTAAAGGATATGCACTATTTGATGAGGTTCCTGAAATTGATTTAAGAGACGGTGGCAATCTGTATTCTTTTGTAGGCACTTATAGTAATGGAAAACAGAATCCGGATGGAACCAACAAGACGGTATGTTATAACTGGTCAGCATTTGTATTTTAGAGGAAGGAAGAATTAAATATGAAGAAATCATGGAAAACAGGCTTACTCAGTCTGTTTTTCTTTTTGACGATAATAGGAGTTGCCATAGTAGTCCCACCTCAAGAAGTTAGGGCGGGAAACTTTGATAATGCAGTTGATTTTTATAACAATTATGGATCAGGCATTGTATTTAAAGATGGGTACTTTTATTATGCGACAAGGGGAAAGGCAGCAACGGTAAATGTTAGTACAACACATTGGAGTACTATTGGTTATCGTATGAGGGTAAATACAAGTTCAAAATCCACATATATTTACTTTAATTTGTCTGGGTATACGGTAGAAACAGTAAATGAAGTGTATTCCAATGGATATATTTATGATTTATGCAGGATTAATCTTAGTTATGTGAAATCAAAATTGGCGCAGACAAATAGGACTGCTTATAACGAATTTATTATTAACGGTGGATATTTGATTGTAGACAGTTGCATGATTACTGTCAAAATTGATCGATATGGAAATCGTAGGAATAGTGGTTCTATGGATGATTACGGAAACTTTTGGGGAAGTGTCTATACAGATTATAACGGTATAGCGAACTCTGCACCGTGGAGCAATCCAAGCTCCCTGCACAGTTATTTTAATAAGACTATTAATTATGTGACAGAATTAAAATCCAGGCAGGTTGTATATGTAAGATATCAGAATGTCGATGGTGATTATGGAGGATATAGTGTAGTAATAAACAAGGATTATGTTTATGGAGAGACCGTTTCATGGTCAAGAAATGCAGATGCCTGCTATAATGCTGCCAGTATTTCCTATACGGCAAAGCAAGATAAAACGTCCTATGTTTCTGTCACAAGAAAGCAATATGTACAGAATGTGTATGTGAAATATCAGGATGCCAATGGAAATTATAGTGGTGATTGGGGACTGGCAAAAAGTCAGAATCTGTATTATGGTTCTAGTTTTGAATGGTCATACGGAGGAAATGATTGTTATAATGCAAGTTCAATCAGTGAGTATACAGTGACAGAAGCAAAGAACCATTATATCTATATTTCGAGAAAGAAGTATACAGTCAGTGTAAGTGCAGGTACTGGAATTGAAAGTGTGTCTGGTGGAGGCAGTTACTATTACGGTGCAACATCTACAGTGGATGCCGCTGTGAAAACAGGTTATACGTGGAAAAACTGGAGTGGCACTTATACTTCCATTAGTAAAAGGTATTCCTTTACTGTGGGAGGAAATGTAGTATTAACTGCAAATGCGGAAGCAAATACGTATTATATTGTATTTTATCCAAACGGTGGAAGCGGGACAATGACAATGATGACTTGCAAGTATGACCAAACATATACTTTACCAGTAATGAGTTTTACACCACCAGCACATCCTTGTACTTACCTTGGGTGGAATACGGATGCCAATGCTTATTCTGCAAGTTATTCTGAAAGACAGCAGATTCGAAATCTGACAAGTGTAGATGGATACACCTTTGATTTTTATGCTATTTGGGATTATGCACCGGATCTGACATGCAGTGACCGTTATTTTACCTTATATGAAGCAAAAACCGGTATTATTACTGAGACTGAGCTACTTCGAACAGTAAAATCGGTGGACAGGGAGGATGGGACAACGCAGATCAGGGTCAAGAACTATTCGTTGACTATGTTCTCAAGCTTCACAAGTTCAGGAGAATTGGTAACAACCTATACCACGACGGATAGCAGAAATAATACGACAGAGAAGCAGGTTAAAGTTACAATAGTTGATACAGATGCAACCGTAGAAGGCCCGATGGACTTTGATGGGAAGAAACAATATGCAAGGTATATCGATTCAAGTTATTATTTGAAGTCTTATGAAAATGGTGGATTAGAATCGACTTCTAAGTGGAAAAGTGAGGTGACTTACAAAGATACGCTGGAAGCAGCTATGTACAATGTAAAAGGCGAAGATGGTAATTGGTCACATACAGTGCAAATATGGGAATTTTCGAAGGAAGATATTGAGCAAGTGAAGCACTATGTGAATAATTATGGTATGGGAAATTCAAAATATCAGTATAACATTAAGGAATTTCTTGATATATTTAAGGCGAATAAAAATTATTGAGCATAAGTCAAAAGGGCTGAAATAGCACAGCCCTATTATCTTGCTTATTTGATAAGTTTAATTGAATTCCTGTCATAATCTATAATGCCTTCATCACGCATTTTTGAAAGCTCACGAGAAAGAGAAGTTCTTTGAACTCCTATTCTGTCAGCAAGTTCTTTTTTGGTTATGCCTAATTGAATTTGATTAGAATTTTGAAGTTTACTCTCATATGCTAAATAATTTAAAATACACTCGCGAATGGTTTTATTCACATAATGTTTAATTTTATCACCTAGAATAAAGGTATGATCTGAAACAAATTCAAGATAAACTTTTAAAAAAGTGGGGAACTCAGATAGCAAATCAAATAGTAAATTCTTCTCGATTACTAAAATGATACTTTCTTCTCTTGTAGTTGTAGTCATAGGATAGTAAGGACTATTTGAAAACAACAGATTTCCACCCAGGATATCATCTTGATAAAATTCAGCAATTGTAAGTAAATCTCCAGATTCATCAATACGTTCAACAACGACCGTTCCCTTTAGAATAATTTCTAGTTGGTTACATTTATCACCTACAAAATGTACAATACTGTTCTTCTGAAAACTAATAACTTTAAATGTTCTGTTTTGAATATGAGATTTTATTATTTCAGAAGGAAGGGAACTTAATATTGTATTACTTTCAATTAGTTTTTCGAATTGATTCATATATCCTCCGCAGAGTGTTACTAAGGTAACGCTTTTTTGATGAGTATACTACTATAATGAACATAAATCAAGTTAAGGAGGAATGGCATGGATATTTTTACAATTATATTTTGGGTTATAGCGGTTGTATTGTTCGTAGTTTCGCTTGTTAAGAGTAAGGAGAAAACATTTGATGCAATGAAAAAATCAAAAAGTATGATGGGAGGTATGATAGGAGAAATTGTTGCAATAATTTTTTTAATCGGATTGGTACTTACATTTATTCCGCCGGAAACAATTAAAACAGTGTTGGGATCATCAAATACAATCGTTTCAACATTTATTTCTGCAGCGGTAGGAAGCATAACATTGATTCCAGCTTTCGTTGCTTTTCCATTAGTAGGATCATTAGTCGATGCTGGAGCAAGTATTGTACCTGCAGTAGGATTTTTGACAACGTTAACGATGGTGGGAGTAGTAACTTTTCCCTTAGAAAAGAAAGAATTTGGGACTAAATTTGCAGTAACAAGGAATTTGTTTAGTTTCGCTTTTGCTATTGTTATTGCACTTGTGATGGGGGTAATCATATGAAAATAGTGAGTGTTTTAAAAAGAAATAGACTTATTTTTTTGGTTTTAGTTGTTTATAGTATTCTACTTTTCACGTCCCCAGACAAAGCAATCCAATCATGGAAAAATAGTACTTACTATTTAATTGAAATGCTACAGGTGCTTCCGGTAATCTTTTTGCTTACGGTTGTTATAGAAGCATTAGTTCCAAAAGAAATGATTATAAAAGATTTTGGAGAAAATTCAGGAATAAAAGGAAATCTATTTTCTTTATTATTAGGAAGTATTTCCGCAGGCCCAATCTATGCTGCATTTCCAATTAGTAAGTTAATGTTGAAAAAGAAAGGGTGCCAGCATTACAAATATTGTAATTATCTTAAGTTCATGGGCTGTTATAAAAATACCTATGCTTGCAAATGAAGTGAAATTTTTAGGCATTAAATTTATGGGAATACGTTGGGTGCTAACTGTAATTTCGATTTTTGCTATGGGATATTTTATGGCATTATTTGTAAAAACAAGAGATCTGCCTAAACCAGAAATGGAAAGTAAAGAAAGAATACTCACAATAAAACAAGAATATTGCATTGGCTGTGGTGTTTGTGTGAAATTATTACCTGAGTATTACGAAATTAGGGATAATAAAGCTTTTGTAAAGCAAGATCCAAAAGAGAAATCGCAAATCGCTGTTATTGTGAAAATGGCAGATAAATGTCCTACAAAAGCAATTGTAGTGGGGCAATCTGAATAACGAGAGGAGGTTAAGGATATGAAGTATGTAGGAGCAATAATTCGTGGAATATTTTTGATTGGATTCTTAATATTAATTGCAAATGGAAAAATGATGCTATGGTTGGGACTGTTTGCCATAAGTCTTTTAGTAGCAATGTTTTTTGGAAGAGTGTATTGTGGATATGCATGTCCTATG
>QKJQ01000007.1 GCA_003249225.1 Clostridia bacterium | reverse complement strand
GAGATTAAATATGACAAGCTTGATCGTATGCGTGCAGATATTAAGCGAGACCGTGATAAGGTAGCCAGACTGCAGGAACAGATTAAGTCAAAGGAAGCAAAATTAAAAGAAGCAGAAGCAAGTCAAATCATCACAGACGTTGGAGCGATAAATATGTCACCCGAGCAGCTTGCAGAGTTCCTGGCACTTATCCGGTCCGGGCAACTTAACACGCTACTGAGTGGACAGGTAAATATTTCAGCTGTTCAGAAAACTACTGGAAATGGAGCAATAAATGATGATGAGGTTTTCGAGGAAAAGGATTTGGAGGACGAGGAGGATTTTGATAATGAAGAGAATTAATGTGCAGGAAGTGAAAGGTAAGTTAGTAAGACGAATGGCAGGAGTTTTGTGTGTAAGCTTGGCTGTCATTATGGGAGTTGCTCCAATGACAGCATTTGCACAGGGTAATGAAGCAAAATGTATTTGTGATGGGAAGTGTGATGAAGAACACATCAATCAGGCGTGTCCAATTTGCTCTTATGATTATACTTTTTGTGAAGGAGAAAAGGCTACAATAGAAGAACCTGCAATAGAAGAACCGGTTGAAGAAGCAATGGGACCTCTTACACCAGATGGAAATCTAAGCCTGGTGGATGATTACGGCTCCGTTGTTGCAGGTGGAAAACAGTTTATTACAGCAGTAACAAAATCAGGGAATTACTTCTACATCATTATTGATCGAGATGATAAAGGAACTGAGACAGTTCACTTCTTAAATATGGTTGATGAAGCAGATCTTCTTGCTCTGATGGATGATGAAGATGTGGAAGAGTATATTTCTAAAACCGGAGCCAATGAGAAAGAAGAAATGGAAGTAACAGAACCCGCTACTACGGAAGCTCCGGTCGAGACAGAACCGGTAGATGAGAAACCGATGAAGCAAAGTAATTCAGGATTTATCCTTGTTATTCTCTTAGTTCTGTTTGGTGGCGGTGCCGGATTTATGTTCCTTAAGAAGACGAAAGGAAAGAAACCGGTGAATAACGGAGTGGATCCGGATTTAGATTATTGCGAAGATGATGACGATTATTTGGGTAGCTTTCCAGTGGACAGTGAGGAAGATATCGAAGTAGATGATATCATTGAAGATTCGGAGGATGAGGAAAAAGAAGAAGCCAATTTTGACGATAAAGAGGAGTAATCTATGGCAAATAAAACAAGATATACAAAATATGTGGAAGGAGTGCAGGCCATTCACAAAGAGCAACAAATCCCAGGAAAAGTTTCAACCGGAGAATCAGTTCTGAAGAAGTTAAAGAAACTGAAAGGTCAAGAGTTTGTTATGAAAGTGCCGATTGGAGGAGTATATGGAGAGTAAGGAATTATTTCATTTAGATCAGGCAGCAATCCGAATGGTCAAAGAACCACCGCTTTATTGTGAGTTTCCCTTGAATTCACCGCAGGCAGTTGTAAAACTGCTAGCGGATATCTATAAGGATTACGATAGAGAAGTATTTACGGTAATAAATCTGAGGCCGGATTTTAAGCCGATTAATCTGAATATTGTGAGTATCGGAGCATTGGATCAAGCAATGGCACATCCCAGAGAGGTAATGAAAAGTGCGATTCTATCTAATGCTTCTTCTATTATGCTCGTTCATAATCATACGACCGGAAGTTTATTACCAAGTCGGGAGGACAATCAGATCACGGATAGGATGAATCAGATTTGTGGACTAATGGGAATTAAATTGATAGATCATGTAATCATTGGGCCTAGGGATGAATATTATTCATTTCATGAAAATAGTGTATTGCCTCTTCCGTCTATGAAATTTGCATATGAACCACAAAAGATTAAATTGGAGGGAATGAAAGTGGCTGAAACTGTACTTTTAGAAAAGAAGAAACAGATGGAAGTAAGTTTTACCGTAGCGGAATGTAGTGAGTTTCATAATATGGGTGAACTGCATGAAAATATACCGACTGTAAAAGAAGCAATTGATATATTTCGACAGATTCCACCAGATAGAATGCATGGCATTCCAGCAATTGGATTAAGAGTGACCGATAAGGCAGAACCGGAATTATTTACAGAAATTGATATTACAACAGGAATGACTATTGATTTGGATATGCTGAGTTATACTCCTGAGATTGCAGAGAACAAATCGGCACAGTTTGCTATAGCTGAGATCATCCATGCCTTTCCGGAGGCGGAGATTCGAGGAAAAGTACCTGCAGAGATTCAGAAAAAAGTACAGATCATCGAGTCTAGAGAGAATCAATCTGCGCAGTTAGGAGCAGTGACTGCCCAACTTGAGCAGGGGGTTAAGAATGTTTTCAATAATGATGAATACAAGAGTTTTTTGAATGTAATGGCAAAGATGCCAAAGTATTCGCTGAATAATCAGCTTTTGATTGCCATGCAGACAAACGGAAAAGCAACCATGTGTCAGAGTTTTACTGGATGGAAAGAAATGGGACGTTTTGTGAAGAAAGGCGAAAATGGAATCAAGATCTTAGCCCCATCTCCTTATACCATTCAGGCTGAACAGAACAAAGTGGATAAAGAAACTGGCAAGCCCATACTTGATACTGATGGGGAACCGGTAAGAGAAACAAAGGAAGTGACTGTAAATGCATTTAAGGTAGTAAGTACCTTTGATGTATCACAAACGGATGGAAAAGAATTACCATCATTAGGAGTCAATGAATTGGTTGGAACTATTGAAAGTTATGGAACATTGCTCCAGGCATTAAAAGAAGTAAGTCCAGTTCCGATCAGTTTTGAGGATATCGAGAGCGGAGCAAAAGGGTATTATCATCAGACGGATAAAAGAATTGCAATTCAGGATGGTATGAGCGAAGTGCAGACGGTAAAAACAGTAATTCATGAAATGGCACATCAGAAGCTACATGCAGTTATTGAAACCGATGTAATGAACCAGCAGTCAAGACAGAGCAAAGAAGTGGAAGCAGAAAGTGTTGCATATGTTGTCTGTGAGCATTTTGGAATCAATACGTCGGATTACTCTTTTAAATATGTGGCAGGCTGGTCTGATGGAAAGGAAATTCCAGAACTTAAGGCATCACTGAGTACCATTCGTAATGCAGCGGCAGATCTGATCACGGCACTTGATGAGAAACTGACAGAACTTATCGAAGTACAGGAACAGAAGATTGCGTTAGAGGATATCACAGATATTAATGGAAATGCTATCTGCGATAAGGAAACGGCGTTATCTGAACCAAAAGCAGAAGAGAAGCCTTCTGTAAAAAAGAAATTGCAGAGTAAAAAGGAAAATACGGAGAATAAAGTAAAATCACCTGCTAAAAAAACAAAAGCAAAGGAGGAAGCCAGTGTATAAATTAGTAATTGCAGAAAAACCATCTGTGGCCCAATCCATTGCAAAAGTGATTGGGGCGACCAATCGAAAAGATGGATACATGGAAGGAAATGGATACTTGGTCAGTTGGTGCGTAGGACATCTGATCGAGCTTGCT
>QKJQ01000010.1 GCA_003249225.1 Clostridia bacterium | reverse complement strand
TACATTTCTATTGGTTCAAATGGTATCGTTATCATGTGACCGTTCGCTCTCAGACTTAGCGTTTTTCCGTTGGCATCATTGATAAGCATTGCATTAACATCAGTCATGCTGCCAATGATCTCTTTTTGAGCATTTTCGCAAGAATAGACACCAGTGATTTGTAAATTGACATTTATGTTTTTCATTTCTTTCTTAGGTGGCTTAACCTGTGGCATTGGTACATTCGCCTTTGATAAAGGTAAATGAAAATTATTTGCTTTTCTCATGCACTTCTCCTCTTTCTACTGCTCGTTTGCAATCATACCTACAGTATATATCTCTTTCAATCTTGTATACCCATAATGCCGTATTCTCAACATAAAATATTCTTCTAACAACTTTCTTGGCTTGTCAGGCCTGCACCTTGGCTGCCGCCGTTCTTTCTGCATCAGAAAATACTTCGTCTCTTTTATCTGTGCGTTTCAATCCATTTTTGCCTATAAACTCATATACCTCTTCTTTTGTCTTTCCGAATGTTCTTGCGACCTCAGATAACTTTGCATCGGTCTTTGTATAAAGAGTTCTTACCGCTTCGATTGTCATTGGTGGGTACTCCTTCACTTCTTCTTTTTCAGGTGCAGGCTTTCTAATCTTAGATTTAACCTTTGCTTTCCTTGTTGGAGTATCTATACCGTATTTATCGAAATATGCATAAACAGCAGGATCATTCTTCTTTCCCATGAGTATTTTTAATTCTCTCAATGTCTTTCCTTCTGAAACCCACTTTTTTACGTCCAAAATAGTAAAACTTTCTTTGTATTGCGGCTGTTCTCCCTGTTCTTCCGTTTTTAGGTGTTTTAAATACTCCTCTGGCATAATAACAGGACCTATCTTCTGTTGAAGTAAGAAAACATTCTTATCAATAATATCAGCAAAGAAATAATCAAGCGTTCTTTTAAATGCTATGTAGTCTTCTTGGCTCATGTTGCTGTCAATCGGTAAATCGCAGTTACCGCAGAAGCTCAGTGCATAGCTTTCGTCTTTGTTTAAACTTATAAGTTCTTCTGTATTTGTGATACATTGCTTAATGTATTTTATTTCTTCAAGTTCTGCTATTTTTTTATCTACCTGTTGTAATAATTCGTCTTTGTTCATTCGTTTCTCCTCTCTTCTTTGCTCCTGCTGCCGACCAGCTCAATCTTCGTTATCTTCTCCTTCGTCCATTTCGCATACTTCTTCATCAGACTCCAATTTGCTTTTTAACACCTTGCAGCCAACTGCTGCCTCCATGGTTTCATTAAGGGTATTCATGAGTTCGTGCAATTCATAGATCTCTTCATCGATATCAGCTGTATAGACTATTTTCATACTCTCTTTCCTCCGTGCTTGTATCCTCTGGTCTTGTTATATTCGTTCTTTCTCTCGATGATATCCAGGAGGTCAAGGTTGTTTCTTTGCAAAAAATAATCAATAAGAACAATTAGAAGTGTAAAATTCACACTATTATGTTTGACTAACACTTTTAAAGAGTTAGTGCTATCTCTATGCATCTGTGGTAATCTTGAATGAAATATCGTTATTACAGATCCAAAGCCACAATTCATAATTCCTTTTTTAAAAGCAGCAATTATATTTTCACCTAAATGATCATATAATTCTTTTGAAATAAAAAAACCAACATACTCCATAATATCCATTATTCTCATAACACAATCTGCCAGTTCTACCGGTATACCTTCTGGTTTTGAATACGGACAGCTCTGGCATCCTCCGATGCTCGTGTAATATCCTTCTGTGCATTCATCATCTTGCTGTTTGCAGTCATACCATACATCATCAATGTTCTTGCCTTCTCTGTATGCTTCCATGGCTTCTGACAATTCGCAGTGCATCATAGCCAGAATGTCTCCGATGGAAGGTGGTGTCTCCCACCATCCATTCTTTACATTTACTTCATGTACTTCTCTTTGAAGCTTTTCAAATCTTTTAATATTCATGAATTTTTCTCCTCTCTTTTTACATTTCATCAAGTTCTTTTTGCAGCAATCTTATCTTTTCAATTTTGAAATTTCTCAAAATCTCAACTTCATCCGGTGTTATTAAAATTGCAGAACCAATAATATCTAGTTGCTCCGTGCAATAATAACTTTTATATGTTTTACTTTTTGGCTTTCCATTTAAAAGCTTGTGTATGCTTCTTTCCCGTTTTCCAATCTGGAGCAAGCGAATCGCATTCAGCTTTTAATGTTCTGATATTTGAGCGTATCTCATTTGCTTTTTCAAGTTGTTCGTTTGTCATTCCTCGTTGTCCTCCTCCATATGCTCACATACTTCTTTCTGCAGCCACTCCTTGATGCATTTTACGCATCCATCTCCGTTTCTTTCGCTTTCGTACTTGCAATTGGCAAAGCTGCCAGTACTTTCATCGATTTCCGCACTACATGCACCATTCCACTGTACATCTGCAATAAAAAGAGCTTCTGCCAGTTTATCAATGTCTTTGCATATCATTTCAGCATTTGTTTCTTTCTTAACCCTGCTGCCGGCATCAAGCTTTTTCTGCAGCTCTATGCAATGATGTCTCATGTTTGCCAGACCATACATTGCTGTGTAGTACATTGCAAGAACTCCGATCGGCTGGTCAGTTCCAATGGACAACGAATCATGCATCGTTTCTTCAAATAGTTCATCATCTTCAATTTCTTGATCATAGTCCCGGTGCCAGATTCCCTGGTTAATTGCAATCTCACGCACCAGGTCCATGCATGATAATTCTCTTTCAAAGTCCCGATGCCATGCAGCCTTATCTTTTACAAAAAACTGATTATGTACCAGCTCATATGTGCTCATATCATTTACATCATCACAGATGATTCTTGGACCAGATAATGAATTTCTCATTTATGCTCTCCTCTCTTGAATAATTTTCTTTATTTTTTCTTTGCTCATGCCACGCTCTTTCAATAGTCCACTGATCTTTTTATCGCAATCTTTGCATCCATATACCGGGATAGGAAATGCTTTTCTTATATACAGATCTGTTCTTCCGCAATATTGGCATTTATCTTTCCTGAATAATCCCATGACCTGCATCCTCCAATCTTCTTTCTTCGAAGTCACTTTCAATAAATGGATCCTCTTCCGGATCCGGTTTGTCGTAACGTCCGCACTCTCCGCATTCCTGGCATGGATAGAAGCGGTCTCTTTTACATGGTTCACCTGCCATTATTCACCTTCCTATGCCATTTCTTTAATGTGGCTATCTTTAAACAGGCTTGCAAAATGCTCCGCCTCTTTTCTGGTGTCAAAACTATGAGTTTTCCATCCTCCATCTTTTCTTGGTATAAAAACATAAAACCTTTTCATGTCTCTGTCTCTTGTTCTGTCAGTATTTCTGGATTTTCGTATATATTACCAACGATTTCAGCATCAACCATGTTGATCCAGAAACCAAGATCTTTGCGATGATAGCATCTATCTGGCCATTCGACATAAAATCCACAGTGCTGCGTTTCTGTGTTATCAAAGCAGCTTCTGTATATGCCACGTTTGATCACTCCTACAGTTTTTCCAAACAATTCTTTGATGATATCTCCTGTGTATACATCCTTTCCATTCTTTGTTAGTCCTGTAAATTCCATGATGTTATCCAACGCTACCCAGTTATCGTGTTCATCTCCGAAGCTGTCACAGTAGTCATAATTAATCATGCACTGTACTTTTCCATCATCTAACGAAAACCAAACATCACTCGGTGTTGACTGGTCCGAATAAAGCATTCTTGATACACTGTTGTCTTCACCTTTGTCAAATGCTCTTACTTTTATTTCTTGCATTCTTCTTCCTCCACACATTCAATCTCAATCCTAACTCTTATTGAGTTACCTTCATACGCTCCGCTGGTGCTCCTGACTATTTCAAGCATGTTCTGAGCTTTATTACAGAAGAGTGACAGGTTTCTTGCTGCCTTAGGTGAGTTCTTAACCGGTAGTGTTAGTTCTGCTTTGTATTCTTTCATTGGCTTCTCCTCTCCTGCTGCCATGCAGCGGTGATTTTTTACTCGAGTAAAAGAAATTGCTGTTCTTCCAACCTCTCATACAATGTTCTTCCAGAGCTGTCTACGATGTAAGGCATAAAGATCTCCTGCATCTGTACCATCTCTATGTCCAGTAGTGCCATCTGTGCTTTTACCCAGTCAAGCAGGATCCTCCATGCTACTCTTTCAGCCTGATCGGCTGTATCTTTTACGGCTTTGTTTGTTTTCCTCTGCTCACGCAGGATCTTCATGCATTCATTTACCTTTACAGGAAGTTTGATGGGTATCTGACTGCTGCCGGTGTCAATCATGAAGGAAAGTCCGGTTATTCGTTCGCCCTCGAATTCCTTTACAATTGATTTTGCTTTGTGCTTGATCAGGACATATTCGATCTCTGATGCAGACTTAAAAGCATCTATTGTTGTTGTATAATTTAGTATTGCCATGTAAACCTCCTTATTCCGATATCAGGCTCACCATTCTGTATTAGCTATCTCATATGGTTCCATAATATCCTCATCGCCTAGTACATCAGCGAATGTCTGCATCTTGTAAATCTCACCACATCGTCTTTTCAAATCACCTAACCCGCCTTTGCAAAGCTCATCACTGTCTCCTAACTCAGTAATATCTTCCTGCGTAATATTTTCGCTATACCACATCATTCCGTCTTCTGATTCAATAACTTCTAACTCTTTGATTTCATCAGGATCCGTAAGACTGTCAATGTTCTTATGGTACCAATTAAGGAATTCCATCATGTTGTGTGCTGCGTACCACGATATATCATCAATTCTATATATCTTTATTCCATGGTTTTTCTGATGTTTTCTTATCCAACTATCTGTGTGTTCTACCTCTCCATATTCATTTGCGCATGCATCTTGATTTGGTCTTAAAAACATGCATGATCCTCCGGTAATACTACATTCATATCCATTATATTCATCAGTTGTACTTGCACATATGCATAAGTGCTTAACATTTCCCATAAAATATTTCCTACCTTTCTGCCAACTATGGCAATATGGTCTTAGTGTTTTCTTCTTTTTTTACCTGTGCCAATTGATATAATTGTTAATCCAATTAGTATTACAGCATATGCACCTATTGACCCCACTGTTGATGCAAATATACAGCTTAACACTGTCTTTCCTACCGCTACCGCTGTAAGATTTTCCTGATCAAATAACATGCATGTATCAATGATTGGCTTTATAAACATTCTCCATAAAGCAATATATATAACTGCTGCCTCTCCTGTAATGATTGTTAAAATTCCTAAAATACCATAAAGTGCTTTTTTCATCTTCTATCTACCTTTCTGCCAGTGTTGGCAATATGGTCACTGTGACTCTGCTTTATTTTGTAACAAAGCATCTGTTGTGCCATGCTATTACGGTTTTTCTTTTAGTTGTTGAACATCTAAATTCCATTTTTTCAACATCTGACCTTGTTATAAGTTCATTGCAAAAGCAGCATGGACATCCCATGGCTTTCTTTTGATCTACAGTCAAATCATCCTTAACGCGTTTCATAAACACCCTCCTTATCCTGCTGCCTGATTCTGCTTAAGTGTTAGATTTTTTGCGGCTTGTGACATTTTAAGAAAGTCATGATACATGAAACACTCATAATGTCCATTGCATCTTGTAAGCACATGGTAAGGATAGAAGTCCTCAACCTTTACCAGTTTTTCCACTTTCTTCTTTTCCTCGTAACTTTCCCCTTTTGCAATAAGCTTTACCAGTTGTCCCTTTTTAAACGTCTTTAAAGCTTCTTTTCTGATATCTCCTGCTTTCATTGTTTTCCTTTCTCCCGGGGTTGCCCCCGGGTACACAAATATTCGATAAGGAGGCTCTTGTGGTATGTATTCCCCTCCTGGCGGTACCTACAGGTATGATGTTCCATATCTTCTGCGAAATTCTTCTCTTGTTCCTATCTTGTTTTCATATATTGCCTGACCTAATTTCTTTGATAGATTTTCTGCCATTGAATTCTCATGTATCCTATTTACCGGCTTCGTGGCCAGATTGTGGCACCAGTGACATGACGGTACTTTCAATCCATCTTTTTCTGCTAAATTTCTCTTTCCATTACCGAATATCAGATGATGTTCACACTCTGCAGGTTTACCACAGAAAAAACATATTGTTTCGAATTCTGTTACTATGCCTTTGCTCACGTTCCAGCTCCTTACATTGACTTAATTTATTATGATGCTATAATATACGAACATATGTTTGTTTTGTTGGAGGTATCTATGTACAAGAGAATATCCTTTACCGGGAAATGCCCGACCCAGAAGCGGGAGTATACAATAAAGCTTGATTACAATCTGGTCCGGTATAACGGCTGGCCATCGCTTGAAAAAGGCTTTTTATATTGCGATTACATCCGCACCGGTGGGACCTGCGGCTTTGCTGTATGCCCTATATACAAGGCTGCTCCGCAGGATCCCACTCCACCAGCTCCACCAACATTTCACTGGCACTAATATATTGCCCTAAAGTCTGCTTTTTCAAATGCATATACCAGGTTCTCAACAATGTTCCTATCCTGCTTTGACAGCCAGTCAACTGCTGCCTGCTCCGATTCAATTAGATCTGCATCATCAAACAGTTTTTTTAGCAGTTCTTTTATTCTCTCTTCCTGGTTATCAATTACTTCACCCTCGAGTATTTCTTTTGATGTTCCCGACATTTGTGTCGGTGACATGCTCTCTGAGTGCAACTTGATACCTGCAGGCTGATCCGGTTCCTTTATGTCTTTGTAAACGTTCAGACTAATCGTATTCTGTTCTGAATTCTGTACCGGCTCACTGTTCTTGATAACGGTTTTTGCCGTCTGTAGTTCGCTTTTCTGTTGCGACGTCGCAACAGCTGTATTTGCCTGATTTTGCAAGGGTTTCATGGTTTTTTTAGGTTCGTTTTCTTGTTCTTCTTCGATGTCATCTTCTTCGTTTTCTTCTTCCTGTTGCGACGTCGCAACAGAGTCCTGAAGTGTTAGTGTTTCCGGTGTTTTTTTCATATTATTCACTTCTGTATCTGTGCCATAATATTCAGCCCAGATTCCGTTCTCCGATTCAGCTGCAGTATGGTAGATCTGATATATTTCAGTCAGTAGTTCCGGCCATGACATACCGATTGGCTTTTCTTCTGTCATCAGTTTGTATTTGATCCCTGTATTCCAGTCATACATGAAGAGATAAACGATTCCCTTCTTGTGTGTGGTGTATTCTCCCGGGTTCATAACATCTGCCGCCGACTTCCATTCTTCCTGTTCTATCAGTTTTATAACCTTTTCAAGAACATCCTGTTTTTTCTTATCCCTGAAGAAGTCAACAATGCATTTCTGCAATGGTGAAAGTACTTCGATCACTTCTGCATCCGGTACCTGATTCTTATCAAATCTTTTCAGTTCTCTTATTTCACTCACCGTCGTTTTTTCTGTTATCAGTAAACACTCTGAATCTGAAAGTGTTAGCATTTCTGCCAGTTTACTGCTGCCGAGGCCTCTATATTCGTCTTTTAATTCAATCGAATTGCCACCCTGCGAAAATTTTTCATTGATTGCTATGAAACGACTCACAGTCGATTTGCCTAAACCATACTCTTTCTGTGCAAATTCAAAGATATCTTTACATCCGTCAAACATGCCACTGTCTCTGATCTGCTTCATCAGGTACCCTATATAGATAAAATCATCTTCGATCTGTGCCAGTTTCAACTTAATTTCTTCATTCCACCGGCTCCATTCGTCCAGTGTTATCTGTGTGCATTCTTCCATGCTTCTCTCCTTTATCCTGCTGCCGATGCCAGCAATGATTCTGCGGCATCCTCAAACATTCCGTCTTTTTTACATTTAAGCCTTACAATGTAAGTATCAAGCCATTTCTGATTATCTTTAATATCCGGCTTCTTATCCTGCGCTCCATACCATTGGATGATTCTTTCATCTTGTATTTCTACGGTTATATATGGTATTTCCTGCTGATCCTTGTATCTCATGACAAGTATGATACTCTTCTTTTCATTATGGCTTTTCAGATAGCTATCCCCGCCCACACAGTGATGCAATGTTCTTCCTTCCTGTATAATTTCTTCAGCGGATCTTGCGGGCCTTATGGTAAATCTATCATCTTCATAAAAGTATCTGTTCCTCAGGCTTCGATAGTTCTTGCGGATCATTGGATACTTCTCTGCAGCTTCCTGCATCCTTTTATCCTGTTGTTCCTTGTTTATCTCATCAGTCATTTTTTTATGAGCAACCGAAAGATCTTTTGGACGCTGATATACTGTGTTTCTTAAGTCATAACCCCGCTGTTTTCTCATTGATAGATAGTCAAAATAAGTTGTGGCCACATGCTTTAATCTTGAAATAGCATTACTGCAGTTCGTCCCATATTCACACCCGGCATATTTTGATATCAGATTCAGGACCTTTTGTATCGTCATGAGTTCAAGCACCTGCGCTATATTTCCCTGTGATGCTCCAATCTCAGCCAGTGCTTCGATCTGATCTATTGTCCAGTGCTGCTCTAATCTTTTCTCCATCTTGCATACGTTCAGAATATCAATGTTTCCTTTTCTGCTTATGAGGAGTTTTGCTTTATCCTTATTGATACCTAAGAATTCATCCGGACGGTTTGCATATTGAGAAACGACGATTCCATATCTGCATCTGACAAGTTCTTTTACGACATCGACAAGGCCTAGCTTTGTCAGTATCTCGATCTGTGGTGTCTGCTGATATCTTTCAAGGTAGCTTATTGGATTTACATATCCCACTGCTGCCACATACTCTTTTAATCCGCTGTATTGGAATATTGTCCCCTGCATTTCTGTATACGTCTGATAAAGCACTGGAGCATCGCTTATCTTAATGTTGTTCATACCATACAGATTACAGTCATCCCAGAAGTCTTTTCCGTCATATGGGTTGTGTTTGTGGAAATCAATCTGTAATGGCTTTCCTTCCTCAAAATACCCTCTTGCAATCTCAACTCCCGAAAGTTTTTCTAAAGCATTGAACAGCTCTGGTCCACCATTTTCACAGATTTCTTCTATTTGCCATTCTTTTGAAATCTGGATATATCTCAGCACCATGCCCGTCTCTTTATATTTTTGTCCCAGGAAGATATAAATTGATTTTGCGTAAGAAGATTTTACTTTTCCCTGGCACTTGTATTCTCCGACCGCTCCGCACAGTGGACATGTTCCGCTCTTCCCGGCTACCGGCTCTTGTGTCCGTCTTTGGAACTGGCTCTCATAAGACTCTCCACCCTTCCATCTTGCATCGGTTACACCGCCGCATTTCGTACATGCAATCTTTGCAAAGCATCCTTTCTTTTTGTAGATGAGAAAATGTTTATGATAGAAGTACCTTTCATCAGCCATATCTAACAGTTCCTGTTCCGGAAGTTTCAATGTGTTCTGCTCACGTTCCTTTAGTGCCTGTCGTCTTCTTTCGTTTTTTCGTTTTTCAGTTGCCATTCTTGCGTTACTGACAACACTCTGCTGATGTTTACTGACATATTCCCACCAGCGTCCTTCATTCCATATGCTTCTGCTCGGCTTAAAGAAGTCTCTCATCCTCTCTAAGTCTTTCTCATCGTATAAAATATTCTGCTTTTCCAACTTGTCACTTGTTGTTCTTTCTCCGGTTTTTTCATTCCAGATAAGCCCGCCCTTGTAGCTGTCAGTTTCACACTTTTGTCTTGTCCACTCGTTTCTTTCAGGAAAATATGTACCGAAGTCCTTTTGAGTACATACTAATCTTGCGACTGGAACTGTGCTGGCATTCTTTGTGTTTTTATAGATTTCAAGGAAGAAATGCTTTTCTTCTGCAACTTTCTTTACTGCTGTCACTCCTATGTATCTGACATCTTTCTTTCTGCTTGTTTTTTTCAGTTTCAGGTATGGTATCATTTCTATGGCTTTCTTTTTCAATTATCCCACCTGCTTTCCGGTGTAGTACTCTGACATGATCTGCTTTGCTCTTCCCATCCCCGGGATGCCAAGAGTGCACCGGCCTGCTGTTACCCCTGCTGCCTTTAAGATGTCCTTATCTACAGGAATTTGATTTTTGAAGCTCCATGTAAGCAAAGCACCGATGGCACCTTTCAAGCTCTTTTTCTTTGATCTGATGGCTTTTGCCATATCAGGATCTTCGAAGCATCTGCTCTTTAAATACTCCACCCAGTCTTTCATTATCTCGACCGGTTTCAGTTCTTCTGACTCAATATCAATCTTTCCGATTGCTGCTGCCATATCGTCACATAAAAAGATGATGTCACCATCAATAAAAGCATCTGCTATATCAACATCAATCCCGTTTTCCTTTGCAAGGATCCTGATGCTTTCAGTGTCCTTTTCTCTTCTAAGGTTCACCGCTGTTTCATTTATCTCTGCAGCGGAGTCGAATTCTCCAAATCTATCAAACATTGTTATTCCTCCCTGTCTGTCTTTGTTTTTATTTTTATTTCTCCGGTCCGGAGCATCGTCTGGAGCCATGATCTGTATTTGTTGTCATTCTCCCGGAACGCTGATATTTCATGCGTCTTTACAAAGTCAACCGTCTTTTCCCACAGGTCACTATTTGCCACTGGCTTCCAGTCTCTGCCGTTCTTGATCCATCCGGCCGCCTGCCAGTCAAGCATGCTCCTGTGCCGGTATGACTCTGCAACATATGGGCAATCCAGAAGAAGATACACTTCGCACGGATCCGCTTTAAGGTGTCCCAGTGCATCGATGGTGGCATGAAGGAATGTCCTGTGCTTTGTGGTATTGGAATAACCTCCAAACACTTCCTTGGTGTTCTCTCTGCCCTCACTGTCGATGTACTCGAGTACATATCCATACTTTCCGGTACCGGCTTTTGGTGATCCGCTATAGTCGGCTTCGATGTAGATGCTTACTTTTTTTTTTTCCATCGTTACCTCCTAATCTCGTTTACGCATCCGTGCCCGGATGTAGTAACCGGCGGTAATATCTGAGTACATGACCTTAACGTCCAGCAGCCTGTATTTTTGGTTATACAGCTTTTCAAATAGCTCCTTGCAGTCGTCCGGTGTTCTGGCGATCTTTTCTGCTTTTTTCTTTGTGAGCTTGGTGTCAGATGTATGTATTACTGGTAATTTCAGATTCCTGCTGCCATACCAACGCTTTTTATTCTTTCTTGCTCTCTTGCCCTTGAGCATGTACCTTGCAACACCTTCAAATCCAAACTCATCCGGCTGTAATCTCTGAGCCTGTGATCTGCCGTTCTCCCAGTACTCCTCTGCTACATTTCTGTCCATCCTATTCATGATGAGATGGACGTGCATCCGGACGCGCTTTGATGTCGGGATATTCTCTTCGTCCACGTACTCGATCACGTATACATAGACAAGAGGAGGCATTCCGTTCTTTTTCCTATACCGCCTTATCTTTGCAAGGTACTTTGATACTGCTTTCTTGACTGCTTCCTCTCCGAGGAGCTTGTCAAAGGTCAGCGTCATGTACAGGTCGTCTTTGAAAAAATTACAATGTACCACTCGTACAAAGTGTTTCTGTGCCTGTTTGTCGTTATACCGGCTCATGGCATCTGGTGACAGCTTACTTTTATCTACCTTGGGATTGTCCTTGGGTTTTATCCATACTGGATAGATCTCTGATTCTAAAATCTCACCTGACTGTATTGTCTTTGCTCTGATCTTTAATTTGGCTTTTTGGTTCTTCAGCTCCTGGATCTTCTCTTCTCGTTCCTCTTCCCCAAGAACTGTTTTATCGTAAATATACTCGTAGTCGTAATCCCTACTTTTTACTAACACTTGTTACCTCCCATAGCTGAGATAATAATATCCATTACGAGGACGGATAAGCGGTCATGGCCGCTTTAAAAAATCGAGGTAATCTATTCAATTTCTGATGTCTTGCTTGCGGAATTGCATTTGATATTTTTATTTCCACATTTTGGGCACTCCGTTTTGTACAGGCATGTCCAACTCATATATCCGCAATCACACTGCGCAACAAAAAACGGACCGGTCGCCCTTGTAATTCCATCACTGTAGAATTTTGGACGATCTCCGATCCGTTTATTTTTCATTGCATTATCCCCCCGGTAATGGTATACTATTAGTGGTGATTTATTAGTTACATAGCTTGGTTGGATGCCCGTCCTTCCAGGCTTTTTTCTTTGTTTCTCATAGCCTCGGTTCTTCTTCTCAGATCCAACACCCCTGCAGCCTCAATCAGGCACGCTTCACATATTGGCTTCCCATGTACCTGGTGCTCTGCATGTATCTTTCCGCATATGGTGCAGCTATTTCCTGCTTTAATGATGCAAATGTCATCACCAGCAATAAACATTTCAACGAGCTGCTTATCTTCATACTCCAGCGTTCTTCTGGCTTCTTTAGGCAATGTTAAACGTCCAAGTTCATCCAGCTGCCTTGCAATGCCTCTATAACCTATTTCTGCTACATGAAGCTTGATTACTTCTCCCTCAAAGTAAATGGCGATGTAATCATCCTCTTTAATTCCAAAAGTTTTCCGGTACTCCTTTGGTAGTGTGATTCTTCCCAGTGGGTCGATGTTTCGTGATATTCCTCTCATGTAAATCTCCCTTCTTGATATGTTTTATTTGATGTCAACAAGCTCACCATTATGTATAATGAGACCATGCTTCGTGAAAAAAATGATACTCAACGTTCGTACTGACATTTTGTTAATTCTTCTTTTAATAAATTCGCGAAAAATCGTTTTCACGCTCCTCTCTTGTTTCTTTGATGTCTAAAGCAAATACAAGTGCCAGAACGAGTAAACCTATGAGCTGAGGTGTATAATCATCTGATGAAGAAATCAAAAAGATGAATGCAACTACAACAAGAAGTGCTGTTAAAAATCCTATGATTATTTTTGATGCTTTCTTCAACACGCTTCCTCCTTGTCTTCATATTTTGCTGGATCACCACCTGCTGCCAGATAGTCGTTCCATGCTTTTATTACATCATTCAGATATTCATCTTTTGTTTTCCCGGTAAATGCATATATTGCTCTTTCTGTTTCTACCGAATTTAACATTTTTTCTCCTCCTGGGCGCTCTTTTGATGCAACACCCTACTATTGTTTGATTAATTTCCGTTTTTCTCCTATACTTAAAATACAGGCTATAGCACTAGCTTAGTATGCAGGAAAGGAGAACACGGATATGCGTAGATACTTAGCTCCATTCAACGGAAAAAGATATGTGTTGAACTATAACACGCAAGAAATTCATGATCTCGACAACGAAACTCAAGCATGCTTAATTAACCTGATGTCAGATAAAAACGTTTACAACTGTGATACCTACGAATTTGCTAGAGTTGAATCACTACTTAAAACTGGTAAAAATGCAAACGGATGTAAGTTTTGTTTGCCTTCAAAAAACACCGGTTGATAAAATCTTGTCCATGGGCGGTCCTATAGAAGGTACCGCCCATTTTGTTATGATATTTTATGCTGACTTTTTGTCCTCATGCTGTTGTTCACTTTTGAATGCCATTCCTTCACCAAAGTAAAGAAGCCTTTCTTTTTCACTCTCTGTAAGCTTTGGTAATACCTCTTCAAAAGTCGCAAGTATCTTTTTTTCTGTTTCACTCATGGGCTTTCACCTCCTTTTCAGTTGACAATGTGCTTTGTTTAGTTGTCCATGCGCTCATTATAGGACGCATCGCGCACTTTGTCAACATTTATTTATATAAAAGTTGACATGGCGTACTTTTGGTGATATTATCGTGGTGGAGGTGATTAAATTGAACGAACGCTTAAAAGAAATTAGACTTAAACTTAATATGAGCCAGGATGAATTCGCCGATAAATTAGGATTAACGAAATCTGCTATCTCTGGTCACGAAACTGGTAGACGTAACATTACTGAACAGACAATAGTTTCGATATGTAGGGAATTCAATGTATCGCGTACATGGCTTGAATCAGGTGTAGGCTCGATGTTTATAGAAATGGATCGAGATGATGAAATCACTGTTTGGGCAGCTTCTGTTGCACGACCAAGTAATGATAATGAATATATGAAGAAATTTGCTCATATGCTCAGCAAACTCAATGAGGAAGATTGGAAAGTACTCGAAAAGATGGCAAAGCTTATGGAAGAAGAACATAAAAAGGGTTAGGCCAAAGCCTAACCTAAAATTGTTTTAACAAAAAGGTAAATCCTCTTTGCGATGATTTCATTTTCTTTTGTGTTTTCCATCCTTTCCAATAATTCTTTAATCAGTTTTACATAAGTCTCCATGTTGTATACTCTCCTAATTTTTATTCGTACCCCATCTAAATAAAATTAGGTATATCGTCCTATTATACTATGAAATAGAATTATTCCTACCCCCAAATTTCGAAAGGCATCATAATGAAGAATACACCAGCTGCAGTTTATGCAAGATACAGCTCTGATAACCAGCGCGAAGAATCAATCGAAGCTCAGACAAGAGCAATAAAAGAATATGCTGAACGTAACGGATATGATATTGTAGCAACCTATGTCGATGAAGCATTGTCTGCGACAACGGATAATCGACCACAGTTTTTGAAAATGATTGCTGATGCAAAAAGCCGTGAGTTTCAGGTCGTGATCTGTCACAAGCTTGATCGATTTGCCCGCAACCGATACGATTCCGCTTTTTATAAGCGTGCACTGAAAGAAAGCGGTGTACGTCTTATTTCTGTACTTGAAAACTTTGATGACTCACCAGAATCAATTATTCTGGAATCAGTCCTTGAAGGAATGGCTGAGTATTACTCTGCCAACCTGGCCAGGGAAGTGAAAAAGGGATTAAAAGAGAATGCTCTGCAGTGCAAGCACACTGGTGGAAAGCCTCCATTCGGATATGATGTAAATACGGATGGTTTTCTTGTTGTGAATAAAAATGAGTCAGATGCTGTTGTAAGAGTTTTTGAGATGGCCGCTGCCGGTCAGAACAATATGATAAAGTGGTTGAACGATAATGGTTATAGGAATAAATATGGAAATCTCTTCAAAAGTTCTGTTGTTCGTGATATGATTAAGAACGAAAAGTATAAAGGTGTTTATACCTATGGTAAGAATAAAAGAGAAAAAATAAACGGTGCCATGACAAACATTCCGCAGGAACCTATCAGGATTGATAGCGGTGTCCCTGCGATCATATCTGAAGAATTATGGGAGGCTGCCAATAGGATGACAAGTAAACCGAATAGATCACGCAGTTGCGATGTAATTACATACTTGCTTTCTGGTTTGGTTGAATGTGGCGAATGCCACAGAAGCTATGCCGGCGATCGTGCACCTGCGAGAGGCAACAGGCAGGAACGGGTTGTATATCGTTGCATTGGAGAAAAGAAGAATAAAGTGTGTACCAACAAAGCAATTCGAAAAGACCAACTTGAAAGCTTTGTTATAAATGAGCTGGACCGTCTACTCTCTGAAGACGGAATCGATCAACTTCTT
>QKJQ01000023.1 GCA_003249225.1 Clostridia bacterium | reverse complement strand
TCAAGATAAGATATCCCATACGTAAGTAGTAAGACCCCTTGAAGACTACGAGGTAGATAGGGCAGAGGTGGAAGTGCGGTAACGCATGCAGCTGACTGTTACTAATAGGTCGAGGGCTTGACCTTGTATGGTTTGTTTCAAAAATGGATGAATGCTTTTGTTTAATGTGAAAGTTTTGGTAAAATGATTCGAAAGAATCAAATAGTTGTACAATGAGTTATGGTTATATTTGAGGATATTGATTAGTTTCAAAGATAATATTATTTTGTTACATGAAATTCATGAAATATGTTGCAAGAATGCGTTGCATTTTTGCTTCAAATTTTCCTCGATAGCTCAATGGTAGAGCACACGGCTGTTAACCGTGGGGTTGTTGGTTCGAGCCCAACTCGGGGAGTTAACAATCAAGTGTAAATGTTAATTTGATAATTGACATAAAGGTAATAACTGTGTATAATTACTAATGCGGCTCCATGGTCAAGCGGTTAAGACACCGCCCTTTCACGGCGGTAACAGGGGTTCAAGTCCCCTTGGAGTCATCTATTATCGGAGATGTTGTTTGTAGTTTAAGATTGATAGTAATATCAGTCTTATAATTTTACTACGGTAAATGTGCCGATGTGGCTCAATGGCAGAGCAGCTGATTTGTAATCAGCAGGTTATCGGTTCGAATCCGATCATCGGCTTTTTATTTGGACCTTTAGCTCAGTTGGTTAGAGCAACCGGCTCATAACCGGTCGGTCCCGGGTTCGAGTCCCCGAAGGTCCATTTCTGTTTTTTTAATTGTATTTATTTGGCCTAGTGGCTCAGTTGGTTAGAGCGCCGCCCTGTCACGGCGGAGGTCGTCGGTTCGAGTCCGATCTGGGTCGTTTAGAAAAATTAGGAGTTTGTTCTTTTATTATTTTATGTGCATTTAGCTCAATTGGATAGAGCGTTTGGCTACGGACCAAAAGGCTGGGGGTTCAAGTCCTCTAATGCACAATCTGCAATAACCCAGAAGTAAAGATAATAATCTTTACTACGTAACTTGCAATGTATGGGAGTTTAGCTCAGCTGGGAGAGCATCTGCCTTACAAGCAGAGGGTCACAGGTTCGAGCCCTGTAACTCCCATTTGTGCCGGCGTGGCGGAACTGGCAGACGCACAGGACTTAAAATCCTGCGGGACTAATCTCCCGTACCGGTTCGATTCCGGTCGCCGGCATCAATGAAGAGAGTCGTTTAGACTCTTTTTTTGTGTATAAAAATAGTGGAATGTCGGGTGTGAAACACAGGATTAGGTCCATGATATGACGAAGGATGTTTGGTAGCCTCTGTTGGGTGCTATTATTTCAACGATGCTTTTGACCTGAATTATGCAAAATTGTTAAATCAAGCTTCAGATTTTATCCTTTGATTATAGAGGGATTGCTAAACTGGATACTTAATGACCATACAAGGCGTTATAACGTCGATTAGAGGCATTCTTTCACAATCTGACATTACCATAGGGTTTTGTTCTTATTGCCTGTTATATGGCTGCTAAAAGACTTTCTATGCCTTTGCGCCACAGCATCTTCTTATGACTTAATAACATGGGCACAGAGTATATAAAGTATTGCTACAGATTTCAATCGAAGTATCAGAATAGATACTTTTCTGACTCTTTTGTGGAAGAGTCTGTGCCTTGGAAATGTTGTTATGTTACTTGCATTTATTTGGTGATACAAATATCAGAAAATAGTATTATTACAATAAAAAACTGACCTGCCATATGTTAGATCCCAAAATCTAATGTATGGCAGGTCAGTTCAATAATAGCTTTTTATTCTGCATTTCATAAGGAAGGCATTAGTGCATACGACACATATGCTCTAATTCAATACTCATATCCTGATATTGTTTTTCCGATGACAGGATAACAAGATAATCACCTGGCAGAATTTCGGTCATACCATTTGGTGTAATTTCCTTTTGACCACGATGGATGGATACAACCAAGGAACCTTCCGGCCAATGGACCTCTTTTATCTTTTTGTTTGCAATATCACTACCGATTTCAACCGGAATTTCTAAAAGCGCACCGGATTTATAATGCTTTGTTTCTTTCTTTGTTTCACCAACAATTCTCTCTAGTAAGGATTCGTAGATCGGTGCTGTTTTTAGGAGATCTGATACAAGCAGTGAACTGAAGGCACAGACGGCTACTGGAAGAGTATGAACCAGAGTACCGGACATTTCCGCAATCAGAAGGATACTTGTTACGGGAGCTTTTACTGACCCGGATAATGCACCTGCCATAGCACAGATACAAAAGTAAGGAACATATTCTGAAGGAAGACCAAGATGTGTTCCGAGTGTTCCAATAATTGCACCGGTCATTGCACCAGTTGAGAGAATTGGCATAAAGATACCACCAGGAATGCCACTTCCAAAGCTAATGCTTGTGAAAAATACTTTGGCAACTAAATATAAAATTAAGAGAGAAAATGCAATTTGGGACTTTTCTGTCATTTCTACGAGATTAAGTCCGCCTCCCAGCAAATCAGGAAGAAATAAACCGAAAAGCAAAGCAACAAGCAATGCAATCATTGCACGGGACCAAACTGGTATCTTTTTATATAATGTCTGAAAAGATAAAAGTGATTTGTTAATCAATGTACCAAGTATACCGGTGCAAATGCCGATTGGAATCAACCATCCATAGTATTGAACCGGAAGCAAAGGAATTTCTATAAAACTTAATTCTGGTTTTAAGCCAAATACGAAATTTGATATAACGTTAGCCGTTAATGAAGCAGTAGTAGCAGCAATCAGAATCATAGGTGAGAAGCTGCGGTGTACTTCTTCCAGCGCGAACATTATTCCGGATAAAGGTGCACTGAATGCTGCAGAAAGACCAGCTGCAGCCCCTCCGGTAATAATATAGTTCTCTTCCAGCTTATTCTTACAGCATTTTTTTGAAAGGGGCTGACTGATGGAAGCACCAATCTGAATGGAAGGACCTTCACGACCAAGTGAGACACCGAACAGAGAGGAAATAAAACCTGCAACAAAACGTATGGGAAGAATCAGATACCATTTCATCTTCATGCCGTATAGCAGAAGACCTTCTACCTGTGGAATACCACTCCCGCTAGCCATAGGTTCAATTTTAACAAACAACATGAAGAGAAGTCCGACAGCTACAATAATCAATAACCAAGGTAGTATCATGATCGGATTGCTGCGAAGATAATCATAAATCTTGACCGCGGTCTCCAAGCCAAAGTCAATTAACATTCGATAAAAAACAGCAAGAACGCCAACAAGCAGTCCAGCAAAAATTCCCTTTATGGCAATGGTCCATTTTAATTGATTCATTCCAGATAAGATGGAATAAATTTTTGAACGATTCATTTTCCCCTCATTCCTGCGCATTTCTGCGCTTGCTTTATTACCTTGCAGTATTTATGCTAAAAGGACAAAACCCTTTTATGCGTTCATATTACTTTTAAAAAAAACAATAAACCTGTATGTCTGTTATACAGATTAATAAATAAGAATTAATATACTGAGCAAATTAAGCTGTGTCCTAAACGCGACATTTTTAGTATAGCACTTAGATTTCATCCGTCAAGTCAAGGAAATACATCGTTTACATGGGGGTTATATAGATAATATGCACAAAGAATTTCGAAATAGGCGGAGAGAAAGTGAACCATAATTTGTTAACAATGTATAGAAAAAACTGTAATGCAACATATTTCGTCATCGCATCGCATAAAAACGCTGTGAAGTAAAAAAAGGTACAGTGAGCAAGTAAACATCCACCGGGATTGATTTTTACGAAAATAATACGAAAACAGGGTTTCTTAATGAATGCGTTAGGTATGTATAAGATTTACGATGTTGATTGCATAAAGTAAGTTTAATCTGCTATACTTATGTAAACTATGTACGCAGAACAATACGTAGTATGCGAATCTGAAGAAGTTAAAGTATAAAGTAAGGAAAACATACCTTCTTACTGGAAATGAATAATAATTGAAAGTGTATTTGCTATCACAACCTATTCAGAACCAGAATAGGTATCGAAAAGAATGGAGATAAAATTATGGGATTACCAAAAGTTGCTTTTATATGTGTTCATAATTCCTGCAGAAGTCAGATGGCGGAAGCGCTTGGTAAAAAGCTGGCAGCGGATGTGTTTGATAGCTTTTCGGCAGGAACAGAAACAAAACCTCAGATCAATCAGGATGCTGTACGCTTAATGAAGCAGGTTCATGGGATTGATATGGAAGAAACACAGCATTCAAAACTGCTTGAAGATATACCAGCGGTCGACATTGTTGTTACCATGGGTTGTAATGTAGAGTGTCCTTACTTGCCGTGCCGTTATCGGGAAGACTGGGGACTTGATGATCCATCCGGAATGGAAGATGAGAAGTTCTTAGAAGTCATGAATACAATTGAAGCTAATATCATAAACTTAAAGGAACGCATAGATAATAAGTCAGTCTGAACAGAGTACAGTAGGTCTGTATCATGAAACTACCGGAGGATGTAATATGAATAAAAGAATCATGGATGATTTAACGAATTTCATTTTTATTGAAGATGAGATGGAAAAAGCAGATGTGATTTTTATTCCCGGTGGTTCACATCCGGATGCGGCGGAGGAAGCAGCCAGGTTGTGGAAAAAAGCTATGGCACCGTACCTTGTACCATCTGGTAAATCAAGCATTAAGACCGGTGTTTTTTCTGGTGTTAAATCAAAAGCAGAAATATACAATACAGAGTATCATACAGAGTGCGAGTTCCTAACAGACGTTTTGGTGCGTAACGGAGTTGACCCTGAGGCTGTACTGGGCGAACCAGAAGCAACATTTACAAAAGAAAATGCTGTGTTTTCCAGAAGACTTTTGGACCAGCATAAGATCGATGTAAAAAAAGGAATTATCTGCTGCAAGAATTTTCATGCCAGAAGATGTCTTATGTATTATCAGTTTGCATTCCCGAATGCTGAACTGCTCATACGACCCGTACCGTATCTGGATCATGGTGTTATGATCAATAAAGAAAACTGGTATAAAAGTCAACAAGGAATTAAGCGGGTCTTTGGTGAAATAGAACGGGTCGGTACACAATTTTTGCAGGACTTTGAACAGCAGAGGGAAGAATCGTAAGAAAGCTTTATGATGGCTAGGAAGAGAAAGAATATTTTTAGATTTTTATAAGAAAACACCTTATGGGAAAGAAAAACAACTTCCTATAAGGTGTTTTTTAACATAAACTAACTTTTTGCAGAGTTATGGCTGTCAAGAACAGGGACAAAAAAACAAAAATATGAATTGATTTCATGGGAAAACGAATTAATATGTCTTACTGCTTTAATATTACAGAATCGTTCCAGTCATATTGCGTAACGCTCTGTGAGCTATGGTCCGGAATTGCATGTATTTGTAGGCTGAGACCGACATATTCCATAATCCTGCATAAAATATATTATTTGGGCTGTTCAGGAGTTCTCTTTGGCGGTCTTGGACCCGGGAACTGATAAAAGTAAGTTTTCATCATTCCGTTGTAGATCTTTCGGTTCTTTGCCGCTTGCTTACCGATGTGCTTCTGAGCATCTTCATACGAAGTAATCAGATAGTAGGACCAGGTGTCAAGCCTCTTCATTGATTCACCAATCTGGCGGTAGAGGGCAGGAAGGGCTTCTTTGTCTTCGAGTCGTTCACCGTAGGGAGGGTTTGTAATAACAAAACCATACTTGTTCGGGTGGGAGAGAGCTGCGACTTCACGCTGCTGAAAATGGATCATGGTGTCAACACCCGCAAGACTGGCATTTTGTCTGGCAGCAGCTATGATTTCACCATCTGCATCATATCCCTGGATGCTTAGCTTACAGTCCGGGATAATGAGATCATTCGCTTCTTCGACGGCCTGATACCAGGACTTTTTTGGTATCAGATGTGTCCAGTCTTCTGCTTGGAATGAACGGTTCATTCCGGGTGCAATGTTAGCGCCGATCATGGCGGCTTCAATCGGGATGGTACCGCTGCCGCAGAACGGATCGACAAGATGCCGGTCGGCCTTCCATGGTGTCAGAAGGATCAATGCGGCGGCCAGCGTTTCTGTAATTGGTGCTTTGCTTGTCAGCTTTCTGTAACCGCGGCGGTGCAGTGATTCACCGGAAGTATCAAGTCCTATCGTAACGATGTCTTTCAAAAGGCTGACACGAAGGGGAAATGAACTGCCGGATTCATCAAACCAATCCATATGGTAATGTTGTTTCATGCGTTCAACCATAGCTTTTTTCATAATGGACTGTATGTCCGAAGGACTGAAAAGCGCACTTTTTATGGAATTCGCTTTTGCAACCCAGAACTTAGCATCTTTTGGAAGATAATTTTCCCAGGGAATGGCCTTGGTCGCCTCGAAGAGCTCATCGTAAGTCGTTGCCTTGAACTGTGCAACTTTTATCAGAATACGTTCTGTAGTGCGTAAAAAGATATTCGCACGGCAAATGGCAGTTTCATCTCCTCGAAATGTTACTTTACCATCCTCGACCTGCGTTATCTCATATCCAAGGTCCTGTATTTCCTGTTTCAGCACGCTTTCAAGACCAAAATGGCAAGGTGCTATAAATTCAAATTGACTCATTAGATTCCTCTTTCGTATTTATTCTGTTTCATTAACTTTAGTACTACCGGTATCTGTTGCATCCGTGTTCATTTTTGTTTCTTCTGTCGTAATCGTTACTTCCGTCTTGTTCGGTTCATCGTCTATCTTATCGCTTATCATCCATTGAAGGACATCCTGCATAATTTTTTTGCGATTAATTTCATTCAGAAGTTCGTGTCTGCATTCAGCATAGAGTATACAGTCTGCATTTTTAAAACCAAGACGTGTAAGCAATGAAAAGTAACGGTATACATCTTTTCCGCAGCCGCCGACCGGGTCCTCTTCGCCACTAATGATCAGAATAGGAAGTTCCCGTCTCGTTTTCTTTATAGCGCTGACCGATGTCGCCTGTGTAAGCATAAGAAACATGTCATGGTACATACTGGAGGTACAGATAAAACCACAGAAAGGATCATTTATATATTGTCCGACTATGGTATTGTTTCTGGTCAGCCAGTCGTATGCCGTTCTGGTACAGACTGCTTTGTATAATTTTGAACCAAACATCATATTATTAAGGAACTTTGAAGGATACCTTGGACCCTTAACCGTCTGTATAATAGAGGAAATGAATCGGCCACCCAGCAAAGCAAGAGAGGAGGGATGTGGAGTACCACTAAGGATAACACGATCGATCTCACTGTATTGTTGGATAACGACACGAGCAATAAAGGATCCCATGCTGTGTCCAAACAATATAAGCTCTTCTCCGCGTTGTTTTGTATTCACAAAGTCAAGAATGGTAATAACATCCTGCACTATTTTCTGTGCACCCTGATGTGTGGAAAAAAAACCAAGATCTTCGTATTTTTTATCAGTTCCGTGACCTCTATGGTCAAATAAGAATACATCGTATCCTCGTCTGGTAAGAAACTCTGTAAATGGGATATAACGGGAATGGTGTTCTGCCATGCCATGCAAAATCAGAATACTGCCTCTGACAGATGCTGTATCTGCATAATAGGGATATAAAATTGTGGTATAGCCATCCTTTTGTTTGATTGGTACTTCATTCATTAGCATAGTTGTCCCCCCAAATATATTCTGTTTTTATTATATAGAGTATTTCAATAAAATGCAATTCATTCTCTTCTTATTTCAGTGTATGCTTGTGGAATGCAAAAAAACAATGTATACTAGTGCTTGCATGATTGGCTGAAACAGGAGGAATACAACCTTTGAAAAATAAAAGTCCTTTATTATATGCTTTGCTCTATTGTCTTGTCGTATTGTTAGTCGCTGGCGGGATGTCATACATTTCCCACGGACAGCAGGTCAGCAAAAATGATGCATTGGATGTTTCGGATATAGAACCAACGAAGGCACCAACGACCATTTTGATTCCGACCAAAAGCGGAGATCAGAATAACACAGATAATGAGACAGCATCATTATCAAATGAAGATATGAGTGGGAGCGATCCATGGTCTGAAGTAAAAGGGACAGAGGTATCCTCTGCTTCAGATATGATTGGGAACCGTTGTCTTATCATTAAAAAACCTGAAGCAGAAGGCGATGACCTGAACATTTCGCTTACAAGTGATCCAATGGAACGTTTGGTTCAAGTAACGATTTCCGGGTACAGTGGTGGACTTTTAACGAGTAATGATGTGGCAAGAATAGCACTTGGAACGTATTACGATGGTGTGCCTGTTCTTTCGGTTGAAGAAGAAGGAGATCCGTTGCGTGAGGTTACCATTCTGAGTCTGGGAGAAGCAGAGTCTGCTGTGATGCGTCTGGATTTAACGCTGAATGCTGTTTATGAATGCAGGTTATATGAAGATTCGGTTTATTACTATATAGATCTACAGACTCCTCAGGAGACCGGGAAGAAGATTATTGTGCTTGATGCAGGACATGGAGGCTGGGATACCGGTTCCTATTCCGAGGGTTATCGCTATCTGGAAAAAGACATTGCACTCAGTATAGTGAATAAATTAAAAGCACTTTTGGAAAAGAATGAGCATTATCTTGTCTATTGCACAAGGACTACCGACAAGAGACTGACAAATGAACAGCGAAAAAGTCTGATCAATGAAGTTCAAGCAGATATATTCCTTAGCATTCATTGCAGTAATGATGATGATAAAGCAATTCAGGGAGTTCGAATCGCCAGTTCCAAAGAAGATTTTGAGATGTTTGCATGGAATATGCTGAACAAGGTTTCTTTGGCGATTGATTCACCTGGTATTGGTGTTTTTGTGAACGAAAAAGAAGAACCGGTTTTGACAGACGCATCAATACCGGAATTTATTATCGAAGCGGCATACCTGTCAAACGAAGAGGATCTGGCAAAGATAATAGATCCCAATACCCAGCAGAAAATTACAGATGCTTTATACCAGTCGATAGTAAATGAAATGAAAGATATGGAATGACAGTTTTGAATAGCAGTATTGAAAAGACAGAGCTGGAATGACAGCTTTTGAATAACAGTATTGAAAAGACAGATCTGGAATGACAGCTTTTGAATAGCAGTATTGAAAAGACAGATATGGAAAGACAGATATGGAAAGACAGATATGGAATGACAGGGAGGATGGAGATACCGATGAAAAAAATCATATTCGCAACGTCGAACGAAGGTAAAATGAAAGAAGTTCGAATGATTTTAAAAGACCTTACCTACGAAGTGCTTTCACTGAAAGAAGCCGGCATAAATGCAGATATTGTTGAAGACGGTGAAACATTTGAAGAAAATGCTTTGATTAAAGCGAAAGAAATTGCTAAATTATCAGGCGAGATAACTTTGGCGGATGATTCTGGTCTTGAAGTTGACTACCTGAATAAGGCGCCAGGCATTTATTCTGCCAGATTTATGGGCGAGAATACATCGTACGATATTAAGAATCAATATATTATCGATCAGTTAAGAGACGCTAAAGAAAGCGAACGAACGGCACGGTTCGTCTGCGCTATTGCATGCTGTCTTCCGGACGGAAGATGCATGACGACAAGAGCAACCATTGAAGGAATCATTGGGTATGAGCAGGCTGGGAATAACGGGTTTGGTTACGATCCGATTTTTTATCTGCCAGACTATGGGTGTACTTCAGCAGAATTATCCATGGAACAAAAGAATGAAATCAGTCACCGGGGAAAAGCACTTGCGCTTATGAAAGAAAAACTTGGAGAGTGGAATGAAAATATTAATTGTTAGTGATACCCATGGACATTGTACAAATCTTGAACGTGTTCTGGATATGATCAGACCAATTGACCTGCTGATCCATCTTGGCGATATCGGTCGGGATAAGGACTACATTGCTGCATTATGCGACTGTCCTATGGAAGTGGTGGCGGGAAACAATGATTTTATGTCTTCGGATGCAAGAGAGATACTGTTGCCTCTCGGAAAGCATCTTGCCCTGTTGACCCATGGAAATCAATATGCAGTGCATGGAGGCCCTTTTATAATAAAAAGACATGCAATGGAAAGAGGAGCAGATATAGTCATGTACGGACATACTCATGTCCCACTTGTGGATCTGTCCGATGATGTATGGGTACTAAACCCTGGAAGCCTATCATTACCAAGAAATTCCAGTCGCCCTTCCTTCATAATAATGGATATAGATGAACAGGGAGAGGCTCATGTGACGCTTCGAAGTCTTTCGTTTTGACAGAAACATTTTTAAACCACTTATTTTAAGAGTCAGATAAAGAGGAAAAATGCAGTAGAATCAAGGGTTATTGACATATTTGTATATAAAGAATGTTTATTTGCAAAAATAAAAAAATTATTTTCAAAAAAACTGTTGACAACTAGTAAATCCTTAGATATAATATACCATGCGTCAAGGGAACAGACGTAACAGAAATAACACTGGTCCCAGTGAAACGGGGTGTAGCGCAGTTTGGCTAGCGTGCTTGATTTGGGATCAAGAGGTCGCAGGTTCGAATCCTGTCACCCCGACTCAACTTCATAATTGACTTAGATTTGTAATAAACGTGCGGGTGTAGTTCAATGGTAGAACACTAGCCTTCCAAGCTAGATACGTGGGTTCGATTCCCATCACCCGCTTCTTGAATGTTTTTTTTCAAGTAAGTGCGAAAGCCACTAAGTGCTAGTAGCTCAGCTGGATAGAGCAACGGCCTTCTAAGCCGTTTGTCGGGGGTTCGAATCCCTTCTGGCACGTCTTAATATTATATGGTGGGTGTGGCACAGTTGGTTAGCGCGCCAGATTGTGGTTCTGGAGGTCGAGGGTTCGAACCCCTCTACCCACCCTAGCAAGTTCTGACGTTCGATTTGCTGATAAAGTCTTTTGCTTGCAAAAGACTTTTTTGAACTTTTGGGCTATCGCCAAGCGGTAAGGCACAGGACTTTGACTCCTGCATTCGCTGGTTCAAATCCAGCTAGCCCAGTCAGCATTTTATTATTCTGGGATATTAGCTCAGTTGGTAGAGCACTTGACTTTTAATCAAGTTGTCCCGGGTTCGAATCCCGGATGTCTCATGTCTTTGGTAAGCGCAGGTTCCAACGTTGGGATGTGGCGCTTTTTTAGACAAAAGCATATAGGCGGTTATGGCGGAATTGGCAGACGCGCTGGATTTAGGTTCCAGTGGGAGACCGTGCAGGTTCAAGTCCTGTTAACCGCATAAAAAAGTATGGAGCATTCGAAACGAAAATGCTCCATACTTTTTTTATCTGTTATTTTATGATTCTTCCATGGATTCAGCTGCATCTGGCAGTTCGATCTCATTTGGTTTCAAGCAAAGACTTACGAGTTCATGCAATGGCATCGAGTCAAGCTTTTCAAAGAAAAACTCTCGTTTAGGGTGGCAAGCCGTCGAACGGATGGCGGAACGATTGTATGCCAATGCATCTTTTAGCAGAACTTCTTTCTCATGGATGAATTCATGGATCATTTCAAACATTTTTCTTCCGGCTTCACTCTGGACAAGTAAAAGGGAAGTACCCTTATCATCATCCATCTCAGGGAGCAGATGCTGTATTCCCCAGAAGTCGGCGATTGTGATGTCGCTTTCACGTGCAGCCTGCTTGTGTACACAAGAATAACAGGAGGGACGAAGCATGATGTTCCTGCGATACAACTTCATATAAAGATTTACTGCACTTTTTTGGTATGATTTTGTTCCGTCTGAATATTCCGTCAGTACACAGGATTGTTTCCAACCGGTTTTTTTGTTTCGGAAAGCGATGCGTGTGATAGTCCGTTCGGATAGTTCTTCCTGACGGGTTATGTATTTTCTCAATACCTTTGGAGAAGGGACGCCATGACAGATAAGATCAACACATAGGAGACCGGAATAGGGTTTTCCAAGATAAGATTTTAAACCGCTGATCTGACATGGTGTGCCGGAAAAAAGAACATTTCTGCCCTGCAGGAGAAATTCTTTTGCCTGACGGTATGCGTCTCCGATTCTGCTCTGTACATATTTTGAACCACGGAACTTTTTCAGATCCTCCGTATTGTCGGTGTAGGTATGCACGACCTCCATGGCTTCATTGTAGCTCGCGCCAAAAACAATTCCGCCATTCCATAGTACCTGCTTTGCCATAATTGTGAAGATACCGCCGGAAGAGCTGTATTGTCTGGTCTTGCCATTTTTGTTATAACAGGCATAGGCAGCCGGTTCGTGCTCTGGTACCGTGTGATTAAGAACTGGACATACTTTTATACATGCTTCGCATGAAATACATTTTGCTGCATCAACAACAGGATACCAAAAACCTTCGGAATCCGGTTCCATGCTTATACATTGCTTTGGACAGATGGAGGCACAGGCATGACAGCCGGAACAATCTTTTTTATTGCTTATTGTTATCAAGGGATAATACCTCATTTTCATATGTTTGCTTTATGACATGATGGTTGGGTAAAAAGGCATTTTACCGTTAGACTTTTGTATCATGACACTGCAGATATTATACTGGAATCTCCCAGTGTTAACAAGCAGTAAAATTGGTAATTATTTAAGAAGGATAGGATTGCTCGATAAATCATATTTACAAATGCGCCTGAAGGAGTGATCGATGAAAGGTTTTTGCGATTGGGTCGTTATTGCGTGTTTCTTAATGAAGAATGCTTTGACTTTATGGGATGAGATGGTACAATCTAAAGAAGAAACGATACAAGGCTTTTATACGAAAAGGATAGAGTGTTTTGTTAAAAAATGAAAGAGAAAGAGGGAACATTATGGTATCAAAATCAATGATTCATGTGGCATCCGGCTGCCCGTTCAAAAAGTCTGAGTTTTTGAAAGAAAACAGAATGATTGACATCAGAGAATTTGGAGCAGGAACTGACAAAGGCCCTGTCGAGAATACAATAGCAATAAACAAAGCGATTGAAAATGCTTCACAAACCGGCGGAACTGTAGTTATACCGGAGGGTGAATTTTTGGTCTATACAGTAAAATTAAAAAGTCATGTCAATCTGCTGCTCTTGGAAGGAAGCGTGCTTCTGGCCGCAAAAACAGAGATTAAAGGATTCTATCAGGATCAGGACAGTGAAGGCGGCAATTACGAAGAACCGGAAGTAAACCGTTATGTAGGTATACAGGATCACGGGCATACCTATCTTGCCAACAGTCTGTTGTATGGCACCGGAATAGAAGATGTTATGATCTATGGAAAAGGCTTGATTGATGGCAGCAGAATCAATGAAAACGGGGAAATTGAAAACGTCCTGCTTGGCGGAGATCCGGATGTTCCTCAGAAACGTTCTGAGAAGGGACATTTAGGCAAATGGTTCGGTAACAAAGCCATAGGCCTGGTGGATTGTGAGAAAATCGCCATGTGCGGTATTTCCATAGTTGCCGGAGGTCACTTTGCCATACTTGCAACCTGCGTTACCAACCTGCTGATTGATGAACTGTTAGTCGATACGAACAGGGATGCACTTGATGTTGACTGTTGCCAGAATGTTACAATAACCAATTCTGTATTTAATTCACTGACCGATGATGCGATAGTTTTAAAAGCATCCTATGGCGGTGAAAAATTTATGCCTTTGAAAAATGTACTTGTGGAGGATTGTATGGTCTGTGGGTATGACTGCGGTTCCGTTTACCATAAGACCTTTACAACAGATAAGCTGATTGCTACGGACCGGTGTGGCCCGACCGGCAGAGTAAAACTTGGTACAGAATCGACCTGTGGTTATGAACAGGTAACGGTTCGGCGCGTACTTTTTAAGAGGTCCAGAGGATTTGCACTTGAAGCAGTGGATGGTTCCGATCTGAGTCATATTATATTTGAAGATTCAACGATGGAAGATGTCAGCAGTTCACCGATTTTTATTCGTACCGGTGACAGGGGACGATTCCCGGTAACCGGCAACAGCACATCGGAGGATTTTCCGGTGGCGGATAAGAATAAAAGTAATGTAAGACTGGATCATCAGGAATGGATTCTTCCGGCTGTGGAAGGTTACCAGGAGTATCCGGTAAAACGTTATCTGCCTTCCTATAATTATAAAACGACCGTAAATCCAAAGGGAAGTCTTCCTTATACCATAGTTGATCAGAAGAATCCCTGTCAGACGAACCCTGCAAACTTTAGAAAAGAAGGCGATCGTTATTTTGGAATTATGTATGATTCAAAGACTAGAAAGTATGTTACGGATTACAGCAAAGAGCTAAAGGAACATGATCTTTGTCTGTATGCCAATGGCAGTGGCAGTGAAAGAATTGCTTCTGTTCATGATATAAGAATCAGTAACATAACGGTGAAGAATGCTGACCCAAGGTATCCAATTGAAATCATGGGCCTTATGGGAAGTCCCATCTATAATGTATGGATCGAAAATGTTAGTGTTGAATACAGAGGAGGTCTGAACCTGAAGGAGGCGAGTCTCCAAAGACAGGTCAACACGAACTGGAGTTATTCATCAGGAGGAACGAAAAAATCGGTACAGACACTTCCATGGCTTGTAAATACATTCTTTCTAAAGCATGAGGGTCTGCTGCCAAGAATGGTATGGAACAAGGAGGAGAACAAGTGGATAGCCGAACCTTTTCTGATTCCTGAGGTGCCGGATGTTTATCCTGAACCCAGTAACTTTGGTATTTTACCTGCCTATGGACTGTTTGCCCGGCATGTAAAAAACCTGTACATGGAAAAGATAGATTTTACATACCTGACAGAAGATACAAGATATCCAATCGTACTTGATGATGTTACAGGAGGAGCACTGCAACATTGTAATGTGAAACATGCAAAGGGGCTGGAAGATGTCGTGCTGGTCACGCAGAAATATAAACGTCCTGCCGGTTTTGATTATGTGCCGGAAGAATCCTATTCAGAAACATCGGTGTCAGCGTTTGAACTGTCAAAAGAACTTACTGTTTGTGAAAAAGTAGTAGAGGCACCGGCACCGGGAACACCGCCGGACAGTCTGTATCCTTATCCAACAGCAGCAACGCTGGAAAATGGTTTTCAGGAAGAAGAGCCGGATCTGGATGTTACTGCATTACAGACCGTATTCCGTCCGTTCTTTCATCCTGTTCCGGAGCAAAGGGTCAGAGCAGGAGAAGCGTTCAACATTAATATCACGGCAAGACAGCCGGCTTTTGAGGCTTGCCAGCTTGAAGCAGAGAGTAAAATATATAATGAAACTGTAAAATCAGGTGAACAGCTTGTAAACGGGATCGACAAGCCTATGAAGCTTTTCTGTACAGGACTTCCATTAGGGGCCGAATGTAATACTTCAGAATTCTATCCCGGAAATCCAGTAACTGTATTCTGGAAGACAAAGGAAGAAGATGCAAGGAATGAGCCATATCAAGTCACCTTTACAGCAGATGATGGTATTCTGCCTGTCAGTATAAATGTTGAACTATATGTTGATAAAGCGTAAGAAGATACAGAATAATGGCAGGATACTGAAAAATAACACAATATTTAACTAAACTTCAACTTTTATTTTACAAATGCATATGCTACAATATTATTACGGCATAAAAATAGAAAAAGCATAATCTAACCATGAAAAGCAAAGAAGAATTTGCGTTTTTGTATGCTTGTCAGTGTTTATGGTTGATCAGTGCAGAATCTATTGCCATCTGCATAAAAATTTGCAGTATAATACTAAGGAGGTAGTATATGAAAAAGTTCAAATCACTATTCTTGTGCGCAGCGTTAATTGTATCCATGTTCTCTTTACCAGCTGTGCAGGCACAGGCAGCAGCTTCCGATGACATTGTAATACTGTATACCAATGATGTTCACTGTGCGGTGGATGCATCGGACACATCGTTAGGCTATGCAACCGTTGCTGCATATAAGAAGGCTATGCAGGCTGAGTACAATTATGTAACATTGGTTGACTGTGGTGATGCGATTCAGGGAGCAGCAATCGGAACATTATCAAAGGGTTCCTATATTGTTGATATTATGAATCAGACAGGTTATGATCTGGCAGTACCAGGAAATCATGATTTTGATTATGGCATGGACCAGTTCTTGAATGTGATTGTTCCGGCTGCTAATTACAAGTATATCTGCAGCAATTTCAAATCTCTTGTAACTGGAGATACTGTATTTGACCCATATACGATCGTAACCTATGGTGATGTAAAAGTTGCTTATATCGGTATTGATACACCCGAGACATTCTCAAAATCAACACCGAAGTATTTTCAGGATGCTTCTGGAAATTACATTTACTCATTCTGTGAGGGAAATAACGGACAGGATTTGTATGATGAAGTACAGGCTAACATTGATGCAGCTCTTGCAGATGGAGCAGACTATATTATAGCCGTGGCTCATCTTGGTATTGATGTGCAGAGTTCTCCATGGACCTCAGAGGAAGTAATCGCAAATACAACCGGCCTTGACGTTGTACTTGATGGCCATTCCCATAGTACAATCGAAGGTGATGGTGTTCTTGATAAAAATGGAGATACGGTTATTCTTACTTCTACCGGAACAAAACTTGCATCCATCGGTAAATTAACGATTGAAACTGATGGAACCGTATACACAGAACTTGTAAATGATTATACTGACAGCGATGCAGAAACTGCAGATTTTATTGCAGGAATTGAAGCACAGTATGCTGATATGTTAAATGAAGTGGTTGCAACTACAGATGTAAGGCTTTGTATTACAGATCCTGCGACAGGAAACCGTATGATCAGAAGCCAGGAAACGAATCTTGGTGATCTTTGCGCAGATGCCTACCGCTTGACGTCTGGTGCTGACATAAGCTTTGTAAATGGTGGTGGTATCCGTGTGGACGTAGAAGCTGGAGATATTACATACAATAATGTAATCAGTGTTCATCCATTTGGTAATGCCTTGTGTGTTGTGGAAGCAACAGGACAGGAAATCATTGATGCTCTGGAGATGAGTTCACGTTACGCAGGAGTAGGTGAAAATGGCGGATTCCTTCAGGTATCCGGTCTGAAATATACAATTAACACGGCTATCCCTTCCACTGTTGTTACGGATGATAAAGGAATGTTCGTTGAAGTGTCAGGAGAACGCAGGGTTAGCGATGTTATGGTTCTTGACAGTAATTCAGGAGAATATGTGGCTATTGATCTTACAGCGACCTATACCCTTGCTTCTCATGATTATATGCTGAAGAATGCTGGAGATGGTATTAACATGTTCACAGACAATGTTATCTTACAGGACAGTGTAATGATCGATAATCAGGTTCTGATTACTTATATTCAGGATTACCTTGGTGGCGTAGTATCCGATGCCTATTCAAATGTATATGGCGATGGAAGAATTACAATAATTGATGATGCTACGGCAGCATCCGGCGATACCACAGATACAGCAGAAGCTGGAACAACAGATGATGTACCGGTAACCGGCGATTCTTCACTTCCTTATGCAGCAATTGGCTTTATTGTAATCTCAGCAATAGGAATCGTGCTTGCAGAAAAGAAAAGAAAACAGGCATAATCTGTAACAAAGAATCGTATAGTAAAGAATAATTGAAAAAATAAAGGTAACGAAAGAACAGCGTGTGATTAATATTGCACGCTGTTCTTTGTTGTTTGTGACCAGGATACAGCATATTTTATTTTTTACTTGACATTTTCAACCGGTTAGTTTACTATAACCAATGAATGATAATGAGAATCAATATCAAATAGAACAAAGGAGGATTGCGTATGCCGCTGGCAATGATGAGTGTTGGTGAAATCAGAACGGTTTTAGAGTGTAAAGGAAAGTCAGAAATGAAAAAGCATCTACAAAACCTTGGATTTACCCACGGGGAGAGAATTCAGGTGCTGAATGAAAATCCTTCCGGATTGATTATTCTGGTAAAAGGCGTAAAACTTGCCTTGAACCGGGGTGTTGCATCGATGATCTACGTCGAGTAGGTCAGGAACAAAACAACAGCAAACAGACAGATTATTGACAGTTACAAAAAAGGAAAGGTAAAAGGAGGAACATATGACGTTATATGACATGAAGCCGGGTCAGGAAGGAACGGTTCGATCCATTGGAGAAAAGGGACCGACACGAAAACGAATCATGGATATGGGCGTAACACCGGGAGCACGTATTAAGATTGTGAAGGTAGCACCACTTGGAGACCCTCTGGAAGTAAATGTACGTGGTTATGAATTAAGTCTTCGAAAAGCGGAAGCAAAACAAATCAGCGTAGAATGCTGATTTATTATTTGCCCTAAGGTTAGATTGAACTAACGAAAGTTTGAGCTTACGAATTATTTATTATCAGAGCAGTATATAATGCAGAAGCACCTGACAATACAAAACAACAGATAATACAAAAGCAGCAGATAATACAAAAGCAATGGATGATACAAAAGCTGCGGATAAAGCAAAAAGCAACGGATAAAACAAAAGCAATGGATAATACAAAAGCAATGGATAATACAAAAGCAAACGGTAAGGAAGAGCAGGACAAAAAAACAGGAAGAGGTAATGTATGACTTACACAATTGGCTTAGCAGGCAATCCGAACAGTGGAAAAACAACACTGTTCAACGAATTGACGGGATCCAGACAACATGTGGGGAACTGGCCCGGTGTTACGGTTGACAAAAAAGAAGGCATTTACAGAAAGAACAAAGAGTATAAAATTCTGGATCTTCCGGGAACCTATTCTCTATCGCCCTATTCGGCAGAAGAAATCATAGCAAGAGACTACATAATAAAAGAAAAACCAGACGTAGTGATTAATATAGTCGACGGAACAAGCATTGAAAGAAATCTATATCTGACCCTTCAGATCATGGAAACTGGTATACCGTTGGTCGTAGCAGTGAATATGATGGATGAGGTCGAGGCAAAAGGTGATGTAATCGATTGTAAGAGTTTATCTGAGAACTTAGGTGTACAAGTGATTCCCATTGTGGCAAAGAACCGAAGAGGTCTCGATGAACTTATGGAGGCGGTAAGCCAAACCATTTTATTGAAAAAGACAGAAGAAAAGATAACGAAGAAGCCAGTCGTGTTTGATAAAATGCTTCTTGGTATCATCGAAGAAATCAAAGAAAGCCTGAATAGTGCAGACGAGTCGAAAAAATACTGGACTGCCGTTAAACTTGCAGAAGCAGATGAAGTGGTGCTGGAAAGTATTACAAAAGAGGAACAGCAGAAGGTAAAAGGCATATTAGAACGGGCAGAAAAAGAAAAGTCTTTGGATATAGAGGCTGAAATAGCCGATCAGCGGTATCGTTTCATAACCTCTGTTACAGGAAAAGCAGTAAAGAAAAAGAGCAGTGTTCACGTTGAAACAAAGAGCGATAAGATAGACAGGATTCTGACAAATCGCTTTTTAGCACTCCCGATATTTGCAGGAATCATGTATCTTTTATTCGCCTGCACATTCAGTGAGAATTTTCTCTTTGTTCCCGGATTGCAGAGTCCGGGTGTATGGCTGGCAGGACTGGCAGAAGCCGGGTGGGGCGCACTGACAGGACTTCTTGAGAATGTGATAGCTGGTGCTTCTCCATGGCTTTTTTCTCTGGTGATTGATGGTATCATGGGTGGTATCGGTGCTGTGATAGGTTTTCTTCCATTGATTCTGGTATTATTCATACTCATATCTTTTCTGGAAGACAGCGGTTATATGGCGCGTGTTGCCTTTGTTATGGACCGACTTTTCCGAAGATTCGGATTATCCGGACGTTCCTTTATTCCACTGCTGATGGGATTTGGCTGCGGTGTTCCGGCAATTGCTGCTACCAGGACACTGGAGTCAGAAAAGGACAGAAAGATTACAACAATCATAACCGGCTTTATGCCATGTGGAGCAAAAGTTCCGATCTTTGCCATGTTCGTATCGGTCTTGTTCGCAGACAGTAACAAAACTCTGGTTACCTTTTCGATCTATATGCTGAGCATTGCTGTAGCAATTACGGTCTCACTTCTGCTCAACAAGTTCGTATATAAATCCACTGCTTCCAATTTTGTTATGGAGCTTCCGCAGTACCGTATTCCTACATTAAAAAGTGTTGGAATACATGGATATGAAAAAATCAAGGATTTTGCTGTAAAGGCAGGAACTATTATACTTCTGTCAACAATCTTTTTGTGGTTGTTATCAAACTTTAACCTGAATTCTTTTAATGGTAAGAATGCAGCTGCCAATGAAGATAACAGTATCATGAGTGAAATGGATGAAAGCTTTCTTGCTGGTTTTGGAAATGTAGCAGCACCGATCTTCAAACCACTGGGATTTGGTGCGTGGAGGCCGACCGTCGGTATCGTGACCGGATGGATCGCAAAAGAAAATGTTGTCGTAACGTTTGCTCAGTTGTATGATGATGATATAACAGAAGAATATCTGCAGGGATTCTTCTCCAATTACTCGGAACAGGAATTAACCGATCTTGGTTTTACAGATGGTATCTATAACTTTGAAGAAGCGGAAGGTATCTATACTGAAACCATACTTTTCGAGGGTGGGGATGAACATGCGCTTACGACCATGCAGGATGACATTGCGGATAAAGCGGCAGCATATGCCTATATGGTATTCAACCTGCTCTGCATGCCGTGTTTTGCAGCAGTCGGTGCAATGAAACGTGAACTTAAAACATGGAAGATGACAGGCTTTGCCATAGGTATCCAGATGGGTACCGCTTACATTGTGGCATTGCTGATCTACCAGATCGGACGTTGGTTCGTATAATTTTTTGGCACTTTTCGTAGTGCGGAAATGGAGGCTACATGACAGATATTATTCTGATTCTGATTTTGGCAGCGGTTGTGGCTGTTATCAGTATTTATCTCTGGCGTAGAAAAAAGGCAGGGAAAAGTGCCTGTGGATGTTGTTCGGGTGGCTGCAGCGGCTGCAGCGGAGGTTGCAGCGGAATATCCGGTTCTGGTGTTGCCGGTGAAGATACGGTGAATAAGAACTGAGTACCATTTACAACAGAACGATGATTCATGATAAAGGAGAAGAAACAGCGAGTAAAGAAAAGGAACAGCAAAAAAATAAGAAAAGCAGACGAAAAGTAAGAAGAAGAGTTTGATGAAAAAGGCAGACGAGAGCAAAAACAAAAAGCAAGAACATAGTTGTAAAGAACCTACTTTTGGAATAAAAAGAAAAGACAGTAACAGAAGCACCTGATATCTGAAAACAGATTCGGGTGCTTTTTCCTTTGAAAATCCAAAAATATTCTATGAATTTAATGAATTAGTCCATTGAATCGAAAATAAGGGTGTGCTATTATAGTCGGAGTAAAATGTTGTGAATACATATTGCAAAAAACTGAAAGAAGTTTCAGAAAGGGAGTAGACGATGGAAAAGTCAAAAGTATATTTTACCGATATGAAGACGACGTTTCGTGAAAATCTTCCGGAAAAGCTTGAACGCCTGATACGTACGGCGGGAATTGACCGGATTGATTTTAATAATAAGTTCGTAGCGATCAAGATGCATTTTGGTGAACCGGGTAATCTTGCATTTTTACGCCCCAATTATGCGGCAGTGGTTGTTGATGTTGTTAAGTCTTTGGGAGGAAAGCCCTTTTTAACAGACTGCAATACGTTATATGTCGGTGGACGAAAGAATGCGCTGGATCATCTCGATGCAGCCTATAAAAATGGTTTTTCGCCGTTTCAGACCGATTGTCATGTAATCATTGCGGATGGAATCAAAGGGTCTGATGAAACCTTCGTTCCGGTGAAGAACGGTGAACTGGTAAACGAAGCAAAGATCGGAAAAGCGATCATGGATGCGGACATTGTGATATCGCTTTCTCATTTTAAAGGACATGAATCCACTGGTTTTGGTGGTGCTTTAAAGAACCTTGGCATGGGCTGTGGTTCAAGAAGCGGTAAAATGGAGATGCACAATGCCGGAAAACCACAGGTATTGACTGAAAAATGTATAGGCTGCGGACGCTGTGTTCAAGTGTGTGCGCATGATGCTCCGTCGATAGAGAACAGAAAGTGTACCATTGATCTTACGAAATGTGTCGGCTGCGGACGATGCATCGGGGCTTGTCCAGTCGAAGCAATCCGTATGATGGATTCTGAAACCAATGAACTATTGAATAAAAAAATCTCCGAATATAGTCAGGCGGTATGCCAGGATCGGCCTCATTTTCATGCCAGTCTGATTGTTGATGTATCACCGAACTGTGACTGTCATTCGGAAAATGATATACCAATCGTTCCCAATATTGGAATGCTTGCATCTTTTGATCCGGTCGCGCTGGATAAAGCCTGTGCCGATATGGTCAATCAGCAACCTGTTGTACGGGGAAGTCAGCTTGATGATCATTTGAAGAAACTGCCGGGAACAGCAGTGAGCCAGGACCATTTATGCATGTCGGCACCGGGGACAAACTGGAAGGTTGGTCTTGAACATGCTGAAAAAATCGGACTTGGAAGAATGGAATATGAATTGATTTCCATCGGAACCTTATAAGAAGTTAAGAAATGAAAGAGCTGTGATAAAGTTCTCAAAAAGAAAAAAATAAAGTGGAGGTTGAGATGAACAAGTTTCAACTAGGCATTAGTGAAAATGGAAAGTATTTTACAGAGAATGGTAGACCATTCTTTTGGCTTGGCGACACTGCGTGGCTGCTGTTTCGTAAATGTTCGAGAGAAGAAGCTTATCAGTATTTAAGAAACAGGAAAGAGCTGGGGTATAATGTTATACAGGTTTCACTAATGCATGCCCATCCAAAGACAGAGGTGGAAGGGGAAGTATTCTACAAGAATCAGGAGTTGTATTCCACGGAGTACTGGAATCTTTGCGATGATATTATTAAGATGGCAGAGGAGCTAGGACTATATATGGGATTATTGCCGGCCTGGGGTTCCTTTGTAAAAAATGGAGTCATTACCACAGAAAATGCTAAGGAATATGCCATGTATCTGGCTGATCGTTACAGAGAAAGAAAGAATATAATCTGGATCATTGGCGGTGATGTGCGTGGAGATGCCGGAATGGAAAGTTTTCGTCTTCTCGCTAAAACTCTGAAGAGTGAAAATCCGGAACGTATCATGACCTTTCACCCCTTTGGAAGAACAGCATCTTCTATCTGGTTCCATGAAGAGTCGTGGCTTGATTTTAACATGTTCCAGTCCGGTCACAGAAGATATGACCAGAGGACGTTGGATGAATGGGATGACAACACAAGCACCGAAGAGTATTACGGCGAGGATAACTGGCGTTATGTAATGCGAGATCATGCGAAATCCATCAGTAAGCCGACTCTGGATGCAGAACCGTCCTATGAAGGGATACCACAGGGACTTCACAACGGAAAAGAACCGTACTGGGAGGCCTGGGATGTTCGCAGATATGCTTACTGGTCTGTGTTCCAGGGAGCAGCAGGACATACCTACGGAAGTAATTCGATCATGCAGTTCTTCCGGGAATCGGAGGGTAAGGGTGCTTTTGCTGTCAGAGAAGACTGGCATGATGCCATACACAGCGAAGGTGCCGGACAGATGCAATATCTTAAAGAGCTGATGCTTAGTTTTGATTTTGTTAACGGAAGGCCAAGGGAAGATCTCTTACTTTTTGGACAGAGAGAACGGTATCACCGGATCAGTGTTTTTGCCGGGGAAGATTATATACTCTGCTATACTTATTCGGGTGATGTATTCGAATTGAATCTTCAGGAGTATAAAGATAAAGCAATGGAACTATACTGGATGAGTCCGCAAAGCGGAGCATACAGTTACATAACAACAGTCAGCAATCAGGATTCGATCAGACTTCGGCCAGTACACAGAATGGGTGATTCCAACGACTGGGTGCTGGTATGTAAGGCTTTGGTCTGAAGAGAAAAGAGGCAGATGTAACGTGAACATATTTCAGCCTAAATTACTAAAAACACTTCGTACCTATACGAAAGAACAGTTTTTAAAGGACTGCATTGCAGGAATAATTGTGGCAGTCATTGCTCTTCCTTTATCCATTGCACTGGCTCTTGCCTCTGGTGTAAGACCTGAGCAGGGGCTTTATACGGCAATCATAGCCGGTTTTGTTATCTCCATGCTCGGCGGCAGCAGGGTTCAGATTTCCGGGCCGACGGCAGCTTTTGCGACAATTGTTGCAGGTATCGTGGCGACGAAGGGTCTGGACGGATTGATTCTTGCAACGATTATGGCCGGTATCATTCTGATCGTGATGGGACTACTGCGCTTTGGAAGTCTGATCAAGTTCATACCTTATACAATTACGACCGGGTTTACAGCAGGAATCGCCGTTACGATTGTCATTGGTCAGGTAAAAGATTTTTGCGGAATGAGTTTTACGACGACGCCTATTGAGACAAAAGAAAAAGTAGAAGCGATATTCTCAAGCCTTTCGACCTTTAATATCCAGGCATTTCTGTTAGGTGTTGTATGTGTATTGATTCAGGTATTCTGGCCAAAGATCAACAAAAGAATACCGGGTTCATTAATTGCAATAATAACCAGTATAGCAGCGGTGAAACTGCTTCATCTTGAAGTCAATACCATTGGAAGCCTGTACGAGATCAGCAATAAACTTCCTTCCTTTCATTTTCCGGGTATTAATTTTTCAAGTGTCAGCGATCTGCTTCCGGATGCTTTTACGATTGCCATGCTGGCAGGAATCGAATCACTGCTATCCTGCGTGGTATCAGACGGTATGATCAATGGAAGACATAATCCGAATACGGAGCTGATCGCACAGGGTGCAGGAAATCTTTTTTCAGGATTATTCGGCGGAATTCCGGCAACCGGTGCAATCGCACGAACGACTGCGAATGTTAAGAACGGAGGACGTACTCCGGTCGCAGGTATGATTCATGCCATTATGCTATGCTTGATTCTGGTGCTTTTTATGCCATATGCTTCAATGATACCAATGCCTGCTATTGCTGCTATTTTGTTTGTAGTAGCATATCACATGAGTGAGTGGAGACACTTTCTTGATCTTCTGAAAACAGCACCGAAAAGTGATATTCTGATATTGCTTGTGACATTTGTGCTTACCGTGGTTTTTGACTTGGTCATTGCCATCGAGATTGGTATTATATTGGCTGCACTGACCTTTATGAAGCGAATGGCAGATACAACACAGGTAGTTGGCTGGAAATATCAGTCGGATGAAAAAGAAAATCAGGAGGATCTGATTCTTAAAGAAGTGCCAAAAAATACATTAGTCTATGAAATTGATGGACCTATGTTCTTTGGTGCCGCAGAGAAATTTATGAACATACCTATGGATTCCAGCATCAACACGATCATCTTCCGTATGCGTGGAGTTCCGGCTATGGATGCGACTGGTATGCGATCTCTTGAAAAAGTTAAGCAGCAGTGTGATAAGCATGAAATAACGCTTCTTCTATCTCATGTAAGAGAACAGCCAATGGCTGCGATGAAGAAATCTGGTTTTGATAAGAAGATCGGCGAAGAGAACTTCTGTGAGAACATAGACGCTGCTTTAGAAAGAGCAGAGAGTATTCACAGACAATACATGGGTAAATAATGTAAATAGTGCTTGACAAAATAATAATGAAATTATAAAATGTTTATGAATTATTTATAAAAAATTTCATGAAAAGGGGAACTCAAATGAAGCAGAGAAGTATTGCGACCGCGATTATTTTATCGATTGTAACATGTGGTATTTATGGGTTGTATTGGTTTGTGTGCTTAAACAATGACGTGAATACAATGAATGAGCAACCGGGAACATCAGGTGGAACAGCTTTATTATTAACAATTATAACCTGTGGTATCTATGGATGGTATTGGAGTTATAAACAGGGTGAGAAGATTGAAGCAATCAAAGCAAAAAGAGGTCTTCCAGCAGGAAACTCTGCAGTTCTTTTCCTCGTTCTTTCCATTGTTGGATTAGCGATTGTAGCTTACGCGCTGATGCAGAACGAACTGAATAAAATGATGTAAATAGACAAAAAGGCTGTCACATAAGTGGCAGCTTTTTTTTGAGCGTTTTAACCGGAATGTTTTTGTGTTCCATTGAAATAAATGCACATTCTTTGCTCTGCATAGGATTGACGGCATATAAGAATCGTGATAGACTTTATTTTGTGCGTTTGCTCCTGAAAACGCCAGGTTTGTCGCGATTCTTTATTATTAATTACCAGTACCCTGAGATTATTAATAGAAGTTCACACTTTTTTCGCAAACTATGAGTACAATGGCATAGGACGGTGCGAACGACGAATCGCATGAAAGAAGGGCATAGAACAAGCAAGGAGGAGAATAAGTTGATTGAAGTAAAAGGTTTAGTTAAAAAATATGGGGACCATCTCGCTGTTGACAATCTCAATTTTTCAGTCGACAAGGGACAGGTAATTGGCTTTCTTGGACCAAATGGCGCAGGTAAATCAACGACCATGAATATGATTACCGGCTACATTTCGGCAACGGAGGGCAGTGTAATTATCAACGGACACGATGTGTACGATGAGCCGGAAGAAGCAAAACGATGCATCGGATACCTGCCGGAACTGCCGCCTGTGTATACAGACATGACAGTGAAAGAGTATCTGTATTTTGTTGCAGAGTTAAAAGGTGTTGAGAAAAAAAGACGTGAGGGAATGATCAAAGACATTATGAAACGTATTCAGATCGATGACGTTTCAGGACGTTTGATCAAATATCTTTCCAAAGGTTACAGACAAAGAGTTGGTCTTGCTCAGGCAATTGTCGGATATCCTGAAGTGCTGATCCTTGATGAGCCTACGGTTGGTCTTGATCCAAAACAGATTATAGAGATCCGTGATCTGATCAAAGATCTTGCAAAAGAGCACACCATTATCTTAAGTTCACATATCCTTTCAGAAGTAAGTGCAGTTTGTGATACCGTAATGATCATAAACAAAGGAAAGCTGATTGTCAGTGATAAAACAGAGAATCTTTCAAAGCACATCAGCGGAACAGACGGACTGACACTTACAATCAAAGGTGAAAAGGCCCTGGTCAATGAAATCCTTAAAGGCATAAAGGAGATTACCAAGGTTACTTATAAAAAATCAGAAGAAGGAACGGTTTCGTTTACAGCCTATACAGAGAAAGGTGAGGACATTCGCGAAGCTATTTTTTATGCATGCGCAAATGTAAAATGCCCGATACTTTCGATGTCTTCCTCCAGTATGTCACTTGAAGATATCTTCCTTGAGATGACAAAAGATGAGACATCAAAAAAGAAAAAGGTTAAAAAAGTAGTGACAGCAAAGGAGGAAAAATAAATGTTGGCTGTATATAAAAAGGAAATGCGCTCTTACTTTACCTCCATCATCGGATGGCTTTTTCTTGGATTCTTCCTGCTTTTCGTAGGATTATATCATTATCTTTACAATATGTATTATGCATATTCTAATTTTGCATATGCATTATCTGGTGTATACATATTCTTCATATTGCTTGTTCCGATGCTTACCATGCGTATTATGGCAGAAGAAAACAAACAAAAAACTGACCAGTTATTATTTACCTCACCGATTTCTATATCAAAGATCATTTTGGGTAAATTCCTTGCCCTGATTTCTATTTTTGGTATTGGGATTCTTGTTATCTGTGTTTATCCCTTGGCACTTTCCAGATATGGAGAAGTGAATATGAAATGGTCTTATGCGGCGATAATGGGATTTTTCTTACTTGGGGCTGCGTATATGTCTATCGGTCTGTTTATCTCATCGATGACAGAAAGTCAGGCACTGGCAGCAGTTCTGACGTTTATCACAATCATAGTGACTCTTTTTGTGGATGGTATCGCCAGCATACTTCCGACCGATGATAAAACAGCATGGATCTTTTTCGCTGTTGTAGCACTTGTTGTTACACTGATTACCTATCTGCTTATGAAAAATATTCTTGTAAGCAGCATCACTGCGATCGTGCTAGAGGCGGCGCTGGCTGTTCTTTACTTTGTTCATCCTGCTTTTTATGATGGATTGATTGTAAGAGTATTTGGATGGTTCTCCGTTGTCGCAAGATACGATGATTTTTCAAGTGGTATATTGAATATATCTGACGTTGTTTACTATCTGAGTGTGATCACATTGTTTGTGTTCCTCACCATTCAGTCAATTAAGAAGAGAAGATGGAGCTAAGAAAGGAGGAGAAAAGAATGTCTGATCATAAATCAAATGAAAATCAGGAGGAAACAATGAAAGATTCTATAAATATAACACCTGATGAAACAAAGGAAGAAGCTGGCTTTATGTCTGATGAATCTTATGAAACAGCAGAGCAGGCTGATCTTAATGAAGACACAACGGATAGCGAAGATACCGAAGGCAAGAAGGAAAAGAAGCACAGAGTTTCTTCTGCAAAAAAGAGCATTTCCTCCTCGTTCGCATCAAAGAAGTTTAAGGGTGGAGCTTATGCTACGTTAGTATCGGTTGTCGTGATTGCATTGGTCATGATCGTGAATCTGATCGTGTCTGAAATGGATATCAAACTTGATCTTACCGGCAGCGGTCTATATACCCTGAAAGAAGATACTATAAATTATGTTGAAAACATTAAAGATGATGTGACCCTGTACTATCTGGTAGAAACAGGTGCCGAAACAAGTGAAATCGCAGGTCTTGTTGATAAGTACGATACAATAAGCAGCAATGTTTCAGTGGTACGCAAGGATCCGGTTCTTTATCCAAAGTTTGTTTCCCAGTATATCGAAGGAACAGAGTCAGTTGCTTCAGAATCAGTTCTTGTGGTTAACGAGACGACCGGACGTGCGAAACTTGTTGCATACGATGACATGATTACTACATCCTATGATTATACAACGTATGAGTCAACAACGACTTCGGACATTGAAGGACAGATCGACTCCGCACTTCAATATGTAACAAACGAAGATCTTCCTGTTATGTACAGTGTAACTGGCCATGGAGAAATCACAGTATCTACGACGCTTGCAAGTACATTTGCAAAAGAGAATGTAACACAGAATGAACTTGAGACACTGACAGCGGAAGCCATTCCGGATGACTGCGATATATTATTCATAAACACTCCGCAAAATGACTATACAGAAGATGAAATCACCATGATCAAAGACTACCTCATTGCAGGTGGAGATGCTATTATTGTCCTGAACAATTCAGTGACAGGAGAACTGCCGATCTTTGCAACTCTGCTTAGTTATTATGGTGTTGATATTGTTCCCGGTATTGTTGTAGAAGGTGATTCCAACTACTACAGAGGTACTTATCCGGTAGAGCTTTTGCCTTCCATTACAACCCATGAGCTTACATCCGGTGTAAAAGGCAAGAAATATGTCGATGTTGTGTATGGTGTTGGTCTGTCGGTTCGTGATGACATTCGTTCCACAATTACAACGACGAGTCTTCTGACCACATCAGACAAAGCGTATTCAAAGGTCGATCTGAACTCCAGCACGGCAAGCAAAGAAGAAGCAGACATTGACGGACCATTTTCAATTGCAATGTTACTGGAAGAGTCCTATAACAACGTTGAAACAAAGATTGCTGTCTACAGCGGCTACATTTTCGATGATTCTTTCATTACGACAACAACCTATGGCAATGGAACCCTGCTCATGAATACCATTAATTATATGGCAGGAGTTGAGAATACATTATCCATTCCGACCACAGATCTGTCCACACAGGATTATGTATCCATGACATCCGCACAGATTATTGTGAACGGTGCGATCTGTCTTGCCGTACTTCCGTTGCTGACCATATTGAGCGGTGTACTTGTAGTAATAATAAGGAGGAGAAAATAATGGCTTCAAGTAAAAGAAAGAAGAAAAATCTCTTTACTTTACTGATTCTTTGTCTGTCCATTATTGTTCTGGTAGGTGCATATTATCTGGTGTCAAATCATAATGATAAAAAAGCTGCTGAGGAAGAAGAGACATCCGCTGCAGAAGATGCAGCGTCAGATACATCAGCTGATATCTTTACACTGGACAGCGATTCGCTCGTTAAAGTATCCTTTTCGAATCAGGACTGGCAGGCAACCATTGTAAAGAGTGATGATGACACATATTATCTGGAAGGGGATGAAAGTTTTCCTCTCGATCAGGATAAGGCACAGTATGTGTTCGATTATATTGATGGAAGCGCAACAAAAACAGTAACAGAGGCACCGGAAAACCTTGCTGATTATGGCCTTGCTGATCCACAAATTACTGCAACTGCTACAGATACAGACGGTGGACAGTATACCATCTATATTGGTGATAAGACTGGATCAGGAATCGGATATTATGCAAAGGTAGAAGGATCTGATACGATATATGTTGTTCCTGCAACATTATATACCTATTATGTTTATGACCAGCAGGATCTGATCTTGACAGAGGAGACTCCGGCAATCGATTCAACGTTGATTTCCTTCCTTGGAATTACAAGTCCGGAATACGGAAATCTTGCTCTGATGTATACAGACAATCCATCTACAGCATATGCAGGTCTTGCAATCAACAACTGGCTGATCACAGAACCTTTCGATTTTGAAGCAGAAGGAGATACCGATAACATTACGGAAATGCTGACGAACTATGAAAGCTTTACGTTAAAATCAGCCGTTGATTATAAGGAAGAAAATCTTGCTGACTATGGTCTTGAGAATCCAGAGACATATCTGTATATTCAATATAAGGAAGCGGTTACCGATGACTCTGATAATACGACATATAATGATCTGTCCTATACTTTATATATCGGAAATACCGATGAAGATGGAAATTATTACGTGAAGCAGGGAGATTCCTCCATCGTTTACCTTATGGCAGCCTCTAATGTTGAAACCCTTCTTGATGTTGATGCTAAATCACTCGTCAGTACCTACATCAATCTGATTAATATAAAAACACTTAACCAGATGCAGGTTTCTTATGAAGGTGCTTCTCATACCTATGAAATGCTGTACGAAACAGTAACGAACGATGATGGTGAGGAAGAAGTCAATGATACAGGATTTATCGTAGATGGTGTTACGCTGACGGATGATTCCGCTTTCCGTTCGATGTACCAGGTTATCATTGGTGCACAGATTGCCGGTTTCCTGCCAGAGGACGCTGTGATAGGAACAGATCCGATTCTTAGCATCACGTATGATCGTACGTCTGATGAATATACCAATGTAACCATTGAATATCTGCCTTATGATGAAAGTTATGATGCTGTAAGCATAAATGGCGTTGCAAGATACTATATAGACGCGCGGGATGTAGCAGAGATGATTGCAGCAATCGATGGTTATACACCAGAATAATACAAAAGAATACCAGGTAAAGTGGAGAAGGGAAGAACTGCAGAACAAGATTGTTTTGCAGTTCTTCCTATATTTGTGGTATACTAAAAAGAAAGCGGGGGTACGGGAGGTACATAATTGAAAACACTGAAAAGAGGAGTTTTGTTAGCTTCCATTGTGCTTGGCTTGTTGCTTGTTACTGTTGCAATTATGGGTAATTATCTGGTAAATTATGCGCTGCTAAGAAGCACGACGGCTTTTGACAGTTCGGTGACTTATGAATCAGAAGAAGAAAAAGCAGCTGCTGAAAAAATATATGAAGCATGGACAGAAGAAGCCAACGATGCACAGAACTGGCAAAGCCAGGTAAAGACTGAAACGGTACAGATCCTGTCTGCAGATAATCTTTTGCTCAAAGCCGCCAAGATAGAGCAGGAGTCGAAAGACATTGGAGAAAAATGGGTTATTCTATTGCATGGTTATCGTTCCGATAAAAGTTCAATGCTTCCTTATGCTGAGGAATACTATAAGGCAGGATACAATGTACTGATTCCGGATATGAGATCTCACGGAGACAGTGAAGGAGAGTATATCGGGATGGGCTGGCTTGACAAAGATGATGTTCTTCTCTGGATCCGAAAGATCATGAAGGAAGATCCCTATTCTGAGATTATTCTTCATGGAGTCTCTATGGGAGGTGCGACTGTTATGATGACGGTTGGTGAGCCGACCCTTCCGTATAATGTGGTAGCGGCAATTGAAGACTGCGGATATACAAGTGCCTGGGATATATTTCAGGTACAGTTGAAGTCTCAGTTTGGTCTGCCTTCCTTTCCGGTTCTTAATGTAGCAGATTTATTCGCCAGACTGCGTGCAGGCTATGGATTTAAAGAGGCATCTGCACTGCGGCAGATAAAAAGGTGCAAGATACCTATGCTTTTTATTCATGGCGAAGATGACACCTTTGTGCCATTTGATATGGTCCAGGAGTTATATGATGCGGCAATCTGTCAGAAGGAACTAGTAACATTTCCGGGAGCAGGTCATGCGGCCAGTGAGGTTACCGATCCGCAAGGATACTGGAATGCGGTTTTTTCATTTCTCGGTACCTATGGAAATCAATAATGCAGGAATCGTTTACATGCAATCTACAATGCAGAATATGATACTATTTCGAGGGAATTATGGATAAATACGAACAGTGTGCGTTGCTGATCAGGCAGGCAAAGAACATATTAATACTAACAGGTGCAGGAATGTCAACGGAGTCAGGCATTCCTGATTTTCGTTCATCGAACGGCTTATACAAAGGCGAATTTCATGGAATGAGACCGGAGGAAATCCTGTCCTATACGTTTTTCAGACAGAATCCGGATATTTTCTGGGAATACATAAAGACAAATATGGATTATACGGGAATTCATCCAAATGCAGGACACAGGATACTTGCAAAATGGGAGAACGAACTTGAACTTTCCATCGTAACACAGAACATTGAACAACTTCACACGCAGGCTGGTTCAAAAAAAGTCACAAAGGTCCATGGCAGCCTTATGACTTGTACCTGTCAGGGATGTCAGCGCGGGTATTCACTTCATGAGGTGATAAATAAAAAACAAGGCTACCTGTGCGGATGTGGGTCGGTTATCAAACCGGACATTGTATTATACGAAGAAAGTGTGGACAAGATGACGGAAGTCTTTAAGCAAGCAAAAACAGCAGATTGTCTGCTGGTTCTTGGTACGTCTCTCACGGTATACCCAGTCGCGTCGCTTCCGGACCTTTTCTTGGAGAACAGGAAGCCAGTCATAATAATGAACCAGACAGAGACACCCTACGCTGCCAGGAAGGGTTGTATAGAACTTCATGAAGGAATCGGTGATACCCTTAAGAAAATTGACAGTCTGTTAACGGAAAGCACAGCAGACTAAAGCGGAGGAAACAGATGAAAAAGCATTTGACCGGAAAAATGGTTTTACTGATGACAGCATTTTTGTTCATCTTTATTATACTTCTGCGCCAGTTTCTGGTATCGGTGAGAGAAGAGCAGGCATGGAACGGCCAGAGTTCTGTAACTTCATCCCAAACTGTTGCGGGGGAGCGTATAACACGCGCCGAAGCATATCGTATGTTCAGCTTTTTCTTTTACACGGGTGAAGAGAGAGAAAAGCTAGACTGGGTGGTAAGCAGTGATATAGAAAATGAATGGTATGCGACCTACAAAAATGCAATGGCCAATGCCGGTCTGTTTGAAATTGGAAAAGTAGCAGACGAACTGGATCCATATGGGAATCTTACATGCGAAGAGATGAAAGAACTTTTGGTGCTGTTATCGGATAAGGCAGTTATCAGTTATGCTGATATTGTACAGAAGTTACCGGAGAGGCTTCGTACAGCAAAAGCTGAAGATGAAGTGTTATTGAAGGAGTTTCTGCAGTTATATGACGTTTGCAGTTCCATGGTTGCCGATAAAGATGATCAGAACGATGCTGTCATGCCTATGAGGCTGGAACAGGGAACTTTTTTTGTATTGAATACGATTAATAGTGATGAAACAGGAAAAATCACTTTCATAACAGAGGATGGAGCAGTATATCAGGCAGGAAAATTCCAGGATTACACGGATATCTATCAGATGGATCCAACGAACAATCCGCAGGATTTTGTTCTTGAGAATGAGGAATTTCGTGCATACCCGGATGCGTCTGATTATTTGGATGAACAGATCAGCGTTATATTCTGCGGTAGTGAAATCGTCTATATACAAAAGACCGACACGTCTGATGTTATTCTCTATAATGCCTGGATTTTGTCATGTGACAATGATATTTTGCTGGCTTATATTAATGGACAGACCAGACAATTTAAAGTGGGTAATACTTCGTTTGATGTATCCGGAGTTGTCGGCAATCTAACGATACAGAAGAAAGAAGTCATACAGCTTGATACCAAAACGGATATCATCAATGGCAAGGTTCTGATGACGAGTTCGCAGGCGATTGAAATTGAAGGATACGGACGCCTGACACTGGATGAGAACTATAAGATCTATAAAATATATGATGAGATCGAGATGGAGAGAACAAACAGTATTCTTGTGGGATACAGCATAACTGATTTTGTTGTAGAAGATGGGAAGATTGTAGCAGCCTTGATCAAAGAGAAGCTGAAAGCAGATAACATAAGAGTCCTGATTAGTCTGGATGCAACATCAAACTATTACCATGAAGAGATTACAATAACTTCTGATACGGCATTTACTCTTGTACAGGGAGAAGAAGTAACAAACTACAAGGAAGACGATATCGTTATACTTACCCTGGAGGACTTTCTGGATAATGAGGAACGAATCCGGATTGAACCTGTCTCGGAGAACGGAAAACTGACTGTTACATCCATCAGCAGGAGCTATGGAATCCCTTCGTATCGTGGCGTACTTGAAATTTCTTCTTCCGTGGAAGGGCTTTTACTGATCAATGAACTGTCCTTGGAAGAGTATCTTTATTCAGTCGTTCCAAGCGAGATGCCGACCTCGTACGGTGAGGAAGCGGCGAAGGTACAGGCAGTCTGTGCAAGAAGTTATGCGTACAAGCAGCTCTTGTCAGGACGCTACAGTTCGTATGGTGCTAATGTGGATGATACAGTGAATTGTCAGGTATACAATAATGTTCTGGAAAATGATACCTCGATCTTTGCAGTAAAAGATACCTATGGACAGGTTCTCTCTTATAATGGAGATATTATTACGGCATATTACTTTTCTACCTCCTGCGGTGTCACCTCTAACATTGAAGATGTCTGGACGGATGCATCCTCGACGGAGTACTTTTCAGCAAAGCTGCAGCTTGACGATGTTTCTTACGCAAGGGTACAAGAAGCAATGAACACAAAGTACAGTCAAGAAGATAGTGCAGAGATAAAACTGTCACAGGAACCAGATACCATATATGCAGATCTGTCCGATGAAACGGCATTTCAAACCTTTATTAATGAAAACAGCCTGCTTCTGTCAAAGAACGATCTGCAGACTGTGGTTCCGGTAACGACCTGGGACAGTTCCTATGGATGGTACCGTTGGTATGTAACACTGGATACCTACGCAATCAGCAAACAGATTGATGAAACACTCAATGCAAGATATCAGGCGAATTCTTCTTATATCCAGACATTTGTATCAGGAGATGGAACCTATACAACACCTTCCGGCAGCGTGCTGAAAGGTAGGTTTGTCAGTATTCCGGTATCGACGGTTGGCCGTGTAACGAAGATGGAAATTGTGAAACGTTCTGAAAGCGGGATAATTACAGAGCTGCTGATTACAGGAACAAAGAACACGATACTTGTGAAGTATCAGATGAACATCAGAACATTGCTGGCGCCTGTTTCAACAAACCTTTATCTGGCCGGTGATTCCGTTCTGGAAGGCTTCAGTCTTATGCCAAGTGCCTACTTTTACTTTGAGCCGATAATGGCAAATGGAACGGTGACCGGATACACTTTCTACGGCGGAGGATATGGACATGGCGTCGGAATGAGTCAGAATGGTGTAAAAGCCTTAATGCAGGCTGGGTACAACTATGAAGAAATAGTAAAATACTATTATACTGGTATTGAACTGGGATTTATTTATCAGTGATCGGAGGTTTTCCTTTTCTTGCGATCTTTTTGGCCAGATGTTTTTTTCGTAAAGTTTTTACGATTTTTTCTGAAAAGGCAACATTGATCTCAGCACCGAGGAACATTAAGTACATACAGATATAAAGCCAGAGCATACAGAGAACGATAGCTGTCAGGCTGCCATAGGTAGCAGAGTAATTCCCCATGTTATCAATATAAAAGGAATAGAGAAATGAAAAACCGACCCATCCGAATGCTGCAACCAGTGCGCCGGGTAGTTCACGAAGAATATTTGACCTGCGGTTCGGGATGGTAACATAGAGCAGCAGGAAGAAGAACAGCAGAATTCCAATACCAGCCACGGAACGTATGCTTTTAACGAGAAGAGCATAGGAACCGATGATTGGAAACTTATCGAGAAAGTAAAGGGTAAGCTGGTTACCGAAAACAAAGATGACCAGAAATACAAGGATAATAATGGCAAAAGCCAGTGTATAAAGTGTTGAAAAGAAACGGATCACAAAATAATTTCTTGTTTCAGGAATATTGTAGATCCGGTTAAGACCACGCATGATCGAAAGCAATCCACGCGAAGCAGACCATAAGGCTGCAATTACCGTTATAGAGAGAATTGTTCCTGATGCGGCGACAGAAAGCTCCTCCAGTATTTCACGAAGGAAGTCATTAAACACAGCCGGAAACATCTCACTGGCAAGAGTGGGAAGGGTATCTGCCGGAATTGGAAGGTAGGAGAGCAGGGTAAGCAGGAACATGGCAAACGGAAAAAAAGAGATAATGATGAAAAAAGCAACATGAGCAGATAAAGCATTGATGTTGTCGTCATTCAACTTCTGAAAAAAGAAATTGTGAGCTGAAATCTTAGTCTGAATCTGTGAGCCCGTATTTTTTATTTTCTTCTGGAACTGATTCATTTCGACGCATCTCCTTTGATACATTTTGTGAATATTCACGGTTAGAATGCCAATATTATACTACAATCCAAACAGGATTTCCACTTGTTTTCAAATCAGCCATAGTGTATAATTGCACTGTGTCTTGGGCTGTACATTTTATTTGGGGGGAAATCGGCCATGAAAAAAGGAAATAAAAAAAAGCGTGGGAAGTTTTTCGGTGTGCTGGAGTATCTTCCTTTTCTTATATATTTTGTTGTTTTAGCATATTTTTTGTTCTTTAGTGAATCATTTGGCAGAACAGAAGGAACGCAAGGTTATCAGTATAATCTGAAGCTGTTCAATGAGATTACCCGGTACTTGGAATATCATCTGGAAATCGGCTGGAAGAGTGTGTTCATTAATCTGGGCGGCAATGTTATGGTGCTCATGCCGTTTGGGTATTTTCTTCCGTTGTACACCAGAAAACGTGCAGGATTTCTGACGGTACTGTGTTCTGCTTTCTTACTAAGTCTGACAATAGAAGTAATTCAATTGATTTTCCGCGTTGGAATATTCGATGTGGATGACATCTTTTTAAATTCGCTGGGTGGATGCATCGGGTTTTTCATTTACAGAATCGTTCATACTGCCAGAGCAGGTCTTTTACATTCCACCGGAACTCATGATCCGGCAAACATTGGGCAGGAGGGATCATGAAAAAAGAGGGTAAAAAGCAGGCATTACAATTTAAAGGAAGAAAACAATCCGTGCAGGGCGTAAGCGCATTGACCCTTGCATTTCTGGAGATTGCCGGAATTCTTGCCATGACTGTAGTGTCAAGCAGGACGGCCGGGAACGGAGGAAGTATACTGGGTATCGTTGGTCTTCTGCTTTTTGCTGCTGCTGTTACAGGTTTTGTTCTGGCGATTCGCAGTCTGAAAGAACAGGATATCTACTTTGTCGTTCCGGTATTGGCAACGTTGCTCAATGGTCTGATGATGATTTTACTCCTTAGCCTGTACATTGTCGGGATATGATGGAGAAACTATAAATAATGTATCCGTATGGGTACAGACAGAAAGGGTAGTGATAGAAGATGAATATATTTTCAGAAGAGAATCAGATACTGGAAGAACGAAGAGCTTTATGCAGGGAGAGACTGCAGGGAATGGTAAATGAAAAAAGCGTACCAACTCCTTATTTGGAATACTTTACGAAATTATCTAAATTTATTCTTCGCCTGTATGAGATTTCAGATCAAGTACAGGAAGGATATTATAACAGCTGTCCGTTGCAGGAGCTTCAGGCTGTGAACAGAGAGCTTTACGAAGATATACTGCCAAAGAATTATGACCGCTGTTTTGGTAATCCGGAGTATGCGGTTGCACAGTTTGGAGAGAACACCGGACATTACCTGACCTTTCTTTATGCAGAGATACGTGCCTCGATTCCAAGAGTTTTTGAACAGCGGCATTTTGATCTGACTGTTGTGTCGGAACTTTTTATCGAAATATATAATATAGCAGAGTCTTACTGTGCAGATATCGAAAAATATCCTGATCTGCAGGAGTCTATGGAGAATGAAATCCGCGAGGCAATCTATTATTATGCACATGATTACAGCGAGATATTCATGGAGCTGAAAACAAAAGAGATGCTGGATCCCTCTTATTCTTTTGCTGCGGACCTGATCGAGAAGGTTGATCTTTCCGATATAAGGTACTTGTATCTCTTTGGGGAATACATTACGGAAAATGAAATCCGTATAGCCAATTTTCTGAATCAAATGACGGAGGAAGAAGTTCGTGCGATGAGCTTTACCTATACCGATGGATACCGAAGGGGCTTTCAGGTAATGGGTGCTGATTTTGATAAGAAATCCATAGTCTCCATCCGTTATTTTATCGGATTTGAAAGAATGATGAAGATGGCAATGGAATACTTTTCTTCGTACGATAAGAAAGTTACGGTATTTCGTAACCCGGTGGATGTAATTAATAGTACACCCGGTAGAAAAACGGGGTTCCATACAACAAGCCCGAATCCGCAATATGAGTATGATCACAGATTTGATCAGGCGATCTTCCTTGACAATCGTTTTAAGGAGCATAAGCTTGACTGTTATAAGAATGCCATGGAAAAGTTTAAGGAAGAAGCAGCCCAGTTTGCAGGGCCTGCTGTACTTGAGACATTCGGGGAACCTGATTTCCAGCCAAAGGCAAAACCTCAGGCAGCCAAATTATCTTCGGAGCAGGAAAAGATTCTGAACGAGTATAAGCGTGATGCCGGGATCTTAAGCATGAACTACATCAAGCAGGAAGAGACCTCTTTTACGATCATTGCTTATCCGCTTCCATCCATCGGGGATGAATTTGAAGCAATTTTTGCAGAGACTGTGAAAATCAATACCTTAGATAATGATATGTATTACGAAATCCAGCAGAGTCTGATCGATGCGCTGGATCTTGGGAACGCTGTCCATATAAAAGGAAACGACAGAAACCAGACGGATCTGATCGTAATGCTTCATGAACTTACAAATCCTGCCAAGGAGACGATCTTTGAGAATTGCACTGCAGATGTAAACATACCGGTGGGAGAAGTATTTACATCACCAAAACTTACCGGAACGAACGGTATTCTGCATGTTAGCAGTGTTTATCTGAACGGTCTGGAGTTCAAAAATCTTTCTGTGGAATTTAAGGACGGCAGAATAGCTTCCTATACCTGTGGTAATTTTGATAATGAGAAAGATAATAAAGCGTTTGTGAAAGAAAATGTACTGATGAATCAGGAAACTCTTGCGCTTGGCGAGTTTGCAATTGGAACGAACACCAGAGCTTATGTTATGGGTAGAAAATTCAACATACAGGCGAAGCTGCCGATACTGATCGCAGAAAAGACCGGTCCGCATTTTGCAGTCGGAGATACCTGCTATCATATGAGCGAGGATCATAAAGTCTACAATCGTGACGGTAAGGAAATTGTCGCACGGGATAATGAGGTTTCGATACTTCGGAAGACAGAGATTGAAAAAGCCTATTATAATTGTCATACGGATATAACGATTCCTTATGATGAGATCGGAGCAATCACCATTTTACATAAAGATGGTACTTCGGTGGATATTATAAAAGACGGACTGTTCGTATTAAAAGGAACAGAACGCTTAAATGATGCATTACATGAAGATGTAAAATAAAATTTCAGGCACAGATCTTGTGTCTGCCACTTACGCTGGCAGAAAGAAAGGTAGGCAGATTTATGGCAAAAGTAGGAATTGTTATGGGAAGTGATTCAGATCTTCCAATCATGAAAAAAGCGGCTGAGATATTAGAAATGTTCGGCATTGAGTACGATATGACGATCATTTCCGCACACAGAATGCCAGATGTATTTTATGATTATGCAGAAAAAGCAGAAGAAAAAGGATATAAGGTGATTATTGCCGGAGCTGGCGGAGCTGCACATCTTCCGGGTATGACAGCAGCAATCTTTCCTTTGCCGGTCATTGGCGTTCCAATCTCTACAAAAGCACTGGGAGGAACAGATTCCCTGTATTCTATTGTACAGATGCCATCCGGAATTCCGGTAGCAACGGTTGCCATTGACGGAGCTGCCAATGCAGGAATTCTTGCTGCTAAGATTCTTGCAGCGTCCGATGCAGAACTGCTTAAAAAAGTAAAGGCTTACAAAGAAGAACTGAAAGCAGGCGTGCTAAAGAAAAAAGAGCGTATTGAAACAACAGGATACAAAGAATATTAATAGTTGGAGGCAGGATATGGATTATAAGAAAGCAGGCGTTGATATTGAAGCCGGTTACAAAGCGGTTGAACTGATGAAGGAACACATTCAAAAGACCATGAGACCTGAAGTTTTAACAAAGATTGGCGGATTTTCAGGTGCCTTTTCATTAAAATCCTTTATGGGGATGGAGGAACCAATCCTGGTGTCCGGTACCGATGGTGTCGGTACAAAGTTAAAGATTGCATTTATACTGGATAAGCATGATACGATCGGAATCGACTGTGTTGCCATGTGTGTAAATGATATTGCATGTGCCGGAGGAGAACCGTTGTTTTTCCTTGACTATATTGCATGCGGCAAGAATGAACCAGAACGTATTGCTACAATCGTAAGCGGTGTGGCGAAAGGATGTACACTTGCGAGTTCAGCGCTGATTGGCGGAGAGACGGCAGAAATGCCTGGTTTTTATCCTGTTGATGAGTATGATCTTGCCGGCTTTGCCGTTGGTATTGTAGACAAAAAAGAGATGATAACCGGTGATAATCTTACAGCAGGTGACGTGATTATCGGCATTGCTTCTTCCGGTATTCACAGCAATGGCTATTCTCTTGTCCGCCGTGTATTCAATATGAAGAGAGAAGCCCTGGATACCTATTATGAAAGTCTTGGAGAAACTCTGGGAGAATCGCTTCTTACACCGACCAGGATCTATGTAAAAGCAATGAAGAGCCTTCGTGAGAATAAGATTACTGTAAAAGCCTGCTCTCATATCACTGGGGGTGGCTTCTATGAGAACATTCCGAGAATGCTGAAGGAAGGAACCAATGCAGTAATACGAAAGAACAGTTATCCGATTCCTTCCATTTTCAATATGCTTCAGCATGACGGTGCCATTCAGGAGCCGATTATGTATAACACCTATAATATGGGAATTGGCATGATGGTTGCTGTTGATAAAAATGATGTTGATCAGGCTTTGAAAACACTTGAGGCAGCTGGGGAAAAAGCTTATGTAGTCGGAGAAATCATCTCAGGTGAGAAGGGAATTACATTATGCTAAATATCGTAGTAATGGTTTCCGGTGGGGGTACCAATCTTCAGGCAGTCATTGACGCGATCAACAAAGGGAAAATTACAAACACAACGATAACCGGTGTAATCAGCAGTAAGCCGGATGTCTATGCACTTACCCGTGCAAAAGAAAATGACATCCCATGCTGCAGCATCAGTAAAAAATCCTACATGGATGCAGAGTCCTATCATCAGGCACTCTTAAAAGCATTATCGAATTATCAGCCGGATCTGATCGTGCTTGCAGGATACCTGCCTATTGTCCCGGTGGTTTTGATTGAGAAATACCGTAATAAAATAATCAACATTCATCCATCCCTGATCCCTTCCTTTTGCGGTACAGGATGTTATGGTATTCACGTTCATGAAGCCGTACTTGCGCGTGGTGTTAAAATAACCGGTGCGACCGTTCATTTTGTAGATGAAGGGACGGATACCGGACCGATTCTTCTGCAGAAAGCTGTTATGGTAGAAAACGGTGATACCCCGCAGGAATTGCAGCAGCGCGTTATGGAAGAGGCGGAGTGGATTCTTCTTCCAAAAGCAATTGATGCGATTGCCAACAACAGGGTTGTACATGAGAACAAAGCAGTCTGGATTGCGGAGTGATTCTGTACTTTTGGAGAAGACTCTAATCGTGAATGTATAATGAAGTCAATGCAAATTGGAGGAGAATATGAAGGTTTTAATCATTGGTAGCGGTGGAAGAGAACATGCGATTGCCTGGAAAGTTGCAAAGAGTCCAAAGGTCACAAAGATATACTGTGCACCAGGAAATGCGGGCATTGAAGAAATAGCGACCTGTGTTCCGATTGGAGCCATGGAGTTTGAAAAACTGGCAGAATTTGCGGCTGCAAATGAGATTGACCTGACTGTAGTCGGACCGGACGATCCGCTGGTAGGCGGAGCTGTTGACGTATTTGAAGCAAGAGGACTCCGCGTTTTTGGACCAAGAAAGAATGCAGCCATTCTGGAGGGTTCCAAAGCATTTTCCAAGGATCTGATGAAGAAATACAATATCCCGACAGCGGAATATGCAACATTTTCTGATCCAAAGGAAGCTTTAACTTATCTGGAGACAGCCAAAATCCCCATCGTACTAAAAGCAGACGGTCTTGCACTTGGAAAAGGAGTGCTTATCTGCAATACTCTTGAGGAGGCAAAGGCTGGCGTAAAAACGCTGATGGAAGATAAAGAGTTTGGCAGCGCCGGTGACAGTATTGTCATCGAAGAGTTCATGACAGGAAGGGAAGTATCGGTTCTTTCATTTGTTGATGGAAATACCATCCGTATCATGACATCTGCACAGGATCACAAACGTGCCAAAGACAATGACGAAGGACTGAATACAGGCGGTATGGGAGCCTTTTCTCCCAGCCCCTTCTATACGGATGAAGTGGATGCATTTTGCCAGAAATATGTGTATCAGGCTACCGTAGATGCCATGAAATCTGAAGGCAGAACCTTTCAGGGCATTATATTCTTTGGTCTGATGCTGACCAGGGAGGACGGAAAGATTGTTCCAAAAGTTCTTGAATACAATGCACGGTTTGGTGATCCGGAGACACAGGTTGTTCTTCCGAGAATGAAGAATGATATCATTGAAGTATTCGAAGCCTGTATCGATCAGAAACTTGATCAGATCGAACTTGAATTTGAAGACAATGCTGCTGTGGTAGTAGTACTGGCATCAGACGGATACCCGGTATCCTATCAAAAAGGATTCGAGATTACGGGTCAGGAGAACTTCAGTGGCAAGGAAGATTATTTCCTTTTTCACGCCGGTTCTAAATTCGATGAGGCTGGCAGAGTCGTTACCAACGGTGGACGTGTACTTGGTGTAACAGCAAAGGGAGCAACGCTGAAAGAAGCAAGAAAGAAAGCGTATGAGGCGACAGCCTGGGTCGACTTTGAGAACAAGTATATGAGATCGGACATTGGAGCGGCTATACTGTAGACATTTTCTGTTCTCAAGGAGCTTATTTTACGGTACGGTAAATGTGATGATAATAAAAGAAAAGCGTGTGATTATGGAATCTTTGATGTGATACTTCGCATCAAATAAGATAAATCACACGCTTATTTTAATTGTAAGGATAAAAATGCTGATACAAAACCTACATATGCAGAAATCTCTTTAGGGTGCGCAGCTTCTTGCGGGTATATGGATGATACCTTATTCCGACATCCGGGTAAAGTTTTTTGTGAAGGAGATTCTTTCTGTGTGAGAAAGTTATGAAGCCGTCTTCTCCATGGTAACTGCCCATTCCGCTTTCTCCTACTCCACCAAAGCCGTTATAAGAGGAGGCAAGGTGAAGGACAGTGTCATTGATACAGCCACCGCCAAAGCTAAATGTGGTATTCATGGATTCCATGCGCTCTTTGCTCTGTGTGAAAAGATAGAGAGCCAGAGGTTTTGGACGTTCCTTAACAAAGTTTACGACATCTCCAAAAGCATCAAAGGTAAGCACCGGAAGGATAGGTCCAAAGATCTCTTCCTGCATGCAGGGACTGTCTGCTGTTATGTGATCGAGAAGAGTTGGTGCAATTCGCAGCTTACTGTCATACTCACCGCCAACAAGTATGGTTTCTCCTTCCATAAGACCAAGCAGGCGCTGGAAATGCTTTTCGTTGATGATCTTTCCATAATGCTCGTTATCAAGAGGTATTTTGCCAAGAAATTTTGTTATTGTATTTTTAATCTCTTCTATCAATGCATCTTTTACGGAAGAATGAACGAACAGATAATCAGGAGCAACGCAGGTCTGTCCAAGATTAAGAAATTTACCAAAGACAATACGTTTTGCTGCTATTTTCAAATTGGCCGTCTCATCCACGATACAAGGACTTTTTCCGCCAAGTTCAAGCGTTACAGGCGTCAGAAATTCCGATGCTTTTTTCATAACAAGACGGCCGACTGCCACACTTCCGGTAAAGAAAATATAATCGAATTTGCAGTCAAGCAGAGAAGCATTAATGTCTCTTCCACCTTCAATTACGGTAGCTACTTCGGGAGGAAGACTGTCTTTGATTATTGAGACGAGAATTCTGCTTGTTGCCGGAGCATAAGCACTTGGTTTCAGTATTACGGTATTTCCTGCCGCCAGCGCGTCTACAAGCGGATCGATACTGAGCAGGAATGGGTAGTTCCAAGGGCTCATGACAAGAACATTGCCATACGGTTCCGGAACAGAATAACTTTTTGCCGGAAACTGTGAAAGTGATACTTTCCTTCGTTTTGCCTTAGACAGCCGCTTTATATTATGGATCATATAATTCAATTCATCATGCACCATTCCGATTTCAGTCATAACGGATTCATAATGACTTTTTCCAAGGTCTTCGTATAGTGCTGCCTCGATCTCTTTTTCGTAGCGAAGAAGACAGGCGCGGAGGCTTTTTAGACTTTCAATGCGGTAATGCGTGGATTTTGTTACATTTGTTGCAAAAAAATCTTTTTGTTTTTTTAAAATTACTTCAATGTCTTGTTGGTTCATAACAAATCCTCCCCAGATAAAATGAAAACGGCAGAAAAAAATAACTGCCAGCCATTCTGGAATCATCATACCATATTTTTCAAAAAAGTACCAGCAGACTGTTTGAATTCTTTTACAGGCGGTAAGAAGGATACCACCGGGTTATTTTGATAAAATCTTTAAATTGCCTTGTTTTTATATTGAAATGTGGTATACTAAGCGCTAGTGTACAGCGCAGTTTCGCTGTGATATCTGCAAAGGTGAAACTGTGAAAGTGCAATGCTCGTAACTACGTAAGAATATAGAAGGGATTGTGGTGAAAAATATGTATTCATTTGAAAGCATTAAATCAGCAGATCCGGATTTGGCAGAAGCTATATCCAAAGAAATGGGTCGTCAGGAAAGTCATATCGAGTTGATCGCATCAGAGAACTTTGTCAGTGAAGCTGTTATGGCAGCGATGGGAAGCCCGCTTACCAACAAATATGCGGAAGGTTATCCTGGAAAACGTTACTATGGTGGATGTGAATTTGTTGATCTTGCAGAGAATCTTGCAATTGAACGTGCAAAAGAATTATTTTCCTGTACGTATGCGAACGTTCAGCCACACTCAGGAGCACAGGCAAATATGGCCGTATTTTTTGCTCTTTTACAGCCGGGCGATACGGTTATGGGCATGAACCTTGCACATGGAGGACATTTATCACATGGAAGCCCAGTTAATTTTTCCGGTTCCTACTTTAACATCGTACCTTACGGTGTAAACAAAGAAGGATATCTTGATTATGCAGAAGTGGAGCGTATTGCGAAAGAATGCAAGCCAAAGATGATCGTTTGCGGCGCAAGCGCATATGCCCGTAAAATAGACTTTAAGAAATTCCGTGAGATCGCGGATATGGTCGGTGCTTATCTTATGGCTGATATTGCTCACATTGCAGGTCTTGTTGTGGGTGGTTATCATGAAAGCCCGATCCCTTACGCACATGTAACAACTACTACAACACATAAAACACTGAGAGGACCAAGAGGCGGTCTGATCTTATCCAGTGAAGAATTTGCTAACGAACATAAGCTGAATAAAGCTATCTTCCCGGGCATACAGGGAGGGCCTTTGATGCACGTCATAGCAGCAAAAGCGGTATGTTTTAAAGAAGCACTTTCTCCGGAATTCAAAGTATATGCCGGAAAGATCGTTGAGAATGCACAAGCTCTGGCAACTGGACTTACCAAACGTGGATTTAATCTTGTATCCGGTGGAACAGACAATCATCTTATGCTGGTAGATCTGCAGAACTTTAACATTACAGGAAAAGAGATGGAACATATTCTTGATGAAGCGAACATCACCTGTAATAAAAATTCCGTACCAAATGATCCTGCTTCTCCTTTTGTAACGAGCGGTATCCGCCTTGGAACAGCAGCCGTTACGACCCGTGGAATGAATGCTAAAGATATGGATATCATTGCAGAAGCAATATCCCTTATGGCAAAAGATGCACAGGAAAACAAAGAAAAAGTTGTTTCTTTAGTAAAAGTACTGACAGATACCTATCCTTTGTTTTCATAGGATTTTGGTACGAACGTAAGGAAGAATGACGTTTCGAAAAAAACCAGCAGGATGAGAGCATCCTACATAATCATAATAAATACAGAAGGCTTTGGCAGTTAGAATAATTTGCCCAAGCTTTCTTTTTTTATCTGCTATCTTGCTGTTTTGAACAAAGTATATTACAATATATAGTGGTTATTATTGAGAAAATGAACTAGCGTACTGGTTATGGAAAACATGCCACAGAAGTGCCATATTTTTCAGGTATATTTGCCAAACAATGTGAATACACTGATAATAAATTACCGGGGTCAAAAAGCAACAGGATTTATGCTTTCCTGAACAAACTTGACTTTTGAGCCTAGTATCATAATTTTAGGTACTGACGATAATGAACCGGTTCATTATAGTAAGAAACAGAATACAAGAAATGATATTCAAAGAGAAAAGAGGAAGAATATGGGGTATCTGACCAGAAATAAAGGAAAAGCGGTGGCGCTGTTATTATGTCTGTGCATGGTCTTGCCACTTTTTGCTCAGTCTTATTCAAAAGAAGCTGAGGCAGCAGGAACGAAAGGAATTTGTAATGCCAGTGTTCTGAATATAAGGACCGGGCCGGGAACAAACTATGATAAAGTTTCGGTAAATGGCGTAGCTGCCTATCTTGTGATGTCACAGGAAGTAGAGATTCTTAGTGAGATTAGCGGATGGTATGAAATCAATGCCGTATTCAACGGAACTACCGTTCATGGTTATGCCTACAGTATCTATATTACGAAAACTGAAGCAGCTGTTACAGCAACGCCTACTCCAAAACCAACCGCGACCCCAACCCCAACATCTGCTTCCAACTATGCATCGGATGCGGATTTTGAACTTCCGGGCACTGTGAATGCAACGGTTCTGAACCTTAGAAGCGGTGCAACAACAGCCAGCACTAAGCTTGGTTCTGCAACCTATGGGACGAACGTATATGTTTTGAATCAGGAAGTAGACGGTAGTGACATCTGGTATCGTGTAGCCGTTGAACTGGATTCTAAAATGCAGGTCGGCTATATGTACAGCGACTATGTCACACTGTCAACGGATCGGAGCTTCTACCTGAAGACATCTGCAAATAATGTGGTTCTTTATACTGATACATCAGATGCAAGCAGTACACTGAAAGAAAAAGACGGAACTGAAATTGTCTTAATAAAGTCCAGACTTCTCTGGGTCTTAAATGAAGTAACGGCAAATGGAACAAAATGGTTCTATGTGAAGCTGACCATCAGTGGTACGAAATATTATGGGTATGTGAAAGCCTCGGATGTTTTACTTTATGGATATGGAACTAGCGCAGGAACGTCTTCGGCTACTCCTACTCCTACCCCTACCCCGAAACCAACAGCAACGCCAACACCGACTGCGGTCCCGACGGTTATGATCGATGCCGATGAAGATTTTCAGATTTCAGCCTATGTGACTGCTACTTCTCTGAATATGAGAGAAAAAGCATCGACTTCCAGCAATGTCATAACAAAGCTAAGCAAAGACACACCAGTCACCATTTTGAATGAAGTTACCAATGGAACTTCCGTATGGTATCGCGTTGCTGTGAAGATAAACAAGAAAACGACCATTGGATATGTACACAGCAGTTACATTCGCCTGAGTTCGGATGATGTGGTTCCGGCAAAAATTCTGGCGAAGACTAAAATTTTGTCAGATTCTAATTCCAATGCTGTATATGTAAAAGATTCAAAAGGAAATATCCTGAGCTTAAAAGCCGGGACCCTGGTCAGTATACTTGCAGAAGTAAATGAAGATAATGTGGATTGGTATGAAATAAAGTATGCGTCCAGTGCAACTAGTTATATTGGTTATGTTGCTACGTCCAATGTAAGCTTCACTTCAGCAACGCCGACTCCAACACCAACACTAACACCGACCCCTAGTCCAAAGCCGACAGCGACACCAACACCGGCGGTAACGGCTACCCCAACACCAAGCCCAAGTCCAAGTCCGAGCCCAAGTCCGACTCCGACACCCTATACAGGGGAAGCAACGGTTCAGAATGTCTCCAGTTCGCTGATTGTAAAAGACGCAGCAGGCAACAGTGGTTCTGCACTTCGCAATTCAACCGACAAAGCAGTGACGATCAATAACAGCAAAACGGTGACTGTGCTGGGTCAGGAGACTGTCGATGGAGTCCTCTGGTATCAGATATCTTTTGAATACTATAATGAGCCTTTTATCGGGTATGTTAACTCAAAATATATTTTGCTCCCAAATTCAGCAGGAACCGACGATGAAACAGATATTACAGGCTCTGGTGATACATTAAACGAAGATTTTGAAACGAAACTCTCAAACGAAGGTTTTCCGGAAAGTTATAAAGTATTGCTTCGTGCACTGCATGCGAAGTATCCAAATTGGGAATTTGAAGCGTATCAGACCGGTATTGACTGGAATACAATGCTCGCGAATGAGAACGAAGTTGGTAAGAATCTAATACCTAACAGTAAAGGGATTCAATGGAAGTCACTTGACAGCGGTGCGTATAACTGGAAGACAGACAGTTTTATAGTATACGATGGTTCATACTGGGTAACAGTATCGAAAAATGGTCTTGCTTATTTTGTTGATCCAAGAAACTGGCTGACGGAAGATTACATCTTCCAGTTCGAAGTACTGACCTACAAAGAAGCGTACCAGACAGAAGCAGGCATTGAGAATATACTGAAGAATACCATGTTCTACGGAACTTCCTATTCCTACACGGATTCCACAACAGGGGCGGTTAAGAGCCTTACCTATGCACAGACGTTTGTCGAAGCTGCAAAATATTCAAATGTAAGCCCGTATCATCTTGCCTCCCGCGTAAAACAGGAAGTAGTGACTGGTACCAATACTGTAAGTGACAGTATAAGTGGCGTTGTTGCCGGCTTCGAAGGTCTATTCAACTTCTATAACATTGGAGCATATAACAGCACCGTTGCAGGCGGTAACATAGCCAACGGATTAAAATATGCCCAGTATGGCAGCAGTGATGCAGCTCTTAATCTGGGAGCCCTGATTCCTTGGACAGACCCATACCGCGCAATTGTCGGTGGAGCCTATATACTTGGCAGCAACTATATTAACCGTGGACAGGATACAATTTACCTGCAGAAATTCAACATGACAAAGACATCAACGTATTATCACCAGTACATGTCAAATGTTGAAGCACCTTATGCAGAAGGTAAAAAAGTATTTGCTGCTTATGGCAGTACGGTATCTTCCCTGCCGATCGTATTTTCGATTCCGGTATACCTGAACATGCCAAGCACAGCCAGTCCGGTACCAACGACAGCATACAATCCGAATAACTGGCTGAAAACATTGACAGTAAAAGACAGCAGCAGTAACAGTCTTGCACTGACACCATCCTTCGATATAGCAACCGATCAGGAATATTATCTGATCGTTGATAATTCGTGTGCGAGTGTTACGTTATCCGGCACGACTGTCAGCACAAAGGCAAGTCTTTCCGGTGGAGGAACCAGTCCTCTAATCGTAGGAACCAACCGACTGACATTGTCTGTCATCGCCGAGAATGGTAATGTCAGAGAGTATGTTGTTAATGTAGTAAGAGAGGCACCAAGTCAACAATAATAGAATTACATGGAGGGGGTGATTTTGATGAAATCACACCAGGCAGCTAAAAGAAAGACATTTATTTACCTGTGTATTATCTGCATCCTGATTCTTGTATCTCCGGCATCAATAGCAAAGGCTGCAAGTGCAGAGATTGGATTTGTCGTTCAGGAAACAGGAAGTATGGTCGGAGACCTTATTACGGTCTACCTGACAATTGATGCAGATGCAACGATTGGTGATTTTGAAGGATATGTATCGTATGATCCCGATGTTCTGGAATATAAGACAGGAGCCTCCTGCATAGCAGGGGGAGATGGTACCCTGAAGATATCAGATATCTACGCATCCTCGACTACCGGGACAAGAAAGTATATTATGAAGTTCGAAGCCTTAAAGCCGGAGACTACAGAAGTTAAGGTATCCGGACAACCGCAGGTATTCGAATATGAAACCGGGCTTGCCATGTCGGCGTCCTCTACTTCTGTCACCATAACAGTAAACGCAACGGCAGAAGCATCGACGAATGCAGCACTGGAATCTTTGAAAATCAGTCCCGGAACTTTATCACCTGTATTTTCCAGCAATGTCCTTGAATATACGACCAGTGTTGAAAGCAGCGTCGATGAACTTTTGGTCAGCGCCATTACACAGGATACAACAGCAACCGTCACCATTTCGGGCAATCGTTCGCTTACGGATGGAACGAATTCTGTTCATGTATATGTAACTGCAGAAGCCGGAAATGTTTCAGACTATGTGATATATGTATACAAAGAAGCCCTGGTTCCGGTAACAGAAGCACCGGTGGAGGAAGTAACTCCGACGCCTGAAGTAACCCCGGAGATAGGAACCATTGGGGTGATACAGGTAACAGACGAACAGGATATCCTTACCATTTCCGGAGGGTTTTCGTATACGGTCGTAAATGAGCTTGGAAGCCTTGTTATCCCGGAGGGATTTCAGAAAACAAAAGTCATCATCAGCGGAATACAGATAACGGCATATGCGCCGGAAAGTGCACAATCAAGTGATTTTCTGCTTCTTGTACTAAAGAGAGAGGAAGAAGAACCTGCTTTTTACCGGTATGACAGGGTGGAGAAAACAATACAGCGTTTCCAGGCAGAGGACATCATACTGCATAGCGAAGAGACCACGTCGGATACGATCATTGACCAGATCAATGCAGAGGATTACGACCGGAATGTAACAAAACTGGGATTTGTTATTGCTGCATTGTCTGCTTCAACTTTATTACTTTTACTTGGATTGATCCATTTTTATATGAAAGCTAAGGGAATAAAAGAAGATGAATTAGATTAACAGGGGCAGAGAGGTCTGCTGATCAGCAGACCTCCCTGCTTTTTGAATTGATAGGCATAGATCCTTACGAGAAGCAAGCGAGCATGTGTCGGTTGACATTTACACTTATTTTGTTATAATTTCTGTATAACAAATATAACTTCTGATATCGAAAAGTGAGAAAGCAGAAGAAAAGAGGTAGTTATGATAGTTACGATTGATTTTAACAGCAATGAAGCTATCTATATACAGCTTCGGAATCAAATTATTATGGGTATAGCGAATGCGCAGATCCATGATGGTGACAATCTGCCCTCCGTCCGGGAACTGGCAGACAACATTGGAATCAATATGCATACAGTAAATAAAGCTTATACGATATTAAAACAGGAAGGTTACATAAAACTTGACAGAAGAAAAGGAGCTGTCATTGCACTTGATTATGACAAGCTTCGAGCGATAGAAGAGATGAAAACTGATCTCAGGACAATCCTGGCTCGTGCAATCTGCAAGAATATCAATGAAGAAGAAATACACGAAATCTTAACGGAAGTATTGAATGAATTTGAAGGTTAAGGGAAAGGACTATAAATGAGTGATAAATTTACGAAAAGAGCGTGGCAGGTAATACAAATGGCAGGTGATATTGCTAACCGCCTCAGCCATAATTACGTCGGAACAGAGCATATACTGATCGCACTCCTGGAAATTGATGGGGTGGCGCAGAAGATACTTCGGAACAACGGAGTGGAAGAAGACAAACTGATAGAAATGGTCAACCAGCTGATTGCAGCACCTTCCTCCATAAAATCAGACGAACCGGAGGTCTATACACCAAGAGCAAAAAGAATCATAGAACAGAGCAAACTGGAAGCGGAAGCACTTAACTCAGAAGAAGCCGGAACAGAGCATATACTGATTGCATTGCTGAAAGAGCAGGACTGTATTGCGGTGCGTCTTCTTAATACACTGAGTGTCAATATACCAAAACTGTACGCAGAAACCTTAAGTGCTACAGGAATGGATCCTGCCGATATTAAGAATGAGATGGCAGTCAGCTTAAATAAAACAAAAGGAAAATCAAAAACACCGACCCTTGATCAGTACAGCAAGGATCTGACAGAATATGCAGAAGACGGAAAACTGGATCCTGTCATTGGAAGAGAGACAGAAATTCTTCGAGTTATTCAGATTTTAAGCCGCAGAACAAAGAATAATCCATGTCTTGTCGGTGAACCGGGCGTTGGTAAGACCGCGGTCGTGGAAGCACTGGCACTTCGTATTGTCAGTCAGGATGTTCCTGATATATTAAAAGAAAAAAGACTTATGATGCTCGACCTGTCCGGAGTTGTCGCAGGTTCCAAGTACCGCGGAGAGTTTGAGGAAAGAATTAAAAAAATTATTGCAGAAGCCGTAAGTGACGGAAATATTCTGCTCTTTATTGATGAGCTTCATACGATTATCGGTGCAGGCGGTGCTGAAGGTGCACTGGATGCTTCCAATATACTGAAGCCATCACTGGCCAGAGGCGAATTACAGCTCATTGGTGCAACGACAAATGAAGAATACCGGAAATACATTGAAAAAGATGCGGCACTGGAACGAAGATTCCAGCCGATTTCGGTGGAAGAACCATCGGAAGAAGAGACAATAAAGATACTTATGGGACTTCGCTACATTTATGAAAAACATCATGACCTTATTATTTCTGATGATGCTGTTACAGCAGCCGTAAAGCTAGCGATCCGGTATATTAATGACAGGTTCCTGCCGGATAAGGCAATTGATCTTCTGGATGAAGCAGCTGCAAAAGCAAAACTGGCAGGCAGTCTGGTGCCGCAGGAAATAAAACTGTTAAGTGACATTGTTGAAGAACTCGGGAAAGAAAGTGAAGAAGCTCTGGCCGCACAGGATTATGCAAAGGCCAGAAGAATAACAAAAAAACAGGACAAATACCTGATCGAACTGAACCAGAAAAAAGCAGAATTCGTTACAATGAAGAGTGCAAATAAGATGGTATTGCATGAGAATGATATTGCGCAGATGGTTTCAGACTGGACAAATATTCCGGTCTCAAAGCTGACCGAAGGTGAGAGCGAGAGGCTTCTTAAACTCGAGGACACCCTTCATCAAAGAGTCATTGGACAAGAAGAAGCAGTGAATGCTGTAGCAAAAGCAATCAGACGCGGACGTGTCGGACTAAAAGACCCGAACCGGCCGACCGGATCCTTTTTGTTCCTCGGACCTACCGGTGTTGGTAAGACAGAGTTATCAAAGGCACTGGCGGAAGCTGTTTTTGGAGACGAAGCATCGGTAATTCGTGTGGATATGTCGGAGTACATGGAAAAGCACAGCGTTTCTAAGATGATCGGTTCACCACCCGGCTATGTCGGATATGATGAAGGCGGGCAGCTGAGCGAAAAGGTCAGAAAAAAACCGTATTCCGTCATATTGTTTGATGAGATCGAAAAAGCACATCCGGATGTATTTAATATATTATTGCAGGTGCTTGATGATGGACACATTACAGATTCGCAGGGAAGAAAGGTAAGCTTTAAGAATACAATTATTATTATGACATCCAACGCAGGTGCTTCGAGCATCATTTCTCCCAAAAAACTTGGATTTATGACAGTTGAGAACAACGAAGCAGATTATGCCCGTATGAAAGACAGCGTTATGGAAGAGGTCAAGACAATATTCAAACCTGAATTCCTGAACCGTATCGACGAAATCATTGTCTTTCATTCCCTTACAAAGGACAATCTGCGTGACATTATCAGGATCATGATCGCTACGGTTTCAAAAAGATCCAGAGAACAGATGAATCTTTCAATAAAAGTAGAGGAAAATGCAGTTGAGTTCCTGCTGGAAAAAGGATCTGACGATAAGTATGGTGCTCGTCCGCTGCGAAGAGCAATTCAGACACATATTGAAGATAAACTTGCAGAAGAGGTGCTGTCGGGTAAAGTGCTTTTAGATGATACGGTAACGATAAGCAGTGATGGAGAAAAGATCGTGATCCAAGCAAGAAGAAAACCGGGAAGAAAGAAAAAAACGATATAGAAGGCTGGTGTTTTTATGGATTCACGAATTCTACACTAGCATTTACGAAATAAGTATTATATAATGGAAAACGTAAACAAAGAGCTGCATGGAACAGAATGTTAAGTGTTTTTTCGTAAGGACTTAACAAAAATATAAGAAAATACTGGTAGTCAGAATGTAAAAAATCAGTATATAATAAAAGCAGTTAATTATTAGGAGGAAATTGTTATGTCGGACAATGCAACATTGATTCGCAAAGAAGCAGATGGAACGATTAGTTTTGGTGACCACACATTAAAGGAAAAGTCTAAGTTTTCTGATTTTGAGTTTAATGGGGATTTGTATAAGGTAAAAACGTTTTATGAGATTACAAAATTAGAGAAGAATGAAAAATTTGTATATGAATCCGTTCCGGGTACGACAGTAACAAACTTTTCCATGACAGACAAGTCAGTTGATTTCTATGTGACAGGTGCAGATGATGTTCAGATCACATTAGAACTTGAAGAAGGACAGGAATACGAAATATTTGTTGATGAAATGAATGTTGGTAAAATGAAGACCAATCTTTCAGGTAAGCTGAACTTAAGCGTGGAAATGGGTTGTAATCAGAAAGTCGCAGTGAAGGCCGTTAAATGTGCATAAATTTGGAGTCATAAGCAGCTATGCAAAAATCAAAAACAGTATTTTTCTGTAAAGAATGTGGATATGAATCAGGCAAGTGGCTCGGACAGTGTCCGGGCTGTCATGCCTGGGATGTATTTGTAGAAGAACCAAAACAAAAAAAGACGACAGGAAGCGCGAGACCGAAAACTGCAAGAAATGAAGCGATTTCGCTTTCCATGGTAAGCGCGGATGAAGAAGAACGAAAGATGACTGGAATCCAGGAATTCGACCGCGTGCTTGGCGGTGGAATTGTGATGGGTTCTTTAGTTTTAGTTGGGGGAGATCCCGGTATCGGGAAATCGACACTTTTACTTCAGGTGTGCCGTGAACTCTCACAGAAATGCAAGGTTTTATATGTATCAGGTGAAGAATCGCTGAAACAGATCAAGATGCGGGCAGATCGGCTTGGAACGTTTGGAGCGGATCTTCTGGCCATATCGGAGACCTGCCTGGAAACAGTAGATGAACTGACCGATCAGATTAAACCGGACATTCTGGTCGTTGACTCTATCCAGACTATGTACCGTGAAGAGGTCGCATCAGCACCGGGAAGTGTATCGCAGGTGAGGGAATGTACCAGTCTGTTGCTTCATATGGCAAAACAAAAAGGTGTAACTGTATTTATTGTTGGTCATGTAACAAAAGAAGGAACGGTGGCTGGTCCAAGAATGCTGGAGCATATGGTGGATACGGTTCTTTACTTTGAAGGGGAGAACACAGCTTCTTACAGGATTTTAAGGGCTGTAAAGAATCGTTTCGGATCCACGAACGAGATCGGTGTGTTCGAGATGCAAAATGTCGGGCTGGTAGAAGTAAGAAATCCGTCCGAATATATGCTTCGCGGAAAACCGGAAGGAGAACCAGGCTCAGTGGTTGCGGCGTCCATTGAAGGAACGAGGACCATACTGGTTGAAGTTCAGGCATTGATCTGTAAAAGTAACTTTCAGATGCCAAGAAGGACTGCAGCCGGGACAGATTATAACAGAGTAAATCTGTTGATGGCTGTTATGGAGAAGCGTCTTGGTGTTGAGCTATCCTTCTGCGATGCCTATATAAATGTTGCGGGAGGAATGAAAATCAGTGAACCGGCGCTGGATCTTGGCATTGTACTGGCTATATTATCCGGGTATAAGAACCTGCCGGTCGATGGAAAAGTAACTGCATTTGGAGAAATCGGTCTTACCGGTGAAGTGCGTGGCGTAAGTCAGGCAGAACAAAGGGTAAGCGAAGCAGCAAAACTGGGATATACAACTTGTATCCTGCCCTTTGTAAACATGGAAAATATTAAGAATCCCGCGATCCGGCTGATCGGAATCAGGAATGTAAAGGAGCTACTGGCAATCATGAAAGAGTAAGGGGTAGATCATGAGAAAAATAACAAGAATACAACGACGAACGGTTATCCTTGCAGCAGCTGTTCTTTCTGCCTGTGTTTTTTTGAGCGCCTGTGAAGGCAGTGCGCAGTCAGAAACAGAGGAGAACAGCATGGCGGCATATGAACACGATCCTGCCTGGGGAGGCAATACGACCACAGATGCAGAAAGTTATCAGACGATTACACCGACACCGGAAGAAAACCCTGATGCAGCGGATGTACAAGGCAGTACAGTAACACCGACAGAGACCGCACAGACAGGAGCATCTTCCGAATCCTCCACCCAACCTGAGAATGTTACTTATCAGGAGGTGAGTGATAAAGTGATGGTGGCCGTTAACACGTTAAATCTTCGTTATGGTCCCTCAACAGATTATACAATTTACAGAAAATCGACCTATGGTGAAGTGTTTGATCGTATCGGTATTGGCAGTAATGGCTGGGACAGAATCTTGGTTGAGGGAATTACCTGTTATGCCTATGCTGCTTATATGGATCCATATGTTGAACAAGAGGAGTCAGATGATGTTACTGATGACACCGCGACAGAGGATGGAAGCGACGGCAGTACATCGGACGAGAATGGCAGTACAGAGACGGACAGCAGTTTCGAAGGCGATGGGAATACCACGGATAATCCGATGGAGGATACAACAGGAACAACGCCTGTACCGGGTGCAGATTCTTCTGCGGTAGGTGCGAATGCGGCAGATACATCCGATACAACAGACACCGAAAATACTTCTGATACAGCATTATCCGGCAGTTTGGATAGTCTGAAGGTTGTTTCCTTGAACAATCCTAAATATGACTATATCCAGATGGTAGAAGATCTTACAGCCCTTGATGTGGCTTATCCTGACTCCATGCATCTTTCCTCGATCGGAAGTACTGCAGACGGACGAACGATCTATGATGTTGCCATTGGAAATGCTGATGCAGAGCAGTCCATTCTTATCGTGGCCGGAATGGAAGGCTGCTATTATACTACAACACAGCTCGTCATGAAACAGATTGAATATTATGTATCATGTTATAATACGGCTTCTTACGATGGCAGTTCGCTGACCAGTTTATTTGATAAGACCATAGTCCATGTTATACCGATGCTTAATCCGGACGGTGTGTTCATCAGTCAGTATGGTCTGGATGGAATCGCTTCGGCCGATATCAGCAGTAATGTATCTTCCTGGTTTACGACTGCCGGCAACAGCAATCCAACTTCATTAGTCTTTGCTGATTATTTGAAATTCTGGACTGCTAACGCGAAGGGCGTGGATATAAATAAAAATTTTTCCTACGGATGGGATACCTGTATCAGTACAGGAACACCGATGAATTCAGGATACAAGGGAACGGCAGCAGAATCAGAGACAGAAACAAAGGCAATTGCCGATTTTATCAGGACCAGGCAGCCAAAGGCTGTGCTCTGTTATAATGGATATAACAATCAGATCCTGTGGGATTATGGTCAGACTGAAGAGGTCCGAAAGACAAGCAATGCGGTTGTAACAGCGGTGCAGTATGCATGCGGGTATTCCATTGTTAATTACACAGAGGGAAGTTTGCAGGGAGGAAGTCTGGCTGAATGGGCGGTTCTGGATCAGGGTATTCCCGTGATTACAGTAACGGCAGGTACGAACGCGGCTGCCTATGACAATAGTGTATTTGAGAGCCTGTGGTCTTCAAATCGGGATATCTGGGCTGCAATATTAAAATTATTCAAATAAATACGGGGAGAGACTACAGAAAGCGTTCTTTATTTCACAAAAAATCGACGGTACAATTCTTCATGAACCAGTTCGATTTCTGGTAAGGAATGCTGTTTACGTTTGTACAAAGAGGTACTATATGAGATTACAGCTACAGGGAATACTACATAAAAGAAAAGTAAAGATTGGAATAGCGATAACTGCAATACTGCTTTTATTATTTTTGGGAACAGGGTTCGCCTTGTTGGTCAAAGTAAAAGGGAATATCAGTTATCTTTATAATTTTGTTGTTAAAACACAGGGCAGTCTGCCGGTAGAATATAACGAAGATGCAAAGACCGGTGCAGATGGAACAAAAGCATATGCTACCGATGTGACAGATCCTGCTAATTATCTGCTGGATACAGCACTTATGGTAAATGGGCAGGAAGTTGATTCATACACCCGTCCGGATCCAATCAATTTTTTATCAGACTGGCTTGAAAATTTTACTTCATTAAAAGGAATAATTACATTTCGCGGGAATTATGCAAGGAATATGAAATCCTATGGATCCGTGCATTTGAACAATGCTCTTTTTTCGAATGATTACTGGACAGTGACGACCGGAAAAGCATTGAAAAGCGACGGTGTAAATTACTGGTCAGGAAATGGATGGACAGGACAGCCGTTGATCGTGCAATGGGATGATGAGACCAAACAGCACATGAATCTTTATGATTCTGCGAAAGAAAAAGAAGGTTTGACAGAAGTGATTTATCCGGGAATGGATGGACAGATTCATTTTCTGGATTTAGAGACCGGTGAACCGACCAGAGATCCCATTATTGTGGGTATGACATTTAAGGGAACGGCTTCCCTTTATCCATCGGGAATACCGATGCTGATCTGTGGTTCGGGTGATTCTCAGCCCGGTATGTATGGTGAGCAGGTTAGTGCACGCGTTTTTATCTACAGTTTGATTGATGGAAGCAAACTATATGAACTTGGCGCCAACGATGACTTTGCACCACGTATCTGGCATGCTTATGACAGCTCTGCAATTATCAGTACGGATACGGATACGCTGATTTATCCCGGAGAGAATGGTGTGCTTTATACCTTGAAACTGAATACAAAATACAACGCTTCCACTGGAGATCTTTCTGTCAATCCAGGAGAACTGGTTGAATTTACATATTACCCAAAGACGGCACTTGACAGGGTGTACGAAGGGGAAGGCGGATACGGCAGCGAATCCAGTGCAGATGTGTGGGGGAACTATTTATTCTTTGGAGACAATGGCGGTATGTTTTCCTGTCTGGATCTGAACACGATGCAGATTGTGTGGGTTCAGGATGTACTGGAGGATGTTAACTCAAGCCCGATCTTTGAAGAAGATGAGGATGGCAATAAATTTGTCTATGTTGCTACAACATTAAAATATCACACAGATGAACATCATCTTGGAGAAGCATGCATCTATAAGCTGAATGCCATGACGGGCGAAATCATATGGAAAAAGCCCTATGAAGTCCATACAGTTCTTGGTCTGGCAGGCGGAATTCTTGCGACCGGCTGTCTTGGCGAAGGAGCAATCAGTGATTATATTATTTATTCGGTATCCAAAGTTCCATCGGTCGATACAGCATACATCGTTGCGCTTAACAAATACAGCGGAGAAGAAGCCTGGAGAGTTGAACTTGACTGCGATGTCTGGAGCTCGGCGGTTCCGGTCTATGATGAGGACGGGACGGTGTACCTGATTCAATGCTGTAACAATGGGAATATTCTTCTTATGAATGCTTTAACGGGAACCATACTTGACAAAATGAATTTCGGAACGGTCATAGAAGCTACACCGGCAGTATTTGGGAACCGACTGGTCGTAGGGTTGCGAAGTGAAAAAATAATCGGAGTAGAATTTGAATGATGCTTTGACATCGTACAGGAAGGGAAAGAGGAGTACGATATGATAACATGGAAAAAGAAGCTGGCAGCAGTGGGAATATGCGCAGTTGTTTTATTACTGTTCTCAGGGTTTCATTTCTTTTATGAGGGCGGGCTGAACTATGAAGATGTTACATCCGTTCAGGAGATGGAAGGAAAAACTCTCGGTGGTGTTGTGGCAAAGATGCCGGATGCCAGTGCAAAAATATTTTTCGAAAGTCTCATGGGAGTAAAACTAAAACAGTATAAATCCTTTAAAACACCGGAGGAAGCTTTGAACGCACTTACGAATCATCAGGTACAGGCAATCTGGGCGTCCGATGTTACGGGGGAATATCTTGTAAAGACGAATGAGAATCTGAGGCTCATGGAGTTTCAGGATACGGATGAGGAGCGGTTATCCTTTGGGTTTGCTTTGCGGGAAAATGAGAGTTCTCTGTGTGACAAGCTTAATGCAGCACTGGCAGTTCTGCAGCAGGATGGGACACTGGATGCTCTGATCGCACAGAATATCAATACCGATGATTTTTCGAATCTGATCACTCTGGATGAGATGCAGACACGTACGAAAGAATTTCGAAAAACAGCGGGAGGGACCATCTATGTTGGGGTTACCGGTTCTGTTCCTCCCATCGATCTTATCAATGAAGACGGCGATCCTTATGGCTTCAGTGTTGCTCTGATGGATGAAATGGGTATTATGCTGGGACGAAAGGTTGAGTTCATTGTACTGGATAATGAAACGGTATTTACAGAACTGATGTCTGACAGGATCGATATGGTATTTTGCTATGGTACAAGCAAAAATCATTCAACAACAGAACCTGCTTACCTGATGTCATCCGGATATTTTCCCATGACAGAATATGTTATGGTCGTTAGTGAAGAATAGGGGGAGATTGTAATGATAAGCAATTTATTTGAGGCGGTCAAGGCGAACCTCATTGCAGGGGGAGCATACTCACAGATCATAAAAGCTATAATCGTCACGTTGATTATTACCGTGACAGCCTGGATCGTTGCAGCCGTATTTGGTGCGGTATGCAGTTATTATATGTGTTACAGAAAGCGGGCGGTATCATTACTTGCCGAAATGCTGTGTTTCTTGTTCCGGAGTACACCGGCACTGTTATTGATTCTTTTGTTTTATTATGTATTTTTAGGATCGAGTCATATGAATACGATGATCATTGCGGGTATTGCTATTGGATTCTATGGCGCCGGTCATCTGGCTGAGATACTTACAAAATCTATAAAAGATGTGGTAACGCGGAAGGATAATGAGTTAGAGCAAAGGCTGAAAAGTGTGTATTTCACAGTTGCCTTGCCACAAGCGATGGAAGAGTCAATGTTTTCTGTAAAAAGACTAATTATCTTGTTATTGCAATGGACAACAGTGGTTGGTTACATATCTGTAAATGATTTAACAGAAGTAATGCTGCAGATTGGACAGAGAACCATGTATCCGTTTTTTGCAATATCGGTTTGCATCCTGTTTCACATTTTACTGGTTATACTAATTGAAGCTCTGTATGGTTATTTAACAAAGAAAAGTAAGAAGAGCAAACTTGAAAATGATGTGGATATCATGTAATTTTATCTGCGTAGAAAGAGGTAGGTATGGAGAATAAGAAACTGCAATATCATATTAATTGTAAGAATGGTGACATTGGAAGGTACTGTATCCTTCCGGGAGACCCTGGAAGATGTGAGAAGATAGCAAAATACTTTGACAATGCTGAATTTGTAATGAGCAACCGGGAATATACCACATATACGGGCACACTTCTTGGAGAACGAATCACCGTTACATCGACTGGAATCGGCGGTCCCTCTGCATCAATCGCCATGGAGGAATTAAGCAATCTGGGAGCGGACACTTTTATCCGGGTCGGAACCTGTGGTGGTATAGATCTCTCAGTAAAGAGCGGAGACTGTGTCATTGCGACGGGAGCTATTCGCAATGAAGGGACAAGTCTTGAATATGCACCGATTGAATTTCCGGCGGTGCCTTCCTTTGATGTACTGTCAGCTTTGGTCGAAGGAGCGAAAAATTTAAAGTCGAACTGGCATGCCGGGGTTGTTCAGTGCAAAGACTCTTTTTACGGACAGCATGATCCGACTCGTATGCCAGTCTCTTATGAGCTTCTGAATAAATGGGAAGCCTGGAAGCGTCTTGGGGTACTTGCCAGCGAAATGGAGTCTGCAGCTTTGTTTACAGTCGCTGCGGCGAGAAGAGTTCGCTGTGGCTCGGTATTTCATGTTGTATGGAACCAGGAGCGGCATAATCTGAACATGATAGACGAAGAGAACCATGATACGGAACAGGCGATCCGTGTTGCAATTGAAGCCATGAAGTTATTGATTGCAATGGATAAATAGAATTGTTATACTGGAATCGAAAGGCATGCGATGTCTTTATGTATAATATTAAGGGAGGGTACAATTTATGATTTGTAATAACTGTAAAAGCGAAATCCCAAATGACTCCAAATTTTGCGAAGTATGCGGTTCGTCAGTGAATACTCCGCCACCGGCTCCACAACCACAATATCAGCAAGTTCCGCCGCCAATTCAACCACAATATCAGCAGGTACCGCCGCCGGTTCAACCGCAGTATGGTGCACCGCAAGGGTATCAGCAGGCACCACAGTATCAGCAGAGGCCGCCTTATGCACAAGGTGGATATAATCAGACTGCAAATGCAGGAAATCCGCCGCCACTTTCTGTTGGTCAATATATTATTATGTGGGTTCTCCAGCTGATTCCACTGGTCGGCATTATTATGCTTTTCGTATGGGCTTTTAGTTCCACTGAGAATCCTAACAAGAGAAATTATGCAAGAGCAATCTTATTGATTTCTCTTATCGTAATTGTTTTGTATATCATTATTGCCGTAATTGCTGTTGCAGTTGGTGGAAGCATCTTCTCCAATGTAATGAATTCTTTTGATGGCTATGGTTCATTTTAAAAGGATAGAATTATGTAAATAGTATAAGGGAGTGCTCATACTTTGTATGAGGCACTCCCTTTCGAGTTCGTATCTCTCTTTTTTTATTCAGCCGTTCATCAAGTACCTTTATGTGACAGCCCATGCTGCAGACTCATCGCATACTATAGTATGATGAACTAATTAATGGTCATAGAAGTTCTCTGATTTTTGCCGTGAGATGGATAAAAGGCAAATTAGGCATTCAAGTTATGAAGCAGGGATTCTTCCAAAGGCATATAGTAGGAAGGTATCTCCGCAGATTCGTCGAGATATAACGTTTTTGCAAATCGTCTGCAGATGAACTGATACGTTTCTTTTGAGTATTTGACCTGAAGCATAGAAGAAATCTGATCAAAAACGATGGGAGGAATTGCAGTTCCCCACTTGCTCATCGAATCACTGACATACGTACGTTTTTCTATACACGCCGGAGAAATAACAAAAGTATTTCCGGTAATCTGATTTATGCACTTTATGTCAATAAAATGATTTGCATCTTCTTCGCAGGTGAGTACACAAGATTTTTCCTGTCCATTAATATTTTCATTACCATCAAGGATAATATAAGGATAGGAACCCGGGGGTTGTAAGACTGGTACATTGGAATCAAAGCGAACCTTTTGCTTTTCGTTTGATTGTAATAAAAAAATCAATTTATCAATATTTTCCTGATCAAGAACATCTGCGCTTACACTGTCTTTTTTATCAAGTAAAAAGGCAAGAAGTGTATCAATTTCGTTCTGGGATAATAAGACTTTATTCTGTTCCATAATGCCCACCTTTCTATTAGCTTTAGAAAATTTTTATCATGCATTTGGCATGATTTGTGATGCATGTGATTAAGATTATTATAACATATAAGATAAAAGTTAGTCAATAAAAGCAAAAAACTCCAAAGCAGATGCTTTGGAGTTTACAGGGGATGAGAGAATCGAACTCCCGCTAAAAGTTTTGGAGACTTCTGTCATGCCATTTGACCAATCCCCTTTGGATGGAAACTTCGCTTAATTATATTACAATAGAGCGTTTGAATTGTCAATGATTTTTTGCAAAATTCATACAATACTATTGCATATTTACAAACTCACGAATCAGAGTACGGGCATTGTTTACATCAGCCGCGGTACAGGACTCATTTCCGTATCTTGCTTTATTATAGAGACGGGTCAGAGCTTCGGCTTTTTCTTCCGGCAACTTTTCAAGTTCGGTCTTTAGGATCGAATGCGATTCTTCCTTATAGTATAAAAGTTCATATGCTGTCATGGTTTGTGGAACAAATTCTTTATGTTTCGATAGTATTGCCTGATAGAACAGATATCGTATCTTTTCAGACTTTGACTTGAAGATAGGAAAGCGTTTATGCCGAAAGGAAGTGCTATCCTGCATTCTCCCAGTAACCGTCTCACGTTTGTCAAAAGGAGAAAGGAAAGCAGCAGTGTCGCGGGTATCCTGATTTCTTCCATAAAAGTAGCGGTAAAAGAGCAGTAAAAGATAAATGATCAAAGCAACAGCGGCTGCTATTATACATACAACACCAACTGCCATAAATATTTTTTCAAGCACCTGCATGAGGAGTGAGGTTTCAGGATCCTGTGCAGCAAAAAAGTCTGCATACCCTGACCCGGAGTTATCTTCCGTCGTTGTCATCTCTGGTTCTGCTACTGGTTCGTGGGAGAAGAGGCCAAAGAAGGCACGCAGAGCCAGCAGCAAAAGGCTGCCTGCCGCTGTGAGAATCGATTTTAAGGGCACAAAGATAAAAAGAATCATAATAAGGATACATAGGACCATAAAAACACCAATCAAAAGGTGGTTTGAGGATTTAATCTGATTGTACGGAATACCGGATACATCACTGTTATTTTTGAAATACTGTGTCAGATGAATAATATAATGATTGATCAGATAAAGTATAAGAGCAAGAAAAAACAGAATAAACATGGAATGCAACAATATGGTCATGGACTGACTGTATATAAAAAACAATGACAGCAGCGGAAAAAGAAGAGAAACTGGAGAAATATTTCTTTTCAATTCCTCAAAAGCATGCAGACTATTTGCAAAATTCAAGATAGCGCTAACGAGCAGAAATACGGAAAACGTGATTGGCATAATAACCGGTTTATGGAGAACCGGAAGAAGCACTGCCGTAAAAAGGCACAAAAGAAGAGGCAGATAAAGGTAAAGCTTTTTACAATACCGATTAATAAGAAAAAGAACGCAGGGTACTGGGAAGAGAAAATATGTATAACGTATCAGAGAGAGGTCCTTTGTAAAATAATAAATTATGGGAATCATAATAAAAGCGGCTGCTATGAACTGCAGGATCCGCTTGCTGATTTCAATAATGAAGGAATATCGTGTCAAATTCATATTAATCTCCATTCCGTATCAAATAACGTAACATTGTTTTCTATAATTTTTCATCGAGAATCAAGTAAACGCAATTCCAACTTGATCCTGAACTGCTGGTATGATGAACAGCTATGACCCTTAACTGCTGGTTGGACGAACGGCTATGATCCTGAACTGCTGGTAGGACGAACGGCTATGATCCTGAACAGCCATGATCATACACTAACATTCCAGGGAATAATAAAGTCTTCCAGACCATGAATTTCCTCAAGAGGGGCATATTTTGAATAGGGGATGATCCATAAAAAATCTTTTCTGGCAGCCGTCATCTCAGCAAGAATATCCTGAAGATCCTGCCGCTGATAACTTGATATCAGGAGACAATATTCCTGACTGGAAGAAGTCTGAAGGTTCTTTGAACATAGAGGCACAAAGGGAGGCGGTGACTGGGTCAGGTCAATGCGGGCCAATATCTCTCGCACAGACTCAATGTGTCCAGGACCAGAACCTTCCTGTAAGTACGAAGTCATCTTGGTCGTGATATCGATACCATTTGTAGTCAGTGATACAGGAATTCCCTGATGAATCAGGGAGGATGCAAATGCTGATGCAAGCCGTATGCTCTCTTCCATAATGTCATCATGCTGCAAAAGTGAGATCCGTTCAAGATTCAGATAAAGGTGAACCTGTACCGACGAAGTGTAGTTGTGTGAATTAACCATAAGTTCACCGGATTTTGCAGATGCCTTCCAATTGATCGTATTCATTGTATCGAACGGCTGATATTCACGTATGGCACGAAATTCAAAAGGATCCTCGTTGATCAGACGTTTCGTAAGGATAGTTCCAAATAGTTTTCTGAAAATCGGATCAAAACGCTCAGCGGATACTTCTTTTGGAAATACGTACAGGAAGTTTCTTGTATCAAAGGAAGAAATCAGTTCTGAGGTCAGGAACAGATTGCTGCAGACGCAGGTCAGATCTGAAAAAAAATAGTATCCCCGTTTTGAACAGTTGAACTTCAGACTTCGTTCAAGCTTCTGGAACATCATGACAGACAGCAGATCGGAACGATAGTAATGGTCTGTGATTTTTGAGTTATTATCGTCTTCGAAAAGCAGGGCACTGGCGGTTCGAAACTTTACTTTTAGAGCCGGCAGGGGAAGGACTTTTCGATTTACTACAGTTATGGAAATTATTTTATCATCACCTTCAAAAGCAGTAGCAGAGGACAAGGCTAAACTAATTTCCAAACCATAGTTCCAGTATCTTTTATAGAGGTAATTCTGAAGCAGGTAGAGTAGAACCGCACCAAGCAATACAGAAAGGAAAATCATTCTCTGGCCCCCCAATCCTCGGTAGGAACAGGGACTTGTGCAAGGATCGAAGCAATTATCTCCCGTGAGGAAGCAGTTTTATTATAGGAAGAGCGGAGCATTATTCTGTGTGAAAGACAGAAGGGAGCAAGCTTTTTAACGATATCCGGGGTTACATACGCTTCACCGCATACAGCGGCATAAGCCTGAACTGCTTTTAGAAATGCGATGCTTCCACGGGGACTGATGCCAAGAGTTATATCAGGTGAGGTGCGTGTCTGGTTCACGATGGCAATCAGATATTCTTTAACAGAAGAATGAACATAAACTTCAGAAACATACTGCTGCATCGAAAGAAGTTCATCAGCGCTGCAGACACTTTGCAATTGTGTGTATGGATTCTGGGCGGCAAACCGGTTCAATATCTGCATCTCTTCCAAAGGACTCGGGTAGCCCATGGAGACCTGCATCAGAAATCGATCCAGTTGTGCTTCCGGTAATGGATAGGTTCCGGCTGTCTCGACAGGGTTCTGTGTTGCAATAACAAAGAAAGGCAGGTGAAGAGGTCTTGTCTCTCCGTCTACAGTAATCTGTTTTTCTTCCATGCATTCAAGAAGACTTGATTGTGTTCTTGGTGTAGCACGGTTGATTTCATCTGCCAGTAATATATTCGTAAAAACAGGACCGCTGCGGAATGTGAATTCGCCGGCTTTCTGATTGTAGAAGCTCAGACCTGTGATGTCGGAAGGCAGCAGGTCCGGCGTGAATTGAATCCGTTTGAAATCAGCATGAATGGAACGTGCCAATGATTTTGCGAGCATTGTCTTTCCTGTACCCGGAACATCTTCCAGTAAAACATGACCACCGACAAGAATTGTTGTCAGTAAAAGATCTATGATATCTGATTTTCCAACGATAACTGTTTCAATATTTTGTTTGATTCGATCTGCCGTTTCTTTTACTTTTTTCTCATTCATACCATTCTCCTCCAGGAATAAAATCTCTTCCAAATAGTGTATCAAAGCAGGAAGCGGTTTGCAATACATTGACGATAAATGGAAAAGAATTTATAGTTTTAAGCGCATTTAAGCACTTTTTCTGAGAAAAGTTTATAAAAATATTAGTTGAAAAACAAAGGGTTTCTATGTATACTTGTAATGCACTTGTTAAAAATGGGCATGCTGTGTGAACAGGTGCCTGAACTGAAAGGAATCAGATGTTTCAGATTATTACAAAAGATAAAAATGCGAAGCGGGGAACCTTTACTACGGTTCACGGAACGATACAGACACCGGTATTTATGAATGTCGGTACTACGGCTGCTATAAAGGGTGCCGTATCGACCATGGACCTTCAGGAAATCCGAACACAGGTCGAACTGTCCAACACATACCACCTGCATGTCAGACCAGGTGATGAAGTAGTGAAAAAGATGGGTGGGCTGCACAAGTTCATGGTTTGGGATAAGCCAATTCTGACAGACTCCGGTGGTTTTCAGGTTTTCTCTCTCTCGGGACTTCGAAAGATAAAAGAAGAAGGGGTACATTTTCAATCACACATCGACGGAAGAAAGATATTTATGGGACCGGAAGAAAGTATGCAGATCCAGTCAAATCTTGCGTCGACAATAGCGATGGCTTTTGATGAATGTCCGCCTCATCCTGCTACAAGAGAATACATGCAGGATTCTGTTGACAGAACAACAAGATGGCTGCTGCGCTGCCAGAAAAAAATGAAAGAACTGAATCAGCTTGAAGATACAATAAATAAAAGTCAGATGCTTTTTGGTATCAATCAAGGTGGAACATATGAAGATATCCGCATAGAACATGCAAAACGTATTTCAGAGCTTGAGCTTGACGGGTATGCACTTGGAGGACTCGCAGTTGGCGAATCTCACTCAGAGATGTATCGTATCATTGATGAAACCGTTCCTTATCTTCCGAAGGACAAACCAGTATATTTAATGGGCGTTGGCACACCGGCTAACATATTGGAAGCTGTTGATCGTGGAGTGGATTTTTTTGACTGTGTTTATCCGACAAGAAACGGAAGACATGGGCATGCTTATACCAATCACGGCAAGATGAATCTGTTAAATGCCAAATATGAGCTTGATGGGCGGCCGATCGAAGAAGGCTGTGAATGTCCGGCCTGCAGACACTACAACAGATCCTATATAAGACATCTGTTAAAAGCAAAGGAAATGCTTGGGTTACGTCTTATGGTCCTTCACAATCTGTACTTTTATAATAAAATGATGGAAGAGATACGGGATGCTATTGAAAGAGGAAATTATCAGAACTATAAAGCAGCAAAATTACAGGGCTTTGCAGATGGTGAAGATTAATTTTGAAGAGCAGGAAGAATACAGAGCAGACAAAGCTAAATGAATTATTACATAGATAAAAGAAAATAAAAATTAGGAGGATAAAAATGAGTCAGTTATTATTAACATCAGGAACAACAACAACTACAATTCTTACATGGGGGATTTATGCTGTTGCCATTATTGGTCTGTTTTATTTTATGGCAATACGTCCGCAGAAAAAACAGCAGAAAAAGCAGGAAGAACTTGTATCTTCTCTTGAAACAGGCGACAGTGTTCTTACAACAAGCGGTTTTTACGGTGTAATCATAGATGTTATGGATGAAGTAATTATCGTAGAATTCGGTAACAATAAAAACTGCCGTATTCCGATGAAGAAAACAGCAGTTGTTGAGGTCGAAAAATCTAAGAAAGATGAATAATCTATAAAAGATGAGTAATCATTTTAATAGGATGTGCGAAGTTTCTCTAATTCGGTCAGAATTGACAGAGGAACTTTCAGGGAACCGTAACCGGTTCCGATTTCAAGATTTGGCTTGTTGGAACCATGAAAGTCGGAGCCGCCGGATATTGCAAGATGATAGCGATTGGCCAGTGAATGGACATAACTTTCATCCAGTCCGCTGTTTGTGGAATACATAGCTTCCAGACCTTGCAGACCAAGTCCGCATAGATATTCTACAAGTTCTTCGATTTCTTTCGTGTCAAGCTTATAAAGCAGTGGGTGAGCAAGAATTGCAACACCACCTGCTTTTTTTATTGCCTCAATGGAGGCTTTCGGTGATATATAAGTACGTTCTACATAGCATGGACAGTCATAGCCGATGTATTTTGTGAAAGCCTCATTATAAGAAGATATGTATTTTTTTTCAAACATATACCTTGCAAAATGCGCTCTGGTTATGGAAGCGGCGCTTTCCCCGCCACTTAATTCATCCATATCGATCGGCATGCCATATTCAGCCAGACGGGTTGCCATTTTCAGGTTTCGTTCTTTTCGTTCGGCCAGCGAATCGTCTAAAAGCTGAAGCAAAGAAGGATTGGTTTCGTCGATCATAAGACCAAGTATATGGATATCCCGGTCTTTATATGCAGATGATATCTCAACACCGGAAAGTATGCGAAGCGGCAGAGTGTGGTCCGTATGTTTGGCTGAAGCATTTCGTGCTTCTGCAATACCGCCGACGGTGTCATGATCAGTCAGGGCAATGGCAGCAAGTTTTTTATCGAGAGCCAGAGTTACCACTTCAGTCGGAGTGCAGGTACCATCAGAGTAATTTGAATGAACATGTAAATCAATGTATTGCATTATAACCTCCCTATACATTTGTGAAACAAAAAAGCCGTTAATTACTTAACGGCTTTTGCTTTACTTATTTCGAAGAATCAGCAGACGGTGCAACCGTTGGTGCTGCTGTCGCTGTCGGAGCGGCAGTTGGTGTTACAGCGGAACTGTTATTCCCTGACACATCAGAATTTGTACCGGAATCCGCATCATCTGACGTGGCATCATCCCCCATATTAATTGCGAGTTGCTGGCGGATCATCTCACGCATAAGAGATTCTGTATCATAATCTGGATTTTCAAGAACCTCAAGATAAGTGCTCTCATCAAGAACAAAGACCCTGCAAAGATCATATTTGCCATTATCAATTGCTACAAATACGTACGTAAAACCAACGGATCTTGCAATGATACGGCCTCCGGTCGTAACAGATGCGATCTCTGAATTATAACCGGAATATTTGGCTGTCTCAACGGTATTCAAAGGCTGAAGTATCGTCTTTAACATAGCCTGCTTGCCAACCATGACAAATATAGTAGGCTGAACGAGCTTTACGCTGATTGCCGGAAGACCAACGGTTACATCACAGGTAAGTGAAAGAACGGTTTTTCCTTCTTCACGAATCGTTGCAGTAACAATTGTATTGCCAACGGCAAGAGCAGTAATAAGACCATTTGGGTCTATTGAAACAACAGTGGTGTCATCTGATTTGAATACTACAGTCTGGTCATCTGACAGATTGTATACCTTTAACTCGAAAGTTTTATCCTTGACCAAAGTCTTGCTGTTGACATTCAACTTGATATCAAGCGTATCTGCGTAGGCAGTTACAGGCTGATACCAGAATGCAAGAACAAACGTAAGGACAAAAGCCAAACTTAAAACACGTATTAAATTTTGGGACTTTTTACCATTCATATATCGTCCTCCCAAACACTGCCTATGTGTCACATCCTAAATGCATTATAATTATTGTTTTTGTCAGAATAATGTCAGATACCAGTCAAAATATAGATTTTTAAAGGACTGGAAGCTTTTTGAAAAGCTTCCTGCTATAAATGCAGGCTTGTCTTTTATTATAGAATACCATATAATATGCTTGTAGGAAATACAAATATTCCTTATTTTGAGGGTAACTGCATAACAGACTACAAGCGTTGAAAAGGAGGTATGAAGTATGCAGTATATATTAATTGCAGATGACAATCCAGACATTACCGATGTCCTGTCTGAGTATGCAAAAAGAGAGGAACTAGAACCGGTTATTGCCAGTGACGGACTTGAGGCAATACAGATGTTCAACAAATACAATCCGGCCGTTGTATTGCTGGATGTTATGATGCCGAAAGAAGATGGATATGAGGTCTGCCGTAAGATCCGTGCGAAATCGGACATTCCGGTCATTTTGATAACAGCACGTGGTGAAGATTTTGAAAAAGTAATGGGACTTGACATCGGAGCGGATGATTATATTGTAAAACCATTCAGTCCGAATGAAGTGATGGCAAGAGTGCGTGCCGTTCTTCGAAGGATGAGCAAAAAGACAGAGGTTGTGAACAACGAACATATGCTTACGGTTGGAGATCTGGTCATAAATCTGGAAGAATATACTTTATTTATCAATAACAAAAGAATGCAGCTGACGAAAAAAGAGATTGAGACAATGTGGACGCTGGCCAGCAATCCAAACAAGGTATTCACAAGAGATAATCTGCTTGACAGTTTGTGGGGATACGATTATTACGGAGACACAAGGACCGTTGATTCGCATATCAAAAGACTTCGCGCTAAACTGGATTCGGTTGATCATCCGGGGTGGAGCTTAAAAACGATATGGGGAGTCGGATACAAATTTGATATAGAAGATAACGAATAGAATGGAGATAAAATGGCACAGGTAGGCACCGGCGTGAGGAAGAGCAGGACATACAGCAGACTTTTCTTTAAAGTCTTTGGCAATTATGCACTGATGGTCATTTTATTTGCTATCGTACTAGGTGTTACTTTCATCCGTTTATACCAGAACACGAACATGACGGATAATGTCAGCACGCTTGAAAGACAGGCAAAAAGTATTGCCGGCGAACTTCAGGAGTACAATGAGTTCGGTGATTATGACACCGGAAGAGGATATCTAAGCATTGTAAGCAGTCTTGACGGAATTGAAATCTGGGTAATCAGGAATGTAGAAGCGACGGCACCGTTAAATGAGTACCTTACCAATACAGATCTGGTCGATATCGAAATAATGCCGGAGATGGAAGGCATCATTCAGAATGTTTATACCGGAGAGATTGCTCATGAGACTTATTACAGTGAAATTCACGGTGTGACTATCATGACGGTTGGCGTGCCGGTATACAATGGAGATAAGGAAGTGTGTGGGGCAGTTTTGCTGAACCAGGAGTTTTCGAGTCTTGATGAAGGTATCAGCAACATACAGTCACTGATTATCGTCAGTGCCGGACTGGCAATGCTGGTATCGGGAATTTTGGCTTTCTTGTTCACAAGAAGGCTTACGGTACCGATTTCAATGATGCGGACGACTGCTTTGCAGCTGGCACGCGGTAACTATGAAGAGAAGACCGGAATTGTCCGAAACGATGAGATTGGTGAACTGGCAAGGACCGTTGACTTTCTTACAGATAAGCTGCAGGAAAATGAAATAGAACGCCAGAATCTTGAGAGAATGAGGATTGATTTTTTTGCCAATGTTTCACATGAACTCAGAACTCCTATCACGGTAATAAGGGCATTTACAGAAAGTCTGGTTGATGGTGTCGTATCGGATGAAGCAAAAAAAGCACAGTATTACCAAAGAATGCTTCATGAATGCAAAAGCATGGAGAGACTGGTCGGTGACTTGCTTACGCTGTCCAAGATGCAGAATCCGGATTTTATAATTGAGTCGGAACCAATCAATCTGGTTCAGGTATTTGATGATATTGTCCGAAGTATCACAAAGATTGCGGAAGAAAAGGAAGTATCCATACAGATCAAAAAAAACTGCGATGTTGCCATGATGCTTGGAGATTATGACCGTCTGCGTCAGATGTTCATGGTCATTCTGGATAATGCAATTAAATTCTCGCGTGAAAAGGGCGAAGTGATCATTGAGATACGAAAGGGAGAAGCACTTGCCATTTCGATCAAAGATAATGGCATCGGTATCAAAAAAGAAGATCTGCCATATGTATTCGAGAAGTTTTATAAGTCCAATCTGAAACAGAATGCCCAAGGGTCGGGTCTTGGGCTTGCCATAGCAAAGCAGATCGCAATAAAACATAACGGAACCATCCGTGTATTCAGTGAGGAAGGGAAAGGAACCATTTTCATGTTCGGTTTTAAATCGTTGCTGGAAGTGTAAAATAGGTGAAAAGACAGATTATACTTGAAATTTCACGTTATATTTTGTATACTGTAGATAAGAAAAGAGATTTCCTGGGGTGTACGCCCTTCCTGATATTTTGAACCTACAATTATTTTAAGGGATTCCAATATTTATAAGTGGATGTCAAGCCATCCTTGAATGGAGAACAGAGACTTATGTGCGGTAACCCACCTAGCTTGTGCTAGGAGTCAAAATACAGGAGACGGCACTTTGGGGCTAAATTTTAAAACCAGGCAGCGTTTTCGCTGCCTTAAGTTTTAGGACGGGGAACGTTATGAAACACGGATTTGTCAGAGTAGCAGCAGCAACACCAACGGGGAAGGTTGCTGACTGTGGTCATAATAGCAGACAGATTATTGAATTAATCAGACAGGCGCAGGAAGCAGAGGTTAAGGTACTTGTATTACCTGAACTTTGCATTACCGGATATACCTGTTCTGATTTGTTTTTTCAGGACACCATTATTAATGAATCACTTAGCTCGTTATGGGACATTGCCAAAGTTACCAAGGGAAAGGATGTTCTTTGTTTCATAGGCCTTCCGCTCCTGTATCTTGGAAAGCTGTATAATGTGGCTGCAGCAGTACAGAATGGAAAAGTTCTCGGCTTTGTGCCAAAGCTTCATATACCGAATTATTCTGAGTTTTACGAAGCAAGACATTTTACGCCCGGCCCGGTTGATGTACAGAATATCGTGGTGAATGGGGAAGAAATTCCATTTGGAAGCAGGATGATCTTTCAGGCGGCAGAGATGGAGGATCTTCAGATCGCAGCCGAAATATGCGAAGATGTGTGGGTTCCGCAGCCACCAAGCGGTGGACATGCCGAAGCTGGAGCAACGGTAATCGTGAATCTTTCTGCAAGCAATGAGATAACAGGGAAAGACAGTTATCGAAGAGAACTGGTACGAAATCAATCGGCAAGACTTGTTGCCGGATATATATATGCAAATGCCGGTGAAGGAGAATCAACGACAGATCTTGTATTTGCCGGTCATAATCTGATTGCGGAGAATGGAATTGTACTTTCTGAATCAGAACGATTTACCAATACCATGATCTACACAGAAGTTGACATCTATAAGCTGCGGAGTGAACGCAGAAGGATGACGACATTTAAGACCGGCAGGGAGACTTCTTATAAAAGAGTTGTATACAGTATGCCGCAGATCGCAGGCCGTGACAAATTACCGGTACTACCACTCACACGAAGAATAGACAGAGCTCCATTTGTGCCCGGAGCTGCTGCTGATCGTAAGAAACGCTGTGATGAGATCATATCGATTCAGGCGCTTGGCCTGAAAAAGAGACTGGAACATACCAGATGTGAATCCGCTGTTGTCGGAATATCCGGTGGTCTTGACTCAACACTTGCGCTTCTGGTTACTCGAAAAGCTTATGATATGCTTGGATGGAATGCGAAAGGAATTATAGCGGTTACGATGCCATGTTTTGGAACAACGGACCGAACCTATCAGAATGCTGTTACTCTGGTTCGTGAACTTGGAGCAACCTTACGGGAAATCAGAATAGAAGCTGCAGTCATGCAGCATTTCAAGGATATATCACACGATCCTTCCCTGCAGAATGTTGTCTATGAGAATTCTCAGGCAAGAGAACGAACACAAATTCTGATGGATATTGCCAACCAGACCTATGGTATCGTAGTTGGGACTGGAGATTTATCTGAACTTGCACTGGGATGGGCGACCTACAATGGTGACCATATGTCGAATTATGCAGTGAATGCATCCATTCCCAAGACGCTCGTACGTTACCTTGTCGCAGACTTTGCCGACAGTGCTTCCTCATCAGAACTAAAACGAGTGCTGCTTGATATTCTCGATACACCGGTCAGCCCGGAACTTCTCCCACCAAAGGATGGAGAGATTGCACAGAAAACGGAAGATCTGGTCGGTCCTTACGAATTGCATGATTTTGTATTATATTATGTTATGCGTTTTGGATTTATGCCTGAGAAGATCTATTATCTTGCCTGCCTCGCCTTTTCAGATACGTATGACGAAGAGACAATCTATCGCTGGCTTACCGTATTCTACAGAAGATTTTTCTCGCAACAATTTAAACGTTCCTGTCTGCCGGATGGACCAAAGGTCGGTTCTGTGGCATTATCACCAAGAGGTGATTTCCGCATGCCAAGCGATGCCTGTGTTACTTCCTGGCTAAAGAACCTGGAGCAGTGCAAAATGGGAGAAGAAGAATAACATAAGATTTTAATGCCATTCTTCGGGCAGACCCGGGAATGGCATTTTTCTATAGCAAGGAGAGACATATGCAGCTGCAGTTTATATTTGGGGGATCAGGAGCCGGAAAATCCTATGAACTTTCCGGCCATATCATTGAAGAGGCAATCAGGCATCCGGAACAACAGTTCATAATTCTTGTTCCGGAACAGTTCACGTTACAGACACAAAAAGAATATGTCATGAGACATCCATCCCATGGAATCATGAACATAGACGTAGCCAGTTTTTTACGTCTGGCACATCATGTTTTTGACGAGGTCGGAAAACGGCCGCCAATGGTACTGGAGGATATGGGAAAGAGTCTGATTGTTAAAAAACTCCTTCTGGAAAAGAAAGATGATCTGGTTCAATATGCAGCGAACATAAACAAACAGGGCTTTATAGACGAAATGAAATCTGTGATATCGGAATTCTATCAATACAGCATTGATCAGGACCGTTTCGACAGTATGCTGCAGGCAGCCAAAGACCGTCCTGTACTCTTGCGAAAATTGAAGGATATCCACACCATTCAAAAAGCTTTTTCTGAATTTTTAGAAGAGCGTTATATAACAACAGAAGAGATACTTGACCTCTTAAGTTATGAGATTGAACATTCGGCCAGAATTGCAAATGCAACCATAGTTCTGGATGGTTTTACCGGGTTTACACCGTCCCAGTACAGACTGCTGCAGAAACTTATGCGTCATTCCAGAAAGATGTACGTAACCGTGACAATGGAACGACAGGAAGTGTTTCGCATTCAAAAAGAGCACCAGCTCTTTTACTTAAGCAGAAAGACCATTGAGACGCTTACAAAGCTTGCGAAGGCAGAAGGATGTGCGGTGGAAGATCCTTGGATTCTTCCAGAGGCTTCGAAAACGAATATTGGGAATCCAAGATTCCAAGTAAGCAGTGCTTTGTCAGCGCTTGAAAAAAATATCTTTCGGTATCCGGTTCTGCCTTATGAGAAGGCAACAAATGATATCAAGATTTTCTGTGCCAGGAACGCAGAAGATGAAATTCTTCAGTGTGTCAGTCTGGTCAGAAAGCTGATACGTGAGAAGAACTGGCATTACAGAGATATTGCGATTGTCTGTGGTGATATCAGCGTATTTGGCAGCAGGCTTCAGACAGAATTTGAAAAAGCCAAGGTTCCGTGTTTTGTTGATGAAAAGAAAGGGATTCTTGGCAATCCATTGGCAGAACTTATACGTTCCCTTCTATCCATTGCAGAAGAGAACTATTCTTATGAAGCAGTTTTTCGCTATGTCCGATGCGGACTGTCGGAAATTCTCACCGACGAGAGCGATGTTTTAGAAGAGCACGTAATAGCAGCGGGTATTAGAGGTAAGAATCGGTGGTCATCGGACTGGGAAGAGCGAAGAGACCTTACATACAGTACAGATAAAGAGACAATTAACAGGCTGAAAAACAAAGTATTTAATGTGGTATCTCCGGTTATTGAAGTCTTGTCGAATCAAAAGACAACAGTAAAAGAGCGTGTTGAAGCGATGTATAATTATCTTGAAACGTACGCCATTGAGCAAAAACTGCTTACCATGGCAAAGGAGCTTCGAGAGAACGAATTATTTGCTGATATGAAACACAAAGCACTTTTGATTAAGGAATATGAACAGGTATACCGTTTACTTCTGGATGTATTGGACCGCTGCCATGAATTATTACAGGACCAGGTCGTGTCAGTCCGGGAATTCAGAGAAATCATGGAGACAGGACTAAAAGAAGCAAAAGTTGGGCTGATTCCTCCCGGTGTCGATCAGATTGTGATCGGTGATATTGAACGGACAAGGCTAATGGGAATCAAAGCACTGTTTTTTGTAGGAGTAAATGATGGGTATGTTCCAAAGGGCGGGAACAGCGGAGGACTTTTAACAGATCTAGACCGAAGAGTATTTGCAGAACAAGGAATCGAGTTATCTCCGACGCAGCGGCAAAATGCCTATACAGGAGAGTTCTATCTGTACCTTAATCTTACAAAACCATCAGAAAAATTATATATGTTCTATAGCGAATATAGCAATGATGGAAAAAAACTTCGGCCTTCTTCGCTTCTGGCAAGAGTACAAAAGCTTTTTCCGAACCTGCAGATACAATATTGTCAGGATGAGCTGGCAATAGAATACAGGTTGGGCACGGATGACGGGCTGACCACCTTGACAGACGCTGTCAGAGATTTCAAAGAGGAAGGAATAACCGAACATTACAGGGAACTTTTCTGCGCTGTCTCAAAAAGCGGAAGGTATCCGTATATTACACCGGAAGAGGTAGCGGATGCAGCATACTACCAACCGGAAGAACAAATGATTACAAGGGAAATGGCAGTGCGCTTATATGGTGAACTGCTCCCTGGCAGTATTTCAAGACTGGAGCAGTATGCTTCCTGCGCATACGCACATTTTCTCCAATATGGGCTGCAGCTTTCAAAGCGTAAAGAATTTGAAATTCTGCTTCCGGACATCGGAACAATATTTCATAATGCACTGGAACTTTTCTCGGGTAAACTGAGAAAAAGTGATTACAACTGGAAGACGATGACTAGTGAGGTAAGAAAAAGTCTTGGTGAGGACAGCGTACAAGAGGCTGTGGCAGGATACAAAGGAGATCTTTTAACAAGTACCAGCAGAAGGGCATATCTTGTTACAAGAATCAACCGGATTCTGCAAAGAGCGCTGCAGACCATGCAGGAGCAGATCTGTCAGGGAAAATTCAGCCCGGCAGCTTATGAAAAGAACTTTGAGTATGCAGATCGGTATCTGAAACTGAAGGGAAGAATCGATCGAATCGATACCTTCCAAAAGAACGGAAAGATGTATCTCTCAGTAGTCGACTATAAATCAGGAAATACTGTTTTTGATATGAATAAACTTTATCATGGACTGCAGCTGCAGTTAGGTGTCTATCTGCAGGAAGCGATTCGTATGATGTCCATGACAAACAAAGGAACAGATATCATTCCTGCCGGGGTATTCTATTACCGGCTGGATGATCCTATCGTTGCAAAATCAGAAAAAGCTGAAACTGAACTTAAAAAGGAACTTCGCATGAATGGTCTGGTTAACAGAGCAGAAGGGATTCTTTCCATGCTAGATGAAGGTTTTGAGACAGAAGACGGCGGACTGGCACCATCGTTCCAGTCTATGGTAATTCCTGCCGAGACAAAAAAAGACGGACAGCTGACTTCCTCTTCCATGACCGCGGAGACAGAGCAGTTTACAGAAGTGATGGAGCATCTCGATAAAATGATGCATAGATTCGGAAGTGAGATCATGGACGGAACCGTCAAAATGAATCCTTACCGCTACAAGGGGCAGGTCCCCTGTTCTTACTGTGACTTTGCTTCGATCTGTTGCTTTGATGAAGTCCGTATGAAAAAATGCAGAAGTATAAAAAAGCAGTCACAGGATGATATTTTCCAGCTGCTCAAGGAAACAAAGCAGCAAAAGGAGCAGTAGAGCTATGGCAGAGAGACAATGGACAAAAGAGCAAAAGAGAGCAATTGATCTATCCGGAAGGAATCTTCTGGTATCAGCGGCGGCAGGTTCTGGCAAGACGGCAGTCCTTGTGGAAAGAATCCTGTCGTTGTTAACAGAGGGTGATAAACCACTGAATATTGATGAACTGCTGGTTGTGACCTTTACCAATGCAGCAGCGGCTGAGATGCGTGAGAGAATTGGCGATGCCATTGCCAGACGAATCGAGACAGATCCTGAAAATGATCATCTTCAGAAGCAACAGACCCTTCTTTCTACTGCGATGATCATGACAATCGACAGTTTCTGCATGAATGTAGTTAAGAATTATTTTCCTATGATTGAGCTTGATCCATCGTTTCGTCTTGGAGATGAAGTCGAGATGGAGCTTATGCAATCAGATGTATTGGAAGAATTGCTGGAACGAAAATACGAGGAAGGGGACAACCGGTTCCTTCGTTTCGTTGAATGTTATGGGGGAAATAAATCAGATATGGCTCTGGAAACCATGATTAAGCAGATGTTTCGTGCCAGTGAGAGCTATCCGTGGCCGATGGAATGGCTGGAAGAACAGGAAGCAATGTACTCATTCGAAACGATGAGTGATTTGCTTGATTCAGTATGGATGAAACAGCTCATGACACATACATCTGAACTGGTAGAAAGCAGTCTGAAAAAGGCCGAAACAGCACGAATGATCTGCAGGGAAACAGAGGGACCGGACAGTTATGAAAAAGCTGTACTTAGTGATATAGAACAACTAGAATATTTAAGATTTAACAGTGACTACAAAAGGATGCAGGAACAGCTGGAGAATGTAGAATTTATACGGCTTAGCAGCCGAACCAAAGAAGGAACTTCGGAACAGAAAAAAGAGCGTGTAAAAGAACTGCGTGCTTCCTATAAAAAAACAATCAAGGAAATCAAGGAAATTTACTTTTTTCAGAGTCTGGAAGAAAGCTTTGCAGATCTGCTGTCTGTACAAGAATTGATGTTTGAATTAATTGCATTAACAAAAGAGTTCGGTACAGCCTTTTCAAAAAGAAAGGAAGAGAGGAACTTGCTGGACTTTTCGGATATAGAGCATTTTGCGCTAAAGATCCTTGTGGATAGAAAAGAAGGCAAGGTGATTCCATCGCAGGCGGCAGAAGTACTTCGCGAGCAGTTCGCTCAGATCATGATCGATGAATATCAGGACAGCAATCTGGTTCAGGAGACTATCCTAACAAGCATAGCCAGAGAACAGGATGGACAGCCAAATCAATTCATGGTAGGCGATGTTAAGCAGAGTATTTACCGTTTTCGTCTGGCGAGACCTGAGCTCTTTATGGAAAAGTATGAAACCTATACCGAAGAAGACAGTAAATACCAAAAAATAGATCTGAGCCAGAATTTCAGAAGCAGGCACCAGGTACTGAACAGCGTGAACTATCTCTTTGAGTGGTTCATGAAGAAAGAATTTGGACGTATCGCTTACGATGATAAGGCGGCACTTTATCCGGGAAGAACTTTTCTATATCCTGACGAACCAGAAAAAGAGTTGGAAAATTACGATACGGAATTACTTTTGATTGGCCGAGAGTCAGACGACGAAGGGGACAGTGAAAACACGGAAGAAGACAGGAAAGAAAATACAGCGCTGACACCAAGAGAAATTGAGGCATATGCCATAGCAAAGAGAATCAAAGAACTTACCGATAAGGAACACGGACTTCTTATTGAGGGAAAAGACGGTTTGCAAAGGGCTGGTTATGGAGACATTACCATACTTTTACGTAGTATGCAGGGGTGGTCGGAAACCTTTACTACGATTCTGATGAGTGAAGGGATTCCTACGGTGTCGGAAACAAGAACCGGATTTTTTCAGACAATGGAAGTGCAGACTGTGTTAAATTATCTTAGAATCCTTGATAATCCAAGGCAGGACATACCGGCAGCAGCAGTGCTTTACTCACCGATTGTCATGCTGACAAGTGAGGAAATGGCTTCTGTGCGGGACATTCGTATGCCACTGATGGAGTCTGTTCGTGCTTATGCAGCAACAGAACCGGTGGATCCTATCAAAAGTAAAACACTTCAGGAAAAACTAACAGTATTTCTTGCGCAGTATGATTATCTTAGAAGATGTGCTGTCCATGAACCGATTCATGAACTGATACGTACCTTATATGAAACGACACAATTTTTATACAAGGTTTCTTTCATGTCATTTGGAGACAGGCGGAGAGCAAATCTGGCACTTTTGATTACCAAGGCAAAAAGTTATGAAGAAACAAGTTATCATGGTGTCTTTCACTTTATAAGGTATGTTGAACGGCTGTTAAGCTATGATATTGATTTCGGGGAAGCAGGCTTGTCCAAAGAAGGAAAACAGGCTGTTCGAATCATGAGCATTCATAAAAGCAAAGGGTTGGAATTCCCGGTTGTTTTCGTTGCAGGTATGGGAAAAAAATTCAACATGCGGGATCTGGCAGGTACGGTCGTGATACATCCTGAACTGGGAATCGGACCGGAATGTATCGATGAAATAAAAAGAACCAGGATCACTTCGCTGCCCAAAGCGGTTATAAGAAAAGGGCTGCAAAAGGAAAGCATTGCAGAAGAGCTGCGCGTTTTATATGTAGCACTGACCAGAGCCAGAGAAAAGCTGATCATGACCGGCACGATAAAAGAACCGGAAGAGACTGTAAAAGGATGGATCAATGCGCAATCATCCGAAGTTATGGATAGTTTTGATTTAGAAAAGGCGGGCAGCTATCTTTCCGTTGTCGGACCATCCATGTTTCGAAGTATCGATGATGCAGAAGCTTTGCAGGAATGTTATATTGATGTTGTTCCAAAAGCAACAAAGCAGAAGGTGCGGCTAAAGGCAAAAATCGAACCCTCCATCCAGATGGAGGAGATACTTTTGGAACAAAAGGAAGAGGTCGATAAAAAGCAGAGGTTGCTTGAAAGTCTGAAGGAATGCCGTAAACAATCGGATATCGATGAACAAAGTTATAACAGCATGCCGGCAGAAAGCACTATGACAAAAGACCATAAAGGTGAGAAGGAAGAGGTGTTCACAGCAGGCGGGACTTCTTTCGATAAACAGGAGTATCAGGAATATGTAAAGAGACTGACCTTTTTGTATCCCTATGAAGAGGCTGCGAAGTTACCAATGAAAGTGTCGGTTTCCGAACTAAAACACAGGGCAATGGATGACCTGGAAGAAGCGGTTGTGCTTCTTTCACCCGAGAAAGAAAAGACTTTGCCAGCATTTTTACTAAAATCACAGGAAAATAAAACAGAAACAATTAGCGGAAGTGCCAGGGGAACTTTGTACCATACGATCATGGAAAATCTCCCTCTGCAAAGTACAAAGAATGCGCTTGATTTATCTGCATTCCTTGATATAATCGAAGAAAATGGTAAGATTACAAAAGAAGAGAGAAAAGCCCTAAAGACAGATCATTTTGTAAAATTCCTTGAAAATCCCCTTGCAGAACGTATGAAAAGAGCAGAGGAAGAAAATCGATTGTTTAGGGAACAGCCTTTTGTTATTGGTGTTGAGGATGAACAGGCAGAAGGAGAATATCTTCTGATTCAGGGAATCATAGACTGTTTTTTTGAAGAGGACGGACAGCTCGTGCTTGTTGATTATAAAACAGACCAGATACCGAAAGACGGAGCATTGATACTAAAGAACCGATATCAGGTACAGATGGATTATTACAGCCAGGCATTGGAACAGTGCATGCAAAAAAAGGTGAAAGAGAAGATACTCTATTCCTTTGCGTTATCCTGTACCATTGAATGGTAAACATAATTTACAATATGCCAGGAACAAGATATCATGCACAAAATATGTACCTATGCAGAAATATATTTGCTTATACAAAAACATGCGCTCATGTAATCAGAGCACATGAATGGAGGTAGTTATGAAAGAAAAAAATCTAAAACGCATTTTATTTATCTATAATCCTTTTGCCGGGAAGGGGCGGATCCGCGCAAAGCTTCCTGAAATCATTGACACTTTTTCAAATGCAGGCTATGAAGTTATCGTATATCCAACCAAGGCAAAGGGCGATGCTACAGAAAAAGCGTTGCAGTATGCAAAGGAACAATATTGTGAGAGGATTGTCTGTGCCGGTGGTGATGGCACTTTTGCGGAAGTGGCATCCGGTGTACTTCAAAGCGGTAAGAATCTTCCGCTTGGATTTGTGTCGGCCGGAACCACGAATGATTTTGCATCAAGTCTTCAGATTCCGGATCAGATTGTAAAGGCGGCTGAACTTGCAGTTACCGGTACACCGCTGTCCAGTGATATTGCAACATTAAATAATCACCCTTTCATTTATTCCGCGGCATTCGGACTTTTTACCGATGTAACGTATGATACCTCACAGATTGCAAAGAACGTGATCGGACGGCTGGCTTACTTTTTGAATGGCGCCGGGAAACTGACCAATGTGAAATCATATCATCTTAAGCTCACAACAGAAGATATTCAGATCGAAGATGATTTCATTGACGGGCTTATAGTTAACACGGATTCTGTTGCCGGATTCAAAGGAATTACCGGAAAAAATGTTATTTTTGACGACGGATACTTTGAAATGATCTTTATCAAGATGCCAAAAAATCTGCTCGATTTTAATTCAATCATCAACTGCCTTTATACCGGCGAATTAGAAAACAGCCCGAATATCTATTTTAAGAAAATCAGGGAACTGACCATTGAGACTGACAGTGAGCTTGTCTGGACTTTTGACGGGGAGTACGGTGGTGATATACGAAATGCAAAAATTGAGGTACTGAAACAGAGAATGACGTATATTACAGGAATTAGCTGACCTGTCAGTATTGACAGTAATTCGTCATATTGTTATGATGATACAATGAAAAAACGGAGTGTTTACGAAATTATTTTCACTATTGGAGGAGCATACTATGTACTATATTGGTGTTGATTTAGGAACTTCATCTGTAAAACTTTTGCTTATGGATGAAACAGGTGACATAAAATCTGTTGTAACAAAGGAATATCCACTGTATTTTCCAAATCCTGGCTGGGCTGAACAAAAACCGGAGGACTGGATGGAGAAGTTGATCGAAGGCATGAGAGAATTGACACAGGGTCTGGATGCTTCTCTTGTTGACGGAATAAGCTTCGGCGGACAGATGCATGGACTTGTTGTACTGGATGAGAATGATAAGGTACTGCGCCCTGCGATTCTTTGGAATGACGGAAGAACTCAGGAAGAGTGCGATTACCTGAATAACGTGATCGGACGTGAGAAGATATCTTCTTATACAGCCAATATGGCGCTTACTGGTTTCACGGCACCGAAGCTTCTCTGGATGAAAAAACATGAACCGGAACTGTTCAGTAAAATCGCTAAGATCATGCTGCCAAAGGATTATCTGGCATACTGTTTAAGCGGTGTTCACTGCACCGATGTGTCGGATGCTTCCGGAATGCTGCTTTTTGATGTAAAGAACCGCTGCTGGTCAAAAGAGATGATTGAAATCATCGGAATTAAAGAAGAGCAGCTAGCGAAAGCATTTGAAAGCTATGAAGTCGTAGGGACACTGAAAAAAGAGATGGCTGAAATACTCGGTCTTTCCACTTCGGTCAAAATCATTGCCGGTGCTGGCGATAATGCTGCTGGTGCAGTCGGAACCGGAACATTGGAGAATGGTATGTGCAGTGTATCGCTTGGGACATCCGGAACCATTTTTATTGCAACCAATGAATTTGCCGTGGATGATAAAAATGCAATGCATGCCTTTGCGCACGCCAACGGGAAATACCATTTCCTTGGCTGTATGCTGTCAGCTGCTTCTGCAAATAAATGGTGGATGGATGACATTATCGGTACCAAAGAATATGCAAAAGAACAGGAAGCCATCGGTAAACTTGGCGAGAACAATGTCTTCTTCCTGCCTTACCTGATGGGTGAGCGTACCCCTCACAACAATCCGCTTGCCAGGGCGACCTTTATCGGAATGACCATGGATACAGCCAGAGCAGACATGACACAGGCCGTTCTCGAAGGGGTTACCTTTGCTCTTCGTGATGCCCTGGAGATTGCAAGAGGCTTTGGAGTTGAGATTACAAGAGTCCGTCTGAACGGCGGCGGTGCAAAAAGCCCGCTATGGTGTAAGATGGTTGCCAATATCATGAATGTAAAAGTTGATAAGATCAACAGTGAAGAAGGACCGGGATACGGTGCGGCGATCCTTGCAGCGGTCGGCTGCGGTACATTTGCGAGTGTGGAAGAGGCAGCGTCAAAATTGATCCGCGTGGTAAGCACGACCGAACAGGATGCAGAGACTGTTGCGAAGTACGAAGAAAAATACCAGTACTTTAAGAAGCTGTATCCGACCATGAAACCGTTATGGGATGTACAGGAAGGAAAATAAGAGTATATGCAGGCTTACAGTGGATTTGCAAGGACCTATGATCGATTTATGGAACAGATGCCCTATGACGAATGGGCCGGTAAGATAACTGGTCTGTTGCATGAAAATGGTATCGCAAAAGGTATCGTTGCGGATCTTGGCTGCGGAACCGGCGCAATGACAAGAAGACTTGCAAAAAGCGGTTATGATATGATTGGTATAGATCTGTCCGAGGAGATGTTGGAGATCGCACGCGAAAAGAGTGAGGACTCCATCCTGTATCTTCATCAGGATATGAGGGAGTTTGAACTGTTTGGCACAGTATCAGCCATGATCAGCGTCTGCGACAGCCTGAATTATATTCTGGAAGAGGAAGAACTGCTGCAGGTCTTCAAGCTGGTCAACAACTATCTGGAGCGGGATGGTATCTTTTTATTTGATCTGAATACTGAGTATTATTACAAAACAGTTCTGGCTGATAATGTGTTTGCACAGAATCTGGAGGACTGCAGTTACATATGGGAAAATTATTACGATGAAGAGAATCTTGTCAACGAATATGATATAACGATTTATGAAAAGAACGAGGACAGCGATCAATACAAACGTTTTGAAGAAACACATATTGAACGGGCATATCCGGTAAAAGTTATTGAAAGACTGTTAAAAAAAGCTGGTATGGAGCTGCTTGCCATCTACGATACCGAAACTGGGAAAAAACCCGATTCAACCTGTACACGTATGTATTTTATTGCAAAGGAAGGATTTCAGAACGGAAAAAGATATGAGTGATTATATAATAAGAGCAACGGCTGCGGACTCGATGATCCGGGCATTTGCTGCAACAACAAAAGAAATGACAGAAACAGCCAGGGCGCTTCATGATACCAGCCCTGTTGCAACGGCTGCACTTGGACGGCTGATGACGGCAGGCGCCATGATGGGAAGTATGATGAAAGGGGAAAAGGATCTCCTGACCCTTCAGATCAAAGGAGACGGACCGCTTGGCGGACTGGTCGTTACAGCGGATTCCGCTGCTAATGTTAAAGGGTACGTATATCATCCTGAGATCGTGAATGAGCCAAACTATCTGGGCAAGCTTGATGTGGGGGGCGCCATAGGATATGGTACGCTTCAGGTCATTAAGGATCTGGGACTGAAGGAACCGTATGTCGGCACTACGGATCTGATAACAGGTGAGATCGCAGAAGATCTGACTTATTATTTTGCCACCAGTGAGCAGGTGCCTTCCAGTGTGGGTCTTGGTGTTTTAATGAACCGGAACAACACGGTTTGCCAGTCCGGCGGATTTATCATTCAGATGATGCCATTCGTGGAGGAATCGCTTGTTACGGCGTTGGAAGAAAAGTTAACAAAGATAACTTCTGTCACACAGATGCTTGATGAAGGTATGACACCGGAAGACATTCTTACATTTCTTCTTGGCGATTTTGGACTTGAGATCAACGAAAAAATACCGACGAAGTTCTACTGCAACTGTACAAAACAACGCGTGGAAAAAGCATTGGCGGCTTTGCCGAAAAAGGATATTGGTGAGATGATCGACGACGGGAAACCAATTGAAGTAAAATGCCATTTTTGTAACAAAAGCTATGAATTTTCTATTAATGAATTGAACAATCTGCTGTAATCTTTTATGTGATTGTGGCAGTATGGATAGAAGGAGTGTTTACACATGCCTGAAAAAATAGAAGAGATCTTGAAAGCAATTCATGTCCTGTTTTCGAAATGCGACAGCTATAACAATTCTCCTGACCGGATCATTCTGTCCAAACGTGATATGTTCGATCTGTTGGAAAAACTGAATTATGCCGTCGTTGAAGTCATGGATCAGTATGAAGCAACAACAAGATCCAAGGAAAAAGCAAAACAGCAAATGGAAAAAATGGGGCAGGATATTATTGCAGATGCAAGTTCCAAAGCAGAAGATGTATATGCCGCTTCCATGCTGTATACAGATGAGGCATTAAACGATCTGTACGGAATTATCAAAGAGTCAAAAGAAAATATGCAGGATGAATACCGAGTGATGGAAGAAAAGCTGAATTTCCAGTTGCAGATCATCGCAGAGAATCAAAAAGAACTGATGATGCAGCTGAATGCAATGGCACAAGGGAAAAAATATCTTGATATCATCGATGACTACAACACAGCCTATATTCAGGAACGGATACAGCAGGATGAGGAAGAAGAGGATGATGACCAGCTTACCCTTGGGGATATTGATACCAGAGAAAGACCAGATTATATATCCGATGACGAGCAGCGCATACTCAGTAAAAAGGAAAGCAGACTGGCGGCTAAGAAAAGGGAAGAAAAGCCCATTCGGAAGGTCGAAGCAGCACAAACAGAGCTTGTAGCACCACTTGTTGAGCCCGAAAAAGAAGCAGTAAAGCAAAAAATTGAAGTCAAAGTGCATACTGGCGGAGGAATCCCTGAGAATAGTATTTTTAATACAAAAGCGGCACCGGTGGCAAAAAAGGACAGAAAGCATCAGGAGAAGGATGAGTGGGAGAATCAGGAGATACATACTCCTGCAGGTCAGGGCTCTGACCAGATACCGGAAAAGAAGGGACAGGTCTATTCGGCTGATGACTTTAATCTGGATGCCGAATACGAGCAGTGGAAGGATACCCAGGACGAAGATGAAAAGCAGGAACCGGCCAGGGGTAAGTTTTTTGGATTTGGGAAAAAGAAGTAATTGTAAAATATGGAACTGTATAGGTTTCATGGATTGACATTTGTATTTTAATACGTTACTATAAAAATGTAAGAACAACCAAATGAATTATCGTATGAAGAATCTGGGAGAGACTGGACGATCAGCGCCGAAGGGGAATGCGAAAACTCTCAGGCAAAAGGACCGGATTTGGACGATACTCTGGAAAGTGTTTATCACACCGAAGAAGCAATCCGGATATAGGGAGAATCTTTCAGGTAAAAATACAGAGGCACATTAATCCTTTATGATTGATGTGCTTTTTTGCTGCGCAAAAAGCGGCAGAAAAGCAAAGAAACAGAGAAATGCGTTTCAAAGCATAGTATTAGACAGAGAAAAGAAACGCAGATATGGAGGAAAGCATGGAAAAGAAAACACCTTTGTATGAAAACCATGTCGCATGGAAAGGAAAGATCGTTTCGTTTGCAGGATTTTTGCTTCCGGTCCAGTATGAGACCGGGGTGATCAAAGAGCATATGGCCGTCAGAAATGACTGCGGACTTTTTGATGTATCCCACATGGGAGAACTAAGGATTGCGGGAAAGGATGCACTGCATACGATACAGATGCTGGTGACGAATGATTGCTCCAAGATGGCACCCGGACAGGCAAAATACAGCCCGATGTGCAACGAAGAAGGCGGTGTTGTGGATGATCTTCTGGTTTATAAACTGGAAGAAGAGGAGTACCTGATTGTTGTGAACGCTGCAAACAAAGAGAAAGATGCCGCCTGGATGAAAGCACACCTGAGTGGAAATGTGGAATTTGATGATTTGTCTGAAAAGTATGCACAGCTGGCATTGCAGGGACCCAAAGCAGAACGGATTCTGGAGCGCATCTGCGAGAAAGATAAAATTCCGCAAAAGTATTATACATTTACAAAAGAATGCATGATCGACGGCAGGATTCCCTGCCTGTTGTCCAGAACCGGATATACAGGAGAGGACGGGTTCGAATTATATTGCAGCCCGAATGACGCTGCTGAACTTTGGGAACTTCTGCTTTTGAATGGGAAGGAAGACGGACTGATTCCCTGTGGACTGGGAGCCAGAGATACGCTGCGATTAGAAGCAGCTATGCCTCTTTACGGGCACGAGATGGACGATGAAGTCACACCGCTTGAAACAGGGCTTTCTTTCGCTGTAAAGCTTCAAAAGGAAGAAGACTTTATCGGGAAAAAAGCTATGCTGAAAAAGGGAAGACAAGAGAGAACCCGCGTGGGTCTGGAAGTTACCGGAAGAGGAATCATACGGGAACATTGTACGATTTTTGCCGATGGAAAAGAGATCGGAGTTAGTACCTCGGGAACACATTGTCCTTACCTTGGAAAGGCAGTAGCCATGGCATTGATTGAAAAAACTTATGCAGAAATAGGAACGGCAGTAATGGCAGAGGTAAGAGGAAGAATGGTAGAAGCAAAAATCTGCCGCCTTCCGTTTTATAAAAGAGAAAAATAATTATGCAAAACGCAGAAAGTGAGGCTTATATGGCTGAATTAAAATTTACGAAAACACATGAATGGGTAAAATACACAGAGGATGGCAAAGCAAAGGTAGGTTTGACAGAGTATGCCCAGCAGCAGCTGGGAGACCTGGTCTTTATCAATCTGCCGGAAGAAGGAGACTGTGTAACGGTGGAAGACACATTTTGTGATGTGGAATCTGTAAAAGCAGTATCCGACGTATATTCGCCCCTTACCGGTACCATTGCCCGAGTGAACGAAGATCTGCTGGATGCACCGGAACTGATCAATGAACATCCTTATGAGGCCTGGATCGCAGAGATCGAAGACATTACAGAAACGGCAGAATTCCTGTCGGAAGATGAATACGAAACGTTCATTAAATCAGAAGCCTAGAACGCTTCATGGTTCGTTCGAATTTTTAAGCGCAAATGAACAGCGCAGGAAAAGGAGCATATATGGGCAGTTATATTTTAAATACAGAGCGGGACAAGAGGGAGATGCTTCTGGAGATTGGAATCTCTTCGGTGGACGAGCTATTTGGAGAAATTCCGGCAGAAATCCTTCTGAAAAGAGAGCTTGAAATCCCTGCCGGCAGATCAGAGCTCGAAGTAAAGAAACGGATGCAGAAAATTGCGGCAAAAAATCATGTATTTCCGACAATTTTGCGCGGTGCCGGAGCATACAGCCATTACATACCTTCTATCGTGAAAAGTGTTACTTCCAAGGAAGAATTTGTAACAGCATATACACCCTATCAGGCAGAAATGAGTCAGGGTCTGCTGCAGGCTATCTTTGAATATCAGACAATGATCTGTGAGCTGACTGGGATGGATGCATCCAATGCTTCTGTATACGACGGCGCTACCGCAGCAGCAGAAGCGATTGCCATGTGCCGGGATAAAAAACGGCATCGGGTGTTGGTATCCGAGGGTGTTCACCCACAGGTAATAGAAGTAATAAGGACTTATCTGACCGGTGTTGAAGATACTCTGGTTCTCATCCCTTGCAAAGAGGGAGCGACCGATATGGATGCGCTAAAGGAAGAGATAGGGGATACGACTGCGTGTGTCCTGATCCAGCAGCCAAACTTTTATGGAATCATCGAACCCGCCGACGAGATCGGCGAAATAGTACATCAGACAAAGGCAGAGTATATCATGCACTGCAATCCAATCGCCATGGGTCTGTTAAAAACACCCGGAGAGTGTAAAGCGGATATTGCAGTCGGAGAAGGGCAGCCGCTTGGCCTGCCGCTGTCATACGGTGGTCCATATCTTGGGTTTATGGCAGCAACGGAGAAAATGATGAGAAAGCTCCCCGGAAGAATAGCAGGGCAGACAACCGATATTGAAGGGAAACGAGCGTTTGTTCTTACGTTGCAGGCGCGGGAACAACATATAAGAAGAGAAAAAGCATCCAGCAACATTTGTTCAAATCAGGCGCTTTGTGCTCTGACGGCTGCTGTCTATATGAGTGCCATGGGACCTTCAGGGATGAAGCAGACGGCTTCTCTTTGCATGTCAAATGCACACTATTTTGCAAATGAACTGTGTAATCTTAAAGGATTTAGAATGGAACATAAAAAAGAGTACTTTCATGAATTTGTCACGATATGTCCAGATGCGGCAAAAGTGCTGGAAGTACTGGAAGAGGAAGATATTTTGGGTGGACTTATGCTGGATGATCACAGAATTCTTTGGTGCGTCACAGAGATGACAGCAAAGGAAGAGTTGGACCGTGTGGTGGATATTCTTCGTACCTATCAAGGGCATGAAGAGTAAGCGGGAGCAATCGTGCAATCATGCTTATTCGTGCTTATCAAACACACACAGGTCCTATTCGCCTGATGGGTGAGAAAACAAGCGTAATGAGGCGTTCCATTTACGAAGAGTGTTTTGACCTGCGCATAAAAAGCGCAAGATAGGAGAATATATGAGATTAATAGTTGAATCGGGACAAAAGAATAGGAGCTGCACATTGCTTCCAGAACTTTCGGTTCCCGAATATAGAATGGAAGCCTCCCTGCTTCGCGGGCAGGAACTTCATCTGCCGGAAGTTTCCGAGACGGAGATATCAAGGCACTATACTGCATTGGCAGGTCGGGTTCACGGCGTGAACAACGGCTTTTATCCGCTTGGTTCCTGTACAATGAAATATAACCCTAAGATCAATGATGAAATAGCAGCAATGGAAGGGTTCTCCAATATCCATCCCCTGCAGCCCGAATATACAGCAGAAGGCTGCCTTGAAGTCCTGAAAGAAGCAGAAGAGATCCTTACTGAGATAACGGGAATGGATGCTATGACCTTTCAGCCGGCAGCAGGAGCACATGGAGAATTCACCGGTCTTTTGCTGATGCATGCCTATCATACGGCAAGAAAAGACAGTGGGCGTACGAAGATCTTGGTTCCTGATTCAGCGCATGGAACCAATCCCGCCAGCGCCGCCATGGTAGGGTATACTATTATAAATATTCCATCGACAGAACATGGGCTTGTCGACCTTACTGCATTAAAAGCAGCCTTAGGAAATGATACGGCAGGTCTTATGCTGACCAATCCGAACACACTCGGACTTTTTGATACGAATATACTCGAGATAACCAGGCTGGTGCATGAAGCAGGAGGACTGAACTATTACGATGGTGCGAATCTGAATGCTGTCATCGGACGTGCAAGACCGGGAGATATGGGATTTGATATTGTTCATCTGAACCTTCACAAAACATTCTCTACACCGCATGGCGGTGGAGGCCCTGGCAGCGGTCCGGTCGGGTGCAAAAAAAACCTGGCAAACTACCTGCCCGGAAACAGGGTGGCAAGAGATGGCGAAAATCATTATCTCCTTCAACAAGAGGAGAGCGTTGGACGTGTAAAAATGTTCGAAGGGAATTTTCTGATCGTTCTGAGAGCACTGACCTATCTGCTTACCTTAGGAAAAGAAGGGATGGCTGATATTTCTGGAAATGCAGTTCTGAATGCTAATTATATGATGAAGCGACTGGAAGATACTTTCGAGGTTGCGTATCCCGGAGTCTGTATGCATGAGTTTGTTCTGACGCTGGAAAAGCTAAAAGAGGAAACCGGAGTATCTGCACTCGATATGGCAAAAGGTATTCAGGAATACGGGATACATCCGCCAACAATGTATTTCCCCAATATAGTACATGAAGCACTGATGCTTGAACCGACCGAGACAGAATCGAAGGAAACCATTGACCGAGCAGTAGATATCATGCTGCAGCTTTATGATAAGGCCCAGAACGAACCGGAACGTTTAAAAGAAGCGCCGATCAACCAACCGGTGCGGCGACTGGATGAGGTGACGGCAGCGAGAAAACCGATTTTGAAACACAGTGACGAAGAGCATTGTGAAACTTGTGTGGAATGAATCTTTCAAGATAGAAAGGCAGAGAATGGACAACGATATAAAAGTTGCAGTAATCGGAGCTGGTCCTGGTGGATATGAAGCTGCGCTGCATGCGGCAGAACTTGGCATGAAGACAGTTCTGATTGAAGAAAGAGAACTTGGCGGGACTTGCCTGAACCGGGGCTGTATTCCAACAAAGTCGCTAATGCACAGCGCAGGAATCTATCAAAATGTGAAACAGGCAGCAGAATATGGGGTTGATGTGACCGTTCATGCAGTGAATCAGGCTGTTATGTATGAAAAAAAGGATCTTGCTGTCGAAACACTTCGGAATGGTATTGAGCGGCTCTTGAAAAATGCCAATATTTCAGTTATAAAAGGGAAAGCAAGCGATGTCAGAGAAGGAAGATTCACGGTGACAACGACGGAGGAAGTAAAAGAAATAAAGGCAGAACACATACTGCTTGCGACCGGGTCGAGACCTTACAGGATTCCAATCGAAGGAAGCCAGGAAGATGGAGTTGTGACCAGCGATGAAATTCTTGCAGAGCCAAAGAACTACAAGTCCTTAATCATTATCGGCGGTGGGGTAATAGGAACAGAATTCGCGGGACTATGGAATGCGCTTGACTGTGAAGTAACCATGCTCGAGGCAGCAGACCGGATTCTTCCGCTTCTTGATAAAGAGCTGGGACAGGGTATGGCTGTATCGTTAAAGAAAAAAGGTGTCAGAATACAGACCGGTGTCACGGTAGTACGGATTGAGAAAACAGCAGATGCTCTATGCGTTTATTTTGAAGAAAAAGGAAGACTTCAAAGCGTTTGTGCAGAAGGTGTGCTTCTGGCGGTCGGAAGGCAGGCAAATACAGAGGGACTTTTCGCAGAAGAAGCCATGGTGCAAAAAGGCAGAATCATAGTTAATGAACGGTTTGAAACAAAATGGAAGAATGTTTATGCCATTGGCGATGCCATTTGTTTTACAAGCGGGAAAAATACCATACAGCTTGCTCATGCAGCGACAGCCCAGGGGCTTGCAGTTGTTGATGCTATCCATGGGAAAGGGCAGGAAGCAGACCTTTCTGTTATACCTTCCTGTGTCTATACATCACCTGAAATAGCAAGTGCCGGCATAACGGCGGAAGAAGCAAAAGAACTTGGGCTTGAAACTGTGTCAGGAAAATACTTAATGCTCAGTAATGGAAAGACGATTCTATCCGGCGGTGAGCGTGGCTTTATAAAGCTTTTATTCGAAAAAGAAACCAAAAAACTGCTTGGAGCACAGTTTTTGTGTGATCGGGCAACCGATATGATTGGCGAGATGGTAACCGCCATAGTAAATGGAATGACCTGCGATCAGATAATAAAAGGGGTACGACCGCACCCTACTTTCCAGGAGGGAATAAAAGAAGCGGCAAAAAATGCATTAATTAAATGATACTGTGTATAATTTCTGAAAATTTCAAGAAAATGGCTTGTAACGCCCGAAATTTAATGGTATAATAGTCCCAATTTACTGTATGTTATGCTTTGGGGAAATGGGGGTATTTGCCTTGGGTGTTACAAGAACGGAAAATTACGAACAATCAGGAAAGTATACATTTGAAGATCTATTCGATCTACAGGAGATACAGGAACTTCAAGATTCTGTTTCTTCTGCGCTTGGCATTGGCATGGTCATTACCCGTCCGGACGGAACGCCGATAACAAGGGAGAGTCATTTCTGTAAGTTCTGCAGTGAGGTTGTCAGAAAATCAGAAAAGGGCAGAGAGAATTGTTTTCATTCAGACTCCGTGCTGGGAAGGCCGAATAAAAGCGGACCGATAATAGCGCAGTGCCTCTCCGCGGGACTGTACGATGCCGGTGCAAGCATTATGGTCGGAAATATGCATATCGCCAGCTGGCTTATGGGGCAGGTTCTGCCGGAGGATCAGGTCAAAACGGATGAAGAAAACCGGATCAGAGCGTTGGAACTTGGAATTGATCCTGATGAATACTGTCAGGAGATTAAAAAAGTACCGCGTATGACAAAGGAGCAGTTTGAAAAGATTGCGAATCTGGTGTTCATGTTATCCAACCAGTTATCGGAAAAGGGAATGAAGAATCATCTGCTGAAAGAAGAACTTGAATTCAGGAACGAACTTGAACGACAGCTTCTTCATAACAGCATGCATGATCCGCTTACGAATCTTTATAACCGCATGTATTTTGAAACAAAATGCACAGAACTGGAACTGGGTAACCGATTCCCTTTAACTGTTATTGTAGGTGATGTGAATTTCTTGAAGTTCACCAATGACATCTTCGGACATTCTCAGGGAGATAAACTTCTGCAAACGATAAGCAGGATTCTTCTGCAGGAGGCAAAGACGGAGTACATTATCTGCAGGTGCGGTGGGGACGAATTTACCATTTTAATGCCTGGGGCAGAGATCGAAGAAGCCAACGAATACTGCAATCGCATTCAGGGCCAATGCAGTAAGATTGCAGAATCGGTTCTTCCGCCGTCTATCGCAATGGGAGCGGCAACCAGACATAAGGATTCTGAGAATCTGGCTGTTGTCATTAAGCAGGCAGAGGAAAGAATGTATCTGGAAAAGCACAGGATACGTTCCGGAAACAACAGTCTGAATGTTATACGCAAAGCATTGTATGAGACCAGTTACATCAGCAGGGATGACTGCGAACTGGCACTCGAACTGGCACATAAATTTGCTTCGTACCTCTCTATGGACGCTTTCTTTATTAAAAATCTTGAGCAGCTGTTATCGATTCAATATATGGGACTGGTTGCTGTTCCACAGGATGAACTGAAACATGCTTCCTGCAATATGGATAAAACATGGGAAAGTAAGTACAATGTGACGGAGATCGAGTATCGGCTGGCTAAAATGTATGATCACAGTTTTCCGATTGCAAGATCCATTTCCGAACGGCATGAGCGTTGGGATGGACAGGGAACGCCAAATCAGCTGCGTGGTGAACAGATCGATCCGCTGACAAGGATTGCTTCTATTATCAGCCGCTATGTTACCTTAAGCGGAAAGCGGCCTCATGGATTTGAGCAGGGAAAAGATGAAACACTGGCGACAATGAAAGAAGAAGCAGGTATAATTTTCGATCCAAAATTGTTTTTACAATTTGTGAATTTTTTAGCAAAGCATCAATGAATATTGAAAAGACTGTTACCGGCATTGCCAGAACGGTCTTTTTTCTATTAATCGCCCGATTTCTGTTGTTTAGCAACATTTTTTATTGGAGGAAAACATTTTATTTTTAAATCTGATAGGAGAACAACAAAACGTGAAATATTAGAACATACAACACGAAAATTCATAGAAAAAGATTGAATAATTACCGCACATCAATTATAATTATTTTACAATGGTGTTTTATATCGTTGGTATAATTTTCACTTTTACGCGAGACAAAAAGCAGGAAAACGATGAAACTATTTAAGGGTAAAAGGAGCAGAACATGGTAGATATGACGATTAAGGCAGTCCGCCAGGCTGAACTGAGTGCAGCAAAAACAGAAAAGGAGGCACTGGCAAAAAAGGAATCTCTGATTGAACAGGCGCAGATCGAGATTGTGCAGAAGCGCGAAGTAATGTTCAAACAGGCGTCAGATGCCCATAAGCTGGCTATGAAGCAGGCAGAAAGCGATTGTGAGACCATCATGGCGAAAGCAATACAGGATGCCAATGATGAAATCAAACTCCTGAAACAACAAGCCGGAGAGAAACAGGCAGAAGCAACAAAACTTATACTTGCAAAGCTAGTGTAATCCGCGACTTTGAAAAGGAGGTGTTTATGTTATGGCAGTTGTACCGATGCAGCGAATCAATATTTGTGCTTTAAAAAAGGACAGGAAACAGATTCTGGAAGCGCTGCAGAGAAAAGGAGTTATTGAGATCTGTGATGTTATGAAAGAAGGAAAAGTCTTTCATAAAGATGATGTATCTGATACGGCATCGCAGTTGACAAAGAATATACAGACAGGCCAGAAAGCTTTGCAGGTACTGGATGAATATGCTCCTGAGAAAAAACCATTCCTGGCATTTTTAAATGGAAGACAGGAAGTTACCATCGAGGAGTATGATCTGTTTCGAAAAATTCATCCATCTGCAAGCAGAATTGTAAAACGTCTCGTCACACTGGATAAGATGATACAGTCGGACAGAGCAGAGATTACAAAGAATAAGCTTCTTCTGGAAGCAATGGAACCCTGGGTCTCACTGGATGTACCTATGGACTTTGAAGGAACCAGTTCGACAAGTGCATTTATTGGTATGCTTCCCAATGTATGGACAGAAGAAAAACTAGTGGAGACCATGGCCGAATATGGTCCGGTGGAAGCTCAGATCATAAGCGTGATCGGAGAACAGACCTGTGTTTTCCTTCTCGGATTAAAAAAGCATAAAGATAAGATATTTGATCTGCTTCGCATGAACGGTTTTGCGAGACCGATGAATGTATCCAGCGAATCACCGGCCAAACAGATCGAAAGTCTGAGGACAGAAATCCAAAGACTTGAGGATGAAATAGCAAAAAGCATTGAAGAAATCGAGGAGTTAGCAAAGAATCGAGAAATGATCCAGTTCTTTGTTGATTACGAAACAACGAGAGAAGAAAAGTATGAGGTGATAAATCGACTTTTACAGTCAGAACATACCTTTGTTCTTACAGGATATATTCCGGTTACGGAAATTGATACACTGAAAGCCTTTCTGGAAGAGAATTTCGACGTTGATATTCAGCTGAAAGATCCGTCTCCAAAAGCGGATGTTCCGGTATTACTCAAAAACAATTCGTTTGCCCGTCCACTGGAAGGTATAACAGAAGGCTTTAGTTCACCGAATAAAGAAGAGATTGATCCGACCTCTATTATGTCCGTATTTTATTATATGATGTTCGGACTTATGTTCTCCGATGCCGGATATGGACTTTTGATGGTCGTTGTCTGTGGACTTATTCTTCTTAAGTTCAAAAAGATGGAAGATTCCTGGAAAAAGAATATAACCATGTTCTTTTATTGTGGTGTTGCTACCATGTTCTGGGGCATCATGTTCAGCAGTTACTTCGGCGATGTTGTTGATGTGGTATCCACGACGTTTTTTGGAAAAACTGTATCAATCCCGCCTCTCTGGTTCGCACCGACCTCAGAACCGATGCGAATGCTGGTATTTTCCATGGCACTCGGAGTTGTTCATTTGATGACAGGACTTATTATGAAGTTTATCCAGTGTGTACGAAACGGAAAACTAATGGATGGTATCTACGATGCTATTTTCTGGTTTGTACTGATCATAAGCTGTGTCTTTGTTCTTATGAGTTCTTCGATGTTCATGAACATTGTTGGTCTTACCTTCATCCTTCCGTCCGCGGTGGGAAATGTGGCATCGATCATTGCACTGATCAGTGCAGTTGGTATTATAGTAATGTCAGGAAGAGAATCAAAGAACAAGGGAAAACGAATTATGAAAGGAATGTATAACCTTTATGGAATAACCGGTTATTTAAGTGATGTCCTTTCTTATTCAAGACTTTTGGCACTTGGTCTTGCGACCGGTGTAATCGGAACTGTAATCAATAAAATGGGTTCCATGGCCGGCAGCGGTGTAGTCAAAGTTATTGCATTTATTATAATATTCTGTGTCGGTCACCTGCTTAACTTTGCAATCAACGCACTTGGTGCCTATGTACACACGAACCGTTTACAATATGTTGAGTTCTTTGGGAAGTTTTATGATGGAGGCGGACGGAAATACATGCCGTTCAGCACAAAAACTAAATATTACAAGATAAAGGAGAATTAGGTATGGATAATTTAGGAATCGTTTTAGCAATAACAGGAGCAGCAGTAGCAGCACTTGCTGCAGGCTGTGGTTCAGCAGTAGGTGTTGGCATTGGCGGTGAGGCTGCCTCAGGTGTTATTTCAGAAGACCCTTCACAGTTCGGTAAAGTACTTATCCTTCAGCTTCTCCCTGGAACCCAGGGTATTTATGGTCTGCTTATAGCATTTATTACCCTGACACAGATTGGTGTTCTTGGTGGTGACCCAAATATCTCAACAGCCAAAGGTGCTATGTATCTTGCGGCTTGTCTTCCTATGGCAATTGTTGGTCTTTTTTCAGCAATTAAGCAGGGACGTACTTCTGTAGCATGTATTGGTCTGGTTGCCAAAAGACCGGATCAGTTCGGTAAAGCCATGATCCTTCCTGCTATGGTTGAAACCTATGCAATTCTAGCTTTGCTGGTATCCATTCTTAGTATCGTTGGTATCGGTGGCATGTCAATATAATCAGTTAGGAGAATGTCTATGACCGGACTGGAAAAAATAATTGAGCATATCCGACAGGATGCACAGATTTCTGCAAATACGATCATGAAACAAGGCGATGATGATGTAAAAGAACTCCTTGCAGAGGCAGAGGCTAACCTGGAGAATGAAAAGCTCAAACTGGAAGAAAAGAAGAAGAACGATGTGGAGCAGGTTTTGAGCAGAGGGCAATCAGCAGCAAAGCTCATGCAGAGGAAAATGCTTCTTGAAGCAAAACAGCAGGTAATCGGAGAGATGATCGAGGCTGCTAAGGATTCGCTTTATCAGATGCCAGACACCGATTACTTTGAAGTTATCTACAAAGTGGTCGAGAAAAATGCATTGAATAAGGCAGGAGAAATCGTATTTTCCAAGAGAGATCTGGAACGTGTGCCTGCTGGTTTCGCTGAGAAGCTGAAGACGCAGGGACTTACAATATCCAAAGAATCAAAAGAAATCGATGGTGGTTTTCTCCTGTTATACGGAGATGTTGAAGAAAACTGCTCCTTTGATGCGATGTTCATGGCAGCAAAGGAAACCCTGCAGGATGAAGTAAGGGATTTATTGTTCGGGTAACGAAAGGAGAATGTAATGGCCGATAAGCAATTTATTCACGCTGTCGCACGTATCCGCTACAAGGAACTTGCCCTTTTTTCAAAGCAGACCATTGATCAGCTTATGTCTTGCCGTACTTATGAAGACTGCATGAAAATGCTGGCAGATAAAGGATGGGGAACTTTTGGAAATTCAGCCGAGAAAATGCTGAAAGAAGAGAGAGAAAAGACCTGGAAGCTGATGCATGAGATGGTAGAGGATATGTCGGAATTTGAGGTGCTGCTTTATGTGAATGATTATCATAACCTGAAAGCAGCGATCAAGCAAGCATGCGTAAGTGAAACAGTACCGAATATTTATATGGAAAAAGGCACAGTTGCCATAGAAGAGATCCAGACAGCAGTCAATGAGAAGCGCTTTGAACTGTTACCGCCTGCGATGAGAGAATGTGCAGCAGAAGCTTTTGATATCCAGTTAAAAACAAGAGACAGCCAGCTGACCGATGTGATTCTTGACAAGGCCTGTCTGGAAGCAATTTATAAAAAGGCTATGGAGACGGATATAAAACTGTACAAGATGTATGCGGAACTTAAAGTTGCGGCGGCTGATATCAACATTGCCATGCGAAGCTGTCGGACAGGGAAAAGCATTGATTTCCTGAAGAAAGCACTGGTGCCCTGCAAGTCCCTGAACGTAAAAGCACTGAAAGATGCCGTTCTGACCGGTGAAGAATCGATCTATGAATATTTGCAGTTTACAGCGTATTCCGATGCAGTCCCTGCCTTAAAGAAATCCATGTCAGCGTTCGAGCGTTGGTGTGATAACAAACTGATTGAGATGATTCGTCCGGAAAAATATAATTCATTCACAATCTCACCGCTGGTGGCTTATGTGCTGGCAAGAGAAAATGAGATAAAATCCGTCCGCATCCTGCTCTCCGGAAAGCTTAATTACCTTCCGGAAGATTCAATCAGGGAAAGACTGAGGGAGATGTATGTATAAGATAGCAGTGATCGGAGACCGGGACAGCATATACGGGTTCGCCGCACTCGGACTCGACACCTACCCGGTCAGTGAAAAAGAAGAAGCGGCAAGAACACTGAAGACCCTGGCTCAGGGAACCTACGCGGTGATATATATTACGGAAGCACTGCTTTCCCTATTGACCGAGGAAGTAGCAGCCTATGCAGAAGTAAAAGTACCGGCGATCATTCCGATTCCGGGAGCTTCCGGCAATACAGGTGCAGGTATCAGGAATGTTAAGAAGATGGTAGAAAGAGCAGTCGGTTCCGATATCATATTCAATCAGTAACGTATAGACAAAAAATATAGGAGCAGGTGAAATCAATGAGCATAGGAATTATTAAAAAAGTAGCCGGTCCGTTGGTTATCGCAGAAGGCATGCGTGATGCGAACATGTTCGACGTGGTTCGTGTCAGTAACCAGAGACTGATCGGTGAGATTATTGAAATGCATGGTGACCAGGCTTCCGTACAGGTATATGAAGAGACTTCCGGACTTCGCCCGGGGGAACCGGTGGAATCTACCGGTGTACCTTTAAGCGTTGAACTGGGTCCTGGCCTGATTGGCAGTATTTTTGACGGAATCCAGAGACCATTGGTTGAAATCATGAAGCAGACAGGGAACAATCTGATCCGTGGTGTTGAGATACCATCTCTGAACCATGAAGCGGTATGGACCTTTGAACCAACGGTTGAGAAAGGCACTGTAGTTTGCGGCGGCGATATCATCGGTACCGTTCAGGAGACGCCGATCGTCATTCACAAGATCATGATCCCGAACGGAATCAGCGGAACCATCACCTCCATTGAAAAAGGTGAGTTCAAATTAAATGATACCGTGGCTGTGCTTGAAAAGAAGAACGGTGAAAAAGTCAATATCACAATGCTTCAAAGATGGCCGGTTCGTGTTGGCCGTCCTTACAAGGAGAAACTATCGCCGGATATGCCGCTTGTAACAGGACAGCGAGTAATCGATACGCTTTTCCCGATTGCAAAAGGCGGTGTTGCTGCCGTACCGGGACCGTTCGGAAGCGGTAAGACCGTTGTTCAGCATCAGCTGGCAAAATGGGCAGAAGCAGATATCGTTGTTTACATCGGCTGTGGAGAGCGTGGAAATGAGATGACAGACGTTCTGACCGAGTTCCCGGAATTAAAAGATCCAAAATCGGGATACTCCCTGATGGAGCGTACCGTTCTGATCGCGAACACCTCCGACATGCCGGTTGCGGCTCGTGAAGCATCGATCTATGTTGGTATCACGATTGCAGAATATTTCCGAGACATGGGATATTCGGTTGCTCTTATGGCAGATTCCACGTCCCGTTGGGCTGAGGCACTCAGAGAGATGTCAGGCCGTCTGGAAGAGATGCCAGGTGAAGAAGGATATCCGGCTTACCTTGGAAGCCGCCTTGCACAGTTCTATGAACGTGCCGGACGAGTACTCTCGAATGGTACAGAAAACAGAGAAGGAGCACTTTCCGTTATCGGTGCGGTATCACCGCCCGGTGGTGATATTTCAGAGCCTGTATCTCAGGCAACCCTTCGTATTGTAAAGGTATTCTGGAGCCTGGATGCAAGTCTTGCCTATAAGAGACACTTCCCTGCCATTAACTGGCTGACAAGCTATTCTCTTTATGTAAGTAACATGTCAAAATGGTTCAATGCCAACGCAAATGAAAAGTGGAACGACAGCCGTGGACGTCTGATGAGCCTTCTCAGTGATGAGGCCGGTCTTCAGGAAATCGTACAGCTCGTTGGTATGGACGCGCTTTCCGCACCAGACCGTCTGAAGCTGGAAGCAGCCCGTTCCATTCGAGAAGACTTCCTGCATCAGGATGCCTTCCATGAAGTTGATACCTACACACCACTGGAAAAGCAGTACCTGATGATGCAGCTTGTTCTTCAGTATTTTGATGTGGCAACGGAAGCGCTGAAAAAAGGCGTGAACATTGAAGCACTTGTTGATGTTCCGGTTCGTGAAAGAATCGGTCGTTATAAGTACACACCGAATGAGAACATTGAAGCAGAGTTCAAGGATATCATCAAAGCACTCTACCATGAAATTGACGAACTTGTCGGAAAGGAGGATTAGTACATGCCAAAGGAATACAGAACAATTCAGGAAGTGGCAGGTCCTCTTATGCTGGTGCAGGGAGTTGAAAATGTTGCTTACGATGAACTTGGTGAAATCGAACTTGCCAGCGGAGAAACCAGACGCTGCAAAGTTCTTGAGATTGATAAAGGAAATGCACTGGTACAGCTCTTTGAAAGCTCGACCGGTATTAACCTCGCATTAAGCAAGGTACGTTTCCTCGGAAGAAGTATGGAGCTTGGCGTATCGGAAGATATGCTCAGCCGTGTGTTCGACGGACTTGGCCGCCCAATTGACAAAGGACCGGAAATCCTTCCGGATAAACGAATGGATATCAATGGTCTTCCCATGAATCCGGCTGCCAGAAATTACCCACAGGAATTTATCCAAACCGGTGTATCCGCGATTGATGGATTGAATACTCTGGTTCGTGGACAGAAACTGCCGATCTTCTCCATGAGTGGTCTGCCGCATGCAGAGCTTGCAGCACAGATTGCACGTCAGGCGAAAGTTCGAGGAACAACAGAACCATTTGCCGTTGTCTTTGCAGCGATGGGTATTACGTTCGAAGAAGCGAACTTCTTCACAGAAAGTTTTAAAGAGACCGGTGCTATCGACCGTTCTGTCATGTTCATAAATCTTGCAAATGACCCTGCGGTTGAACGTATTGCGACACCTCGTATGGCACTTACCGCAGCAGAATACCTTGCCTTTGAAAAGGGAATGCATGTCCTTGTTATCCTGACGGATATTACGAACTATGCCGACTCTCTTCGTGAGATCTCAGCAGCACGTAAGGAAGTTCCGGGACGTAGAGGATATCCTGGATACATGTACACTGACCTTGCTTCGTTATATGAACGCGCAGGCCGTCAGAAAGAAAAGAACGGCAGTATCACCATGATTCCGATTCTGACCATGCCGGAAGATGATAAGACCCATCCGATTCCTGACCTTACCGGATACATCACAGAAGGACAGATCATCCTGAGCCGTGAATTATTCCGTCAGGGAATCACTCCACCGATCGATGTTCTTCCATCCCTGTCCCGTCTGAAGGATAAAGGTATCGGTGCTGAAAAGACCAGAAAAGATCATGCCAATACCATGAATCAGCTTTTTGCGGCTTACGCACGTGGTAAGGAAGCAAAAGAATTGATGGTCGTACTTGGTGAAGCAGCGCTTACAGAAATTGATAAATTGTATGCAGCATTCTCCGATGCGTTCGAACAGGAATATGTATCACAGGGTTATCTTGCGAACCGAAGCATAGAAGAGACCCTTGATCTTGGCTGGAAGCTGCTTCGGATCCTGCCAAGGACAGAGCTCAAACGTATCAGTGATAAACTGCTTGATGAGTACTACGACAAGTAATCGAAAGGAGGAAAAGCTTTGGCAAAAACACAGGTGAATCCGACCCGTATGGAGCTTACAAAGCAAAAAAGAAAGCTCGTAACGGCAAAGCGCGGACATAAGCTTTTAAAGGATAAACGTGATGAGCTGATGCGTCAATTCCTTGATCTTGTCAGAGAGAACAAAGCACTCCGCGAGAAAGTAGAAGAAGGACTCAGGAAAGCGAATGGGAATTTCGTTCTGGCTCGTGCCGGTATGGAAGATGAAGCAATGAACGTTGCTTTGATGGCACCAAGACAGGAAGTATACCTTGAGATGACAACAAAGAATGTTATGAGTGTTGATATCCCGGTCTTCGAGTACAGCACAAGAACTACAGATCCACATGACATTTACTGTTATGGATTTGCTTCAACCTCCGGTGATCTGGATGATGCGGTAAAATCCCTGGCAGATCTGCTTCCTGATATGTTACGTCTGTCTGAGTGTGAAAAATCCTGTCAGCTGATGTCGATCGAAATCGAAAAGACCAGGCGAAGGGTAAATGCGCTGGAACATGTCATGATACCGAACATGCAGGCGAACATCAAATACATTAAGATGAAACTTGATGAAAATGAGAGAAGTACCCAGATCAGACTGATGAAAGTCAAAGATATGATGCTTGAAGAAGCACATCATTACAAGGAACACGCAGCTGCGGCTGAATAGAAGAACAAAAGACCCGGAACATACTTGCATTATGCCAGTATGTACTGGGTCTTATTTTTATAGGATGACCGGTATGCATTTGGTGTTATTTTGTAGTGGTGTTTAAAATGCTTGCTAAAGGAGGGGCTGTCAGTGAAACCACAGGAGCAGGCAACGGAGGCAACGGTTGCGTCTGTCTCCCGTAAAAGTCTGGCGGCAACACCCAGCCGGTAACGGATCAGATACTGCTGTACCGAGATATTCTGATACTGACGGAAAAGTTTATATAGATAGGTCCGGTCAATGTGAAGATAATCTGCTATATCCTGAACACCGATGGAATGAGCATAATTGTGTTTCATGTATTGAAGAGCTTTCTCAATATAACCGGCTGGTTTTGTCAGTTCATTCTCGTTTTTTAGCAGGAAGAAGGAGAAGAATCGGTAGAGATAACTTCTGTCAAGGTATTCATTCCGCGTAGGAGACAGAAAGGAGGAGATCAATTCCTGCATGCAAAGCTCCATGGAGCTGTCAGAAGTGTGCAGTATTAATTGATTTTCTTCTATTCCACAGTGCTTTAGCAGATCAGGGACCTCAGGGCCGTCAAAACTGAACCAGGCGTACTCCCAGGGATCGGAGGCATCTGCTGAATAGACAGTGCTTTCCCAGGGAAGGATCAGAAAGGCATCCCCTTTTGACAAGTGGTGTTCACGGTTATTCTCGCAGTAAATTCCTTTTCCTTTGATAATATAATGGATCAGATAATGCGGGCGTACGGCAGGGCCAAAGGTATGGGAGGGCTCGCAGGCTTCCTGTCCGCAATAGAATATGGATGTTTCTTTGGCTTTGGATGAAAGAATGGCAGTGGTATTCATAACGACCTCACAGGTATAAAATGCAACATAATGACAATAGAATGAAACATAAGACTATCGCCTGTTCTTTGAGTATATCGTATAATAGGATAAAAGACAAGTGTTCTTAAAAAGAACGAATAAGGAGGAAAAATCATGGTCAAGATTACATTTATGGGTGCTGGAAGTACAGTGTTTTCAAGGAATGTATTAGGAGACTGCATGTGTACACCAAGTCTGCAGGAGGCAGAGATCGCCTTATACGATATCGATGAAAAAAGACTGAAGGAGTCGGAAATCATTTTACATGCAATCAACAAAAACACAAATAACAGCAGAGCAACGATAAAAACATACCATGGAGAGAGCAAGAGAAAAGATGCACTGCGGGATGCTGATTTTGTCGTGAATGCAATTCAGATCGGAGGCTACGATCCTTGCACGATTATTGATTTTGAGATTCCAAAGAAGTATGGGGTACGGCAGACGATCGCAGATACTCTTGGAATTGGCGGTGTTATGAGAGGACTTCGAACGATTCCGGTAATGGAAGCCTTTGCACGCGATATGGAAGAAGTATGTCCGAATGCCTGGTTCCTGAACTACACCAATCCTATGTCAATGCTGACAGGATATATGCTTCGTTACACTTCGGTCAAAACCGTCGGCTTGTGCCACAGTGTACAGGTGTGTTCAGAACATTTACTAAAGAGCCTTGCCATGGAAGAATCCCTGGAAGGAAGAACGGAACTGATTGCCGGCATCAATCATATGGCATGGCTACTGGATATTAAGGATAAAAACGGCAAAGACCTGTACCCGGAGATCAAAAGCAGAGCAGCAAAAAAGAACCGGGAAGAAAAGCACAACGATATGGTGCGATTTGAGTATATCAGGCACCTTGGCTATTATTGTACGGAATCCAGTGAACATAATGCAGAATATAATCCATTCTTTATCAAAAGCACACAGCCGGAACTGATTGAAAAGTTCAACATTCCGCTGGATGAATATCCGAGAAGATGCATTGCACAGATCGATGGGTGGGAAAAGGAAAAAGAAGATATCTTAAAAGGCGGCGAGATTACACACGAACGTTCCAGAGAATATGCATCTTATATAATGGAAGCCATTGTGACAAACAAACCATATAAGATCGGTGGAAATGTGTTGAACCATGGGCTCATCACGAACCTTCCTTCGGATGCCTGTGTTGAAGTACCCTGTATGGTCGATGGAACCGGTGTCAATCCATGCTTCGTCGGAGCACTTCCGGTACAGCTTGCGGCGATGAATATGACGAACATCAATTGTCAGCTAATGACCATTGAAGCGGCAAGAACCAGAAAGAAAGAAGATATTTACCGTGCAGCAATGCTGGATCCTCATACAGCCGCTGAACTGAATATGGATCAGATTACTGCCATGTGTGATGAACTGATAGCAGCCCATGGCGATTATATGAAAGTATACCAATAGACACTAAAGACCCAAAGATCCCAAAGATCCCAAAGGACCCAAAGATCCCAAAGGACCAAAGGGCACAAAGATTCCAGAAATCCCAAAGACCCCAAAGGTCCCAAAGGTCGCATAGGGCATTAGGATATATGGGACATATAAGTCACAAAGGACACAAACTACATAGGGGTCAAATCAAAAGACTCACAGAACTTACAGCAAAGATATAAAAGGTTGAAAAGAAATCACAGCAAGAGACATTTTACTAAGCATGCAAAAAGAAGGAGGACAGGCAAATTGCTGTCCTCCGGTTCTATTAATCTTATTAGAAGAGTGAAGCGTCAGATGATTAACAGATAATTCAACAGACGCAGTAATTTTTCACGGCTGACCGGTTTTACAAGATAGCCTGTCATACCGGCTTGTCTGGCTTGCTGCTTGTCTTCTTCAAAGGCATTCGCTGACATTGCTATGATCGGAATGGTCATGGAATCTTCTTTGTGCATCGTTCGTATTGCTTTGGTCGCATTCAGGCCATCGACGACTGGCATACGGATATCCATGAGGACGGCAAAATAAGTGCCCGGTTTGGATACGGCAAATTTTTCGATGGCTTCCTGTCCGTTCTTTGCGGAATCTACTAAAAATCCTGAATCCCGTAAGAATACTTCTGCAATCTCAAGATTGATCTCATTATCTTCGACGAGGAGAATTCGAAGACCATAAAACTGTCTTAGATCAATTTCTTCGAGAGGTTTTCCAGAGTCGTTCCAAAGCGAATAGGCATTGCTTAACGATTCTTCTTCCTGTATGTTTGGAATGTCAAAGGGAAGACGTACGGTAAAAGTCGTTCCCTTGCCGGGTTCGCTCTCTGCATCGATCTCACCCTTCATCAGTTCGACGATATTTCGCACAATGCTAAGCCCGAGACCGGTTCCTACCTGATTTCTGGCATTGCTCGAGGATTCCTGCTCGAAAGGATGATACATGATTTTTTGAAAATCCTTACTCATTCCACAGCCGGTGTCCTGAACGATGAATTCCAGTCTGGCGCAGTCTTTTGTACGATCGAGCTCTCGCATGCGAAAGCTTACAGAACCGCCGGACAAAGTGAAATTAAGTGCATTTGACAAAAGGTTGATCATGATCTGATTAAGTCGAAGAGCATCCCCGATGTATACACGACGTATCGACGGATCTGCTGTTACGGTAAAATTGATGCCATAGTCAAAAGCCTGCTGTCCGACAATGCTTTCTATGTTTGAGAGAAATTGCTGCATGTCAAAATAACTTTTTCGAAGCTGCAGCTTTCCGCTTTCTATTTTTGACATGTCGAGGATGTCGTTGATTAAAGTCATAAGGTACCTTGAGGCTTCACTGATTCGTTCGAGGCAGTATTTGACTTTTTCGGAATCGGTATGTTTATAAGATGCGATGGTCGTCATTCCAATAATCGCATTCATTGGAGTGCGTATATCATGAGATATTCGGGATAGAAAACTGGTTTTTGCATCGTTTGCGGCTTCTGCCTCGGATAGTGCCTTTTCCAGAGTTTTGCTTTTTAGCTCTTCTTCTTTATGAATCCTGGTAATATCATTTCTGGTTAAAAAGATAGTTTTTTCAGCCGGATCCATGTAGATAAAACGAAGTTCTTTGTAGCTGATTCCACCATTTTCCCATATGCTGTTATAGATCGAGTACTCTCCTTCGCGATCAAGAGCATCTAAAATAACAGGCAGCCGGATGCGCTGCAACGTAAGTGCACGGTCGTCTTCCGTAACATTGCATTTAATGTAACGCTCGAGTTCTTCAGTAAAATGATCGCCGGAAAGAAGCGGCATAGGGGTCGTTACATTATTATGTGTAAAGATAATATAATGATCGCTTACGGTATCCCAGTAGGCAATGTAATCGTAATCATCAAGTATTATACGTCCGATCATACTGCGTAGAATTGTTTCCATCTGCTGTGAATGAATGCTTGCATGCTGAGCTTTTTTGATGGTATCTATATTACGGATCGATCCAAGAATTCGAACGGTATTACCGTTTTTGTCCTTTCGATTACAATGATTTATGATCTGGTACCATTGATAACCTTTTGTTGACTCAAACCTGGCTCTGAATTCGGCGGTAGAATTGGTACTGTCAAGAACGGCTCTCTTGAAGAGATCAAGGTCTTCTGAAAGGATGAGTTCGTCCACATTCTGGCTGGATAGAAAATGTTCCAGTGTCAATGTCTTTCGCTGACTTGAATGATCAGAGGCAGGAATAAAAATGTCAAGAGTATCCTGAATCAGATCGTATTCAAACAAGCTGTCAGTTCGGCTGTTTGCAGCCTGCAATATCAATTCATGTTCGTATTCCAGAGTTTGCTGAGATTCTTTAATTGAAGTAATGTCTGTATGAATGGCAAGGTAGATAAGTGAATTCAGCTCAGAATCATAGATACTTGCATCAAGCTGGATCCATTTTCGCATCTGTTTTGAAGAGGAAGCCAGAAAGGTATCATGGATTGGTTCGCCGTACTGCGCCTGGTCGTATAATTTCTGAATCATAGAGGTGCGCTTGGCAGGGTTGTTGAATTCACAGTAAAGTATGGGGTCTATAATATCATATTGTGATAACCGGAAAAATTCATAGAAAGACAAAGTGGCATCAAGAATAATAATGCCATGCTCGGTGAACTGGTACAAAGCGGCCATGACAGGAATTTGACTGAATGAAAGAGTTTCATTCAATCGTAATGATTTGACAATACCGCTGGATGTTCCGTGATAAGTTACGTCCATATCGGTCCCCCTCGATAGAAAAAATGAAATAATTATGATTCCCAAAGGTAATTAGTCAAAAACGAGTATGTTCATTATATCATAAGTATAAGGTAAATACAAACACACGAATATCAAATTTTATAGGAGAATTGAAGCTAAAAAGTTGGATTGTTATTGAATTTGATACAATTGTATAATGTTCGCATAAGATTATAACAGGAGGTATGTTTTTGTGACAAAGGAAACGGTTGGGTATATTTTACATATGGGACCGGCAAAATGTGCGGTCGATCTTGGAGACGGAAGTGAGAGAGGCGAATACGTAAACCAGGATTATATTCTGGAGAAGCTGGGAAGACCACACAGGGCTATCTCGCTGATGTACTGTTACTATCCGCTGGATGCAGGCTGGCCGGGAAGAGCAAGTGTCGTACATGCAAGTGATTCCGTTTCTTTTGCCTGGGACTATCCGTACGATGATTATTTTACCTATCAGGGAGGAATTAATGGTGACTTGACCAAGGAGCCTTTTCTTTCCATGCGCGATGTAAGAAGACATGGTCAGGATGTACTGCTCACGCTTACCATAGATCCGAATGTAACTGACGAGCATCTGATTGCGGTAGCAAAAGACCTGCGTACCTTCGGACGTGTCATGCTCCGTATCAATCACGAAGCGACCGGTGACTGGTTCTCCTTTAACAAGCGCTGCACATACCAGGAAGTGGCGGACTTTTTTGTGAGAGCAAGCAATGTCATTCGCGAAAATGCGCCGAATGTAAAAACAATCATCTGCATCGGAGGCGTTGAAAATCTTGCAGAAGAAAAGATGCATAGAGAAGAAGAGTTTGCCAAGACGATTCCGGCGGCAGATATCTGGTCGGTGGATAAATATATGGCGCTTCACTGGGGATGGCCTTATGATGTGGCAGAGACCGGCGGATCTACTCACAAAAGAGATAAAACAGAGAAGACATTTCTTGAGACAAAGCGCAGCTTTCTGCGATTTAAAGAATTGAACGGCGGGGTTGCAAAGCCGATGGTCATGTCAGAGCTGAATGCCGATGCGGATGTAACGGGACCTTATGAACAATGTGATATGGTGCAGAGGTTCTGCGATCTTATTAAAGAAGACAAAGCGGACTGGTTTTCCGGATTCAGCTTCTACCAGTTCCGTGACAGGGGAAGACTGGGCCTCGAGATCGAAAGTCCGAATAACAAAGAAGTCGGTATTGAACAGCCACTTATGAAAACGTATAAATCAATTATTCATGATGAATATTTTATGCCCTCGATGGAAACAGGCGAAGCTGTAACACTGCCGGTCACCCTGCGCTGGGGCGGCGCAGAAGATGCGGATGGTATATCGATGCCACTGACACTGGAAAGTAATCCGCATTTTGCAGAAGCGTATTTTAAAGGTGATGTAAAAGAGGCGAATCTGATGCTGGAATTGAACGGAAGATGGTTCTATAAAGCACCGGGTGTTACCTGTGTAGATATGATGTCTGCTTTTTTTGACCGTCCGTTAGAGGGAAAGACAAATCTGACACTAAAGATTTTTGCTCCACCGGCGAGCGGAGAAAACGATCCCTCCCAGGGAGAGGACTGGATGGAGAACTATTATACGACCTTGACCGAACTTCCGGTCCTGCGGATACGTTATGGAGCGGTAGAAAAAGAAAAGGAATGATTATACGAGGAAACAAAAAGCTGTCGCAGGAAAGTGCGGCAGCTTTTTTAGGTATGTTCACTAACACAGCAGAAGAAAATGAGTACCTTGTACAGGCTGTCTTTTCACTTTGTTATGGAAACTGTATTGTTTCACGGCAAAGACTACGGCCGGATTAAGGGTAGATATTTTTTTCGGATTATGATAGAATAACAAGAATAGAGTTGTGAGTAATTCTAAAGTTTATAATTGGAATTGATTTTGAATTTATGTTGCAGGTAACAAAGGAATTAAGATAGAAATGGGGAAGTTTATGGGCGACCAACACAAAGAAGAACTGGAACACTTAGATCAGATCAAAGGCAAGCTGACAGATGCCATTGATGATTTAAACAAAACACTTGGTGATATGCAGTCTGAGATCGTAAAGATGAAGAAGTATTTTTGGGAGAATACCAGTGAATTTGATGAATTTGGCTATGAGCAGTATACCAACCGTGAGATGATACAAAGTGAGTTGAATTCTGCAGAGGAGAGACTGCATAAAAGGCAGCTGTATGAGAAGATGCTTCTGTCTCCTTATTTTGCACGAATTGATTTTTGTTATGAAGGGGAAGCAAGACCGGATGCCTTTTACATAGGAATTGCAAGTTTTCTGCCGAAAAAATCATATCTTCCGCTGATATTTGACTGGAGAGCACCTGTGTCTGGGCTGTATTATGACTTTGACAGAGGACCGGCGGCTTATAAATCACCACAGGGTGAGATGCGTGGAGAGATCACGCGTAAGATGCAATATAAAATTACCAATGGAGAGATGGAATATTTCTTCGAGAATGATATTAAGATTGACGATGATATCCTGCAGCGCGAGCTTGGGAAGAATGCAAATGCGCATTTGAAAAATATCGTAGCAACCATTCAAAAGGAACAAAATGCCATCATACGAAATGAATCAGACCGTATTCTTGTGGTTCAGGGGTCTGCAGGATCTGGAAAGACATCCATTGCGCTGCATCGGATCGCTTATTTACTGTATCATAAAAGAAATGAGCTGCGCGCGGACAATGTTATGATCCTGTCACCGAACACCATTTTTTCGGATTATATCTCTCATATACTTCCGGAACTTGGGGAAGAGCACATTCTTGAGATGAGCTTTGATGATTTTGCAGAACGTGAATTAAAGGGCATCGTAAAATTCGAGGATCGCTATTCACAGCTTGAGTATTTGCTGGAAGCAGACCTTGATTCTGTCTATCGGAACAAAAAAATGAAAGCAATTCGCAGAAAACAAAGCAAAGAATATCTTCAGGAGATGTATGGGTTTATTCTGGATATGGAAAGTGACTTTGTGGAATGGAAGGATTTTCAGCATAAAAAAGTGGAACGCAGCAAAGAACAGCTTATGACCCTGTTCTATGAGAAGTTTCCGGATGTACCGCTGCTGTCCAGACTTGAAGCGATAGCCGAATATATCGTTCAGGAAGAAGAAGCACTGCATAACCAGGATATGGATGAAGGGCAAGCGTATGTAATAAAAGAGAAAATTTCAACTATGTACAAAACACAGGACATTCGCAAGATCTATCATCAGTTCCTCCTTGAAAAAGAAGAGGATACCTTTGATTATAACGATGAGATGATTCCTTATGAGGATGTTTATCCATTGATTTATTTTAAGTATATGCTGAAAGGTGTTTCAGCGTATCGGAGAATCAAGCATCTGGTCATTGATGAGATGCAGGATTATACAAGAGTTCAGTATGAAATCATTAAGCAGCTGTTTGATTGCCCCATGACAATTCTGGGAGACAAGGAACAGGTCGCAGACGATAAAAGTTCGTTGATCCTTTCGGATCTAAGTGAAGTGTTCGGACGAAACATGAAACAGATCATCATGAAAAAGAGTTATCGTTCCACCTATGAAATCGGAAGCATGACGGGAAGAATGATCCAGACAAAGGATATTGAGTATTTTGAACGGCACGGACGAGCTCCGGTGATTCATGAACTTTCATCGAAAGAAGAACAGTATTCGCTGCTTGTAAAAGAGATTACGAAGCAGTCAGCATATGGAACGATTGCCATACTATGTCTTAGTCAGAAGGAAGCCGCCACAGTATACGAATCCATTAAAGATGAGATGAATGTCACGCTGATGACAGAAGAGAGCGATACCTTTACCGAAGGTGTTGTTGTTACATCTTTTTATCTGGCCAAAGGTCTGGAATTCGATGCTGTACATATTCCAAATGTGGAGAAAGACAGGTATTTCAACGCATTACACCGACAGATTCTATACATATCCTGTACCAGAGCGCTTCATGAACTTGATATTTATGCTGCCGGTGAGGTGAGTGATATAATTGTAAAAGCCTTGCCAAGTGAAGTATAATGTGATTGAAATGATTGCTGTGACCCTGTATCCAGAGCGGTAGTGTAATATAAATTTTACTTTTTTATTTGATAAAATTATGATACTATTAAGATGATAGTAGTTTATATAGGAGGAAGCAGTATGTCTAATTTATTTTCCGGTCTGGAATCTCTTGGACTTAATAAGTTAAAGGATGTTCAGATATTTGAATCATCACCGGATACAGCCAGCAAGAAAGAACCAAGCGAGGATAATAAGCCGAAAGTTACAGAAGCCGATTATATATTTGACAAGACATTCGTTTGCCCTGTATGTGACAAGGAATTTAAGTCAAAGACAGTAAAAACCGGAAAAGTGAAGCTGGTAGCCATGGATACCGATCTTCGTCCAAAATACCAGATGATGGATTCACTGAAATATGATGCCATTGCATGTCCGAACTGCGGATATGCTGCTTTGAACCGGTTCTTTAACTATATGACGAGTACGCAGTCGAAACTGATTATGTCTAATATTTCGAATTCATTCAGCGGACTCGCTGCAGAAGGTGAGATTCTGACATATGATGATGCCATTACAAAACACAAACTTGCCTTACTCAATACAATTGTTAAAAGGTCCAAGGTAAGTGAAAAAGCATACACCTGCCTTAAGACCGCCTGGCTGATTCGAGGAAAAGCAGAGACTTTGCCAAAAGAGACAAAGGATTATACAATGGTAATCGCCAAACTGGCAACCGAAGAAATGGAGTTTTTAAAGAATGCTTATGAAGGATTTTCGGAAGCATTTTCAAAAGAACTGTTCCCAATGTGCGGAATGGATGAGAACACAACTACCTACCTGGTTGCAGACCTGGCCAGAAGACTCGGAAAATACGAAGAAGCCAGCCGCTGGATCTCAAAAGTGCTGACCGCCAGAGACGCAAACGAGCGTATTAAGAACAAAGCCCGTGAAGTGAAAGAGATGATAGCTGTGGAATTACGCAAAAGCAAAAATCAGGAGGGTTAATTTTGGCTGAGCAATTATATACCATACCTGTAAACGAAGCTTTTCGTACGGACTGTGAATGTCCGCTCTGCCAGATCTATCAGACCCTGCAGCAGAATGCTATTGATTTTACCATGGGACCCAGTTATATGGAGGATGATGTCAGACTTGCCACGAACCAGCTTGGTTTTTGCAAAGAACATATAAAGATGCTCTATCAGCATCAGAACAGACTTGGATTAGCACTTATGATGCTTTCTCATACGGATCGGACCATTGCAGAGATGAAAAAAATCGCAAAGAGCAGCAAGAGTGGGCAAAGCGGTCTTTTCAAAAAAAAAGAAGGTGACTCTTTGCTAAAGTTGTTCTCTGATTCCTTAGAGGATTCCTGTTACATTTGCCAGCGTATCGATGCGACTTTTGACCGGTATGTTGCTACCATTTTTCATCTGTACAGAACTGACGATGAGTTTCGTAAAGTATTTGAAAAAGGAAAAGGTTTTTGTGTTTCTCACTATGTTCTTCTGCGGGAAGGTGCCGCAAAGAGCTTAAAAGGAAGCCATCAGGAAGAGTTTTTAAAGACTCTTGATATACTTTTTTTTGATAATATGCAGCGCGTCAGAGATGAACTGAAATGGTTCACCGATAAATTTGACTACCGTTACGCAGACCAGCCATGGGGAAATTCAAAAGATGCAGTGCCGCGTACCATAGGGAAAATGAATTCAGTTAAAATCGAATGAAATACAAAAGAAATGTGTTAGCACTCATTTGTATCGAGTGCTAATTTTTTCTTGACATTTCACGGTTGAAGTATTATATTAAATAGCGAAGCAGAAATCGAAGTGAAAATCCGCCATGAAAGCATAGTTGAATAGGATGCTTAAAGCGGGTCGGAGCAGGTTTCAAAGAGATAAAAGGAGGAATCATTACAATGAAATTAAAACCATTAGGTGACAAAGTTGTATTAAGACAATTGCTCGCAGAAGAAACAACAAAATCCGGCATAGTATTACCGGGACAGGCAAAAGAAAAACCGCAGCAGGCAGAAGTTATAGCAGTAGGACCAGGCGGCGTTATTGAAGGCAAAGAAGTGGTTATGCAGGTCTCAGTTGGTGATAAAGTTATTTATTCAAAATATGCCGGCACAGAAGTTAAACTGGAAGATGAAGAGTATATTGTTGTCCGCCAGAATGATATTGTTGCTGTTGTAGTAGAATAATCAAAAAGAAACATTTATTGGAGGATATTGGATCATGGCAAAAGACATTAAATATGGCGCAGAAGCCAGAGCAGCTTTAGAAGCTGGAGTGGATAAACTTGCAGATACTGTTAAAGTGACACTTGGACCAAAAGGTCGTAACGTTGTTTTGGATAAAGCATATGGCGGACCATTGATTACAAACGATGGTGTTACCATTGCGAAAGAAATCGAACTTGAAGACGCTTTTGAAAATATGGGCGCACAGATCGTTAAAGAAGTTGCTACAAAGACAAACGATGTTGCAGGAGATGGTACAACAACCGCTACTATCCTTGCGCAGGCAATGATTAACGAAGGAATGAAGAACCTGGCAGCAGGAGCAAATCCTATCATTCTTCGTAAAGGTATGAAAAAAGCTACGGATGCTGCAGTTCAGGCGATTCTTTCAATGAGCAAGAATGTTACAGGAAAAGAGCAGATCGCAAAAGTTGCTGCAATCTCTTCCGGAGATGATGAAGTAGGTGCATTGATTGCAGACGCAATGGATAAAGTATCCAAAGATGGTGTTATTACAATCGAAGAGAGTAAGACCATGCTGACAGAACTTGACCTTGTAGAAGGTATGCAATTTGACAGAGGTTATATCTCCGCATATATGGCAACTGACATGGATAAGATGGAGACAAATCTTGAAAATCCTTACATCCTTATTACAGATAAAAAGATTTCAAACATTCAGGACATTCTTCCTGTTTTAGAGCAGATCGTACAGTCCGGTGCAAGACTTATGATCATTGCGGAGGATGTTGAAGGAGAAGCACTTACAACACTTGTTATCAACAAACTTCGTGGAACTTTTGTTGTAGCTGCAGTTAAGGCTCCGGGATATGGCGACAGAAGAAAAGCTATGCTTCAGGATATTGCTATTCTGACCGGCGGAACTGTTATTTCAGATGAACTTGGTCTTGATCTGAAAGAGACCACAATTGATCAGCTTGGACGTGCAAAGTCAGTTAAGATCCAGAAAGAGAACACGATCATTGTTGATGGTGAAGGCAATAAGGATGAAATCAGTGCACGTATTGCTCAGATCCGCAAGCAGATCGAAGAGACAACCTCTGATTTTGATAAAGAAAAATTACAGGAAAGACTTGCGAAACTTGCCGGTGGTGTAGCTGTAATCCGAGTTGGTGCTGCTACTGAGACAGAAATGAAAGAATCCAAGCTGCGTATGGAAGATGCTCTTGCAGCAACCAAAGCAGCAGTGGAAGAAGGCGTTATCGCAGGCGGCGGTTCTACACTGATCCATGCAGAAAAAGCTGTTATAGCTCTTGCTGCTACACTGGAAGGTGATGAGAAGACAGGTGCCAACATCATATTAAAAGCACTTTCTGCACCGCTCAAATGTATCGCTCAGAATGCCGGATTAGAAGGCTCAGTTATTGTTAATAAGGTAAGAGAAAGTGCAGTAGGCATGGGCTTTAATGCACTTACAGAAGAATATGTTGACATGGAAAAAGCTGGTATTCTTGATCCTACTAAGGTTACAAGAAGTGCATTACAGAATGCAAACTCTGTGGCATCCACATTCCTTACAACAGAATCCGCAGTTGCTACGATCAAAGAAGATGTTCCTCCGATGCCAGCAGGTGGCGCAGGCGGAATGGGTATGATGTAATTTGCCAATTTGATTGCAGTATAACGATAAGAAATACAAAGCATTACGAACTCGACAGAGAAAAACAAAACGCTGTATATCACGAAAGTGGTGTACAGCGTTTTTTGTTGGTGCTTCCTATGTTTAATGGAACAGAGTGGTTATTATCCCATAGAGCCTTGCATAGAAAGGGCTCCTGAAGTATTACGTTTGAAACAAGTAAACGCCCGTCACTACTGCTTAGGCTGCGTAGTATTGCTGCCTTTGCAAGTGTTGCGGGCGTTTCTGAGCTGGAATATGTTTTGAATAAATACGGTACAGGAGCGTTTTGCTGATGAACCATCAACTACATCATAATGACCTGTATGCATGCGTTATTCATTGGGTGCATAATGTATTCTTACATTGATGTCCTGATTATAATTACCAAAGCCACGGCCGAAAATGGTAAGTCCGCCAACGTGTGCTGCATTGGATGGAACTTCAAATTTGAAACGAATGTTACTCTTATAATCAAGCTTTAGATCGTCGAGAGATACGCTTGATATCTTCAGACCATCAATGAAGGTTCCTTCGTTATTGATTACGATAAGTTTTAATAAACCATACTGATTCCAGTTCGGAAACCACCAGTCCGGTGTAAAAAGACCTTTGACATCACCGAAATCACCAGGGCTTGTCCACATACCGAGACAAGTGTCATTCAAATAGAAAAAGATATCGGAAGGCCATGTATTGTTTACGCCTGGTGCTTCTGAACTGAGTTCGGCTGAAATGATGATCTGTGTAAGCTTTTGACCTGCAGGTATAAAGTTTGGAATCATGTATTCGACATATCCTCTTGTAAACCAGAGAATATCACTGTTTATTCTGTCTGGGTGTGCAAAGTATCTTGCGTCATCAACTTCACCGATCAAAGTGCTTGGTGTAGCAAGTCCGCAGGTAGGGAATACCTGATAGTCTGAATAGTGCCCGATTTTGATTTCGGTTTCATATACATTTTCAAGAACTTCATCGCTTTCGAGTTCAATCAGGATCTTGTCAAGGTGAACCATACATTTCTTTTGGTTGCCATGACCGGCTGATTCACTGACGATGGTGATTATACCACAGTCCTCGAGCTTCTTTACGTGACTTGTTAATGCGCCATTCGTTATATTCAGGCTGGAAGCCAGGGCATTCATGTTCATTCCCTTATTCTTAATAAGAAGTTTGATAATCTCAACACGAATATCGGAGCCAAGTGCTTTAAAAACGTCCAATCCTTCGTCTAAAGACTTAATATGCAACATAGAAAAAAACCTCCTCAATTTAGTGTATAGTGCAGGAACATCAAAAAATGCCTCACGTCATATCCTAATAAATACATATCCTTATTATTGTAACAGAAGCGAATGGAAATGTACAGTATAAAACTTAGATGATTCCTGCAAAAAAAAGGAAAGCAGGAGTACGATCTGCACATCTGATTTAAAATGGCAGGAATGACAGGATTTTTATGCTGCATTTTGTGTAGGGTGGAGCAGACTGCAAATTTATTCTGAAGGAAACAAATTAAAAAATAAATTTAACTTATACCATAATAGTTTAATATATAATGAAATAAAAAGCAATCCCCTTATAGTAACAAATTTATTTGTATTTTACACAAAACAAAAGGAAAAAACAATACCATAGTAGAAAAAATAACGAAGAAACAGGAAAAACGTCTGAATAAATGTTATAAAATGTAATTTGACACTGGAAAAGAAATGAAAATAAGAAATGAATTAGTTGACATTGGAGAACAAAAATGGATAATAATGGTAAGAAAATGGAAAAACGCGCTGTTTTTTACTTGTTTTTCTGTGAGACTTGATACAATGATTCGAAATATGAATGAAAAACATAAGAATTAATACGGAAAGTTAGCAATAATAAACAAGGATTATTTTTTAAGGATGTAAAGATAAGAGTGGATTAGTTCAGCTAATATTGAATGATATTATAAAAAATATTGAAAAAAAGCTGATATCCACCTTGACTTATTGGTAAATATGGCTTAATATTAAAACAAAAGAAGTTATAAGTTTATAAAAACATAAAATAATTTATTAATAAATGGAATTCGGGAGGGACTATGGCTGTTTTATACATTAATCCAAAGAATCGCAAGGGTCATATTCAGAAAGAGTTGCAGGGACATTTTTCAGAACACTTAGGAAGATGTATTTATGAAGGATTGTATGTCGGAGAAAACTCTGAGATTGCGAATGTGAATGGTATGCGCTGCGATGTGATCAATGCATTAAAGGAACTTTGGATTCCGGTTCTTCGCTGGCCGGGAGGATGTTTTGCAGACGAATATCATTGGAAAGACGGCATCGGACCAAAAGCGGGCAGAAAGAAGATGATCAATACGCATTGGGGCGGCGTCGTAGAAGACAACAGCTTTGGAACCCATGAATTCATGGAATTATGTGAACAGCTTGAATGCAAAAAGTATATCAACGGGAATCTCGGCAGCGGGACAGTGCAGGAGATGTCCGAGTGGGTCGAATATATGACATTTGAAGGTGTATCACCAATGGCTGACCTCAGGAAAATGAATGGAAGAGAAAAGAACTATAAAGTAGAGTATTTTGGCGTAGGAAACGAAAACTGGGGCTGCGGCGGCAATATGACACCTTCGCATTACTCGAATGAATACAGAAGATATCAGACTTTTGTCAGGACCTATGACCATACTTCTCCTATAAAGAAGATAGCTTGCGGTGCTAACGTGGACGATTATTACTGGACAGAAGAAGTTTTGAAGGTCTGTCATGATCCGAACATGATGCAGGGATTGTCGCTTCACTACTATACGATTCCCGGCGAATGGCTGGATAAAGGAAGTGCTACAGATTTTGATGCCTCAGTATGGTATCGCACTATGAAAAAGACCTTATATATGGAAACACTGATCAATCGCCATGGTGCTATCATGGATAAATATGATCCAGAGAAACGAATTGATATGATCGTGGATGAATGGGGAAGTTGGTATGATGTTGAACCTGGAACGAATCCGGGCTTTTTATTCCAGCAGAATACCATGCGTGATGCGTTGATTGCCGGAATAAATCTGAATATTTTCAATAAACATTGTGACAGAGTAAAGATGGCCAATATTGCACAGTTAGTGAATGTTCTTCAGTCTGTTCTTTTTACAGAAGGTGCAAAGATGGTGAAGACACCTACGTATCATGTTTTTTCTATGTATAAGTATCATCAGGATGCAGAATTGGTTGAGAGTTTTCTGGAGACAGAGGAGATTGGGCTGGAAGAAGCATGGAAGGTGCCGAATCTGCACGAATCTGTTTCGATATCAAAAGATGGGAAAATGCATGTAACGATCAACAATCTGTCATTGACAGAAAGTTACAGCGTGGATACTTTGCTGACGGAAACGCAGGTAGCTTCTGTACAGGGAACCATACTTACGGGAAAAATGAATGCATGCAATACATTCGATGATCCGGAAAGAATTAAACCGGCAAAATTCGAGGAGTTTACAAGTATGGGGAACAAAGTAAGCTTTTCAATTCCACCTTGCAGTGTTCTGCATCTGGAATTAGAACTTTCCTGAAACAGATCGGAGGTACGGGGAAATGAAGCAAAAACTTATGATACGCATTGTGGCAGTGGCTGTTACGACGGCAATGCTTCTTGGTGCTTTTCAGGTATCATCGGTAATGGCAACGGAGGGGACAGCGGATACAAATCAACAGACTGGCGCAGCGAGTACTGAAACAACCGAGGTGAATGAATATCTGGGAGATATGCTGACGACGAACTATACGCATGTTAGCGCCGGATATACTGCTCCTGTATACAAGGGAGAATCAGTTGTTTATCCGATTGATGAGATCTATCAGGATGGTGCAGAACTTGTAGAAGATACAAATGGTTATGACCATCAGGTCGTTCAGGTTAAGATCGGCGATGTTATAAATCTGGTAATTGATGTAGAAGAGACAGCGCAGTACATCATAAAGTTTGATTACTGTTCTGCGGACAGTTCTGTTCTTCCGATGGAATTCATGATGAAGATCAACGGAGCTTATCCGTTCTATGAATGCAGACGCCTTCTCTTTGAATCTACCTGGGTATATGAAGGAGATACCGTCATTGACCGTTATGGTAATGAGATCGTGTCGGTACCGGATAAACTGATACAATGGGAAAGCAAATATCTGATGGATGCAAGCTACCGTCATTCTTACGCTTTGAATCTTGAATTGGAAGCAGGACGTAATGCGATTGAGATCGAAGCGACCGAAGGAAACTTTCTGCTGGGTGATATTACACTGGAAGCACCGGTCGAGATTGCAGAATATACGGGTTCGACCACAGCAGAAGGCGACATTCTTATTGATCCGATACAGGCAGAAGACTTTACCAATCGAAATGATTCCTCCATTCGTGCTACGGCGGAATTTGATGCAAGCCTTGATCCGTATAAGATTTCCGACACCGTACTGAACACGGTTGACAGTGAATCATATTCAAAAGCCGGACAGAAGATCACGTATGAATTCAATGTAGAAGAAGCAGGATATTATTATATAGCGACGAATTACAGACAATCGGATAAGAATGATTTCCCTGTATTTGTCGATGTGGCTATTGATGGTACGATTCCGAATACGGCATTTTCTTCCTATCCTTTTACCTATACGACCAAGTATAAGACCGCAACTCTCGAAGATGAAAACGGTGATTCTCTGAGTGTTTATCTGGAAGCAGGAACGCATACGATTTCATTGACACTGAACAATGACAACATCTGCCACGTTCTTGAAGAAGTAGATGCAATTATGAGTGGGGTCAATGATCTTGCATTAGAGATAACCAAGGTAGCCGGAACGAATAAAGAAAAGTACCGGGACCTGGATCTTGAAGCATATATACCAGATCTGGTCGAGCGTATGGAGGGCTGGGCAGATGAGCTGGATGCCCTGCATGAAAGTGTAAAACAATACAATCCTGATGTTAAAAAGATTGCAGCCTTTTCTTCAATAACAATCGCAGCGGATTTAATCCGTGAACTTGCAGCAAAACCAGATGAGATATCGTATCGAGTGGATGAACTTAGCGCAAATACCAGCTCGGTAAACCAGCATCTTGCAAATCTTGTGGATACATTGAACAGCAACGATCTGTCGATTGACCGGATCTATCTATATCAGAAAGATGCAAAACTTCCGAAAAGCATTGGAGCATTCAAACGATTCATAATGAGCATTGAGCGTTTTGCCTCTTCTTTCTTTGACCAGGCATACTCGACCAGCAACGTTGATGAAGAACACCTTCAGGTATGGGTTAACCGACCGAGACAGTATCTGGAAATCATGCAAAAGATGATCGATGAGCAGTTTACGCCAGAAACCGGAATCGAAGTTGATCTTTCTATCATGCCGGACCAGCAGAAGTTGATTTTGGCAAATGCATCCGGAGATGCACCGGATATTGCAACTGGTATTAACTACGCCATACCGTTTGAACTTGCGATACGTGGTGCGATTGCCGATCTGACTGATTTTGATGGCTTCCAGGAGGTGCTGAATCAGTACAGTCCGGGATTGCATATACCGGCGACGATCGATGATGGAATTTATGCCGTCCCTGAGACGATGAACTTCTGGGTTTTCTTCTATCGAACCGATATCATGGATAAACTAGGACTTTCCGTTCCGGATACTATGGATGATGTTATCAATATGCTGCCGGAGCTGCAGATGAGAGGTCTTAATTTCTATTATCCGACAGCCGGAATGATAGCCATGCGTAACTTCCATGGTACAACACCGTTGCTTTTCCAGAGCGGCGCGACCCTGTATGGAACATATGCAGGAAACACAACACTGAACAGCGAAAAAGCAGTAGAAGGATTTACACTTCTGACCGAACTTTTTACGATCTATAATCTGGATGTTGATATACCGAACTTCTATCAACATTTTCGAAATGGTGACTTACCGATCGGTATTGGTGATTATGGTGTCTATAACCTACTTAAGAATGCAGCACCTGAGATTGCAAATTCATGGGCAATCGCAGCCGTTCCTGGTATAGAACAAGAAGATGGTACCGTTCTTCGCTATACTGCAGGTGGTGCAGAGAGTACAGTTATGTTCAAATCGACTGACGAACGGGAAGCACAGGCCTGGGAATTCATGAAATGGTGGTCTTCCGCGGATGTTCAGGCTGAGTATGGTCAGACCTTGCAGATCTCCTATGGTACAGAATACATCTGGCATACAGCTAACCTGGAAGCGTTTACCGAACTTCCGTGGAGTACTGAAGACAAACAGGTTATTCTTGAACAGGCTGGCTGGATTTTGGAAGCACCACGTATCTTAGGTACTTACATGCTGGAACGTGAGATGAGCAATGCTTTTAATGCAATTGTAGTAGATGGTGAACAGCTGAGAATAAGACTTGACAATGCTGTAAAAGACATAGATCGTGAGACAGAGCGAAAACTGGAGGAGTTCGGCTATATCAAAGATGGAGTCACAGTAAAAGAATATGTGGTTCCAACAATAGATATTGTAAATGAAATCCTTGGGAATACAGAGTAACAGGGGGAGCGCGAGATGAAAAAAAAATCGAGAGTCGGAAGACGTGAAAGCAGGAATTCATCTGCATATATCTTTCTGTTTCCATACTGGCTGCTTTTTACGGTATTTATAATCATACCGATTGTTATAGCCATTGGTTTGTCATTCACAAGCTTCAATGCAATTGAAAAACCTACGTTCGTTGGTTTTCTGAATTATATAAACCTGTTTACAAAAGATGCAGTATTCATGCAGTATGTTGTGCCGAAGACGGTTGCATTTGCTCTGGTCGTTGGACCGGGCGGTTATATACTTTCCTTCCTTTTGGCCTGGGCACTTTCAAGACTCCATCGGATACCAAGAACGATCCTTGCGCTGATTATGTATTCGCCGACCATGACTTCCGGTGTAGCCATGACCGTTCTGTGGAAGATTATGTTCGGTGGTGATCAGACCGGTTATGTGAACAGCTGGCTGATCCGGCTTGGAATTATCAATGAACCAATCATCTGGCTGACGAATTCGACCTATCTTCTTCCTATTGTAATAGGCATTGGTTTATGGAGCAGTATGGGTGTTGGTTTCCTGGCCATCCTTGCGGGTATTCTGAATGCGGATGAGACTTTATACGAAGCAGCAGCCATAGACGGTGTAAAGAACAGTTTTCAGGAAATGTTCTACATCACCATTCCGACCATGAAATCACAGATGCTGTTCGCAGCAGTCATGGCAATCGTGAATGCCTTCCGGAATGGAACTATCAGTTCATCCCTGGCAGGGAATCCGACCCCGGGGTATGCGGCACAATTGATGGTCAATCATATTGAAGACTACGGATTCATACGATATGAGATGGGATATGCAGCAGCCGTATCGGTGGTATTGTTATTGATTATTTATGCGTTTTCTGTAATTTCAAGAAAACTGTTTTCTGAAGATTAAGGGGGGACATGTTATGGCATATAAGGGGAATCGCGTAAACCCGAAGAAATTTTCGGGAAGTCAGGTGAAAATAATCCTTTGGATCCTGCCAATTGCTATTATCATGGGACTTCCAATCGTGTTTATATTCTTCCATGCATTTAAACCTATGGATGAACTTTTTGCATATCCGCCGAAGTTCTTTGTAACCAGACCGACCCTGGATAACTTTACGAAACTGTTCAAAGCATCAAGGACTGCAGGCATTCCTATGAGCCGTTATGTTTTCAACAGTTTGATCGTTACCATAACGGTCGTGGTCTCATCCATCCTGTTTTCGACGCTTTCGGGGTTTGCCCTGTCAAAGCTGAAATTTAAAGGGAAAAATGCTTTGTTTAGTATCAATACACTGGCATTGATGTTCGTAAATGTTGCAGTTATGATACCTACGTATCTGACGGTTAACTTCCTAGGAATCACAGATACGTATCTTGCACATATCCTTCCGCTGATTTCTTTGCCGGTAACCATGTTCTTACTAAAGCAATTCATTGATGAGGTACCAGATACCTTGCTGGAAGCGGCATACATCGACGGAGCTTCTGAATTTATGGTATATAGGAAGATTGTTCTTCCGCTGATTAAACCAGCAGTAGCAACAGCAGCAATTCTTGTGTTTCAGGCAGTATGGGGGAATATGGAGACATCGAATTATTATGTTTCCGATGAAAGTCTGAAAACACTGACATTCTATATGAACACTCTGGCAAATGCGAACAATACCGTTGCAGGTCAGGGTATGGCCGCTGCCGCCATGCTGATCATGTTTGTACCGAACCTGATATTCTTTATACTGGTTCAAAACAGCATTATGAATACAATGGCACATTCGGGAATCAAGTAAAGGGGAGGAAAAGCAAAATGCCAAAGAAAATGAAAATCTTTAAAGGTTTGCTGATCTTGATCGCCATATGCCTCTTTCTCGGTTCCGAGCTTGGCAGTATCACAGCACAGGCAGAAGCACCTTATAAGACCTATACAATTGATGGATATGGATTTGTTACGGAGACGCAGACGGCATACATGCCATATACAACAATCAGTAAGATTGGTGATCTGGCATTAAAATCACCCAAAGATATGTGCATTACTTCCGATGGAACACTTTATGTTGCCGATACGGGAAATAAACGAATTATTGTTTCTGACCTGAAAGGCAATCTGATTCGTGTCGTGGAGAATGATGTCTTAAAGAGCCCAAATGGTATCTATGTTACGGATGAGCACATGCTATATGTGGCTGATAACAAAGCAGAAAAAGTATTTGTGTTTGATGAGACCGGCGCGTTGGTAAATGAGTACGGAAAACCAGACCACCCGCTGTATGGCGCCGATATGGACTTCAAGCCAATGAAGATCGTTGTGAACAAGAGTGGTAACATGTACATTATCTGCGAAGGTAATATGAATGGTATCGTTCAGATCAGTCCGACTGAGGGCGGAACTTTTCTTGGATACTTTGGAACCAACTATGTTGATGTAAATCTGACACAGATCATTCAAAGGCTTATCTTTACCGATGCACAGCGCGCCAAACTGATCAGTATCATACCATCTACACCGCAGAATCTTTCCATTGATGAAAAGGGACTGATTTATACTGTAACACAGGGGGATGGTCTTGATACCTTAAAATGTCTTAACATCGCAGGTGTTAACCAGCTTGAACCGGATGCATATGACGATATTCCGGCAGCCGTTACGACCGGTAATTATGAGAACATCTATATGGCTTCTTCACAGGGTTATATCTATGAATACAACAACGAAGGTGAGTTGCTCTTTGTATTCGGCGGGGCAGATGACGGAAGACAGAGAATCGGACTCAGCAAAAAAGTTGAAGCAATTTCTGTAGACAGTGAGAACCGGATCTATCTGCTGGATTCCGACCTGGCACAGATTCAGATCTATGAGCCAACGGAGTTTACAAACCTGCTGCATAACGCACTTTACTTGTATTCCAAAGGTAAATATACAGAAAGTAAAGAACCGTTGACGAAGGTACTTGAGATGAACAGTCTGTTCGATTATGCGAACAAAGCGATGGGACGGGCTTACCTTCAGGAAGAAAATTATGAAAAAGCGATGGAGTATTCAAAGCTTGCAAAAGACTGGGATGGATATTCTGATGCCTTTTGGGAAGTAAGAAATATATGGCTGCAGAAGAATCTGGTCGCAGCAGCAGGAGTCATCATAGCATTTGCAGTTCTTTTGAAAGTTCTGGGATACCTTCAGAGGAAAAAAGGAATCTTTAATGGGGCAAAACGAAAGTTCAAGACAGTGTCGGATAAGACATTGTACCAGCAGCTAAAGTATGCCGGATATTTTATGAAACATCCTATCGATGGCTGTTATGGAGTAAAGCGGGAAGGAAAAGATTCCTATCTGGCAGCGAACCTGATCTTGTCGGCTTATATCGTTGTATCTATAATCAACAAATACTTCTGCGGTTTTCTTTTCAAGAATGTAAGAGAAGGAAGATATGATCTGCTCTCAGATATCGGAAGTGTGTTCATTGTATTTGTGCTTTTGATATCCTGCAATTACCTGATTTGTACAATTAACGATGGAGAGGGAAAGATCCGGCATATTTACTGCAGTATGGCATACAGTCTGACGCCGTACCTGATCTTCCAGCCTGTTCTTTTTGTTGTAACGCACCTTGTTACTTATAATGAAGCATTTTTAGTGCAGTTTGGTTCGATGTTCATGAATGTCTGGATCGTGATTCTGGTTTTGATCGCAGTTCGGGAAATCAATAATTATTCGATCAGAGAAACAGCAAAGGTTATTGCTTTGACCTTCTTTGCGGTGCTGATCGCAGTGCTTCTGGTGTTCATCCTTTACGTGCTGTGGTCACAGGTATTTGATTTTATTGTTGCAATCGGCGGAGAGGTGGTGTATCGGCTTGGCTTCTAGGAAACGAAGAAATGTGAGAAAATTCCTGCGATATGCTATCTGTATGGTAAGCATGTTCGCACTGACACTTGGGCTGATGAGAAGTCCCAATGTCTATGCGGATCAGGCATCGGGATCGTCAACGCAGACAACAGATGCCACGACAAAAGACTCGTCGGAGACAGGTGTAGAATACGCTATTATTGCGGATACTGCAGACGAGATCTACGGACATAAACTTATCGCAGAAAGTGATACGCTTGAAATGTACTTTTATGAACCGACACTTTCGATCCTTTTGCGGGATAAGGAGACCGGAGCTATCATTGAATCTACTCTTCGTGAGGATGATCCGAATAGTAATAAAAAGTGGAATGGATATATGGAATCCGGCTTTGTTATCAGTGTGATCTCAGGAGTCAATGATACGGGACAGGCTGATCTTGTGAATGATGCACCGACAATGGAAGTCAATCTCTTGTCCAATGGTTTTCATGCGAAAGTATTTTATGACGAATACCGGTTTGGTTATGAGGTTACAGTTACTCTTGAGGGAAGTGATGTTGTTGTAACAATTCCTGATGAGGGTATTGTGGAAGATGCTGCAACTGGAAACTATATATCGACCATAAGCATGTATCCATTCATGGGTTATACCTATCTTGGCGACAGAGATGGTTATATGTTCGTACCGGATGGAAGTGGATCGATCATTTATCTTGATGATAAAGAAGGAAGATTCAGCGGCGGTTTTGCGCAACCGGTTTATGGAGACAATGCAGGCATCAAGGATTCGGCAGTTATTTCTTTGTTCTGGGATGAATTTCAGACAGTGAATGACTCGGAAAGCATTCTTGCTCCAGTTTTTGGTATGGTGCATACCGATTCAGAATTTGGTTATCTTGGTATTATCGAAGAAGGTGCTTACAATGCACAGATCGAAGCTTATCCGAATGGAGCGGTGCTCGATTATAACAGAATATATACGAAATTTGTACTCAGGAAGCTGATCGTACAACCGACAAGCAGCAATTCCGGTGGATCGATCACGCAGGCGGAGAGTGACAGGTCCCATGAGAATCTTACCGTGCGCTATTGTTTTGTGGATAAAGACCAGGCAGATTACTGCGGACTTGCGGTTACCTATCGGAATTACCTGCTCGACAACGGCGGGCTGATCAAAAAAGACGATACGTATAAGACCAGAATTGACTTTCTGGGAACAGAAAGAGAAGAATGGCTGATATTTACGAAAAAAGTTACGATGACGACAACAGAAAATATCAGAGAAATGTATGATGAGCTAACAGATGCCGGAGTTACCGATATTCTAAGCTTGTATAAGGGATGGCAGAAAGGCGGTCTATACGATCTTCCTGTAACAAAATTCAAAGCTGACAGTGCAATTGGCGGAAACTCCGGTATTACCTCCCTGCTTGATGATCTGAACGGAACAGGAATTGACCTTTATCTTTATCAAGATATGCTGCGGATCAATCCGGATACCAACAACACAACATTCAATGTTGTGAAGAGGATCAACAAAAGGATATTTGAAGAACTTACTTATAAGGAAGTGTATAATACATTCCTCTATCTGATTCCATCAAGAACAATGCAGCTGGGTGAAAAGCTTTGCAAGAGCTTCGGTAAAAACGGTATTTCCAACATTGCGGTAGCCGGTATTTCCAATACACTTTTCTCGTTCAGTTACAGTGGAAATTATTATTCTCGGGAGTATACGGCAGACATGTATGACGCATTGATTTCAGAAATCGATGACTCTTATAATCTGACCCTGGAACAACCGTATGCATACCTTTGGAATCATACGGACAGCTACGTGGATATGCCGGTCGGTACCTCAAATTATGTGTTTGAAGGAGAAGAAGTGCCCTTCCTATCCATCGTGTTAAAAGGCATTATGCCAATGTATTCAGAGTATGTAAATTTTGAGGCGAACAAAGAAGAGTTTTTCTTAAAGCTTGTGGAAAGTGGCGTTTATCCTTCTTTTTATATAACCTATGAAGATTCTGCAAAATTGATTTATACGAACTCAGCAGATCTGTACAGTTCAAAATACAGTGTATACAAGGATGACATTATTTCTTATGATAACGAACTGAAACAAGTATATGAACAGGTAAAAGACTCCTGCATTATTGATCACGAAAGACTGGATTCCGGTGTTACCGTGGTAACCTATGACAATGGAAAGAAGATCTATATAAATTACAGTGACGAAGCAGCAGTAGTTGACGGAATAACTGTGGAAGCAATGTCATATAAGGTAGGTGATGCAAGATGACAGAAGTTACGATTGATAAGGCAGAAGATAAAGTGAATGAAATAACGGAGAAGAAAAAAAGACCAAGACGCAAAAGACGGGAAGGAACGCTGGCACGAAGAGAAGCAATCGCGGGTTATCTTTTTGTTCTTCCCTGGGTGATCGGAGTTATTGCTTTTTTGATCATGCCGCTTTCGAACTCATTTCAATATGCACTTGCCAACATAAAGATGACACCGAAGGGACGAATTATCAGTTTTGTTGGATATCAGAATTTTACACAGATATGGTTCGAGGATGCCAGTTTTCCGACTACAATCTGGGGATATGTATTAAATACACTGCTTTCTGTTCCGGTAATCGTTGTTTTTGCTCTTATTATAGCAATGCTTTTGAATGATAAGATCAAATTAAAAGGAATGTTCCGTTTGATATTTTTCCTGCCGGTTATCGTTGTAAGCGGGCCAGTCATGGGGATGCTGGCAGATCAGGGTGCCGCAACAGTTCCATCCATGAATGTAACACTGATCACCGGTCTGCTGGAAGGCGTCCTTCCCGGTTCGCTCGTCACGGCAATCTCAAGCCTTTTTGAGAACATGATCATGATATTGTGGTATTCGGGTGTACAGATCCTGATTTTTCTGTCAGCCTTGCAAAAGATCGATACAACACTTTATGAAGCTGCTAAAATCGATGGAGGCTCTGGCTGGGAGTGTTTTTGGAAGATTACATTACCGACAATAAAACCGATGCTGCTGCTCAACGCAGTTTATACCGTGATATTTCTATCGAACAATGAGCAGAACAGTATAATTGTAATGATTCAGGACGCTATGTTCGCTGCGTCTCAGGGATATGGTTATGCTTCTGCCATGGCCTGGCTGTATTCCGTTGTAGTAACACTTCTTGTGGCAGTTGTTGCTATCGTTCTTATGACAAGAAAAGATGCCTATGACAGGCAGGTCGCAAAGATGAAGCGCAAACACCGTAAGGATGCAAGAGAAGTAAGAAAGATCAGAAGGAGGAATCGCAGGAATGAAGGGAAAATCGCAAGCACAACTCGATAGACTGAAACGATACCTGTCGCATCCTTCGGTCAACAAAGAAAAAATAAGAAAATTCTTTTTGGGAAGTAAAGAAAAGAATGGATTTATCAAACAGCTGATTGTGTACGGACTTTTGATCTGCATTGGATTTGTATATCTTTATCCGATGCTCTATATGGTCAGCAAAAGTATGATGGATCTTGACGACCTCCTGGATACATCGATCAGCTGGATTCCGAGTACCTTTAATGTTTCGAATTTTACGCAGGCTGCAACTGCTATGAATTATGTAAAAACCTTGTTCCAGAGCATTCTGGTCGCAGGCCTGCCAACGCTGCTGAATGTTACTGTCTGTTCGGTTATTGGATATGGGTTTGCCAGATTTGAGTTCCGTGGAAAGAAGATCATGATGGGACTGCTGATTTTTTCCTTTATACTGCCTCCTCAGATCACCATGATGCCTACGTACGTTATGTTCTCGGATTACGGACTGGTTGGAACGCTGAAAGCATTCCTAATCCCGTCGCTGTTTGGACAGGGCCTGAAGTGCCAGATTTTCATACTGATCTTTTATCAGTTCTTCCGACAGGTTCCCAAGGTGCTGATTGAAGCAGCACAGATCGATGGTGCAGGATATTTTAAATCTTTCTTGCGGATCGCACTTCCGTCTGCGGCACCAGCAATACTGACCGTATTCCTTTTCTCACTTGTCTGGTACTGGAATGAGTCATACCTGACAGAGCTGTACGTGACTGGTATTGCGAATAAAACACAGATGGGAAGTCTTTCTACTCTTGTAGTTCAGTTAAAGAACTTTGCTACAAGCTATAGTTCGGCTCAATATACAGGCGGTGTAACACAAAACAATAACGAATCCATTCAGATGGCAGCGACATTGCTAAGTATTCTTCCGGTATTGATCATGTATTTCATATTGCAGAGAAACTTTGTGGAAAGTATTGACCGTACCGGTATTACAGGGGAGTAAGAATTTTTAGAGAAATGCAACAAAATGGTTCATGATAATTTTTTGTCTTTGACGGCAGATGGGGGATGTGGGATACCGTGCCAGAAGAAGATGGATGATTATAAATTAAAAAGGAGGTATTTTATGAAATCTATGAAAAAAACTCTGTGCATTTTACTGACGCTGATCATGTGCGTTGGCATGTTCACTAGCTGCGGTGTTTATACAGAAACCAATACCGGATCTGATACCGAAACTACAGCAGCCACTTCAACATCAGCACCGACAGAAACAGCATCCACCAGTGATTCAACGGCAGGAACGGAAGCGACAGCTGCACCAGAGGCTACGGATGCAGCAACAGTTGAAAAGAGTCTTCCGCCGATGACCACAGATGAAATTACGCTTACGTATCTTAACTTCGATCAGGACGAGACCACTCAGTATCTGGCTCAGAAGTTCATGGAAAAGTATCCGAATATCACTGTAAATGCTCAATATCTCTCGACAAGCGGATACAATGACACACTGCTTAATATGACTGCTTCAGGACAGACACCGGATGCATTCATGTTCCTTGGAAACTGTGATTTCGTATTAAGCAACCAGATCGTCGGTGATATGACAGAATACTGGGAGAACGATCCTGAGAATGATAATATTCTGCCAACCATCAACGAATGTAAGATTGGTTATTATGGAACTGACTCCAAATGGGCAACACCGATCAAGTTCTTCCCGGATGCGGTATATCTTGATATGACTGTATTTGAGAACCTGAATCTTGATATGCCGGATATGAACTGGTCCTGGAGCGATATGATCGACACGATCAAAGCAGCTACCGATATGAATCAGTCGCCAGCATACTATGGTCTTGCTTGTTACCACTCTATGGTAACATATTATCCAATCGCTTCTTCGCCAAATGTTATCGGTGAATTTGGCTGGGATGGCAACAGCTTTAATATGGATCTCTGGGCTGTTGGTCTTCAGACATATGCAGACCTGATCAATGCTAATTATGTATCTCCGAACAGAGATTCTGATGAGATGGAAGAATGGATGGGTGACTTTACATTATGGCAGGGAGATACAGGTCACGTAGCTATGATGTTTGAAGCATTCTGGACTTATATGAATCTTTGGAATGAAGACAGTTATGTTGTAGATAAGAACATTAAATTTGTTCCTTATGTAATTCCTGCAGATTATGAAGTGGCAGAAGACGAAGTATGGAATTCCTTTGGTATCCTTGACATGGGTGGTATTTCTTCCGGAACAGAATATCCAAGAGAAGCATATGAACTCTTAAAATTCATGGGTTGGGGCGTTGAAGGATGGAATGCAAGACTTGAGCTTTACAGTGATGATTCTATCGTAAATGCAGCAGGCAATCCACTTCGTAAAGATGTTATGCCAGCACCGATTACTCTTGATGCCGGTGTATGGTCAGGTTTCCGCCAGATGTATCCTATGGATGATGAAAGAGCACCTTACTGGGATTACTATTTTGCTCATTGTACAAGACCTATCACCTGGGGATCTAATACAATACCTGGTTTTGATTCTTTCATTGCGAATGCCTATACAGGAGTTGAACAGGCAGTATTTGACGGTGCAAGCGCATATGACTATGCCGAAGAACTCACGCAGAAAGCAAACGAATACAACTCACAGGCGATGAGCGAGATTTTCGGACAATAAAGCAATTGTATACAGTGTTACCTTAAAGTATGTTAATGAAAAGGACTTATTTCAGTATTAGTACTTGAATGATAATGATTTTATTATTGTCCATGACAATAAAAAAATAAAAATTCTTATGGGAGGTATCTATGAAGAAAAAAGTTTTTGTATTGGTAGTAGCACTTGTTCTTGTATTTAGTTCATCCATCACAGCAATGGCAGCAGTAGATCCGTATTATGTTTACACGTTTGAAAATGGTTCACTGGCAAGTACCGGTGTAAAATCAGGTGATGCTACGATCATCGGAACCGGAACAATCGTTGAAGATGCAGAAAGAGGTTATGTATTTGATAACAACTCAGCGTCTGCTGAAGACACAATGAGAGAGAATTACCTGTCTCTTCCTACGTCCATGTTTGCTGACGTTACAGACGAAGCTGGTTTCTCCGTTAGTATGTGGTTCAAAGGAAGCGCAACTTCTGCATACTGGGGAACAATCTTCAATGCAATGACAGAGGGAACTGCTCCTATGATCTATCTTGGAACACAGGGCTGCGGACGTATTAATGATGGCGTTGAAAGAACTGACCGCGCTGATGGGGTAACAGCAGTTGGTTATTTTGACCTTGACAATTCAGACAACATGGGCGCTATTTATGCTTTGATGAGCGATGGCAGCTGGCACAACATCGTATTTACGGTTCTTCCTGGAACAGCAGATGAAAAAGGCCTTGCAGCAGTTTATGTTGATGGTACTCTTCTGAATAAGAAACCATTGTACGAGAATGGAACAAAAGCTGGTTATGAAACCGGAACAATGTTAACAGATGGTATTAAAGCAATTACAGAAGTTTGTGTTGGAGGTAACGCAATCGACTGGTGGGCAGATCCGGATGTTAAGGCTATGTATGATGATGTTGCTTACTTCAATCAGGCGCTGACAGCTGATGAAGTAGCAGAACTTGCAACCATGAATTATGCTTCTGCTGTTACTTCTGGCGCAGGAACGACAGATGCAGTTCCAACGACAGGCGATACAATGCCGATCGTAGCGATAGCAATCTGTGCAGTAGCCGCATTTGCCGGAATCGTAGTAACAAGCCGCAAGAAAACAACAAAATAATATGGTAGTGTTAAAAAGAGCTTTCGGATAATTTCCGAAAGCTCTTTTTGCAGGTGGAAGTCGTAGCAAAGTTAAAAAAGTATTAATAATATTTTAGTTACTGTTCACAGGTGACCTTGAACTAAAAAAAGCCGATGGTGTAGACTGATCTCAGTCAAAGCCATCGGTTTTATCTTATCCAAAGGTTCTGGATACTCTTTCGAATATATTCTGATCTTCATTTCTACGCATTATAACTA
>QKJQ01000004.1 GCA_003249225.1 Clostridia bacterium | reverse complement strand
GAAGTCAGGCGATGGATCTTATGAAGCCTATGAAATAGACACTGGAGTGCTATCTTTAAAGTAGAGTCGTAAAACACGCTGAATATATGTTATGAATAAAACACATAGAAGGAGAAGGTGTGTCTATGAAGAAGCTTATTGTACTAATAATTATACTTTTCTGTGTTACATTAACATCCTGTGCCAAGCAGCTGGATGATAATATCCCTTCATCAGATAATGGGAGTGTTACTATAACGCAGTCATTAGAGGAGGTTATGTCCTCATTAAACGCAACGCCAGAATTAACCCCAAGTATATCTCCAATCAGTACCGTCACTCCAACCAGTACCACCGCTCTTTCTGCAGAAAAACCTACTACTGTGCCAACTGCAGAACCAATTAACGAGCCCACCACAGAGCCGACTTCATCGCAACCTCCTGCTTCAAGTCCTGAAGCAACGCAGGTACCACTATTCCTAGAGGCAACGTATACCTTGGATTTTTTAGAAATCATGGATTGGTTTACTCTTGATAAAGCCTCTATTCTAAATCTGTTTGGTGATGATTATAGTATAACAACATCGTTGTATCAGAAGGAAACCGATCTTTATTCCTATGAGAATGGCTTGAGGTTTGCTTTTGATGGTGACCAAAAGCTATCTTTTCTGGAATGTGCGGATACTGTAGTATCATCAGATGAACACGGAAATATGAGCTTTAAGCAACTAATGTATTTGAATACACCTACCGATATCATGTGCTTTCAAAGTGATGGTATCAGCTACTATTATATTGAGTATCAAACATTGGAAGGGGTTTACCGCTACATCAGTAAGGAAGATTCGACCGGAGCTAACTGTGATATGATCATTTATTCAGCAGATGCAAATCATACCGACACTGATAGTCTGGTCAGGAAGCAGGGCACTGTTGCTGCAGAGGAGATACAGGTAGCATTCACAGTCAATTCTTATGAACCGTTTATGATCGATACAGCTGCAATTGAGCAGTATTTTGAATTAAACAGAGAAGAACTGATTCAAGTACTTGGTGATGAATTTATTATCAGAAGAACTGGTGCCGAGGGGGAGTCAATCGGAATTGAATACCCAAGTGGTTTGTGGTTTGTCTTTTCTGATGACGGCAAGGATCTATTAGAAATATTATGCGATGATACCGTGTCATTGAACGGCGCACATGGTGGGATGAAATTCGATGAAATAATAGGACTGTTAGGAGAAGGAGAATATTATTATAACAAAAGTGAGGAAGGTCAATTCGTAACCCATCGGCGAACCTATAGGATTAATGGGAACAGATACAATTTCTATAGTTCTGATGAAGATGGAAAAGACTCCTATCTTACAATTACAACAGATTGATGATGTGCAGGTGAAGTCAGGCGATGGATCTTATGAAGCCTATGAAATAGACACTGGAGTGCTATCTTTAAAGTAGAGTCGTAAAACACGCTGAATATATGTTATGAATAAAACACATAGAAGGAGAAGGTGTGTCTATGAAGAAGCTTATTTTACTAATAATTATACTTTTCTGTGTTACATTAACATCCTGTGCCAAGCAGATGGATGATAATATTCCTTCATCAGATAATGGGAGTGTTACCATAACGCAGTCATTAGAGGAGGTTACATCCTCATTAAAAGCAACGCCAGAATTAACCCCAAGTATATCTCCAACCAGTACCATCGCTCTTTCTGCAGAAAAACCTACTACTGTACCAACTGCAGAACCAATTAACGAGCCCACCACAGAACCGACTTCATCGCAACCTTCTGCTTCAAGTCCTGAACCGACGCAGGTACCACTATTCCTAGAGGCAACGTATACCTTGGATTACTTAGAAATCATGGATTGGTTTACGCTTGATAAAGCCTCTATTCTAAATCTGTTTGGTGATGATTATAGTATAACAACATCGTTGTATCAGAAGGAAACCGATCTTTATTCCTATGAGAATGGATTGAGGTTTGCATTTGATGCTGACCAAAAGCTATCTTTTCTGGAATGTGCGGATACTGTAGTGTTATCAGATAAACACGGAAATATGAGCTTTAAGCAACTAATGTATTTGAACACACCTACGAATATTATGTGTTTTCAAAGTGATGGTATCAGCTACTATGTGAGTAAGTGCATCACTCAGCACAGTCAGGGCACTGCCCATACTTCCAAACTCGTCATTTCTCTTCAGAGTGGAAGCATCTACTTTGAAGGCAAGACTGCCCTTTGAAGCCTGAAGAATACAGTTCTCAGCATTCTTGACATTCTTTGCGATGGATCCTGTAATAGATAGGATGGAGATCACAGCCAGAAAAATGATAATTATCTCATCAAATCGTAAGTGTATCAGAACCGACCATTATTCCCTGAATCAATAAAAAATGATATACTTCCCCAAAACAGTAGGGAGAGGAAAATCATTATGAAATCAGATTCCACATCATTATGGTAGAAAAGAATTCAGGACAGAATTACAAGTGGCATGAAGGTCAATGACTGGTGCAAACAAAACGATATTTCCAGAGATGCCATCATTTGAAGCATTTACTTGCCAATTAACGAAAATATTACTTGAACTGCGCGACTTTATGTCCTATGACGTTCTACGCAGATTTGACCTCTCGCTTGATTATTCTGTCACATGAATAATATTGATTATTTGTAAAAGCTTAAACATGGTTTATAGTACTATTTGATACTTTTTTTAAAATCATTGTGTCGTTCACAACATTAAACTTGTCGTTTACAACATCAATGAAGATATTAACAAAAAATGGTTTATAATTATTCTATGGATTAATCTAAAATGAAAATTCAATAAACATCTTGTTACTCGCTTACAACTCTGAAAATGGAAAGTAGAACATAAATAGCTATCCATATTTTTATACAATAATAAAAAGAAAGGAGATGTATGAAGTTCTGTTTATAGAATTCATAGATAAAAAGCATGAAAAAAATAGTGTATATTGTCTTATTCGTTACCATAGGTTTATTCGCAATATTGGGATTGTTTATATATTTTTATAATGGCAACGAAACCAATCGGAATAGCTACGATACTATCCCTATTAGTAATGAAGAATTGCAGTGGGGAATGTCCAAAAATGAAGTAATAGAGATCCTAGGAGACCCAGCAACTATTGAGGAAAATGATGCAGGAGTAAACCTGATTTATAGTAAATCAATTACAAGTGAATTGGGTACCTGCACAGAAATGATCTTATCCATTGGAGAGCAAAATGATATCCCTTCGGGTTTGGGACACCTTTATTTGACAATTGAAAATACTACATTAGAGGAGATAATTGAAAATCTTAATAATATTTATGGGGACTTAACAGGCGGTACAAACCAAATGGAGGAGTCATTAAAACAGGCCAACCCTGATTTTTTCTGGAAAACATATTACAATAAGGGATGGGTAGTTAGTACTCTACCGGAAAGTGAAGTAACTTTACTTAATGATTATTATAAGGAGGTAATGGGATGGCAGTTAGATGATAGTGAACCATTATTAAGTGTGTCGATAAACGGCTTTTCAACGGATGAGCGCTACCTATGTGATGTAGACATTGATGCCTCAATATTGTCTTGCCTCAAGAAAGTATTGAAATAATTATGTTTAAATACGTGATTCATTATAAGTATATTATTTTTTTTGTGAGGAAGGAGTAATCAAGGAAAGCAAGAAAAATAATAGCATCAATTGTTTTAATGTCGTTACTACTTGTTAAAATGACCAGTTTAAATGTATATGCTGCTGATCATGTGTCTATTACAGATATAAGTGAATTATCTGGTTATGAAATGCTAACAGATGACGCAAAGGAATTAATTGCTGAGCTATCTATTAACGCAGATAGTGTAACATCTTTTATTCCAGAAACTAAGCAGAGTGAAGATTTGGTAACTTCTGATAGTGTTGTTATGGATATTTTAGGAACAGCTGATGACCAAGAGTGTGATGATGAAGCAGCCTATATTTTAATTTCTGAGACTATCAATAGTGAGATGATATCAGGCGTTGTGTATGAAGATGTGGAATTGACCTTAGTAACATTGTCTACAACATATACTTTTCCTGGATCTTATCAGGCTTCTGGTCAGGCATATGGAGTAGCTGCAGTTGCAACAGTTTACATAACATGGAGATTTACGGATGTTTCATCTTACTCTGATTTGGCAATTAAATTCAATTCTATAATTGTTAAATATACTTATCTTCCAACACAGTCAACAACAGTAACACAAATGGTATATTCTGCTTTTTTAGCACCAACTTCAGGAATGGGTAGTTATACTTATCAATATGTTGGATCGATATCCAATCCTACTTCGGGAACAAATTATTCAAACTCAATTAATAGTAGCTATTATTTATATGATGGTGTAACTGCTTTTGTAATGCTAGATGTTTACTACGCAAATGGCGCATCATCAAGATATTCATTTAATATACCTATGTATAACTAAATGTAAGTAAGGATTTGTAAGTGCTTCAAAAGATGACGTCGTGTACAGATACATATTTTTATGTTAATCTTATGACGTTATCTCTTGAGGCATTTTCTATGTTTTGTTTTAAGTCTGCACGGATCCGGTAATTCATCCGACCATGGAAGGTACTTATCCAGTACTTCCGGATGTCTTATATGATCATTGTTCGGCATTTCTTCAAGAAGGTATTTAATGTATTCATATACATCAAGATTATTCGCTTTTGTTGTTTCAGCAATAGTATACAGTACTGCGTTGGCATGTGCTCCTTTTGGTGTATCTGCGAACAGCCATGCACATCTGGCTGTTGCAAATGGCTTAATCTTTGCTTCACAAAGGTTATTCGAAATCAGTATCCTGCCGTCTTCCATAAAAGTGGTCAGATATTTTCTCTGATTCTTTGAATAGGTCAGTGCTTCTGTCAACTTTTCGTCTGTTGTCTGCATGGAAGATGTCTTTTCGACCCACGTCCAAAATGCATCAAGAATCGGCTGTGATGCCTCCTGATGCTTTTGTTTCTTCTCTTCAAAAGATAGATCTTCTATTTCCTTTTCGACTTTGAATAGCAGATTGATATATTCACGACCTTCTACTCCTTTGGATCCTTTGATTCGCTGCCGCTGCTGTCCAAAGGGATACTTTCTATATAAACCTGCGTCAGTGCGACCAGCATAAGCAGCGTGTATAATCACCTGCTTTGTTATAACCGGAGTATGCATCTGTGATCAGATATCCTTTATAATCTCCAAGAAGACTTCTGGCTTCCACCCTTTGGACAGTAATCTTCCGGATTGATAATGTATTCTTCGACTCTTTTGGCAGTCCGGAAAGCATCTCTTCCCTGACAAAAGCAGGATCATTATCTGTGAATAGAAGCCATATAAATATTAGGACAGTCCCTAAACAAATAAAGTTATAGTCCTTAGAAAATGTTTACTTCACAGCTTTGAAAGCAACGGCACCGTTTGCAGCAGTATGCTCCAGAATGGTTATCTCGATTCCGTCACCGGACTTTTTTACCTCACAATTCACCTTCTTGTCAAGTGGCTGGAACTCGCCTTCCACAGAAGGAATTAAAACAGAGGAGGTTCCATCTTTCAGGTTGTCAAGGATGAGATATAAGGCGTCATTCGTCTCTGTGAAATGTACATCTGCACTGGTAAGCTGCATGGAATTTCGCTCAGAACAGCGTGTCTTATAGATTGCTTCACCATTGATCTTGAGCCAGCTTCCAAGTCCCTGTAGTTTTTCTGCCTGTATTTTAGGAATGGTTCCATCGGCTTTTGGACCAATGTTGATCAGGAGATTTCCGTTGTTCGCGACCGTGGATACCAAAAGGCTGATCAGTTTCTCAACCGACAGAATGTGCTCGTCTCCTTCCACGGCATTGTAACCAAAGGAAAGACCAAGACCACGGCACATTTCCCACTTTTCTTCCTTTGTAACGGTCCCGTACTGATATTCCTTTGTGCTAAAGTCTTTCCACAGACCATTAAAGCGATCATTTACCAGACCATCTTCACAGGTGTTGTAGTAATGTGCCAGCAGATAAGGAAGATTACGTTCTCCCGCAAAGGGCCAGCCGATATCGTTCCAGAAGAGAGATGGATGATAGCGGTCGATCAATTCCAGAGATTGCTTATAAGCATAGTCTGCATATTCATAAGTCGGAGAACAGTTCAAGCTTACCTGATCGTCTGTAAATATCGGATCAGAGGCAAATCGCCAGTCGATGATTCCGGAGTAATATAAGCCCATCTTCATTCCCTTATCGCGTACCTCATTCGAAAGTTCACCGACCAGATCCCGCATCGGCCCGCGGTTCCCGGCGTGATAATCGGTGTATTTGCTTGGGAACAGGCAGAATCCATCGTGATGCTTTGTGACAAGGACCACATAGCCGGCACCGGCTTCCTTGAAAAGAGTAGCCCATTCAGCAGGATCGAACTTTTCTGCTTTCCACATGTCTGCAAAGTTTTCATAGGGAAAATCTTTACCATATGTTTCTATGTGATGTTCGTAGCTTGGACCTCTTCCGATATTAACAGAGTTAAAATACCATTCGGCATAAGGGTTGTTGCAGAACCATTCTTCATTATTCACGACCCCCAGTTCAACTGTAGGGGGAGCAAAGGCCGGTACGGAATAAAGTCCCCAGTGAATAAAGATACCAAGCTTGCAGTCTTGATACCAGTCCGGGATGGTGTGCTGCTTTAGTGATTCCCATGTAGGGCGATATGTAGGTTTCATATGAGTGTCAACCAAGTAAGGTTTCTCCTTTCTTTACTAGCAAATCAGTGCCTGGTAATTTGAGTTTGTAAATACCGGGCACTGTCTGTTTACGTGTGGTTTATTCTATTTGTAAGTCATGTAAGTTACCTGGAACAAGCTGAACCTGATAGAATGATCGATACGACAAATAATTCGATGCTAAGCAAATCTTTCGAAAGAAGTTCCTGTACGATAAAATCTACACAGCAGGGTGCGTACTTTCCCTCTTTACGAATTCCGTACTGATCAGAATTTTCTGAGTGCAGGAAGAAGGATTGTTGATGCGAGAAATCAGGCGTTCAACAGCGGCAACAGCCATCTCCTGCTTGAATACCCGAATGGTCGTGAGCTTTGGATCCAGAAGATTGCAATAAGGCGTGTCATCAAAGCCAACGACGGAGATATCCTGCGGAAGGACATACCCGGCATCCTTTAAGGCACGGATCGCGCTGAATGCGATAATATCATTGTCGGCAAAGAAAGCTTTCGGAATTTTCTTTTTTGTTGAGATCAGTTTCTGCATATCTCCATAAGCACCCTCGATGGTAGGTTCGAGCAGGAAGACCTGTTCCTCTTTATAAGGAAGATTGTGCTCAGACATGCAGCGCTGGAACCGAAGCATACGCTTTTCAAAGTTGGAGATCCAGATACTGCTGTGAAGGTAGCCAATGTCCGTGTGACCAAGAGCAATCAGATGTTCTACGGCTTTTAGAACACCGTCCGAATTGTTAATGCATACCGTATCAACGTCCTGGCTGTCGAACTGACTGTCAAGCAGCAGCATGGGGAGCTTTAAGGAACGAAAAAGGTCAACATCTTTTGCCGTCATCTCTGTGGCAAGAATCAGAAGACCATTGGGCTCTGTCTGTGCAACGGAGTTCAGAACTTCCTGTATGTTGTCGGTCTGTTCATTAATATAGGTTATGACCAGGTTAAAGCTTTCCTGTCTGGTCGCGCGATTTAAAGACTCAATCAGCTGGGAAAAGAAAGGGGTGTCGGAAACGACCTTTCCGTGTTTTTTATAAACGATGAACTGAATTGATTTTCCGGAATCCTGAGGACTCACCTTTAATCCGCTGATGTCATATCCGTTCTTTTCAAGAATGGACAGAACCTTGTTGCGTGTGTCTTCGCTGATACCCGGCTTATTATTAAGCACGAGGGATACTGTAGCAGGAGATACACCAAGCATAGCAGCAATATCTTTGGATTTTAATTTCATAGTTTCTCCGTTCCTGCGCATGAAAAAGCGCTTGTCTGTAGGTAATTTCCATTTATTACTTTTAAGACAGTATAGCATTATTTTTCGGCGTTGGGAAGAGCAAACAGTAAATTTTATTAAATATTTTGTGATATTTTTCTGCCTCTTTTCAGAATCGGCAAAAAATGCAAATGCCTTTAAATGAGCGCAATGCAAGAGTTTGAACAATCTATGGATATTTGTACAAATTCCGTTTAATTTAGATAAACAGTTGCATCGTATTAAATTATTTAATATAATTCAGTGCAGGTTAACATTGGAAAACTATGCACTGGAGGTATGAAATCATGAAAGAAGAACTACGGAATCCGGGAAAGCAGCATCGACCCATTCCGTTTTGGTCATGGAATGAGACCATTCAGCCGGACGAAGTAAAAAGGCAGATAAGGACAATGTCAGAGCAGGGACTGGGCGGTTACTTTATGCATGCCAGAAGCGGTCTGACGCTTGATTACCTGAAAGATGAATGGTTTTCCTGCATTCAGGCGGGAATTGAAGAGGCAAAAGAGACCGGACTTGATGCCTGGATCTATGATGAGGAAGGTTGGCCAAGTGGTTTCGCAGGAGGAATTGTTACCGGTCTGAGCAGTGACTACCATGCCAGATTTATAACATTTGAAAAATTTAACGGCGATTTAAAAGAACTTGAAGAATATGCAGAATTACGAAGCAGGAAGGACCTGGAGGATGTAGAAGCTGATAAGGTTTATTCTGTAAAAACAATACGGCGGGGTGATGCAGACGGGAAAGAAGACCACAGAAATGAAAACGGTATTCTTGCTGTTTACCAGATGATAGAAGATGACTATCAGCGTCTTCGCCCAAAGAGCGTACGGGAAACGTATAAGAAGACGCCAGAGAAGATCTGGGTCATACGCCGGCATGTTCAGCGTTTCTATATTGATGTAATGAACAAAGAGGCAGTCAAAGCCTTTCTTACGGTCACACACGAAGAATACTACAAACGTTTTTCTGAAAGCTTTGGAAAAGAAATGAAAGGCTTTTTTACCGATGAACCACGCATTGCCTGCAATCGTTTTGGTGAGCTTGCCTGGTCAGAACAGCTTGATTTGGTGATAAAGGAACGATATGGATATGAACTGCTGGATGTTCTTCCGTGTCTGTTCCGGGAATTTTCGGGACATGAAAAAGTCCGGTATGATTTTTGGTCAACGGTGAACGACTTATTCGTTACGAATTACATGAAACAGATCTATGACTGGTGTGAGTCACACAATTGTATGCTGACCGGACATATCATGCTGGAGGAAAGTATTTTCGGTCAGATGACCAGCAGTGCCGGAGTCATGCCATTTTATGAATATGAGCATATACCGGGCATTGACTGGTTAAGACGACGGATCGAATCTCCGGTCATTGCAAAACAGGTCGGATCGGTTGCCGCACAGCTTGGGAAGCGAAAGGTGCTTACAGAATCTTTTGCACTGACTGGTTGGAATGTGTCTTTTGAAGAGTTAAAATGGATCATGGAATGGCAGTATGTGAATGGGGTGAATATGCTGTGTCAGCATTTGCAGGCGTATTCACTGAAAGGTTCCAGAAAACGCGATTACCCGCCATCGCTCTACGAACAGCAAAGCTGGTGGGAAGAGTACCGGCAGTTTACCGATTACACCGGAAGACTTGGGCTGCTTTTATCAGAGGGGAACGAAAGAGCTAAGGTGCTTGTACTTCACCCAATGAGAAGCGGATATCTTGTGTTCAATGGCTCACGAACCGAGCAGATGAGAAGTCTGGATGACCATTTTACGAAACTATCCTGTGCTTTGTCAGGGGAGCATATTAGTTATCATTATGGGGATGAAACAATCCTGAAAAAACACGCCTGTGTGACAAAAGAAGGCTTTCACGTTGGCGAAGTTACCTATAAGGCGGTGATCCTGCCGCAGATGTATGCTATTGATCACGCCACCATCCTGCTTCTTCTTGCCTTTGCAGAGCAGGGAGGCAAGCTGTACTACACAGGAGAGTTTCCATCTTTTTCAAATGACGGCGGACAAGAACGCATCCAACAGCTTCAGGAGGCCTCCGAGTTCCTTCCTATGGAAGACATCAGAAAAACGTTAGCCGGGAAAGGACTTTCGTCTGTCAGTATTGCAGAACAAGGGCAGGAAGTGAAGGACATTGCCTGTCAGCTCCGTGATACAGAAGAAGGACTGCTTATTCTTATGGTCAATCTTAGTACAGATACAAGACATTCCGCAGTTATTGATGTTCAGGGTTATAACGCAGCAGAGCTGATTCACGCAGAAGACGGAAGCAGTGAGGATATCGTGCCTGATGAGAAGGGTCTTATACTGACCTTTGAACCAAGGCAGTCACACATTGTACTATATAAAAAGACAACAGGGAACGCGCAGGAAAAACTCCGGCTGGATGAATTTATTACGATTATAGAACCAAAGAAAGAATGGAAGATCGAGCAGATGGGAAGAAATTCTCTGACACTTGACATGTGCCGGTATTCAATCGATGGGCAAGAGATTGCCGGACCGATCGCGACCATTAAGCTGATGAAGAAGTTACTTGATCTTCAACGAGACTGTGCGGTTACCCTGTATTATGATTTCATGGTATCGACGGAACCGGAACAGCTTAAGGAACTCTTTCTGGCCATGGAGGATCTTGAGAAATACAGCGTATTCATTAACGAAACCAAGGTCGATACGAAGCCCTTTGGAACCTGGAAGGACCGGTCATTTTCCTGCCTTGACATACTGCCGCTCGTAAAAAAGGGAAGCAACCAATTAATGCTGACAGGAGTTTTCCATCAGAGTAAAAAGGTGTATGATACTTTGTACGGAGACGGTGTCTATGAAACAGAACTGAATAAGCTGACCTATGACATGGAAATGGAAGCGGTCTACCTGGTCGGGGATTTTGGTGTAATCAGTAAGGATGCTTTTCGGGCAGCAGGACGGGAAGCAGTGTTCACGGCTGGACCATTCGAAATCGTTCCAAGTCCAAAGCAGTTTACAGGGCATAATTTTACGGAACAGGGTCTCCTGTTTTTCGCGGAAGACCTTACCGTATCACAGACCTTTGAACGAATAGAACAACACAAGAGTGACCATCAAAGGAAAAGCATTGACCAAAGGAAAGACAACGAACGGATACAAGAGACGCAAGACAGAGTTATCCTGAGATATGGAAAGCAGAATGCGCCAATGATTGATCTATGGATTAATGATATAAAGGTTAAGACCTCCATGTGGGCTCCCTATGAAGCGGACATTACCGATGCGGTGAAAAATGGAACGAATACTCTGACTATGAGATTCTATGCATCCAACCGTAACCTCTTTGGACCGCATCATCACATCAACGGAGAATGCTACAATGTAGGACCAAGCAGCTTCACCGGAGAATGGAGCTGGGTCGAGAGAGAGTCGGAAGCAGATGCAACAGACATTGCAGACAGAACAAAGAATTATTGGACGGATGCCTACAGCTTTGTTGCGTTCGGATTGCAGCGTCAAGAATAGGCGAGCTTTTTGGGGCAGGAAGCAGGCGCAGAAAGCCGCTTGCTGCATGGCAAAAGCAAGAATACAGGAAATGTACGAAAGTGCAGGATTGGAGATAAGATGGAAAAGATACATTTACTTACCAGTGGTCAGGAAAACAAGCGAATCGCACTTGGTGTCACCTATATAAAAAAGGCACTGGAAACATGCGGTTATCAGGTAGAGGAAGGAAAGGCACCAACGGAGACGGTGAAATACAGAACAATCGAAGGAAAGAAGATCTATATCGGAGACCTGACAGAAGATAAGATGCTTGACTGGCTTACAGAGGAAGAGATATTGATCTTTCATACAAAAGCACCGGAAGGAGAAGGCTTTTATCTTGAGACCTGCCCGGGAGATCTGACCGTAGTTTGTGGTGGCAGTGATACCGGTGCGCTCTATGGCTGTCTCGAACTTGCAGAACGCATCGAAAAGCAAGGAAAATTACCGGAGGATCTTGTGTACGGGGATGCACCGGTCTATAAGCTGCGCGGACCTGCAATCGGACTTCAGAAGACAAAGCTTGAACCACCGCGGCTGACATACGAATACCCAATCACACCGGATCGTTTCCCCTGGTTCTATGATAAGGCCATGTGGCAGAAATTCCTGGACATGATGCTGTCCATGCGCTGTAATGTGCTTTACGTATGGAGCGGACATCCATTTTCTTCACTGGTAAAGGTTCCGGATTACCCGGAGGCACTGGAAGTGACAGAAGAAGAGTTCCAGAAGAACAAAGAAGTCTTTGGCTGGCTGACGGAAGAATGTGATAAACGTGGTATCTGGGTGGTATTGAAGTTCTATAACATCCATATCTCCTATCCATTTGCACAAAAACACGGACTGGAACTGCTGCAGAGCAACATCCATCCGCTGGTGGAAGACTATACAAGAAAATCGATCAAGGAATTCATCAAAGCATTTCCGCACATCGGGCTTATGGTGTGTCTCGGAGAAGCACTTCGCGGAACGCAGAATAAGACAGACTGGTTCATCAAAACGATCATTCCTGCCGTAAAGGAAGGAATCGTGGAAGCCAACCTGCCGGAAGAACCACCGGTTATTCTGCGTGGTCATGACTGTGATCCGATTGGCGCGATGACAGAAGCGAAGAAGCTCTATTCGAACCTGTATACCATGTGGAAATACAACGGAGAGGGCTTAACGACCTGTTTCCCAAAAGGAAAATGGCAGAAGATCCACCAGGGACTTTCCTCGCTTGGAACCACACATATCATGAATGTCCATATTCTTGCTGACCTGGAGCCCTTCCAGTACAATGCACCAAAATTCATTCAGAAATGTGTGCAGGCAGGAACGAACCGCCTTGGAACAAACGGACTTCACCTGTATCCGTTGTTCTACTGGGACTGGCCATATACACCGGATAAGGAAAATCCGAGACTTCTTCAGATCGACCGGGATGAACTCTGGTATAAGGCGTGGTTTCGATATGCCTGGAATCCGGACCGCGAAGAAAAGGATGAGAACACTTACTGGACCGCAGTCGTGGCGGACCGTTATAAGATCAGTGAAGCGGCAGCAGCACTGCTTTTAGAGGCCATGGAAGCAGCCGGCCAGTGTGCACCAAGAATCCTGGGGCGTGTCGGTATTACAGAGGGAAATCGTCAGACGATGAGCCTTGGTATGCTGATGAGCCAGTTTACGAATGTTGTGAAGTACCGTCCGAACAAGGAACTCTGGAACAGTGTCGCAAGGCGCGGAGAGCAGCCGGATGATTATGTGAAGAACGAACTGGCAGGAGCGGACCATATCGGAGAGACACCGTATGACATGGTACGTGACGTTACTGCATTTGCAAGAGAAGCACAGGATAAATTTAAAGCAGCCGTTGAACTTGCCGGCACCGTAAACAAGGACCTTAAACTGGTCGGCACCGATATCGACGCCATTGCGCTTATGACGTATTCTTATGGGAAAAAGGTCGAAGCTGCCATGGAAATCCTTCATTACAAATATACCATGGATGAAAAATGTTTTGGCGAAGTTGCGCTTCTTTCAAAAGCAGAACTTCTGATGGAAGAATCTCTTGCTTATTATAAAGAGCTTACAGCACTGACAACCAGGACCTATCTGTATGCAAACAGTATGCAGACCCCGCAGCGTAAGATTCCGTTCCCAAACGGAGAGACTTATGGTCACTGGAACCAATGTCTGCCGGAATACGAGGCAGAGTTTGAGAACTTTAAGAAACACCGCAGGGAGCTTGCAGAAAAAATAGCTCCGGGAAGCAATAAAAAGCAGATCGAAGTAGTTCCGCTGACTCCGGCGCCTTTCAAACTGCTTTCAGAAGGAAATCCAAAAGACCCGCAGAACCTTTATAAAGTAGCGAAAAATACAGAGCTTTTTACCGACTGTGACTATAAGATCCAGAATCTTGCACCGGAACTTAGTAACCTTACCGGAGTGCGTATGGGACTTGGAAAAGCCATTGAAGGCGGGGTGACAGTACGGCTTGAACTGGAAGAAGATTCTTATGTTTTGATCGGCTATATGAATGGCAAAGGGGTCGAGTGGCTGCAGCTGCCGGATCTTGAGACCAATACCCATGCGGATGACCGGGGTGGTCTGACTGTTGTGTATGCGAATGCGGTAAAAGCAGAAGGCTGCCCGGTCATCAACATTCACGCATACCGTTATGAAAAGGGAGTCCACGAGATCTACTTTGGAACCGGAGCCTTTATGATTGCCGGTGTAATCTCACAGAAAGAAACCATGATCCCACGAAATGCAGATCTTGCCGGTGAAGGCTACGATGCTCTTGACTGGCTTTACGAAGAATGAAAGGCAGGTACGAAGAATGGAAAAAAAGAAACCAAGGGAAATGACCGGGGCAGAACTTAGATCCATGCTGAAAAGTAGCATTAACTTAAAGAGCCTTGGCGGATTAAAATGCGAGGAGCTGAAGCTTCCGGCAGAAGATCTTGACTGGTGGCGTGATGCCAAGGTGGGCATGTTCTTTCACTGGGGACTGTATTCGATCCTTGGACGCGGTGAATGGGCGAGATTTAACGAGCAGATTCCAAAAGAGGAATATGAAAAGCTTGCCTGGGAGTTCAATCCACAGGATTTTAAGATGGAAGAACTGACCGGTCTTGCAAAAGACTTTGGTGCAAAATACATGGTCATGGTCACAAGACATCATGACGGCTTTGCTTTATGGGACAGTCCCGGAAGTTATGAGGATTTTACGACCTTTAAGACAGGTGCAAAACGTGACTTTGTGAAAGAATACGTCGAAGCCTGCAAAAAAGACGGAATGGCAGTCGGGGTATACTATTCCCCGATGGACTGGCGTTTTCCGGGCTACTTTGATCCGGAAGGCCTGCCGGAGAATGCAGCCCTTATGAAAAAACAATGCTACGATCAGGTAGAGGAACTTTGCAGCAAATACGGCAAGATCGATATCATGTGGTATGACGGCGGCTGGCTGGCACACAAAGGAAGTGATACTTCCAGTTCCTGGTTCTGGGAACCGATCGAACTCAATAAAGTGGTTCGAAAATATAATAAAAAGACATTGTTGAATCCCCGCTCCGGATACGAAGGAGACTTTTACTGTGACGAAGGTTCCCATGAGATCACCGGAAAGATCCTCCCTGTGCCGTGGGAGAAGAACATGTGTGTCTGCAGCGGAGCTTCCTGGGGCTGGATGAAAGAAGATCCGGTATCAGACTTTGAATGGCTGATTCATATGCTTGTGAACGTTATCTGCCGCGATGGCAACTTCCTGCTGAATGTAGGACCGGATAAAAACGGAAAACTTTCAAAAGAAGTTACGGACCGTATGCGTGAGATTGGTGCCTGGCTTAAAAAATACGGCGAAAGCGTTTACGGTACCAGAGGCGGCCCAATCGAACCGGTCGACAGTGTCTATGGTACAACGTCAAAAGACAGTACGATCTACCTTCATATCATCGATACAAAGGCTTTCCAGGGCATGATCGTACCATCAGAGGGGTATACGATTACGAAATGTGAAACATTTGACGGTACACCGGTTAAATTTGCACAGACAAAAGCTGGTATAATGATAACCCTGCCGGAGGAATGTGAAGAGCCGGATATGATTTTGAAGCTTACGGTAGACGGTATTGTGAAGAAAAAGCAGAGTGAAGAGATCTACTTTACCGGTAAGGGTGAGTAAGGAAGTTAAAAGCAGCACATGGCAATTCATTTCCTATGCAAAACGCTGTAAAAAAGGATAAGCTTTGAGTTTATCAAAAATAAATGTACAAGGTATACGATTTCTGAATGCGCGAAGGCGCAGAATGGAGGAAACAATGCAGTATGGAGTGTCCTATTATCCGGAGCATAAGACACCAGAAGATCTGAAACACGATATGCAGCTGTTGAAAGAATCTGGAATAAATACCGTTCGTATGGGTGAATTCGCCTGGTGCCGGATGGAACCAAGTCTTGGTGAATTTCATTTTGATTGGTTAAAAAGTGCGGCAGAAGAGCTTTGGGAAGCCGGGATCAAAACCGTCTTTTGTACGCCGACGGCCTGCCCGCCTGCCTGGATCATTGAAAAGAACCCGGAGATCCTTTATGTGGATAACCGCGGCATTACCAGACCTTTTGGTGGAAGAAGACTTTATTGTTATAACAATGAGACATATCGTGAGCACTCAAAACGAATTACAAAAGCCATTGCGGCAGAATTTGGTGATAAACCATATACCGCAGGCTTCCAGATCGATAACGAACCGGCACAGGAAGGAACTGGCCGCTGTCACTGTGCCGTGTGCAAGAGTAAATTCACCGGCTGGTTAAAAGCGAAATACAGAACGATCGAGGAATACAACAAGCGGAGCGGAAGCATTTTCTGGTCACAGGAGTATGACAGTTTTGAGCAGATTCCAATGCCGGTCAACACCATTGAAGTCGGAGCACAGGAGCCGATCCGCGCTTACTATGAGAACCCGACCCTTCGCCTTGATTATGAGAGATTTTGCAGTGAAAGCCAGGGTGAATACCAGGATCTGCAGGCAGAGATCCTGCATGCTTACAGTAAGGCCCCGGTTTCAACGAATGGGACCGGTCTTGCGACCAACAGCATTAACTACTATGAGACCACAAAGAATCTGGACTGCTATGGATTTGATCTGTACCCTTCCTTACGTGATTCGGTTGTCGATTCCTTCCCCTATGCCTTTGCAAGAGGAATCAAGGGAGGAGCGCCGTTCTGGGTACTGGAGTTCATGTCCGGCGGCGGTCACCGCTTAAGTGGCAGCGGAAGACTGCAGCCAAATCCGGGTGCGCTGCAGCAGGCGGTCTTGCAGCAGTTTGCCCACGGTGCATCCATGTCATTGCATTTTCAGTACAGAAGCTATCCTTTTGGCGCGGAACAATTGAATTATGCGATCGTGGATCTGGATGGCGTGCCCAGACGAAGATATTATGAAATGAAAGAAACAGCAGAAATCTTTAAAAAACTTGAAGTGATGGAATCGTCTGGATTTGATAATCAGGTGGCACTTCTGTTTGATTATGATGCCTTCTGGGCAATGAAGATCAAACCGGCCAATGACCCGGAACTCACATATGATGGCTATATGGCAAAGCTTTATAATTGTCTTGGCGCAATTGGGGTCAATGCAGATGTGGTACCCTTTTCGGCAGATCTGGACCGTTATTCCCTGGTCCTTCTTCCAACTGCATTTATCCTGACCAGGGAAATGCAGGAAAAGTGCAGGAAATACGTAGAAAAAGGCGGAACACTACTGACGACCTTCCTTTCTTCTGTGAAAAATGAAGACAATGTCGGTTATACAACACCACTTCCGGCAGGACTTAACGAGGTCTTTGGCGTTGTGGTGGAAGAAGTGGAACCGGTCTTTTACAACAGTCATTTAAAAGTGAAGCTGCTGTCTGCCGGAGAGGAAAGTCTTGACGGTATGTGGAGTGAGCTTTTGGCAGGGGAAGCAAAAGCAGAAGCTGTCTACAATGAAGATTATAAAAAAGGCAGTATGGTAATCAGCCGGAACCATTATGGAAAAGGTAATGCCTACTATCTTGGAACGGACCTGGAAGCACCCGTGCTGCAAAAGTTCCTTTTACAGGTCTGCGCTGATGCCGGCATAAAGCGGAATCCATTCCGAACAGAAAGCAGCGTTGAGACAGTACGCCGTACGGATGGTGAAAAGGAATATTACTGTATTTTTAACTTTACAAAGAAAGAAACAAAGATTTACGCAGAACGTCCGATGAAGGACCTTCTGACCGGTGAAGATATTGAGACGGAAACGATACTTAAGCAGAACGGATTTCTGTTTTTGGAAGAAGTATAGCTGCCGCTCTCTGAAATCTCTTCCGATTTGCAGTTGTAATACAGGTTGTTGTTTGCATTTAACGGCCTGTATTTTCTTTTGAAATTTTTGAATTAAATTAAATTAAAGAAATTAAAATTTTTGTAAATAATATGGAACTGCAAAAAAATTTGAACTAATTGAAAATAGTTAAAATTATTATAACTACACGGCGTGATTTGTTGACATTCAACAATTCAGTTGCTAATATTAAACATGCAAAGCCACAAATGAACTAAAAACATACAAGAAAATGGCTTTTTGAAACTAAATAATTTAGTAAATATTCGTGAGGAGTGAAATCGATGTCGAAACGAGTACCAAAGAACAATGCCATGCAGAAAAACGGCATGCCCAAAAACGGCACGAATAAAAGCGTAGGAAAAAGAATGTATGAATATAGATATATTTATCTTCTTGGGATTCCTGGAATTGTAATTTTAATTCTTTTTAACTATTTACCGATGAAAGGATTGTTAATGGCATTTGAGAATTACAATCCGCATCTGGGAATCATGGGAAGTGAATGGGTAGGTCTTAAACACTTTCAGACTCTGTTCCATGACGCAAAGTTCTACCTGATGTTACGCAACACGCTTGTAATCAGCGGACTGTCACTTCTGACCTTTCCGGCGCCGATCATTCTGGCGTTGCTTATGAATGAAGTCAGGAGTCTGACTTATAAGAAGTTTGTACAGACAGCAGTTTATCTCCCACATTTCCTTTCATGGACAATCATTGTCAGCTTAACGTTCTTTCTTCTTTCTTCCGAGCAGGGTCTTGTTAACAAGATTGCTGTCGAACTTGGGAATGAACCGACCTCCTACCTGTTCAGTAAAGTCTGGATCTACCCGATCATCGTAATCCAGTCCGTCTGGAAAGGAATCGGATGGGGTTCCATCGTTTATCTGGCGGCAATCGCAGGAATTGATCAGGGCTTGTTCGAGGCTGCACGAATTGATGGAGCGACGAAACTCCAGCAGATTACAAGAATAACAATTCCATGCATCCTGCCGACGGTAGTCGTTATGCTGATCTTAAAAATGGGAACCATTATCTCCGTTGACTTTGAGCAGGTTTTCCTGATGAACAACGCTTTAGTAAAATCAAAACTGGAAGTATTCGAAATCTATATCTACAATAACAGTATTGCAACAGGCAGCACACAATATTCCTACTCAACGGCCATTGGTATGTTCAAATCACTTGTCAACACATCGCTTGTTATACTGACCAATTGGATCACGACCAGAAAAGGATTTGAAGGAGTAATGTAATTTAGTCGAAAGGAATGAGGCAAAGATGTCAACAGTCGCATTAAAAAACTCAGAGAAAAGTAATAAAAAGCTTGGAATGAAAGCCAAGACATTAATTGGACAGATAATACTTGATTTTATATTGCTTTTACTCGCAGCAACAATGATACTCCCATTCATATACATAATGATGGTTTCTTTTACAGATGGCAGTGTTTACGTAAGCGGTGATTTCATTCTATGGCCAAAAAAGTGGTCTTTTGATGCTTACAAGCTGATCCTGAACGGCAGTGGATTCCTGAATGCATTAAAATCAACGCTGTTCATAACCGGTATTGGCACACCGCTGAATGTAATTGTAAATGCAGGACTTGGTTATATGTTATCAAAACCGGTTCCGGGTAAAAGTTTTATAAACAAAGCGGTCATGTTCACCATGTTATTTGGTGCCGGAATGGTTCCTGCCTATATCAATATCAGTAATCTTGGACTGATCAACAGCTGGTTCGCATGTATTCTGCCAGCAGCCTGCGGTGCCTGGACTATTATGGTCATGAAGTCATTCTTTATGAGTATTCCGGACGAGCTGGAAGAAGCAGCAAAGATTGATGGCTGCGGTCCGCTTCGTATATTCGCGATCATCGTACTTCCGCTTTCGAAAGCAGTGATTGCAACCTTTACGTTATTTGCGCTTGTATCTTACTGGAACACATACTTCAGTGCTGTAATGTACATCACATCAAGCACCAAGATGCCTTTACAGGTGTATCTGCAGAAGATCGTCCTTACTTCCAACATTTCAGATGTTGTAGATATACAGCTTGAACTTGCCAACACTGTTCCGCAGGAAATCATGAGAATGGCCGCTGTTATTGTAGTTGTTCTACCGGTCGTATGTATATATCCATTCCTGCAGAAGTATTTTGCAAAAGGTGTTATGATCGGGGCGGTCAAAGGCTAATAATGAGATTATCCGGATGTTTTTACTTGTAAATAGAAGGAGAAGTATTCGGATGATATAAAGCTGATCAAAAAGGTCAGCAGCAGAATTGAGACTGCACGTCAATCTGCTAAGCAACAAAAAGTGCGGGACACAAGGTATTTTATTATAAGGAGGAGAATAATGAACAGAAATTTTAAAAAGTTCGCAGCAATGTTACTTATGATGGTATTGGTTCTTTCCATGTTCTCAGGCTGTGGAAACAAAACAAACAACAGCACAAGTTCAAATTCCGGAACAGAAGCTACTTCTGCACCGACAGATGCAGCAGCTACACCGACTGAGGCAGCAGCCGACACAACAACAGATACAACAACTGATACAGCAAGCACAGAACGTCAGACAATTTCAGTTATGGGTGTTGACTGGGGTTATGGACCACTTGCGAACAGTGAGATGGAAATTTATTGGGAAGATATGTATGATGTAAATCTTGATATTGAATGGGTTAACTATGAAGATTATCAACAGAAATGTAATACATTGATTGCAACAGGTAATCAGTACGATGTTACTCAGGTTTACAAAACAAATTCAAACTTCTACTACCCAATCTTTACACAGGCGATTGACGCAGGAGAATTTGTAGACTTAACTCCTTATCTTTTCAACAATGGCAGCGGTCTTGCTGAAACAAACTCTGTTATGTCCGGTTGGGATGACAGTATGTGGGAACAGGCTACTTACAACGGTGGTATCTACATTCTTCCAAGAAGTAAAGCAGAAATCGCACAGCAGTCTGGTATCAATGTACGTCTTGATCTTATGGAAAAATACGGATACACAGAAGAACCTACTACAATGGCTGACTTAAAAGATTGGTTAATTGGTCTTTCAGATGCTGCTACTGCTGGTGAAGGTCAGAAGATCTATGCACTTGACTTTTTTGGTGAAGACTTTATGACAGACCGTGTAAAAGCATTTGCAGTGTCCTTTACAGGACAGATGGACTGGGGTATTGATGCCGCTGGCAATTTTACCTATATGCAGTTCGCAGATGGATATCTTGATTTCCTGAACTGGATGAAAGATCTCTATGATGCAGGCGTTATTGATCCTGAATTCTCTCTTGGCAATGCAGATACTTCAAAATGGAAAGCTGGTAACTCTGTAGCTTATCTTACAGCTTGGTATAACTGGAATCAGTCTGCAGACTTAACAAGCAACAAGATTTTCGATTCAGGAACACCGGATACTTATAAAGCTTGGTGCCTCCTTCCTGTAGAAGGACCAAAGGGTATGACAGTATCAGCAAATTCATATGATATCGATTCCTGTATCGCAATCAGTTCCGCTTGTTCCGAAGAAAAGATTCAGAAGATTCTTGAAGTATTCAATGGTACAGAAGAGCAGTATCCTGGCTATGATATGCTTATGGCAAATGGTATCGAAGGCGTTCACTACAAATTACTGGATGACGGAACTGTTGATACATCCGATGAAGTAATGGGACAGAAGAGAACCGAAGGTTATGTTGGTGCTTGGAATCAGATCTTCTTAAAAGTTGATGCTGATCAGATCACTTCAAAATTCAGAAGAGCAGGAGCAAAAGCAGCATCTGCTGAAAACGTAGCACGTGCAGAAGAAATCAAAGCAGCAATCGTTTCCTATCTTGATGAATCCGGACTTGCTTATGCAACAACAAGTTTGACTTCTGAGACCTACAACAATCAGTGGAGCGTTCTTACTAGTGATGTTAACACAATGTGTACTATGTATGTAATGGGTGAAATCACAGAAGCTGACTGGACTGATTTTGTAACTGATATTGTAAATTCAGCTGATTACAAAGCAATTCAGACTGAATTCGCAGCAGCTGCAGCAGCAAAATAATCAATGAAAATGTCAATTAGACAAGAATAAATCGTATGACTGGTTGATCAAAAAAGTGGGGACCGGGGGGGATGCCTCCGTACCCCACTTTTTTTAATCATATGGAAAGTCGTAAAGCGATACATACAAGACTTGGAGGATTACAATGTCAAATCAGGATTTTTTCCGCGAGATTGCCATGACAAAGCACCCGATCGCAAATTCGGATAAGGAAGTAACACCGCTTCCTCTGCCGGAGAGGTATTTTAAATCTGTGGAAAAACTACAAAAGCAAGGATCCCTATTCAAGGGAGAACAAAAATTTGAAGAAAAGACAGCGGAATATTATGAGGAATTAAAGAGACTTCGAAAACAATATAAACCATTTATGGAAAATCATCTGCCAAAACTGGAAGCAACAGTAAAAGAAGAAGAATTTACTGCATTTTCTTTTCGTTATCTTAAAGAAGGCGAGCGGTTCACAGAGAGAAATCAGGGGAATGACTGGGAAGAAGTAACGATACCGGACTACCGTGGCCCTGCCGATGAACAAGGGAAATGGAGAGGGTATTATAAGACCATCTTCCCGATCTCAGAAAAAGCGGACAGCAGGCACCAATATATACTTCGATTCCAGTGTGTTGATTACCGGGCACTGATCTATATTAATGGTAACTTCATCGGAGAACACGAAGGTTTCTTTGCACCGTTCGAGTTCGATGTGACCGATTATCTTGATCTTTTAGAGAATGAATTGATCATTGAATGCCGTAATGATTATACGATACTTGGAACCGGTCCGGTGCTGGACGGTGATAAGATCTATGCAGCGACCGGTCCTGGTTGGGATGATCCGGATACCGGTTGGCATCATTGTCCGGCGGGAGCTGGTGTGTTTGGTAAAGTAACGCTTTCCTATCGTCCGCTCCTTCATGTACAAGACATCTTTGTTCGTCCTGATATAGACAATCATTGTGTGGAACTCAGAGTCGGGGTCATGAATTACGGAAAGGAAGTTGAGACGGATCATACGGCAGAAGTACGTCTTTATCCAAAGAATATCAGCAGGGATGGTATTGCTTTTAACGAATCGATTGGTTCCCTTGACGCAAAGGTGCCATTTATTGGTATTGGAAAGAATGAATACCGTTATTCGGTTCCGGTACAGAATTACCTTCTCTGGGAGTGTGATACGCCATATCTTTATGGAGCGTTGTTTTCCCTGAAAAAGAACGAGAACACCATCAGTAATCTGACAGGTACGTTCGGTATAAAAAAATTCATACAGGATAATTCGGATGAGGAAATACTGGAAAACCAGGCAGACGTGAAAGCGGAAAACGATAAGAAAAGAAAAGGCCGCTTTTATATGAACAACCGGCCGATCTGTCTGCGCGGTGCCAATGAAATGGGTCATCTCCAGCAATGTGTCATGAATGGTGATTTTGACTTATTGATTGATGATATTCTGATTGCGAAAATGTGCAATCTGAATTACTACCGTGTCACACAGCGTCCGGTGCAGGAAGAGATCTATGATTATTTTGATATGCTTGGAATAATGCACCAGTGCGATCTGCCGCTTTTTGCTTTCTTAAGGAGGAACCAATTCGCCGAGGCAATTAAGCAGACGGTAGAGATGGAACACATGATCCGCAGTCATGTATCAACGGTCATGGTCACGTTTATTAACGAGCCAATGTGCATCCGCAGGACCGCAGATCCAAACGATAAATTTTCAAAACGTTATGATGCGAAAGGACACAGACATCTTCTTAGAGATGAGCTGGAAGCATTCTTTGCCGCAGCAAGAAAGGCAGTCTATGTAGAGAACCCGGACCGTGTTATAAAGAATGTGGAAGGCGATTACGATGCACCGACGGCAGAAGGTATGCCGGATTTCCATACCTATACCATGTGGTATACCAACCATGGTGAACCGATCGGAAGGCTGATGAAGGGCTATATGCCACCGGTCAAAGAAGGCTGGATGATCGGTTGTGGTGAATACGGTGCAGAAGGTCTCGATAATGCCGACATAATGCAAAAACGTTATCCAAAAGAATGGATGACAAAAGATGAAAAGGGATGTTGGTATCCGGACCGAATCGTTCGTGCGCAGACACATTCGGTGCAGGGCGACTGGTACGATGAACAGACAAGTCTGGAAGACTGGGTGCGTGAAAGTCAGATTCATCAGGCAAATGCCACAAGACTTATGACAGACGCTTTCCGAAGAAGAGGCGATGTGATCAACCAGACCGCGATTCACCTGCTGATCGATGCATGGCCATCTGGCTGGATGAAGACACTGGTCTGCTGCGACAGAGCACCCAAGAGAGCCTACTTTGCTTATAAAGAATCCCTTGAACCGCTCAGAGTCAATCTGTTCACAGATCGGTGGTACGCATACGAAGAAGAAAAGATAGCAGTAGAAACATGGCTTTTAAATGATACGGCAACGAAGCAGGAACTTACGATTCTGGCGGAACTGACGAATGCCGAAACCAGTGAATTATATGCATCTTTTGAAGGAACAGGTACGGTAGGTGCCACAACAGCAGTCTGCTCCGGTTTATTACCAGTGACGCTCCCCCGCGTGAAAGAAACCACAATAGTACGTCTGACTGCTACAATTCAGGATGCTTATGGAACACAGATCAATCAGGAATCCATTACTCTGACCTGCTATCCATCAGCCAAAAAGACAAAGACTAAAGTTCATGCAATTGGTGATGCAGCGAAAGAAATGCTTTTTGCACTTGCAGTGGAAGAAGACGACAAGGCAGAAACGGTTCTATGCAGTGATATGAGCGCAGCTGGAATTTCTGACTTCTCATCCGCGGTTGCTAAAGGAAAAAAAGGAATTCTGCTGCTTCCTGAAGAAAAGACAACTGTCGTGGTCGATGGCTGTACCATAGAAACAAAACCATGCCAGCCAGTCTTTTTCGGTGGAACAAAAATAAAAGAATTTCCACTGACAATGTTATATAATAAAGAAAAAGGATACATAGACTTTACAGGACAATGGATCATCAGCAGCGAAAGAGAAAATGAGGTGCTGGCATATACTTATGATAAAAAGGGCTTTAACGGAAGTTATGGAGCAAAGCATAAACTTAGCTTTGTCGCAACCTACCAAAGCGACCATGCTGTCTTTACAGCGGTCAGTCTCTCCTGGAAGGATAAACTTACCTGCAACCCAAATCTTGATTACTTTATGAGAACCGTCCTGTCTTAAGTTTGTAAAAAAAGGAGCGTTGAAATGGAAACACAGATCAGCAAAGAGCTAACATCAAGAAAGCTGCCGGGGCTGCTGGCCTGCGGCGATGGAAAAACAGTTAAGGATGAAGCAGGTTGGAAAATACGACGGGCTGAGATAGAGGCACTTCTAAAACGTGAGTTTTGTGGTGTTCATCCGGATTTTCCGCTGAAAGTTAAAGGAGAGGTCCTGAAGGAAGAGGAGAACGGTTATGGCGGTAAAGCAATCGTTCAGACGGTACAGCTGCAGATTACTTCTCCGTACAACAGCCTGAGTTTTCCATTTCAGCTCTGCATTCCGAAAAAGGTGAAAAAAGCACCGGTATTCTTCTACTTTTCTTTTATGCCTGCAATAGCAGACGGACTGGGGGAAGAAATCCTCGACAATGGATTTGCGATTGCAAGCTTATATTACCAGGATGTAACCAGTGACAAAGACGATGCGTATTCGAGCGGAGCCGCCAGATTTTACAGCAGAAATCCCTACGATGGCTGGGGAAAGCTTGCGATGTGGGCCTGGGGAATGGAGCGGATCATGGACTACCTTGAGAATGCCGCCGCAGCAGAACTTGATCTTTCAAAAAGTGCTGTAATCGGTCATTCCAGGCTTGGCAAGGCTGCTTTGCTTTGCGGTTCGATGGATGAACGTTTTTCACTGACCGTATCCAATGATTCCGGTGGCGGCGGAGCCGCACTTTTTCGCGGAAAAACAGGAGAAGGTATTGAGAATCTTGCAAAGCCGGGTTCTCGGATATGGTTCTGTGATAACTTTTTTAAGAATCATAAAGAAGCGAAGGACCTTGAATTTGATCAGCATTTTCTGCTTGCTCTTTGTGCACCAAGGAATCTTTATGTGTGCAGTGCAACAGAAGACGCCTGGGCAGATCCGCTTTCTGAGTTCTTAGCCTGTGCAGCCGCATCACCGGCCTACGAAATACTTGGAAAAAAGGGACTAGTAACAGAGGGCAGTTTTGCAGCACCGGAAGTTCCGTATCATGAGGGAACGATCGGGTATCATCTTCGTACAGGAACCCATCATCTTGGAAGATATGACTGGCAGCAGATCATGGAATACAGGAGAAAACATAATGTATAGTTCGTATCATACGATCAGATTAGAAAAAGCAGCACGAAAATGGGACGATGGACTGCCAATCGGTAACGGCAGAATCGGAGCCATGATAATGGGCAAGGTGAACGAAGAGACGATCTTTGTAAATGAGGAGACTCTGTGGTTCGGTCCCTTGCGGAAAAGAACAAACCCGGATGGCAGAGAACAGGTCGGAAAGATCCGTGAACTGCTGCTAAAAGGAGAAGTGGAAGAAGCTGCCTTTTTAAGCAAGATGGCCATGACTTCCACACCAAAATACAACAACCCTTTTCAACCGGCAGGAGACCTGAGGCTTTGCTTCATGAGGCATCAGGGGAAAGCTTCAAACTACAGCAGAGAACTAGACCTTGATCAGGCACTTGGCAAGGTATTCTATACCATAGACGGTGCGGATTACCAAAGAGAGCATCTGATCAGCTCGTCATACAATGTGATGGCGATCCGCCTTACCACGAATCATCCGCAGGGAATTACGATCAGTGCGAATATGAGCCGGAAACCATTTGAAGAGTTTACCGGAAAGATCGCACAGGAGACAGTAGGAAATTGGGGCAGGAACGGGGATCAGGGCGTTCATTACCTGACCGGAGTCCGTCTGAAGGCTGTTCCTTTAGAAAACGAAAATGCAGAGCACTTCGAGGAAGGCTGCATGGGCGACTTTGTGTATGCAAAGAATGCAAAAGAAGTTGTTATATATCTGACGACCGGAACAGACTTTGCAGAAATACAGCAGGCGATGGAAGAAGACAGAGACTATGATTTCGGTCCCTGCACAAAACATTGCCCGGACTTTTTGCTGGAACGAATCAATCAAACGCTTACCAACGCTGTGGAGGCGGGATATGAGAAAATAAAAAAAGTACATGTGGAAGAATACCAGGCACTGTATCACCGGTTTTCCCTGGAAATCAACACAGACGAAGTGTCACCGGAAGCCGCAGGGGAGGCCATAAAGAAGTCAGATGATTTAACTGGTAAGGAATCCATTGGGAACCCCATAAGGGATTCCTATGGCAATTTCTTTATGGAAACGTTGATGGAAGAAATCCGCAGTGGAAGTGGCAAAAGGATGGCAGAACTGACACAGCTCCTTGTCAATTATGCAAGGTATCTGATGATAGCTTCCTCCTATCGCTGCCTGCTTCCCTCCAACCTGCAGGGACTCTGGAATGGTTCCTATGAGCCACCGTGGCAGAGCCAGTACACGATCAATATCAATACAGAGATGAATTACTGGTTCGTTGAAAAAGCAAATCTTTCAGAATGTCACCTGCCTCTTTTTGAGCATGTAAAAAGAATGTTGCCAAATGGCAGACAGACGGCAAAAGACCTGTATGGATGCGAAGGCTTCTGCGCACATCATAATACGAACCTTTGGGGCTGTACGGACCTGGAAGGAATTTTTGATGCTTCCCCATTCTGGCCAATGGGTGCAGCCTGGCTTTCCCTTCACCTTTATGAGCATTATGCCTTTACAAAAGATAAGGAATTTCTTACACAGACGGCAATGCCGATCATGCGGGAAGCAATCCGATTCTTTGAAGGGTATCTTTACGAAACACCAGAAGGCTTGCTGCTTACCGGACCTTCCCTGTCACCGGAGAATACGTACCGTTCCGAAGCAGGACAAAAAGGAGCCCTTTGCATGGCACCGACCATGGATTCTTCCATTCTTCGTGCGTTGCTGACAGATTATCTGGAAGGGCTTGCCGTATTGAAAGAGGAGACATCAAAGGACTTTTTAATGCTTACCGAAATGAGGGACAAGCTCGTGCCCCTGCAGATTGGTTCCGATGGAAGAATCCTGGAATGGTATCAGGAATACGAGGAGACAGAACCTGGACACAGACACATCTCACATATGTTTGCCCTTCACCCGGGATTTGAAATAACAGAAGACACGAAGGTGCTTTTTGAAGCAGCGAAAAGGACCATTGATTTTCGACTGGAGCACGGCGGTGGACACACCGGCTGGAGCAAGGCATGGCTCTGCTGCTTTATGGCAAGACTTAAAAGACCGGAAGATTTCTATAACAATTTGTTCCAGATGATGCAAAAATGCATTCAGGACAATCTCCTGGATGTACATCCACCCTTCCAGATCGATGGTAATTTCGGGTTTGCGGAAGCGGTGATCGAAGGAATCGTACAGTCCCATGCCGGTTATATCGAATTACTCCCGGCACTTCCAAAGGAATGGAGATCCGGAAGCTTGAAAGGTGTCGTGCTTCGCGGCGGCACAAAGGCTGACATTACCTGGGAAAATGGTACCCTTACAAAGTGTGTTCTTACATCGATCGAAGAGACCGAACTGGAACTTAGATACAAGGGAAAAAAGCAGATTGTCTTACTAAAAAAAGACAGTCAGGTCGAAAAGCTATTTGACTGAGAAGTTACAAGAAGATGTTATAATGACAGACTTAACTTTCTTGCGATTTCTGCAGGAAGCATTGGCTGGAACAAAACAGAGATCTCAAAGCCGGAATCATGAATAGAATTGTCCGGATACAGACCGCAGGGTTCCCCAAAAACAATACGCAGACGATTGTGCACATTTGGAAGTGCAAAGCCGCCGCTGTCTTTGTTTTGGAATATGGAACTCTGCAGTTTTTCTTTTAAACGGGTCAATTCCTCTTCGGATATTGGTAAGCCATTGTTTGATAAGGTGAGACGTATGTAGGAAATGCCATTGATCTCTTCTCTTTTACCGGTCAGTGTAATCAGATTATCTTCGTTGTTCGGGTTGATTCCATGAATGAAATAATTCTCGATAAGTGGATGAAGCGTATTCTTTGGCAGGGCATAGGGCAGGAAGGAATCATCAATATCAAACTCATATTCAAAGTTGCCAAAACGATACATATATAGTTCAATCAGTTTTTCGCACTGCTCCAATTCTTCCGAAAGGGAGACAAAGAAATCCCTTCGCATCTGATTGCGGTAGATACCAGAAAGCAGCAATATCATCTGAGAAGCATCCTGGGCACGGCCCTGCGCAATCTGGACACGGATCATCTCCAGAGTATTATATAAAAAATGTGGATTAATACTGGTCTGCAGGGCATAAAGCTCTGCAGTCTGCTGCTGCATAACATAGACATAGCTTTTCTCAACGTTATCCTGAAGCTTATCACACATAAGGTTGAATCCTTCGACGATAGCAGAGAATTCATCGTTCGTATCATCGGTCGGAATCCGGTAATCCAGATTACTGCCTCCAAGCTTAGACATACTGTCCCGAATAAAGGTTACTTTATCGTTGGACATCTTTGTGACAAGGAGGAACAATATAATCGAAAAGCCGCAGATAAAAAGGATCAAAAGCAAAATCATCTGCCGTGGATACCCAAGAGATACCCGGCTGTAGGGAAGTGTCAGCGAGACCAGATAATCGTAACGTCCGTTATATATATAGGAAAGATAGGCATTTTTATCATTTAGTCTTGTTTCTTCACCGGATACCGTTATGGTCTGAACCGTTTCTGTAAGAGAGTTTACAACCGTTTGAAGGGGAGCGGAGGCTCCAACCTCGGAAGACTGGTAAAGAACGGCACCCGTCAGGTCAGTAATGGAAAAGATGGCATCTTCGGATAGGTATTGTTCACTAATAGAACTGACAAGGTCCTCCGTCGAGTATAGAACAATGATCTGTCCCAAGGAAGAGAGAGCTGTATTGCTCTGGTTATAAATAGTTCCGGAAAGTCCGTACATGTGATCCGTCAGATTGTTCAGACGGCTATTCAGGGATACAAGAACAGATTCGTCGATGAACTTTAAAGAATATGGTTCATAAGAGGGGTATTCGGACTCAGTATACAATGGTTCAATTGTTTTATACTGGAGGTCAAAAAGATAGAGCCGGTCCGTTATATTGGAGTGAAGAAGAATGCCAATGCAATTAAAATCACGCATGCAAATGTCATAAAACACATTAACAAGTGCATTTGACAAAGCGGGATTCAAAGCTTCCTCCGGATCTGCAGTACAAAGGGTACACAGATTATCATAATCAGAAGTGTTCTGGAACAATGGTTCCAGGGTATTATAAAAGTAATGGCATCTGGTATTGAAGATGCGATGCATATCATTCAGAACAATATCATATTCCTTTATATAGTTTGCTTTTTCGTATTTACTGAGAATGGTATTACTGACCAGAACCAAAGGAACCGACAGCAAGAAGATCAGAGCAATGAACAGAGCCATGGTCTTTGCATAAAAACTGTGATACTTATTTTTGCTTTTCATAAAATGTCCCCCATGTTCCCTTGTTCTTTGTAATCTTTTGGAAAAAATCTGCGTTCCGGTTGAAAAACCTTCCAATATATTATATGATAACACTCAGTAGAATGCAATGTTGTAACAAGCAGCGTGTACAGGAAAAAGTAGAAACGGAGAAAGAAATGTCTAAGAAAAAAGGACATAAAAGGATGGATTTTCGAATTGTAAAATTTATTGCCTTGATGGCATTTTTAATGACCGGGCCAATCCTGACAGGTTGCGGAAACTCGGTAGGCGAGGATGAAACAGAGACTGCCAAAGGTTACACACTGACAGCCTTTGTACAACAGTCGGTTTCCGATGAATCCGGAATTTGGAACAATTGGGCAGCGGAGAAGCTGAAAAATGATACTGGGATTATTCTTGATTTTTACCCTGCCGGAGACAATGTAGAAAAGAAAATACTTCAATACATCGTGGCTGGGGAGATTCCGGATATAATCGGATTCAAAGGAACCGATCAGGTACAGTATGCATTGGATGCAGGTCTGCTGCTGCCTTTAGAAAAATATAAAGACGAGCTGCCAAGTATTTTTGATAATGAAACCTATGCGGATGCCATTGAATACACGAAAGAAAATGTTGGAGATGAAAGTGGCCTTCTCTATGTAATGCCGACCTCCATCGGAGAAAGCGGTACCAATGCTTATAACTGGATACCTCTGCTTCAGTGGAGTGCGTACAAAGAGATCGGGACACCAAAGCTTGCGACACTGGAAGACTATCTGGATGTTGTTGAGCAGATGCTGGAAGTTAAACCAGTAAATGAGAATGGAGAAAAAATCTACGGATTCTCTCTTTTTTCAGACTGGGATAAGAATACGGCACTGGAAGTCGCCACGTTATCCTTTTATTATGGAATCGATACAGAATATGTCTCGGACCTAATGGAGACAAATATCATAACAAATCGGATCAGCTCCGTTCTTGCAGAAGACAGCTTTTATAAGAGAGCACTTCATTTTTACTTTGAAGCAAACCAGAGAGGTCTCTTAGATCCGGAATCGGTAACACAGACCTATAAGAACGCCAGCGAAAAGTACAGCGAAGGCCGCGTTATGTTTTCCTATTTCAGCTGGTTGACCGGCAGTTACAACCTGGAATCCTCAGGGCATGTTAATAACGAAGAAAATGTTGATGGATATGCTACCATCGTGGCAGAGGATATGAAGCTGTACGAGGCACCGAATCAGACGGTCGGACGAAACTGGTACTTTGCCATAAGCTCCTCCTGTAAGGACGTTGACAAAGCCTGTGAGTTATTGAACTGGCTTTATGACGAAGATAACATTGCCTATCTCTACAATGGGCCGCAGGGCGTTGTTTGGGATTATGATGAAAATGGAGATCCTTATATTCTTGATGATGGATGGAAATACGTAGATAATTCAGAAACGACAGACCTGCCGGTTGATGGCGGCGGAACCCTTCTGGATGGTTCCTATGCTTTTAATGCACTCGGTATTCAGGCACAGACCTCTGTTAATGGAAAATACAGCATCAGCTACCGTTACTGGCCTTCGACCCTGAATCGTGTACCGACCCTGATGCAGCAGGAAGTGCTTGATTTTCTGGGAGCGGACTCGGTTGGTGAATATTTAAGGACACATGACATGATTGCGAAATCAACGCAGGCAGTCAACATGTTACCGGTCATTCCGGATCGTATGCAAAGCATTATATCAAAAATCGGCGAGTATGTTGATGACTGCTCCTGGGATATCATCTATGCAAACGACGAAGAGGAATTCGAACGATTGTGGGAAGAGATGCGCGACTATGCCTATAACAATAACATGGAAGTGGTAGAAGCGTACTATGAAAACGCATGGAAGAAGGCATTGAACAGCGCTCAGGAATACGAAGAAGATTGATATGTAAGGAAATGTGAAACTTCTGTTGTAAGAACAAAGCAGCAAAGGACAGGCAATTTTCGAGCAGGAAGGCAGGTGCGGGTATGGAAGCAATTCATGAGGAAAACTATGAAGAGATTGTAACGAAGGAGATCCTGGCAATAAAGGAGAAGGACTACCGTAAAGGGTATAGTAAAAGCGATGAGAGTACCAGTCTGTTCTATGAGATCTTCAAGAATCCCAAAGCACATGGGTCGATTGTCATTTCACACGGATTTTGTGAATTTACAGAAAAATATGAGGAAGTGATCCTACGGTTCTATCATGCCGGATATTCGGTATTCATCTTTGATTATCGCGGACACGGAAGATCGACCAGAAACGTTCAGGACCTGTCGATGGTCCATGTGGATTCCTATACAGAATATGTCCGTGATCTTCACGGTTTCACCTTGCAGATTGCTCGCCCGGAAAGTGAAGGGTTACCCCTTTATCTTTATGCACATTCTATGGGCGGAGCGATTGCAGCATTGTATCTGGAACAATTTCCAGACAGTTTTGACAAAGCAGTCTTAACGTCACCAATGCTCGAAATGGAGAGTGGATTTAAGTACAACAAAGCAGTATGTCTCATGGCACTTTTTTATAAGCTGACAGGCAGAGCAAAGAGCTACGTAAGAGGCCACAAAGAATTCAGCGGAATACCGGAATTTAAGAGAAGTGGCTGTACCTCAGAAGCCTGTTATGACCATATTTTCAAAAAAAGACTTCTCACGAAAGAACATCAGACCAATGGAGCCTCCTGTGGCTGGGTCTATGCAAGCCTTATGGCGACAAGCAAACTTCAAAGGGAAGCAAAGAAGGTGAAGATTCCTGTTCTTCTTTTTCAGGCGGGAGAAGAGACCATGGTTCGTAACAGCGGACAGGTCCGGTTTGCTAAGAAGGCAGCCAATGTAGAGTTATTTGAAATAAAAGAATCCAGACATGAGATATACAACGCGCTGGATTCTGTAAAAGAGCCATATTTTGAAAAAATATATTCGTTTTTTACGAAGTAAGTGTGGAAATCTTTTTATTTCTCCTATATGCGACTGGTGATACGTTAAAGTATCGCTTAAAGGATCGATTAAAATAAGTCTGGCTTGAAAAGCCGACCTGGTCGACGATGTCTTTCATCTTCATGTCGGTCGTTTCGATCAGAAGCGCCGCATATTTTAATCTTGCCTCTGCAAGATAATCATTAAAATAATATCCGGTCTGTTTCTTAAACATGTTACCAAGATAAGAAGGTGACATGTTTAATTTTATTGCCAGTGTTTTTAAAGAGATATCCTTATCAGAAAAATCATGAACCGCTTTAATAACTGCGTCAACAAAAGGGAATTCATTCTGAGAGAGTAAAATTGCATTGGAACATTCACGAATAAAATTTACGGAATAATCCAGATATAGTTTTTGTGTCAATCCTTTTTTAGGCAGATCTGCAAGTAAGGATAAAATCGTTGGAAAACGCTGTGGTATCTCAATAACCTCTTTTGTCAGCTTGCGAAGCAAATAGGGAATCATCAGCAGGCAGACATGATAGGCTGATTCCGAGGTGCTTGCAGCAGTAAAAACTCTTCTCGCAACCGTAATATAATCTTCTGTCTGAAAGGAAGCATTGGAACTTAAAGGAGAAAATTGATCGTCGAGACACTTATTTATACCAAAAAGGTTCTGATGATAAAGAAAGAACGGCAAAGTACTATAGGTCAGATACAGCATCGTATGAGCGGTCGTGTAACTTTCCGGAACGTTGGTATAGAATCCGACGGTCGAGCCAATGGATATGAACAGGGGAAAACTTAAAAGAGAAGCTTTTAACTCAGCTTCTTCAATAACAAGCTTCTTTAGATCACGGATTGGCCCAACCATGGAAAGAATACAGACCAGACGCTGAGGTGATTCAAAATATATCGTGGACATACAGTTTCCGACAAGAGAGGAAAGCAGCATATCATAGAATTCAGACATCTTAACAGAATCTGCAGAGGGACTGTTAAAGATTACAACGGTGTAGTTATCAGAATCAACATTTATACCGAGCAAGGTGGCACGCTCGGACAGTTCATTCGGAGACAGCAAATTTTTTACCCATTGTTCTGCAAAGTTGCTGCGGAACGTCAATATGGAGGCGCCAAAAGAACGGGAGATCTTTTCTCTCTCCTGCATATTGTTGGCGAACTGGCTGATGGATTCCATTAAATCATTTGGGTCAAGCGGCTTTAAGAGATAATTTTCTGCTCCATTACGCATGGCAGAACGTACATATTCAAAATTGTTATAGGCACTCAGAACGATGGCTGTCAGCAAAGGATTTGCTTCCTTAGCAGCTTTGATCAGTTCGATTCCGGTCATCTGCGGCATAGAAACGTCCGTAATAAGCAGGTGAACACTGTGTGATCGTATATATTCCAATGCTTCGAGAGGGGATGTGGTAGAAAAACTAATATCGATGTTATATCCTGACCAGTCAATGGCAGAAAGAAGATCCTCGATGATATAAGATTCATCATCAACTAAAACTGCTTGATACATAATGTATTCTCCTAAAGATGTAACGTTAAACAGCCGGCCGCAACCAGCTTACCATAGCCAAGTATTATAGTATCATAGGTTTAAAATCATTTCAAACTTTTTAATATAATATATACAAAAAAATTATAGAAAAGTGTGAAAAATTGTTTAAAAATGGACACAAGTGCATCATTATGTGTTATAATAAGAGGAAGAATTAAGGAATATTCTGGTTTAATCAAATTCAAAGGTTTTTTTCATAGAGGTATAAGAATACTACAGTAAACTTAAAACGCAGTGAGGTGAAAAAAGCGTATAGATACATGTAATTTGTAGAAAGAAAGAGGCAGCTTGTTAACACATGTTTACAAAGAAAGTTGGGGTTGCGTATGGAAAAACTGTATTTAATTGAAGGATTACCAGGAACAGGAAAAACAGCTCATGCCTTCCGATTGAAAGAAGATCTTGAGAGAAGGGGTTTCAAGGTCACCTTTTTCGATGAGGGCAATGGAAAGATACCAACAAACTTTTCGAATGTAGCTGTCATGACAGAAGAGGAGTTTCAGCCCCTTACTAAAAAGTATAAGCTGGATGCTCTGGTTATTCGTTATGAAGGACGCTGTTTTCTAAAGACAGACAATCTTCCAAAGAAAGTAAAGAAAGCCGTTCATCCCTTTGAACTTGGGGAACCCTCCGATTTTCGTATTGACGCCGAGAATTATATTCGTCTTGCCGGTATGATTATCGAGAAAAGAATGAAAGAGATTGAAAAGATCAAAGGTGTTGTTATCTTAAACAGCAGCTTTCTGCAGACACCGCTGAACGATATATTGTTCCGAAGAGGCTCTGATGAACAGGCCATGGCCTATGTAGAGAAGATTGCGGATGCCTACGCAAAGCACGATGCTGTCTGTGTGTATTTGGACCGGAACAACGTAGAAGCCTCCATTGACATTGCAAGAAAGAAAAAAGGCGAAGCCTGGTACCGGAAAGAACTGCTCCTAGAAGCAAAGACAGGAAGTAAAGATCATATCCAGCACATGTACAAGCTAGAAAAAGAGATCTTGAACAGCAATATGATTCCATGGACCGAGTATGTGTTGACGGCGTAGAGAAAGCATTGTCAGGATTTTGATAACAGAATTTAATTTAATAAGATATTCAGGGTGTCCAAGCATTGTCTTAGGGCACCCTTTTTAATGGAAGAAAAGCGACGTAAACACATTTTATAAGGGCATTCCGCACAAAGTTCATGCTCATACGACAGGAAGGTTTCTGGCTATGAGCTTGTTTGCACGAAGTAGACATGAAAGTACTTTCTTTTGCCTCGTTCCGGCGATGAAAAATAATTAGTAACATAGGCAGTGCGTCATATTGACATCCATATGCGGGATTTATATAATTGTTTGATTGCATAAATATAAACAATTGGTAAGCTAATTTATAACAAAAATGAGAGGAAACCGTCATGGAGAGAATGGCAAAAGTTTTAGAAAAGAGAGTGGAGTTAATCATTGTTATTATGCTTGGTATTACAGCGGTGTTTACTGCCTGGGCGAGCTGGGTCGGTTCTTTACACGAAGGGAACCAGGCGACAAATTATGCAGAAGCCAACAATCTGGCGGCAGAAGGAAATTCGGAATACAATGCGGGCGTACAGAGAATGAATCAGGACATGATCTTATGGAACGATGTAAGTGATCTGCAGATCGAGATATTATTTGCTCAGGACAGTGGAGATGAGGATCAATTAGCAAAAAGCGCGTATAAATTGTTTTTTAAGCTGGATGATAATCTCTCAGATGACATGGCATCGGTTCTGGGATGGGATTTTAACTATACCAGTGATGACCCGGAAGAAATTGTACTTGCCTGGATGGATAAAGAGGAAGCATTGGTCTCTCCGTTTACAGAGGAAGCATTTGTCGCTTCTTATTTTACTGCAGCGAATGATCTTCTGGCAGAGTCTCAGCAAATGATGCTGACCGGTCAGGAAGACAACAAGAATGGTGATGCATTTGGTCTTGTTACAGTCATTTATGGTGTTGTATTATTTCTTCTTGGTATTGCAGGAAGTTTCAAGAATAAAAAGAACACGTATTTCATTGTCGCAGTTTCTTTCATAAGCTTTATAATTGCAACGATCTATATGATATCACTTCCTGTACCGGATGGATTTGGCATCATGAGTTTCTTTGCCGCGTCATAACAACAAAAACCATAAAAACATTGACATTCTGTGACTTTCGTATTATGATATTTCCCATAAAATAAGTAAAAACGATGACAAAGACAGTATCCATTCATGAAAATCAACAGCGAGTCAGGGAGAGTGTGAGCCTGATGTGAGTAAGGAATGGGGAAGATCACTTTGTAGTTGCAAGACTGAAAGCGAGCCAGTGAATAAGTCGAGCCGGGGACGACCGTTATATGGTGACTGTATGAAGCGAGGCGGAGTACATGAGAATAGGTGGTACAACGAGAAGCTGAGTCTCGTCCTGTTTGGACGAGATTTTTTTATTTTGTAGTTATTGGAGGATAATAGGAATGTATGAAAAAGTAACGAGTGATCTTAATTTCGTGCAGAGAGAAAAAAATGTTGAAGAGTTCTGGAAAGAGAATAAGATATTTGAAAAGAGCATGGAGAACCGCGAGGGTGCTCCCGATTACATGTTCTACGACGGACCGCCGACCGCAAATGGCAAGCCGCACATCGGTCATGTACTGACCCGTGTTATCAAGGATATGATTCCGAGATACCGGACCATGAAGGGTTACATGGTACCAAGAAAAGCCGGCTGGGACACCCATGGGCTTCCGGTCGAGATCGAAGTGGAAAAGCTGCTTGGACTGAATGGAAAAGAGCAGATCGAACAATACGGTATGGCACCTTTCATTGAGAAATGTAAGGAAAGCGTATGGCAGTACAAGGGTATGTGGGAAGACTTCTCCGGAACCGTTGGTTTCTGGGCAGATATGGACAACCCTTACGTTACCTATCATAATGACTTCATTGAATCCGAATGGTGGGCATTAAAGCAGATCTGGGACAAAGGACTTCTTTACAAAGGCTACAAGATCGTACCATTCTGTCCAAGATGTGGAACGCCTCTTGCTTCTCACGAAGTTGCGCAGGGGTATAAGGATGTCAAAGAAAAATCCTGTTTTGTAAAGTTCCCGGTCAAGGACAGCAAAGATGAATATATCCTTGCCTGGACGACCACACCGTGGACACTTCCGTCAAACGTAGCACTCTGTGTACATCCGGAAATCACCTATGTGAAGGTGAAAGTCGGAGTCAATGAAAAAGGCGATGTGGTCAACGTTGAAAAAGACGGAGCGGAAACAATCGTTGCTAATGAATATTACTATCTGGCAAAGGACCTTCTTTCAATTATTGAAGGGGATTATGAGATCGTAGAAGAATATACCGGGAAAGACTTAGAATACAAAGAATATGAACCGCTTTTCCCTTATGCGTTCAATGATGCTGACGGTAAGGTCGACAAGACAGCGAACCGTGATAATGTGAAGGGTAAGAAAGCGTTCTACGTTACCTGCGGTGACTATGTAACAACAACAGATGGTACCGGTGTAGTTCATATTGCACCAGCCTTTGGTGAAGATGATGCGCAGATCGGCCGTAATTACGACCTTCCTTTTGTTCAGCTGGTCAATGAACAGGGTGAGATGAAAGCGGAAGTAACGGATTTTGCCGGACTGTTCTGCAAAAAAGCAGATGAACCGATTCTTTCCCTGCTTGGCAAGAATAAGACCTTATTCAAGATTATGAAATACGAGCACAGCTATCCTTTCTGCTGGCGCTGTGATACACCGCTCATCTACTATGCACGTGAATCCTGGTTCATCAAGATGACAGCGGTAAAAGAAAACCTGATCCGCAACAACAACACGATCAACTGGATTCCAAAGAGCATCGGTGTCGGACGTTTCGGCGAATGGCTGGAGAACGTTATCGACTGGGGCATCAGCCGTAACCGTTACTGGGGAACACCGCTCAATATCTGGCAGTGTGAATGCGGTCATATGCACTCGATCGGAAGCATTGAAGAACTTCAGAAATTATCAGGCTGCAAGAGTGATATCGAACTTCATCGTCCCTATATTGATGAAGTTACCTTCCCCTGCGAGAAATGCGGCAAGACCATGCAGCGCGTACCGGAAGTAATTGACTGCTGGTTCGACAGCGGTGCAATGCCATTTGCACAGCATCACTATCCTTTTGAGAACCAGGATCTGTTCGAAAAGCAGTTCCCGGCTGACTTTATCTCAGAAGCGGTCGATCAGACAAGAGGCTGGTTCTACTCCCTGCTTGCGATCTCGACACTGCTCTTTGATAAAGCGCCTTATAAGAATGTAATCGTCCTTGGACACGTTCAGGATGAGAATGGTCAGAAGATGAGCAAATCCAAAGGAAATGCCGTTGATCCGTTCGACGCACTTTCAGAATACGGAGCAGATGCCATCCGCTGGTACTTCTATGTGAACAGTGCACCTTGGCTGCCGAACCGTTTCCACGGCAAGATCGTGACCGAAGGACAGCGTAAATTCATGGGTACCCTTTGGAATACCTATGCATTCTTTGTTCTGTATGCTAACATTGATAACTTTGATGCAACAAAATATACCTTAGAATATGATAAACTTCCGGTCATGGATAAATGGCTGTTATCAAGACTTAATTCGGTCGTAAAAGCAACCGACGAGAACCTTGAGAACTATAAGATTCCGGAAGCAGCAAGAGCCTTGCTCGACTTTGTCGATGAGATGAGCAACTGGTATGTGCGCCGCGGCAGAGAACGTTTCTGGGCAAAGGGTATGGAACAGGATAAGATCAATGCTTACATGACCCTTTATACAGCACTTGTTACCGTCAGCAAAGCAGCAGCGCCGATGATTCCGTTCATGACAGAACAGATCTACCGTAACCTTGTATGCAGCATAGATAAGTCAGCACCGATCAGTGTTCACCTTTGCGATTTCCCTGCAGTAAAAGAAGAATACATCGACAAAGAGCTTGAAAAGAATATGGATACGGTACTTTCCATCGTGGTTCTTGGCCGTGCCTGCCGTAATGCTTCGAACATCAAGCAGCGTCAGCCGATTGCTGATATGTTCGTTAAATCAGAAGTTAAGTTATCTGAGTTTTACACAGAGATCATTGAAGATGAATTAAATGTGAAATCCGTTACCTTCCGTGATGATGTGGACACCTTTACGTCTTACTCCTTCAAACCACAGCTTCGTACTCTGGGAAAGCGATTCGGCAAACAGCTGAACAGCCTGCGTGAGGTACTGACATCCCTTAACGGAGCCGTTGCGATGAAAGAACTGAAAGAAACCGGTACACTCACCATTGAACTGGATGGTGTATCCGAAGTCCTTGAAAAAGATGATCTGCTGATTGAGATCAACCAGACCGAAGGATTTGTCTCCGATTCTGACCGTGGTGTAACCGTTGTTCTTGACACGACCCTGACACCGGAACTGATTGAAGAAGGCTTTGTACGTGAGATCATTAGTAAGCTCCAGACCATGCGTAAGGAAGCAGACTTTGAAGTTATGGATAAGATTACGGTATACCAGACCGGCAATGAGACCATCGAAGCAATCATGAAGAAAAACGAAGTTATGATCAAATCCGTTGTTCTTGCGACAAGTTTCGTATATGGCAGTACCGATGGCTATACAAAGGAATGGAACTTAAACGGCGAAGACGTTGTACTTGCTGTAAAGAAGAACTAATTCACTGACGCATAGAACTTTTCATACGGTTGACACAGCAATCATTGCCATCCGACAAAAGCAATGATTTTGTAAAATCAAAAGAAGTAAAAATTATAAGAAGAAAAAGATATCAAAAAGTTATAAACGAAAGCTCCGGGGTAATCGCAAAGATGCGGTACCTGGAGCTTTTATTCCGTAAAATACCTTCTGCATGCTTTGAAAAGGAAGAAAGATATCTTTTACCGCAAAATGCAGAAAATAGAGATTGACTGCTCTTTCGCATAGCGAATAAGCAGAGCAGGAATGGAGAGAAAATGAAAATACAGATGCTTGGAACAGGAAATGCAATGGCGACCAGATGCTACAATACCTGCTTTATTCTGGATACAGAGGAGGACTTTATACTGGTGGATGCCGGTGGTGGGAACGAAATCTTTCACCGCATGGAGCAGACGAATTATACCTTTATGAACCTGCATCACATGATTCTTACCCACGCGCATACGGATCATATCCTTGGCACTGTCTGGGTCGTTCGTATGATAGCAACGCTGATTGGTCAGGGAAAATACGAAGGAGAATTCCATATATACTGTCATGATGAGACGGCAGACACACTTAAGCTTTTCTGTGAGAGAACACTTATAAAGAAGATGAATGACTGCATCGGAAAGCAGATCCTCATTGAATGTATAAATCATGGTGAGCAGAAATGCTTTGCAGGCATAGAGGTTATTTTTCTGGATATGTTCTCATCAAAAATGAAGCAGATGGGATTTGTGGTGAAAAAGGAAGTTCAGATTAAACCAGATCCCTGGAAGCTGGTCTGTCTGGGTGATGAACCATACAACGAAAAGAACGAAGAATATCTGAAAGAAGCAGACTGGCTTTTGTGTGAAAGCTTTTGCCTTTATGCAGACCGGGAAATCTATAAACCCTACGAGAAGCATCACAGCACAGCCGTCGAGGCAGGAGAACTTGCCAGGACACTTGGAATAAAGAATCTTCTGCTCTATCACACAGAAGACGACCATATGGAAGACAGAAAGAAACTCTATACCGAAGAAGCAAAACAGAACTTCTCCGGGAATGTATTCGTACCTGAGGATATGGAGATCATTGAAATTATTCAATAGAGTCATACAAAGCAAATGCGCAGGAAAGGAAGCATATGGGGAATATTTTAACTTGTTTTACTGAAAAGAAACCAATTCTGGGGGTCATTCATGCGAAAGGCCATGGAGATGACGATGTATTGACAACAGCCAGAAAAGAAATTGATATCTATGCTCAAAGTGGAATTGACGGAATTCTGGTGGAGACGTATTTTGGTACTTATTATCAGGTCGAAAAGATCCTGAAAGAATTGTCCTGCAGTAAGCTCAGTATACCGTATGGCGTGAACTGTCTGAATGTGGATGCGATGGGCTTTGAGCTTGCCGCACAGTATGGTTGCAGCTATCTGCAGATCGATTCCGTTGTCGGGCACGTGAAACCAAGAGACGAGGATACACTGGATGCTTTTTTTAAGTTATATCGTTCAAAATGTCCGGCTTATGTTATGGGCGGAGTACGGTTCAAATACCAGCCGGTGTTATCTGAGAAATCTTTAACAGAGGATCTTCATACCGGAATGAAACGTTGTGACGCTGTTTGTGTAACGCAGGATAAAACAGGACAGGAAACTTCGCTGGAAAAGATAAAAGAATTTCGCAGGATCCTTACTGATTTTCCGTTGTTCGTCTGCGCCGGCGCAACAAAAGAGAACATAGCAGAGCAGTTAAAATATGTGGACGGGGCTGTGGTTGGCAGTTACTTCAAAGACACCTATCAGGATACCGGAGATGTATGTGCAGACCATGTGACTGCCTTTATGGCAGAAGTAAAGAAATTCAGGAGGCAATAAAGGGCATGCAGGAGCAAACTGTATTTTTCATTGGAGATGTGGCACTGGATGAATATTATGAAGCACCTTACTTTCCAAAAATAAAAGAAAAAATAATAGTTCATACGCTTGCACCGCAGATGGGAGGCTCAATTGCCAATGCAGCCTGCGTATTTTCGGGATATGACAGGAAAGAACGGCCGCATTTCATGACGGCACTGAACACAGGCAGTATCTCAAAAACTCTCTGCGATAATCTTGAAAAAGCAGGACTTGATACCTCCTTTATGGTTTGGGATGACAGTCTTCCGGATTCAAAATGTATTATCATTCTGGCAGAAGAGGAACACACTGTCTTTATTCCGACCATGGGCCTTCAAAAAATGGAGATCTCCGATTTGGCCATGGAAACTTTGCTTCAGACAAAGTATATCTATTCGAATCTATGTGAACTTAAGCCGCTTAGCTATAAAGGGAAAAATGCTCTTTTGATAATGAAAGAGCTGAAAGAAAACGGGTGCAGGATCTGGTGCGATCTTGACGTGGCGGACATTACAGAGGAAGATCTTGTATTTCTGCCTTTTCTTGATACGCTATTCGTGAACGAAAAGGGACAGGAGAACTTGAAAAAGTATGCCTCCAAAGCCTTGCCGGACTGGTTGTTTGACATGGGTGTTGATACATTTGTCGTAACAAAAGCAGAAAATGGCTGTGAGGTCAGCCGCAGGAATGGGGAGAACGTAAGTATTCCGGGCTGTAAGGTCAGCGTTGTTGATGTTACCGGTGCTGGTGATACCTTCTGCAGCTCGTTTCTCTATGCCAGTTTACAAGGCTGTGACCTTTTTCACACAGCGGAATTTGCCAACTTTGCAGCAGCAAGAGCAGTGACTGGGATGGGCGGACGAGCCGGTGTCTGCCGTGTAAATGAGGTTTTAATGTTTATGGAGGAAATGAGAAAATAAAAAAGGGTATATTGCACCTTTCCCCACAGAAAGATGCATTTCTTGCCTAGGCTGCCTTTTGAGATTTTACTTATTTATTATGATATTTATATAGATTATAACCGATAGAAACAAGAACCATATTCGGCATCTGCTGTAGGTATTTGGGGTAGAAACCATAAGTTTATGGAATTGCTCCATTAGCGGAACAAAACAGTCCATATCTGAACGGAATTGATTTACATCAACGACTGCTATGTGTTCATCTGCAACGCCTAACGGCGCGTTGTATGCCGGAAGCAGCTGGCATTTTCAATATAGTCTGTTTTGATTCTCAAAAATTAAAGTAAAAAGAATAAAAAAATACAGTAACTACACGGTGTTCCACACCGCTCAATGAATTATCATGAATAATTCAGGATGAATTTAATTTAATATTATTATTAAGATGTGTATAAAAAGATAGAGCATTTCCTATTATTTATACTTACTTGTTGTGCTTTTGCCAGTTTAGCAGAACAGGGGAAACCTCCTCTGGCCTTACGCTTGTTGTATAGCTGGTATAGACCTGATGATCACCTTTGTAATCGTATAGGCCTAGATAAGAAAGGGAATCATTGCTGTATATGGCAAGGTAGTGAGTAAAGGATAGTGTAGAAGTATAGGCATACAGGTAGAGCGCAAGCTTATTCTTGCTGTAAGCAGGGATGAGCTGATAGGTGTCTGCATATTGAGCAATGGTTTCCGGTGATGAAGTACTTACCGGACTGATGTTGTATTCTACAAAATCAAAGGCATCCGAATCGTTCTCCCCAAGATAAGCGATAATCGCATTCTTAATTTCAGCCAGGTCAGCAGTCAGGACGACCTGATAATTCGTGGCATTCTCTGCGGACAGAACAATAAGAACGTCATCAGACATAGAAAGAAGGACCGCATTGTCTGTGATGAAGAAATGTGAAAATGTTGCAGCAGGATCGGTCAAAGCTGATAAATCAATTCGGTTCAGGATACTGCCATCACTAACGCGAATACAGTATACGGCATAGGTACCGTTTTCTTTTGCCAAAGCGAACAGTACGTCTTGTTCTTCATTTAGAACAAGAGCCTCAAGACTGGTCATGGAAGGGTCAAAGGAGCAGAAAGTAACGATCTGAAGTTTTGTAAGTTCAATATCCTTTGGTATGATGTACGGATTTGTGTTGGCAGCATCCAGGTCATAGGCAAAGGTATAAATGCCGTAGGCACCACCCATCTTGCTTGTATCCAGCAGCGTGCCATCCGATAGCCTGACCGGAAAGGCCAGAAAACAGTTACTGTCGTATACGGCGGAAGAAAAGACAATATCTTCACTGGAAAAATCATCTGCTGTTTTCATGGAAAGTGCACTTATAGAACCATCCTTTTCTTTCGTAATTTCGACGGTCACTTTCGTATCATTGGCAAAGGGGATCCTGAAAAACTGATTAAAGAGTGAATTGCCATTCTCATCGTATGTGCCTGCGGCATCCAGGGCTGCTGTTGTGGTATAGTAGGAGGATACGGAAAACGGAATAAAATCATAATAATCCTGCAGGGATACGGTCTCGGAATAGGTAGTGCCGGGAGACATTCGTTCTGATACATCAAGAAACGGTAAGAGAGGGAATGTCTGATCAAAATTACCTTCACTAAAGTCAAAGGATCCGCTGGTACTCATACCAAAATTTGTGTGGATGCCGATTTGGACGTCTGGAACAAGCAGCGTATCATTGCTTTGCTTTTCATAGGTAAAGCTGCTGTTTATGTTATCTTCCCTTCCAAGGGGATACACCGTCTCCCAGTGCATAAGTTTCGAACACGCAGCACGATAGGTAACCGACAGTCCATCTGCGGCAGATTTGTCTCCTGCCAGCGTTGTTTCTTCTATTTCTACAGTTTCTTTGTTCTCATTGATCTTCTCTGCTATAAGAAATCCTGCAACAGTCAGAAAAATCACAAGCAGCAGGGTACCAAAAAGGGAAGCTTTCATGTTCATACGGTTCTCCAATTCTTATAAAACAAATTCTTTGTGAGTGGCAACAAGAGAATCCTGCCGTTATTGCTGGTCCTCACCAGCCAGCGCGGACAAAGACTTGCTGACACGGTCTGGCTGGTATTGATATATTTCTTTGACATAGCTGACCAGACTTTTGCCTTCTTCCATCAGGGTCATGGTCTCTATGTCACCTGTAATCTTTCCTTTACGAAGCAGAATGGCTCTTCCGATAAAATCTTCGATCTCCTCCAGCAGATGCGTGGAAAGAAGGATGGTTTCCGTTGGCTCTAAGATACCGGACAGGACCTTATAAAAGTCCTCCCGGTTGAAGATATCGTTGCCGGCAAAGGGCTCATCCATAAGAATGTAATCGGCACCCTGGCAAAGAGCAAGAATAACTTCGAACTGATTCTTCTGACCGGAGGAGTAAGTCTTTACTTTGCGGTTCAGGGGCAGTTCGAAGAATTCCGTCAAGGCATCGAACCGTCTGCTTTTAAAGGCAGGAAAATGTGCCTGATAGAATTCCTTGTGGTCTTCCGGGGTAAGAGACGGGAAGAAGGAATGCTCACAGGTGGCAAATGAAATCCGTGCTATATTTTTATTTGTCACAGGAACGCCGTCCAGTGTGACCTCACCGGAATGAATGGATGTAAGACCCAGAATGCTTTTCATTAATGTTGTCTTTCCGGCACCATTTTCACCAAAAAGCCCTACGATTTCTCCGGGCCGCAAGGTCAAGGAGATGCCTTCGAGCGCACGGACTCCATGGTATCTTTTTTCAAGATTTTTAATCTCTAACATAACTCCCCCAATCTGTGCATTTTATCAGCACATAAAATTATCCAATTGAATACACGATCTAGTGGCCAAGAAACGGCAGCAGGTTCTTAAACAAATTCTGCAGCGGGTGTTCAGAGCCTGGCGGCAGCAGTTCCCTCGGTGTAGCAAGGAGATAAATGCCGTAATATAACAGTGTCAGTACCAGGACCAGCAGCACACAGAGAAGCAGGACAAGAACCGGAATGGATAAGCAACGCCTTAGGAGTTCCCATCGATCCGGGAGACATTTCATCCGGTAGATGCTTTTACTGCCCTGGTAATGATATAAGTAATGAAAGACTGCCAGTACCAGCATCGAGACTGCGATCAGAAGAAAGCCAATCATGCAATGACCAAATAATTCGGCAAAGGAATTCATTACAGCGGACTGCCCATAGTAGTATACCTGGTTTTGACGCTCCGACATTTGAATGATGCGGTTATAATTTTCAAAGTATGAAAACCAAAAGCTTTGACTGAATAAAGCAGAACCGATCAGACCGATCAAAATGGGTTTGACCTCTTCCTGAGGACGGATTCCAACCGGCAGAAGGTCTTTTAACTTACGTTTCATAAGACAAGGCCCTCCTTAAAAATACGTCGAGTACATAGAATACACTCGCTGCAGCAAGAATGAGCAAAAAGAGAGTCATACCAAAACTGGTAACACTGTTTGGAACCAGCACGGCGGCGCAGACAGAAAGCATGCTGTGCAGGAAGCATTTTCTTCCATGCCTCTGGCAATAAGAAAAGTAAGCAGTCGTAAAGGAAAGTGCCAGCAGCAGTAACAAAAGCATCACAAGCTGTATGGGTTCCGATAATGGCAGTAAGCTATGCATAAGCGGAATCTGATACGTATTTACAAACATGGTCTGAGCATTTACATAAGTGGAATCCATATGATTTACGTAAAAATAAGTAAAACCAAAATTTAATGCGACTTGTGTCAGTACGATGCAGAGTAGACAAAGAAAGTAGTAACCACTCCAGATCAGCATGAGTTTTTCTTCCTTTAGGGAAAGACGCATCAGCGTGTATCCAAACTGACTTCCTGAGCCGGTAATGCCCTGCAGGGTCATCAGCAGAATCAAAAGTAAGAGCGAAAGAGCAAAGACAATGCTCAGGTGTGTCGAAGTATAGATATTCTGCAGACTTATCGGAGAGAGCGTTGTGCTGGACCGAAACTCACCAAAGAACAGGAGAGCTTCCACTCCGCTCATAAGCAGAAGAAGCAAAAGCATTTTTGGAAAGATGTATTTTGATGCGATTTGAAGAAATGTTATTATTTTTTTCACGTGGCCTCCCTTTAAAATCAAGTTCTTTGTCTTGCTGCGTTTTTCTGTTTTGTTTATTTGCTTCAAAGAAGAATCACTCCTTCCCGGTATTGTCAGGGGATGGAAGACTGAAAGCATCTTCCTCCCAGCAGGAGGAGATCAGACCGAGAGCTTCCTCCTTTGTAATACCCATCTGTTTCATGGCATTTATAAAGGTGAGTGCTTCGTTTGTTGAAAGCTGAAGGGACAGGCTGCGCAGGGTGCTGTCCTTGATCGTTACATAGCTTATGGCACCGGACCTCGAAGTGATCAGTCCTTCTTCCTCCAGCATATGATAAGCCTTTTGTATGGTGTTGGGATTTACACCAAGCAAAGCAGATAACATACGTCTGGAAGGCATCTCATCCTGATCTGCGATCGAACCTGCGATGATTCCCTGCTTTATATGCCGGATGATCTGCAGGTAGACCGGTGTCAGGCCATCTGGTTTGAATGTGTCAAAAGAGATCATGGTAACCCTCATTTCTATCGAATTCTGAATAAGGAAGGCATAAACCTGCCAAACCGAGCGTACATGACAAAGACTGTGTCACTCGTGTAATACGGTTATGAGCGTATTATAGGAGTAATACAGTTGATTGTCAAGAATATTTTGTAAAAAGTTTTGTTCACAATATTTTTCACGATGGAGCTCCTAAAAGAAAGCAGACGAAATGCAGTCAGGCAACTTTACAAAGGCTTTTGGAAACGTTATTATTCTTGTAGTGGTTTACAAAAATGTTGTGAAGGAGAAGTGTATGAACAGAATTGAATACAGCAGGACGATTACCAGATGGAGCATGACAGAGATACGATGTGTAGGACCTGTGGAGGGCAATCCTTTCACCGACTGCTGGATCCGTGGGATCTTTACCGGCAAAGAAGAATCGGTTACCGTGGAGGGTTTCTATGATGGAGATGGGATTTACTGCGTCCGTTTTATGCCCTCCTTTGAAGGAACGTATAGCTTTTTGCTCCAGAGCAATTTTTCAATGCAGGAGTATGAAGGGACCTTTTTGGTAACAAAGCAGGAGAAAAACAATCATGGTCTGGTACGGGTACACAACACCTACCATTTTGCTTATGAAGACGGAACGCCGTATTATTCCATCGGAACGACCTGCTATGTCTGGGAACTGCAGTCAGAGGAACAAATCGAACAGACCCTGAAGGTCTTATCGGAATCTGCGTTCAATAAAATACGTTTTTGCATCTTTCCAAAACACTATGCGTACAATCTGGGAGAGCCAAGGGATTATCCCTACGAGGGAACGCCTATGGATTCCAGCGTGCTGACGGTTGAGAATTTTAATGAATACAACGGTAAGGCTGCGGGGAATGACTGGGATCTGTACCGGTTCAATCCTGCTTATTTCAGGCACATCGAAAGCTGCATCGTGCGATTACAGGAGCTTGGCATCGAAGCAGACCTGATCCTTATGCATCCCTATGACCGCTGGGGCTTTTCCTGTATGGAGGCAGCGGCCAATGATCATTACCTCACCTATATTACAGCGAGATTCTCTGCTTATCGTAATGTATGGTGGTCTCTGGCAAATGAATACGATCTGCTGACAGCCAAGAACCTAAAGGACTGGGAACACTATGCGGAGCTGATCTGCCAAAAAGATCCTTATCAGCATCTTCGTTCCATTCATAACTGTATTCATTTTTACGATCACACAAGACCCTGGATAACACATTGCAGCATACAAAGACAGGATCTGTATAAGACAGCGGAGCTTACCAACGAATGGAGAGAACGTTATAAGAAGCCGGTGGTACTGGATGAAATCGCGTACGAAGGAAACATTCAGTATGGATGGGGAAATATTACGGCGCAGGAGATGGTACGGCGTTTCTGGGAAGCGGTCTGCCGCGGTGGATACGCCGGACACGGTGAGACCTTTCTGAATGAGAAAGACATCCTCTGGTGGTCCCACGGAAGTCAGTTGCTCGGAGAAAGTCATAAGAGATTCCGGTTCCTGCATGACATTATGCTTGAAGTACCGGGAACCGGACTTCGGCGATATGAAAGAACGGCCTGGGATGAAGTATGTGCGGTGCCGGAAGAGATCGGAAAAGGAGACAGCTTTTTTCTTTTCTACTACAGCTTTATGCAGCCTTCTTTCCGGGAATTTGATCTTCCCAGTGAAAAAGAATATGAGGTCTTTGTCCTCGATACGTGGAACATGACAAAAGAATGTGTCGGAAGAAAGAAGGGGAAATTTAAAGTAGCACTTCCCGGAAAGCAGTACATGGCGGTGATGCTTAAAGAAGTCTGAGAAGGGAATCTTACAGCGCGAAAGCAGAACGCTTACAGCGTAAGACGTGATAATCTTGCAGTGCAAAACGTGGTAACCTTACAGCGCAGACGTTCTTGCGACATAGAGCCTTGACGGTATATACGCCCGGTCGGATAAACATTTATAACACATACCCGCTACAACCTCCTTTTATTTACGGGACTGGGAGGGGGAATGACCATAGTAATTTTTATAGACGCGGGAGAAGTAATTTGGATTGCAAAAGCCGGTCAGCTCCGGAATCTGCGTGATGGGAAGATTACTCTTTAAGAGCAGCTTGTTGGCGCATTCCAGGCGGTAAAGCGTCAGGTATTCAACAAAGGTCTTCCCGGTATAGGTCTTAAAGAGTCTGGAGAAATGCTGCTCGCTCATGTTCATAAGTTCGGTCATGGTTCTTATGGTGATTTTTTCACTGTAATGATCGGTCAGGTACTCTATGGCAAGCTTCATGTTGGTCGTATGAGAGGTGCTTAGTGTTTCGGCGGTTGAAAACAAAGCCGGATTATAGCGCGCCAGCGATGCGAAGAACTGGCAGAGCTCAAGCTTTATAAAGAGTTCCCGGTGGGGCAGGTGCGTGGCCGATTCCCTGATAATATTCTTCAGGTTCTTTACCAGAGAGGGATGAACCGCGTCCTGCGCGGTCAGATGACAGGGACTGAAAAAGAAGCCATCAGCGATCGGTTTCACAATGGCAGAAAAATGGATATCCTTTTGCAGTTCCTTTAATAACTCGTCTCCAATCACTATGGCAGCATAAATGGCCGGAGACTTTGGGATAATGCTGTGAAGACTGTTCCCCGGGACCAGCAGAATTTCATTTTCTTCACAAGTATAAGTGGTTCCGTTGATGTAGACATCAATGGAGCCATTTTTGGCATAAACGATCTCTGTATGGTTATGCCAGTGCGGAAGTGTGGCAGAGTCTGGAATGATGAATGTTCCGAATGGAAAATCTGCTTTGCTGAAAACAATATGCTCATACGTATAGGGCAGAATCTGATTTATCATAGTATTCCCTCAAAATGTTCGGATTAGACAACTTTGTGATAAAAAAATATATAGAAAGCTTGCGACCTGATTGCTATACTCATAATAGCATAAAAGCGTAAAAAAGGTCAATGGAATGGAGGCAATATGTTAGAAGCAGTTAAACCAAAGAAAATCGGCATACTGAGCTATACGGTCAAGGAGAATGAGCTGGTTCTGGATACAGAGAATGGAAAGCTTAAGCTGGTCGTGGTATCGGATGAAATTATTCGTATTGTATATACGTTAGAGAAGGAATTTGTCTGTGGGAATGGATATGGCTTAGAGGAATGCAGAGAAAAAGAAGCAAAGCTTTCGGTAACAGAGAATGAAAAAGAAATCACACTGAAGACAAAGGCTCTGAGCGTTGTTATACAAAAAAGCAATGGAAGACTGGTCTACAAAGACATAAACGGAAAGACGCTGCTGCAGGAACCACAAAAGGGCGGAAAGTATCTGATTCCGTACGATTCCTATAAAATCGACTATTCAGAAGAGATGAAGGTCGAGCGAATCATGACACCGGATGGTGAGAAGGAAGTTATCAGGGAAGCAAAAAAACTGTACGACAGAGTCCTTTACCACAGCCGTCTTGAATTTGACTTTACAAAAGAAGAAGCCATCTATGGTATGGGACAGCAGGAAGAGGGCAGCCTGAACCTTCGTGGGACCAGACAGTATGTGCATCAGGGGAATCTTAAAATTGCCATGCCATTCCTGATGTCGACCAACGGATACAGCATACTTCTCCAGACCTGTTCTCCGTTCATGTTCAGTGATAATGAATATGGTTCCTATATCTATAACGAAGCCTGTGAGGAACTGGATTACTTTTTTATAAAAAGTGATACCTTTGATGCTGGTATAAAAGGATACCGGAAGCTGTCAGGAAAAGCGGCCATGCTGCCCAAGTGGGCATTTGGTTTCATGCAGTCGCTGGAACGTTACGAGACGCAGGAAGAACTGATCGAGACCGCTAAAAAATACCGCGAACTTGGAGTGCCGCTGGATTCCATAGTCCTTGACTGGTGTTCCTGGGAAGATGGTATGTGGGGGCAAAAGGGCTTTGACCGATCAAGATTCCCGGATCCATCCGAGATGACCGTCCGTCTGCATGAACTTGGTGTGCATATGATGGTCTCCATCTGGCCGAATATGTCGAGAAAGACAGCAAACTATGCAGAGATGAAGGAAGCAGAAGCTCTGCTGCCAAGATCAGAGATCTACAATGCCTTTTCAGAAGATGCCAGAAAGCTTTACTGGAAACAGGCAGAAGACGGACTGTTCCAATATGGAATCGATGCCTGGTGGTGTGATTCCAGTGAACCATATACACCGGAATGGAGCCAGAAGATAAAACCGGAACCGGATCAGAATTACATGGAGTTCCATAACAATGCAAAAATGTATCTGGATGAGCGATACACCAATGCTTATCCGCTGCTGCATGCAAAAGCAATTTATGACGGACAGCGCAAAGTGACCAGGGACAAACGTGTGACCAATCTGACAAGGAGTGGATACACCGGACAGCAAAAGTACGGAACCATTCTCTGGTCCGGTGATATTACAGCGAAATGGAGCACCCTGAAAAAACAGATTCCGGCAGGCTTGAACCTTTGTGCCAGCGGTATGCCCTACTGGACACTGGATATCGGAGCTTTCTTTGTAAAGCAGGGAGAGCGATGGTTCTGGGATGGAGATTACGAAGATGGGAACAAGGACCTTGGCTACCGGGAACTGTACACGCGGTGGTATCAGTATGGAACCTTCCTTCCGGTGTTCCGGTCCCATGGAACCGATACCAGAAGAGAGATCTGGCAGTTCGGAGAAAAGGGTACCATGTTCTATGATGCCATTGAGAAATTTACAAAGCTCCGTTATAAACTGATGCCGTACATTTACTCTTTGGCCGGTAAAGTTTACCTGGAAGACTACACGATAATGCGTATGCTGAGCTTTGATTTTAAAGAGGACGCTGCTTGTCACGACTGTAAGGATCAATACATGTTTGGTGACAGCCTCATGATCTGTCCGGTAACGGAACCAATGTACTATAAGGCGCAATCGGAAGAAATCACCGATGCTTCGAAAAGCAGAAGCGTTTATCTACCGGAAGGTTCTTCCTGGTATGACTTTTGGACAGATAAATTCTATGAAGGTAAACAGATTATAGAAGCAGCGGCAGCAATCGACATCATTCCGATCTATGTGAAAGCTGGTTCCCTGCTTATGACCGCACAGCCATGCGAAAGTACAGAGGCGATGGATGATTCTTCGCTTGAACTTACCATTTATCCAGGTAAGGACGGTTCCTTTACCTATTATCAGGACAAAGGGGATGGTTATGAATATGAAAATGGTGCTTATGCAACGACCACATTTATCTGGAGAGATTCAGATAAAACACTGATCATTGAAGAGCCAAACGGTGCATACGAAGGAATGACAAAGGTAATGGAACTTTTAATCAAGGTTGTTGGGAATGGCAGTAAAATGGTAACCTACAAAGGGAAAGAAGAGAAGATTTCCTTTTAAGAGAGTAACAGGATTATGCAAAGAAACAACGATTAATCAATGCGTGACAGCAGCGCAGGAACAGGGGTCTACATGAAATACAAGAAAAACTGGGAAGAGACGAAAGAAAAATGGGCAGCGTACTGGAAGCATAAAAACACGGGCCGTCCGCTTATGTGTGTGGTAGCAAAAAAGGAAGAATCGCAGGATCCTGAACTTGAAAAGGAACTTGCCGTAAAGAATATGGAAGACAAATACATGAATGCGGCCCGTATCGTGGCACGCTTTCGGTATTACTGCGAAACGCATGAATTTATGGGAGAGAGCTTTCCTAACCTCAGCATAGATTTTGGGCCTGGTTCCATGGCAGGCTATGTCGGGTGTGAGATCGTATTTAATCCGGATACTGTCTGGTTCGAGCATTATGTCGAAGACTGGAACGAAGAACCGGACATTGTTTACGATCCTGAGAACAAATGGTTCAAAAAGCATCTTCAGCTATTTAAGGATGTAAAAGCTCTGGCTGGTGATGACTTTTACATCGGAATTCCGGATATTATGGAGAACATTGATGTGCTGGCATCCATGCGTGGTGTCCAGGATACGATTTTTGACATGATGGATGAACCGGAAGAGATTCACCGCCGTCTTGACCAGATCCAAAGCATTTATTACAGCTATTACGATCAATTCTATGAAATCGTAAAGGATGAAGAGAATGGTTCCTGTTATACGGTGTTCCAGATCTGGGGACCGGGACGTACGGCAAAGATCCAGTGTGATTTTTCGGCTTTGATTTCACCTGGGCAGTTCCGGGAATTCATACAGGAAGAGCTGAGAAAGCAGGCGAAAGGTCTTGATCATGTATTGTATCATCTGGATGGCCCGGACGCGATCAAACATGTGGAAGCATTAATGGAAATCGATGAAATCGATGCCCTGCAGTGGACAAGCGGTGACCATGGACCGGATGGAACCATAGAAGAATGGTATCCGATCTATGATGCTGCCATTGCTGCAGGAAAAAGCCTTTGGATCAAGGTTTATACAGGCACATTTGAGGAATGGATCGAAAGGGTGGAAAAGCTTGTATTCCGTTATGGAAGCAACGCTATGTTCCTATTCTTCCCGGAGATGACCAAAAAGGAAGCAGACTATCTGCTTTCCTATGCGGATGCGAACTGGAGCGATATAGAAGGCTCTTATCAGAAGGAATTAAAAGCAAAAGAACAGTAATTTTTGAAATGAAAAAGGTCTGCTTCACAGTTGAGGAAGCAGACCTTTTTTTATATTAATTCTAGGATGAATTAATCGTACAGTACTTCGGTGACACCTTGAATGTTCGTCACCGTTGCGGTGTTATGAACTTTCAGTGTACCGGAACAATCAACGTTTTCCACCTCACAGTAAGGGCCGATGGTGACATTTTCACCGTTAACATTGGTTGCTTTTACTCCCTCGATCAAAATCGTTGTTGCTTCTATGGTGTCAACTTTTGAAGCATAGTTTGAAATGTTTTTCTTGATACCGCCGAACATACTAAGATCAATGTTGAATTTAATGCTGTGTTTTCCTCTATCATTCAAGATTTCAATGGTATCCCCGACGATTTCTCTTGCGGTAATGCAACCCTCTGCATGAAGGTAATCGGTCGAGATCTCGCCTGTGGAAGATAACACGCCTTCACAATAGATCTTTGTTGCCTCAATGGAGGCATTGTCCTTTAATGACATGACCCCTTCTATATTCAGGGACTCCACCCGGATGTTATCATTGAACTTACCGGTTCCCTCACACTCCAGGATTTTTGCCTCGATTTTCCCCTTTGCACTGAACACCCCTTCGATGTGGATCTTTTCGGCCTTTATGTCGCCTTTGCACTTAACTACGCCTTCGCAGTTGATGTCCTTGTATTCTCCGCTGTTAATGGTACCTACACCTTCAAAATTTAAATCTTTCATTTGCTCTCCTTATCTACCGTACAATCACGGTCATATTAACCAGTCTTAGTTTACCGGAAGGCTCCGGTTCGATTCTCTTCTTGGTCGTGCCGTCGTTCTCCCTGCCAGAACAACGAAAGGCAGCCTCTTCTTTTTCAATTTCTTTTTTAGTCTTTTCCATAAGCACCTCATTTTCAGAAAAGTCCTTTGTATTGGACTTTATATGTACTAAGCGTATCATCGATTCCGGCGTTCCAGATCAGTTCAATTGAATCATCGAACAGCAAAGTGCTTTGTTCCGGATAGATGAGAAGGTGATAGTTATCATTGACCTGAAGCAGGCCAAGCCGCATTCCTGTTTTGATTTTTGCAATCGAATTTTTTATGCCTAACAATAATTCTCCAAGCTGTTTGCTCTCGATCTGCTTTTCTTCCTGTAATCTTACAAGCAGAATCATAAGTACGATTTCCAACGGGGTAAAAGTATTTTTATCGAGTACACCGCAGAACATCAGCAAGGTCGGATGGGGGAGCTCTTTAAGCTCACGCAGGTCCTCCACAGAGATTTCAACACCTTTTACTTCAGGAGAAAGAATCTTTGCCATCTCTTCCAGTGAGTATTTATCTTTCATATCCTGTATCGACTGAATACGGCTTAAGATCTGTTCTCTGGGAAAGAAGGTTTCCTGCCCGGTATAGGAAGACTGCTTTATGAACCATTCTTCCGGAATCAGGCGCTCTCTTTTCCAGCGATAAAGCTGTCCGTACGAGATCCCCGTTATGGCCAGAAGGTCCTTTTTCGAAATCATCATAATTACCTCTTTTCTGCGCATCTTTCTGCGCATACACATTTGGGTTTATCAAATGTAGAAGTTGAAGATGTACTTCTTCTACGCATAACGTAACATTGTTTTGTTTTGATGAATTGAATATAACATAACATTGTTACGCTGTCAAGCGTATCGTGAAAACAAATCATTAGAAATGCATTAGAGAAAAAAATTTGCAAAATAGGGTCAAGAGTTGTACTATCAAAGTAAGGACTGCACTATGCAGTTTTTGAGGATATCAGGGGTAAATGATATTTGCCCCAATATTACCTGAGGATAGTTTCCTGCCTGATGTGTTCTTACGATCCTGTAACATCTGAAAAACGACCTGTAACCGGCTGTTTTCTGTGTTTACAAGACTTGAAGGCATATCATGAAAGCAAGAATCAAGGAACTTTAGTCTCTGGTATCATAGTATGATTTTAAAAAGGGGGATACAAAATGAACCGTATTCAGTTTTCCGTTTTGAGCTACTATCCATCCGACATAACAAATGAGAACGTAAACGTAGGCATATTATTTTACAACCTTGATACAAACGAAAGATTCTTCCGGACAATATCAAAATGGAACCGGCTCGAGAGCTTTGATACAGCCATTGATCTGGACTATGTGAAGAATTATCTGCAGGGAATCCGTAACGAGACAGAATATAGTCTGTTTAATGCGACGAATGATTTTGATTTGCATGAATATGTAACTTTCTTTAAAGGAAAGCTTCAGTTCAATGAGATTCAGGAGACCGTCGTACGCGATGTAAATACCTTTATCGGTGTGACCGAGAAGATTCACATGCGTCTTGATTTTGATGGGAAAGACAGACTGAGTCAGAACAATGAGATTCAATTCACCAAAATGATGATGCGATCAAACCATATCAGTTTCACAGCAGAGCCGATTCGGGGAAGATTCAACGAAGAGGTCCATTATGATTTTATGGTAGGTATGTATGGATTCAAGTTCTTTTCCTTTGATGAAAAACGTATGAAAAGCATAATTCCGGCCGCGAAATCCTGGTCCTATACGGCACAGGAACTGGGGGATGAGATCAAGACAATCTTTGTATATGATATCGAAGCACAGGAATCGGAAAACTATCAGATATTAATTCGTATATTAAAGGAGAATTCCTATAAAGTGATGAAAAATTCTGAAGTCATGGATTTCGCGATCCGGATCCAGCGGGAAAATGATAAACAGTATCAGCCGGAACTGATGTTATCGTAGAAGCATCGAAGGAAAGATAACGCACCAATAAAAAATGAAATATTTGCTGGCCAGCAGTATGCTTTTTAAGTAACAGACAGCGGCTTCTATCGACCGGCAAAGCCAGGAGTAAGGTGGAATATGGAATTTACTACTTTGTGCTACATTGAACAAGACGACCGGTATCTGATGCTTCACCGTACCAAGAAAGAGAATGACGTCAACAAAGAAAAATGGATCGGAATCGGAGGGCATTTCCTGTTGGGAGAGAGCCCCGAGGATTGTCTGCTCCGCGAAGTGAAAGAAGAGACCGGGTTTACCCTCACCAGCTATCAATTCCGAGGAATTGTTACCTTTGTTTACAATACTGATTTTTGCGAGTACATGTGCCTGTATACGGCAGATGCTTATACAGGCACGCTCCTTTCCTGTGAAGAAGGAGAGCTTGCATGGATTGAAAAGAAAGAAGTAGGCAGCCTGAATCTGTGGGAAGGTGACCGGATCTTTCTTGCCCTGCTTGCAGAAAATGCCCCATTTTTTTCACTAAAGCTTACCTATGAGGGAGATTTGCTGCTGCAGGCAGTTCTTGACGGAAAGACGATAAATTAATATTGCATTTTAAAGCAGATGTGATAGAATAAGGCTGTTTTTATTCTATCATTAAGAGGTTACAAAAGTGGAACCGGTCGGGCAGCAGGAATTTGGTCAGATAAGTCAGGGTAATCAGGCAGGCAGTAACATATCGCTTACAAGAGTCTTGGTCAGAAAAATAATAAATACCATACTTCGTCAGGCTGTCCTTTGTACAGCCATTTTTGCTGCCCTTATCACCTGTTTCCTTGTACCTGTTGACAGAGAATATCTGTCTTATTTTGATATTCGCACCTTACTTTGTCTGTTTACAACGCTGGCTGTTGTCAGTGCATTTGACAGAATACACATATTTGAATTTATCGGGAAGAAACTTGTTACAACGCTTGGCAATCTTAGACGGCTCGTTCTTGGTATCGTGTTTTTGACCTTTCTTTCATCGATGCTATTAGCCAATGACATGGCGCTGATAACCTTTTTGCCGCTTGGTGCCATTGTGCTTTCCTTTACCGGGAAAGAAAAATATATGACATATCTGTTCATTCTTCAGAATATAGCAGCTAATCTGGGGGGCATGATAACGCCCTTTGGCAATCCGCAGAATCTTTATCTGTATTCCTTTTATCAGATTCCGGTCAGTGAATTCTTTTCAATTATGTTCCCATCCTTCCTTCTTGCTCTGCTGCTCATAGCAGGAGGCTGTCTGATTATAAGGCCGGAACCCCTGCAGGTAAAGGTAAGTGAATCGTATACACAAAGCCGTGGAAGAATTATTCTGTACAGCCTTTTGTTTTTACTATCCATTCTCATTGTTTTTCGCGTCGTTTCACTGCTGCCGGGAACTATCGTTGTGATCCTGACCTTGCTCATTGCAGACAGAAAGGCTTTTCAAAAAGTGAATTATCCGCTCTTGCTCACCTTTTGCGCTTTCTTTGTCTTTGCCGGGAATATGGCGAGAATAACAGCAGTGCAGAATTTTTTTGAAATGCTGCTGCAGAAGAACACGTTTCTTTTTGGCATCCTGTCCTGCCAGTTCATCAGCAATGTACCAAGTGCCGTTCTTCTCAGTCAGTTCACGACAGATTATCAAAGTCTGTTGCTCGCTGTAAATTTAGGCGGTCTTGGAACACTGATTGCTTCTCTTGCCAGTCTGATCACATTTTCAGAGTTTCGAAAGAATCAGCCCGGACATGAGAAAAAGTACCTTTTTATGTTTTCTGCGGTCAATGCGGCCTTTCTGATTCTCCTTGTATTGTTCGAGTTCCTTTGGAAATTCACATCAGCCTAAGGATGAAGTGATGTAACATTTTCCATTCTTTTGGAAAATAATTGTTCGTGACACATTTTGTGCCACATAAATAACATATGTCCATGCCATACTTAGGATATCGTAATGAAATGGAGGGATGATATGAGATCATTAACGAACAAAAAACGCAGCCACTTACATACATACGGCATACGCTTCACAACACTGACACTGCTTTGCTGCATTCTTTCCCTGAGCATGATGCAGGGAGTTACCGTTTATGCCAAATGGATGACAGGAGTAACAAATCCGGGTGATATCATCATAGCTTCTCCAAGTGACAACTATACAACGACTTTATCCAGGGTAAGTATACTTGGTGCCTGTGACTACAATTATCCGCTGTATATGAACGGAGAAAGAATCGAAACGACAGACATGGGATACTTTACGCAATATGTTTCTCTGTCAGTTGGTACGAATGTATATACCTTTACGAATAACGGCAAGACGAAGACCCTGACGATCCTTCGAAAAGAATCCTCCGGGTCGGGAACAACGACGGAACCCGAATACATTGCATATACCACGGAAAAATACGGCGTGCTTGACAACGAATACACCATGCCGCGTACGACCGTAGACAGTTCCGACGTAGACTGTATGCCCCTGACGGATAAGACGACCTTTACGATACTGGGCGAACAGGGAAGCTACTATAAGATCTACGACGGTACCTTTGTCTATAAATCCTACGTTGATGTCTATAACGGAACCTTGTCTGCGAATAAAGTATCCAGTGTTTCTGTAACAGACGATCTGGTAAACAACCTGATCGTTGCCAGGCTGAAAATGAAAGTGAACGCCCTGTATAAAGTCGAAACACAACAAGGAAAAGTCATACTGACGCTGTATGAGACCATAAGTTCGCCAAAGGCAGTACTGGAAGAAAATGATACAGTAAAACGGGTTGTGACAAATATCTATAAAAGTACGAATCGTACGGTTGCCTATACCTTCAATTTATATGACGATGCTATGATCACTGGATACGATGTGGAATTTGAAGATGGGTATATGATCTTCACGCTCAAGAAAGCACCGCATCTGACAGAAGAAGGTTCTCTTGCCGGTGCGACAGTACTGCTGGATGCCGGACACGGAGGGGATGCGACCGGTGCAGTTGGACCTCTTGGCCTGTATGGACCGGTAGAAAAAGACATAAATCTTGCAATCACACTTTATACAAAAAAATATCTGGAAGACCTGGGAGCGAAGGTTGTGCTGACAAGGAGCGACGACACGGATCTGTCCCTGCATGAACGTGTCGCCATAATCAGAGACCTGAAGCCGGATGTGTCCTTGTCGATTCATGCCAATGCCATGCCGCAGGCAGCGAACTTCTCTCTTTCTTATGGGTTCTTAAGCTTCTACAGTTATAATGAGACGACGAATGCGCATACCCTGATTAACGATGACATCATCAGCAGACTGGATTATCTTGACCGGAGTCCAAGAAAGCAAAGCCTGTCTCTGACAAGAATAACGACCTGTGCGGCGCTCTTGATTGAAACGGCCTTTTTATCTTACCCATCCGATTATGAATATCTGATAAAGGTGGAGAACCAGAAAGAGATAGCACAGGGGGTTGCGGACTCCATCAAAGATTATCTGGAAGGCTATGCTGTCTATACCGGTGAAAGCGTTGCTCAGGAGCCGGAAAGTCAGACGACCTACACGGTGGTCTGGGGAGATACTCTCTCGACCATAGCAAAGAAATTTGGTGTATCCATAAGTGATATTGCAAAGGCAAACAATCTAACGAACATTAATTACATCTATGGAGGACAGGTTCTGATTATTCCGTAGAAATGTGCAAAAAGTTAGCAATAATTCAATCGCATCCTGAATGACAATGTGATATGATATAGAAAATAAAAGGTTTCCTGTGCGTTTACTAATGTTTGCGAGAAGGAATAACGGAAGGAACAATGGAAAGCCGGCACAGGGCATGGAGGGATAATGAAAATTCAATCAGTTAAAGATGCAGCATTTGCACCGTATGGACATGTAGTGGAAGGGTTTGATTTTACAGAATTGCTCGAGGTACTTGTGAAAACGAGCGAGGCACCTAAAAATGTAATCTACGTTCCGTCTTCCCCGGAGCTCGAAGCAACGTCAGCCATGAAAGATCTGCAGGACAATGTGTATGGCGGCATGCCGATCCAGCTTGGATACTGCAATGGAACCAATACTAAACTGAACTGTCTTGAGTATCACAGAGACAGTGAGATCAATATAGTGGCAAATGATGTTGTCCTGCTGGTCGCAAAAGAGCAGGATATTACAGAAGGAAAGCTTGATACTTCAAAAGTTGAAGCGTTTCTTTGTCCGAAAGGAATGGCAGTGGAGATCTATGCAACGACACTGCATTATGCGCCCTGCAGTGCGAAGAAGAACGAAGCCTTCCGTGTCGTTATCGTTCTTCCGAAGGGAACCAATACGGACAAACCTGAGATTACCGTAAAATCATTCGAAGACCAAATGCTTTTTGCAAAAAACAAGTGGCTGATTGCACATCCGGAGACCGGAGAAGCAGCAAACGGAGCGTTTGTTGGACTGACAGGCGAGAACATCGACATTGCCACAGACTTGTAAGAGTTCTGTAAAAAAATGAAAATGGAAGTATGAAATGAAGGGACTGTTGCTTGCGGGCGACGGTCCTTTTGTGCTACAATGGTTTACATGAATCATGATATGAAGTTTAAATATGCAAACGGGGAGGCATGTTTATGGGGGATCTTAGCAGTATCATTGGAGAGATGACATTAGAGGAGAAGGCATCGCTGCTATCAGGTAAAACATCCTGGCTTACAAAGCCGGTAGAACGTCTTATGGTAAACCCGGTACGTTTATGCGATGGTCCGGTCGGACTGCGAAAGCAGGTAACGAACGGAACCTCGGAAATGGAAGGGGAGACCATTCCTGCTGTCTGTTTTCCGGCTTCGGTAGGAACGGCAGCATCATTTAACCGCAGTATGATGCGGGATCTTGGTGAAACCCTTGGAAAGGAATGCCGGGCAGAAGATGTAAACATCCTTCTTGGTCCGGGTATTAATATTAAAAGAGGACCACTGTGCGGGAGAAATTTCGAGTATATTTCGGAAGATCCTTATCTGACGGCAGAACTCGCCTCGGAATACGTGGAAGGGGTTCAAAGCTGTGGTGTAGGCGTCAGCGTGAAGCATTTTGCAGTCAACAATCAGGAGAACCGCAGGATGCTCATTTCCGCAGAAGTTGATGAAAGAGCACTTCGGGAGATTTATCTGTCTGCGTTTGAAGCTGTTATTAAGCGAACCAGGCCCTGGACTGTCATGTGTTCCTATAACAAGATCAATGGAGTCTATGCATCGGAGAATGAATGGCTTTTGACCGATGTTCTTCGTAAGGAATGGGGCTTTGAAGGTTATGTTATGTCGGACTGGGGAGCAGTCAGTGACAGGGTGGCGGGTGTTGCGGCCGGACTTGAACTTGAGATGCCGACAAGTTACGGTATAAATGATAAAAAAATTGTTCAGGCGGTCAAAAATGGAAGCTTGCAGGAAAAGACCGTCGATCTTGCCTTGGAAAGAATAATGAAGGTTCATGACCGCTGCATCACGGACCAAGAAAAGGTGCCGTCTTATGATAAAGAGAAGGACCATGCTGCAGCAAGACGGTTTGCTCAGGAAAGCATGGTACTGCTAAAGAATAACGGGGTATTACCGCTTGATCCGTCAGAAAAGATCGCTGTCATTGGAAAGATGGCGGAGCATCCACGTTTTCAGGGTGGCGGAAGTTCGCACGTGCTGGCACATCGGGTAACAGGATTTCTGGATACAGTAAAAAAAGAATACAGTCAGGCAAAGATCCTTTATGCGAAAGCGTATGAAAATGCAGAAGACCCACTTCAGGATGATTTGCTTTTTGAAGCGATAGCCGCCGCAAGCCAGGCAAAGGCTGCCATACTTTTTACGGGACTTCCGGACTCATTTGAATCGGAAGGGTATGACCGAAGCCATATTGATCTGCCAAAGTCACAGAACCGTCTGATCGAAGAGATCTGCAAAGTTCAACCCAATACCATCGTAGTCCTTCATAACGGCTCACCAGTCGCCATGCCATGGGTCAGAAAGGCAGCAGCCATCCTGGAGGCTTATCTTGGCGGAGAAGCAGTCGGAGAGGCACAGGCAGATATCCTTTTTGGCAGAGTAAATCCATCGGCTAAGCTTGCAGAGACCTTTCCTGTATTTTTGGAGGACTGTGCCTTTCTGCCATATTTCCCGGGATTTCAGAATACGGTTGAGTACAGGGAGAGCATATTTGTCGGTTATCGTTATTTTGATACAGCCAAGATCCCGGTTCTTTTCCCGTTTGGTCACGGGCTTTCCTATACAGATTTTATGTATTCAGACATAATATTGGACAGGGACAGCTGGGAAGACCAGCATGAGATCAAAGTATCCTGCACCATAACCAATACCGGAAGCCTCGCAGGTGCGGAAGTCTTACAGCTCTATATCATCAGCCCGAAAGGAAAGTGTTTCAGACCACTTCAGGAGCTGAAAGGATTTGAGAAAGTATACCTCGAAGCCGGCGAAAGCAAAATGGCCGAGTTCAAACTGGATGCAAGGGCATTTTCCTATTATGATATACAGAATGAACAGTTCGAAGTTGAAAACGGCAGATATCAGATCCGCATCGGCGCCTCAAGCAGAGACATCCGACTGGAAAAGGAAGTTCGTCTTACGGCCTGTGCCATCACAAAACAAGGAATTGTTACGAATTTAGAGCCGTCGCACGAAGTAAAGCGTTTTCCGGCTTATGACAGCTGTGATATTAAGAATGTATCAAATGATGAATTTGAACAGTTGCTCGGCCGAAAGCTTTCCTCCCGTTATAAAAGTCTGGAAGAAGAGATAACGATAGACTGCTGTCTGGAAGATGCATCTCATACAAAATGGGGAAAACGGATCATAAAGCTGGCGAGAAAGCTGCTAAAACAAGGAATGAGCATAGGAGACGGCGGCATGGGGGAAAGTGATATATCGTATTACTCCATTCTGCAGATGCCATTTCATTCTTTCTATGGGATCGCGGGGGTAGAGTTAACACAGGAGACCATTCAGTGTGTTGTTAATCTTTTGAATAACAGAAAAGTCCTGCCTTCGCTGTTCGGACTGCTTCGTGTCCTCCCGGGAAAGATACGGCAGATAAGCTGATGTGCAGGTAAGAATTGCGTTACTGCAGGATTCGTAGTAAGATTAGCTTTATAAGATTTGCCTGACAAAGTTACAAAAGAAATGATCGTAAAGCGTATGCAGGAAAGGAGAAGCAAGCATGAAGAAATGTTCCAATTGCGGCCGTGAATGTGAGGATAAGGATCGTTTTTGTCTGATCTGCGGTACGGAATTTACGAATGAACCAAACGCTATGCCAAAAGAAAATCCAGGGGTGGAGAAGTTACAGGAAAGAAAGACACAAAGAGCTGTTGAGAATGCGGCAGACGAGGGAAGAGCAGAAGAAACAGCCCCGAATAATGAACCGGCAAAGCACAAAAAGAAGGCTAAGAATATTCTGATTCTTGCCGGTGGAATCGCAGTCATTCTGCTTGTGCTGGTCATTGCTGTGCTTATCCTGAAAGGTGACGGATATCTGAAAATCAGTCCGGATGCTACGATGCTGGTGTATTCGGATGATAAAGAAGGATATGTCTATGTAACGGCACAGGGCTCTACGGTCCTGCTGGAAGCAGAAAGCGTATATCAGACAGAGCAAAGTCTGGATGAAAGTCAGTCTGCGGTCCTTGCAGATTATGATTACTTGACCGGCAGCGGGGATCTGTATTATATGAACGGGACAACCGCAGTGCTGGTTTCAGAAAATACATCTTCCTTTAAGCTTTCAGATAACGGAAAGGGAATTGCTTATATAAAGGGAAGCAGTGAGTATGTAACCGGGGATCTGTATCTGTACAACACTGAAGATGAAAGCAGCACCAAGATCGACAGTGGTGTGAAGATCGATTCCGTCTGTATATCACAGGACGGAAAGAGTGTAGCCTATGTCGGAAGCTATTCCAGTGATTACAGCTTCAAAGGATACAAATCGATAAACGGAGACAAACCGGAAGAAATGGGAGAGAATATCATCCCAATCGCAGTCTCGGACGGCGGAAAATACCTTTATTATTATGAATACGACGGATATACCTTTGATTTATACGTAAAACACAAAAAGAGTGAGGTCAAACTCGCGACAAATATGAATTATGGTTCTACCATATTCCTGAATGAAGAATATACCCAGCTCCTTTATACTGACGATGGCAAGACATACCTGTCGAACAAAGGAGATGTAAAGGAAAAGCTAAGCAGCAGTGAAATGCAGTACTGCCTGCTTCCGGAAAATGGAGCATATCGAGAAAACTATACGACAGAATCAACGATTTATGTATATGGAATCTCCGATTTTGAAGAACTGGTTGTGGTCATGAATGGCTCACTTTATTATCTGGGTAAGAACTTTGAAGCAGAAATGATTACCGACTACGTCTATCAGTATCAGTTATCGGAAGATAACAAGAGTCTGCTCTATACGTACGGTGGCAGTCTGTTCTATATTAAGAACATCAAAAAGGACAGAACGGCAGAAGAAATCGGCAGTGACTTAGACATCTATACCTTTGCAGCCTCCGATGATCTGTCTCAGGTATACTACACCGATTCCGATGATACCCTGTACTATAAAAAGGGAAGCAAAGACAGCCGGAAGGTGGCAGATGGTGTATATTATACCTATGCACTGCGAGGCAGTGACAATCGTTTCTTCTATCTGATGGAATATGATGAATACGAAGGTGCCGGAATTTTATATACAGCAAAATGGGGACGTTTCAGAAAAGAGATCGACATGGGAGAGGATGTTTATTCTGCCTTCACCTTTAATGGGTCAGCATTTTACTACAAGATGTCGGACGACGGATATAGCTATGATCTGTATTGTTCTGAAAAGGGCAAGGATTTTGAATTGATCGTTAAAAATGTAATGACCTACTAGAAGGTCTCAGTTTCTTTTAAAGATGTACGGGGCGATACTCCGTACATCTTTTTGTATGCGCGGGAAAAGGTCGAGTAATCAGAAAATCCGGCCTGATAGCAGGCTTCGGTTACCGGTATCTGGTTTCGGATCAGCTCGCCTGCAAAAAGCAGTCTCTTCTGCTGTATATACGCATGGATCGTATAGCCGGTCTCGCTCTTGAAACGATGCATCAGATACGAACGGCTGAGGAAAAATGTTTCTGACAGGGTATCAATATCCAGATCCTGATCCAGATGTGTATTGATGTATCGGAGAAGTTCAAGAATATGTTGATTTCCACGATAGGATGCTTCTGTAATGGTGTTGCGGTCTTCAATCAGAATGCGGTTCAGGTGGATGATGAACTGAAGAAAGATGGAGTTGGCAAGTAAGGGAGAGGCAAATTCGTGTTCGGAAAGCGCCTGCTCCAGATCATACAAAAGCGTGCGGATCTTTGTCTGAAAAGGAGACTCCATACGTATCATATTAATGCTTCTTTGATCAGCCAGATGAAAGCAGGTGCTCAAGTTATATGCAGAGCGGCTGTGTTCCTCCATAAAGTCCGAATTGATCCATATGATGATCCGTTCGTAAGGTATGGACGCATCGATGATCGGTTTATGTATGGCATGATGATTGATCAGCAGAATATCAAGTGGTTTTAGAGGATAGGCTTTTCCCTCTACCAGATAAGTGACATTGCCGGATAAAAAAATTATGATCTTGTCAAAATCATGATAATGAGGAGAAAACTCCTGCTTCCTCTGGTCTTTTAAATGAAAAAGGCGAAAATCCTGATTCAGATAACCTCGTTTTTGATTGCCATCAATGTCCATGCTTCCTCCTGTCGGGATATATGGTCAGCTTGTAAACCTGTTCAAAACTTAATTTCCTGCTGACTGCCTCCTGTTTACTTCCTGATTGCATCCTGTTCAAGATAATAATAAAGCACTTTTTGCAATATGACAAGCATTTATGACACTTCAAAAGAAAAAAAGTATACTGTATACTAAAACAGAACTCAGACAACATAAGATCACTCGCCAAAGAAAAAGGACAACAGAGCAAAGGGTGTGTACAGGATCAGAGCAGGAGGCTGTTTATGAAGAATAAGAACGGAAACAGAAAATATTATCCCAATCAGATACAGGTTCGGCTGACCGGTTTTGCTGATCAAAATACGGTAAAAGTAAACATTCTTGAGCGAAATCTGACGGAAGGAACTATTTACTCGGTATGCTGCAAGGCAGTGCTTAAGGAATTAAACGACCAGGGGACCACTTGCAAACAGATTTTCTTACAGGTACCAAGCGGTATCCTGACGATTGAATTTTATGAAGACAGAAGAGTAAGAATACATGGACCGCAGAAAGAACAGACCAGCATTGTAGCTGCGAAAGAAGTGATGGATCGGCTCACGAAGGCTGAAGCGGTACGCATTGCCAGCTAGACATAGTATTTTGGTATTTCCTGTCTGCGCATGCCTGCAGACAGTAATAATACAGAGAACGGAATGCGCCCCGTTCTCTTTTTTTTGCTTTGGTTTCGTGGAAAATGCTTCAAGAGACACATTTATTATTAAATCTCTGTAAAATACAGTTTCAGAATTCGTAAACTTATGGGATGTATACATGAATATAAATAAAATCAAACAAAAAAAGTGGGAAAAGGGATAAGAATAACCAGAATCTTGTGAAAATAACATAAAGACAAAGACAAAGAACTATGATAAAATACCAATAGAATTGTTTCTAAAGAAAAAATGCGAGATGGAACTTGATTTGTGCAAAAGCACGGGAACAGAGGATACAATGGACCAGGAAAAACATACAGAGCATTACTATACCTGCCTTTCTCTTATGCAGCAAAAATTTGACCGGTGTAAGAGGGAAGACCGATTTTTGGCAGAGTCAGTGGAAGAATTTACTGTTTGGAAGAAGCGAGTACGTGATCTTCTTACAGAGCTGACAGGTCAAAGGAATATGATCCCTTGCGAAGCCCTGCCGGTGGATGAGGGAGAAGAAAAAACAAAGGACGGTATACTTCGAAAGAAATTCAGGATACAGACAGAGCCGGGGGTCTATATGCCGTGCTATCTGTTGATCCCGGAAGATAAGAAGCTGAACAAAACGAACAAGAAACCACTTACTTTTCTTGCTTTGCCGGGGCATCTTGGCGGAGGAAAAGAATCCGTGGCCGGGAAAAGGGATCGTCCGGACATTGTAAAAGCAATTGAACAGTTTCACTATGATTATGGATACCAACTTGCATTACAGGGTTATACGGTGTTCTGCCCGGACTGCAGAGGATTTGGTGAACGAAGGGAAGAAGCCCTTTGGGGTGAGGAAGAAGAGAAATATCTGAACGGCACCTGCTATAATCTGTCCCATATGGCAGAGGCTCTTGGTGAGACCGTGATTGGTATGTTATCGTGGGATATCAGCCGTCTGGTTGATTTTATAGAACAGCAGGGAATTTATGATATGGAACAGCTGGGATGCATCGGTTTTTCCGGCGGCGGCATGCAGACATTATGGAGTGCGGCACAGGATGACAGGATAAAAAGATGTGTCATCAGTGGTTATATGTATGGCTACAGGGACTCACTGCTTGAACTGAATGGAAATTGCAACTGTAATTATGTACCACATTTATTTGAACATCTGGACATGGGAGATATCGGTGCTCTTATTGCACCCAGGCAGGTCGTAATTCAGTCCTGTCGTAAAGATCACCTGAACGGAAGGCGCGGACTTACCAATGTATATGAGCAGGTAGACACCATGAAAAAAGCCTACCGGCTGTTTGGCAGAGAAGACTTTCTTTTCCATGACATTCAGGAAGGCGGACATTGCTGGCATGAAGAGGCACTGCTGCCAATCCTGAACGAAGATTGTAACCAAGGCTAAGAATGACCCGGAAGGAGGATGACTGTCTTGCTTAACAATAGAATTATACAAGACAGGTCGAATACTTTATGAAGATGACAAAAGAAGAATTTAAAAAGAACATTGAAGAAAATCTAAAAGTATTATTTCGAAGATCCGTTGCAGATGCGAGTGAACAGCAGCTGTTTCAGGCAGTTGCATTTGCAGTAAAAGATATCATTATGGATCTGTGGTTCGCAACAGCAAAAGAATTTAAAGAAAAGAATGTAAAAACAGTTTACTATATGTCCATGGAGTTCTTAATGGGACGGGCACTCGGGAATAATCTGATCAATCTCGGTGCTGATTCTATGGTGCGGGAGGCGCTGGAAGAACTGGGACTTAATCTGAATATTGTAGAAGACCAGGAACCGGATGCTGCGCTTGGAAATGGCGGTCTTGGAAGGCTTGCGGCATGTTTCCTTGATTCTCTGGCTTCGTTGGGATATCCGGCCTATGGCTGTGGAATCCGTTATAAATATGGTATGTTCGAGCAAAAGATCGAAAATGGTTTTCAGATCGAAGTTCCGGATTATTGGTTAAAACACGGTAATCCATTCGAAATGAAACGACCGGAACATGCGAAGGAAGTTAAATTCGGTGGATATGTTCGTGTAGTTAAGGATCCGAACGGAAGGGAACATTTTACCCAGGAAGATTATAATTCTGTTATGGCAGTACCTTATGATATACCGGTGCTTGGTTACAACAACAATATCGTTGATACGCTTCGTATCTGGGATGCTGAAGCGATTCAGACCTTTAACCTGGATTCCTTTGATAAAGGAGATTATCACAAAGCGGTCGAGCAGCAGAATCTTGCACGTACCATCTGCGAGGTATTGTATCCGAACGACAATCATTATGCCGGAAAAGAACTGCGTTTAAAACAGCAGTACTTCTTTATTTCCGCTACGGTACAGCGTGCCGTTGAACAGTATCTTGAGAATAACAAAGATATTATGCTTCTGCCGGAAAAGACAAGCTTTCAGATGAACGATACTCATCCATCCATGACCGTGGCTGAATTGATGCGTGTACTGATGGATGATTATGGACTTTCCTGGAACCAGGCCTGGGAGATTACTTCTCACAGCTGTGCCTATACGAATCATACCATCATGTCAGAAGCTCTTGAAAAGTGGCCGATCGATCTGTTCTCAAGACTTCTTCCAAGAGTCTACCAGATCATTGAAGAATTGAACCGCCGCTTCCTTATGCTGGTCGAAGATACCTACCCTGGCAATAAAGAAAAAGTGAAGAATATGGCGATTCTGTATGATGGTCAGGTCCGCATGGCGAATCTTGCCATTGTCGGAGGCTTTTCGGTAAATGGCGTTGCAAGACTTCATACGGAGATCTTAAAGAACCAGCAGTTAAAAGATTTTTATGAACTCTGGCCTGAAAAGTTCAGCAATAAGACGAACGGCATCACACAGCGAAGGTTCCTGCTGCATGGCAATCCTCTTCTTGCTGAATGGGTGACAAAGCGTATTGGAGACGGATGGATCCTTGATCTGCCACAGCTTGACAGACTGAGCGGATGCGCAGAAAACCCGGAATGCCGTGCGCAATTCATGGATATCAAATATCAGAACAAGCTTCGCCTTGTGAAATACATCAAAGAGCATAACAATGTTGAGATCGATCCGAATTCAATTTTTGATGTTCAGGTCAAGCGTCTTCATGAGTATAAGCGTCAGTTGATGAACATACTGCATATTATTTATCTGTACGACCAGCTAAAGAAGAATCCGGATTCAGACTTTTATCCAAGGACCTTCATATTCGGAGCGAAAGCTTCGGCAGGCTACCGCCGTGCAAAAGCAGTCATCAAACTGATCAACAGTGTCGGAGACGTGGTGAATAACGATCCGGCTATCAAAGGCAAAATTAAGGTAGTATTTATTGAGAACTACCGGGTTTCCAATGCAGAGATCATATTTGCAGCTGCGGATGTATCCGAGCAGATTTCAACAGCCAGCAAAGAAGCCTCCGGAACCGGTAATATGAAGTTTATGCTGAATGGTGCCGTAACCATAGGAACGATGGATGGAGCCAATGTGGAGATCGTGGAAGAAGTTGGAATGGAAAATGCCTTTATCTTCGGTCTAAGTGCAGACGAAGTCATACAGATGGAAAAGGACGGCAGTTACAATCCAAAGAATATATACAACGAAGACGAAGATATAAAGAGAGTCATGAGTCAGCTGATCGACGGAACCTTTGCTCCTCATGATCATGAAATGTTCCGCGAGATTTATCAGTCTTTGTTAGAAGGCAATGGATTTGAAAAAGCAGATCAGTATTTTATTCTGAAAGATTTCCGATCGTATGTGGAAGCACAGAAACAAGTGGAAGCTGCCTATCGTGATAAAGACCGCTGGGCTAGAATGGCGCTCCTGAACACAGCAAAATGCGGTAAATTCTCATCGGACAGAACCATCGAAGAATATGTCAGAGATATCTGGCACTTGGAAAAATACGTAGTAAAAGTTGAGGAATAGAAAGAAATAATTGCTTCAGTCAAGCTGATAAAAGGCTCTGATGACGGTATCGATCTGCATTTGCAGTTGGCGGCCGGCAACAGGGTCTTTTTCCTTTTCCAGCTGATCGACCAGTGTTACGACTTCCATTTGCTTTGCTGCGGAAACGACCGGAATCGGAATCTGTTCCAGATGGGAGCGAAGAATTTTCACGGAGTTGAACTTATGAGTAAAGTAGAACTGAACCTGCGAAGAGTTAAGGACAGCCAGAATGTATTTGATATGGAGCCCCGGAATGTCTGGAATCAGAATATTGCAGCTGTTCAGGGTCAGCCGCTGCTTGTCGTCGTAGGCAAAGATAAGACTTTTATTAATAAAACGGTACAGCAGTTTTTCCGGTGCCCGGTACATAGCTTCCGGTGCGCTCTGCTGAAATTTATCCAGCGCGGTATCTGCGTAGACATCCGATTCTGTAACTTTATACTTTTGAATATGCTTCCCCTTATAAATCAGCTCACGACCCGGACCTGGGGCATCATATAAAAGTGCAGAGTTATTCCCTGTAACAATACCAAGAGCAAAAAAAGCCTGTCCTTTCAGGGTCGTTCTATCTTTTAATTGATCCATATGAGATACAATGGCGTATTCGTTGTCGTTCGCTGTGAAATTGAAGCAGGAAGGACATATAGAACGTGGCACGCTGATCTGGAAGCTGCGATCCTTTTGAACAATGGTCGTTCCGATGGTAACAGAGCTATCACTTTGATTGCAGCGATTTTGTTTCACGACGGTAAGAATGATCGACGGACATTGTACACCGTCAAAGGCGTTATCAAGATATTCAATGCGGACCAGACGCGATTCCTCAAGCAGGAGCTTTCGGATAGGAAGGTAGGATGCCACCGTTAAAAAGGCTTCCGGAAGAACAAAGGAAATCATGCATCCGTCGGTTGCATTCCGTAAGGCATGTTCAAAAAATATTGAACTAGATTCCGGTTTCCCGGCAGCTGTTTCATAGAGTGTCCCAAGGTCAGTGCATTCTTTTTCAGTAAATGAACTGCCCCAGGGGGGATTGCCCAGGATGCAGGCATATTTTTTTTGAAACTTTGTATGCAGTGTATCACCGCATTGTAAGTTTTCATAAAGGCAAGAAAGATCACTTACCGGGTGATAAAGTGCAAGGTTGACCCTTGCAAGTGCCAATGCAGCCGGATCTTTTTCCATGCCATGAAGACTGCATAAGGAAAACCCCATGACAGACAGAGAGATAAGAAAATTACCGGTACCGCAGCAAGGGTCAATGACTGGTTTATCTTTAAGAGCAGAGCAAAAAGAGGCAGTCATACGGTCTACCACCAGGCTTGGTGTATAGTAAGCTCCTTTTGCTTTACGGCCGCCGATATTCTGCATGGAAAGGTATAAAAGACCAAGATAGTCCTGACCGGCAACAAAAGAAAGCTGCTGGGACAGAGCAGTCTTCATCTCCGGAATTTCCAAAGCAGAGAATAGCGATAGATTGTTCATCGCCTGTTTTTCGGGGAGCAGAACATGGAGCAGATCATGAATCAGTGTCCGGTAGTCAGAAAATGAATCTGTATCTGAAAAAAAGACCGCAAGCAGAAGGCTTTCTTCTGGCTGAAGATGCCAGGCACTATTTAACAGCTTCAGAGCATATTCGGCTAGGATCAAAGCAGACCGCTCCTCGGTATGAGGTACCTGCTCATAAGAGTCCAGTATCTTTTCAATGACCGGAAGATTCTCAGTATCCTCATGAAGGTAAGCTTTGTAAAGACTGTTTCCTTTGATATAGGTCTTATTGCGCCTAGAGGACAGGAGCTTCACTTTACCGGAGGAGAGATCTCGCTTGAGTCTGCTGATATCCTTTTTATAAAATTGCAGGGGACGTGCCGTAGCTGGAGTAAGCTTCTTCAAGCGAACCCAGTTACGGCACGTTGCCGGTGATATGGAGAGGATCGTACATACCTCATTCATGGAAAGATAGGAAGAATTCACAGCGTTACCACAGCCCCTTTGTCTTGAATTAATAAGCTTTGCCCCAGTATACAAGTGATTTTGCAGGCTTTTTGCAGCACACGCAGCTGCCGGATATGGATTCCTGTTCAAAAGGCATGCAACGGGAGCTTGCACCGGTATCTTCCTTGATTTTTTCCTCACAGGCAAGTTCACCGCACCACATTGCTTTTACAAACCCTGGTTTGTTCGCAACGGTTTCTTTGAATACTTCATAATCGGTAGCTTCATAAGTATGTGAATCACGGTGTGCTCTTGCTTTTGCAAGCATATCGTTTTGAATCTGAAGAAGAAGTTCATCAACAGCGGAGGGCAGATCGGAAAGAGATACAACCGATTTTTCTCCGGTATCACGGCGTACGAGTACAGCCTGACCTGCCTCTATGTCTTTTGGACCAATTTCAATTCGCATAGGAATACCGCGCATTTCCTGCTCTGAGAATTTCCAGCCCGGACTCTTGTCAGAATCGTCAACCTTCACACGGAAGTTACTAAGAGCTGATTTCAGCTCATTTGCTTTTTCAAGAACACCTTCCTTTTTCTGCTGGATTGGTATGATCATTACCTGGGTTGGAGCAATTCTTGGAGGAAGAACAAGACCGCTGTCATCTCCGTGGACCATAATGATCGCTCCAATGATACGGGTCGACATACCCCAGGAAGTCTGATGAACATGCTGCAGTTTGTTCTCTTTATCGGTATAGGTTATATCAAATGCATTGGCAAATCCATCACCAAAGTTATGGCTGGTACCTGACTGCAATGCTTTTCCATCGTGCATAAGTGCTTCTATGGTATAGGTGGCATGTGCTCCGGCAAATTTCTCCTTGTCGGTCTTTCTTCCTTTGATCATTGGAATGGCAAGGATTTCTTCACAGAAGTCGGCATAGACATTCAGCATTTGTTGTGTTCTTTCTTCTGCTTCTTCTGCTGTGGCATGTGCAGTGTGGCCTTCCTGCCACAAGAATTCGAGGGAACGAAGGAACGGTCTGGTCGTCTTCTCCCAGCGAACGACTGAACACCACTGGTTATAGAGTTTTGGAAGGTCACGGTACGATTCTATGATCTTTGAATACATATCACAGAATAAGGTCTCGGATGTCGGGCGAACACAGAGCCGTTCCTGAAGAGCTTCCGATCCTCCGTGTGTAACCCATGCAACTTCCGGAGCAAATCCTTCCACGTGATCTTTTTCCTTGTTCAGCAGACTCTCCGGAATGAACATCGGCATATATACATTTTCAACACCAGTCGCTTTAAATCTGGCATCGAGCTCCTTTTGAATGTTCTCCCAGATTGCATAGCCGGAGGGACGCAGAATAACGCATCCGCGAACACCGGAATACTCAACGAGTTCAGCCTTTTTTACAATGTCAGTATACCATTGTGCGAAATCTTCTTCCATGGAAGTGATCGCTTCTACCATTTTCTTATCTTTTGCCATAGTATCCTCTTTCTGCGCTTCCAAACGCTTGTAAAGTTATATCCGTGAATAGATACGGATTTGCTTGTATAATAAGAAAGACACAACCCTTTCCTGCTACACAAAAAATCCCCCAGACATCATCATATGAGATGTCTGAGGGACCGATTTCATTCGGTGGTACCACCCTGGTTAACTGTCATAAATGACAATTCACTTAACTTCCGATAACGCCGGACTGCGTTGTGCTTTTCGTGCACAAGACTCCTGAGGCAGGTTCGTGCAGTGCGTCTTAAAAGCTTTTCAGCGACAGCTTTCTCTCTGGGAAGACGTCAATACAGTACTATTCTCAATCTTTGTCTTTACCTATGAATTTGCTTGTGAATGAAAAAATATAGCCATGCACAAAGCTTTGAAGCAGATTGTTTGAATAGTGTGATTATATGATTTATTGCACGAATTGTCAAGTGGGAAGCACATTCGAAGAGGGTATCCTGAAGTTATCAAAAATCAGCAGTGCTTCCAATCAGCCAACCTGGCAGGAGCCATCTTTTAATTTAAGTCTGTCGCGGAGCTGGTCACGTGCAACCGTAACGATATCCTGGCAGGAGCCGTCTTTCAATTTAAGTCTGTCGCGAAGCTGGTCACGTGCAACCGTAACGATATCCTGGCAGGAGCCATCTTTTAATTTAAGTCTGTCGCGGAGCTGGTCACGTGCAACCGTAACGATATCCTGGCAGGAGCCGTCTTTTAATCTAAGTCTGTCGCGGAGCTGGTCACGTGCAACCGTAACGATATCCTGACAAGAGCCATCTTTCAATTTAAGTCTGTCGCGGAACAGGTCACGTGCAACGGTAATCAGATCTTTACAGGAGCCGTCTTTTAATCTAAGTCTGTCGCGGATGAAATCACCACTCACAGTGTAATTCGTACTTGCCGTCAGGCAGGAGCCATCCCGCAGTCGGAGCTGATCTCTTTGTTGGATTCCTTTTCCCATGGAACCTGCACCTAAAGTAAGAGTTAAAGCCATACATGTAAGAAGAATAACTGCTATTTTATGTTTTCTCATAATAAACTCCAATCCTGCGCATTTTGCGCAAAGAAAATACACATGCAGCAGGGTTAACTGCATGAAATCAATGATAGGTCCTTCTTTCAAAATAAACTTTACTTTCCTTTTTTCACATCTTGATCTGAATTGCCTGTATTGTTCTGGTTTTCATTTGCATTGCTGTTTGTACCCTGGTTTTGATTTGAACCATCTGTTACGTCAGAATTTTGACCATTTCCCTGAGTTGTCTGATTTGAATTGTCTTGTCCTTGCCCTTGATTATCACTTGGGTTGGCATTATCAGACTGTCCGGATTCAGAGGCTCCGGTTTCTTCGCCCTGATTCCCATTCGTCTCAGTCGTGGTGTCTGTGTCCGATTCTGATTCAGTGTCCTGCGTAATGTCTGAAGACGCTTCGTCAGTCGCCGGCGCCAGCGTTGGCTCCTCTTCTGCGTTTTGATTGTTACCATTTGCACCAGTGGTATTCTGATTACCTGACTCCAATGCATTCTCATTCTGATTTCCTGACTCCGATGCATTCTCACTTTGATTTCCATTTGTCACATTGGAGGACTCATCGGTAACGTCATTTACGGTTGAATTTTCGATGGTTTCATTTTCCCCTTGAACGGATTCAATCGCTTGATCGTTGTTTTGCACTGTTGGTTGTTCTGTTGGTACTGTTTCCTCGGAGCCAGCAGAACTTTCGTCAGACTCTGGCTGCCCAAACTGACCCATTATCGGAGACCCTGGTTTGCCTGTGACCTTAGCATGATCACTGCCTGAATTATTTTGTGTTGGTGCAATGGTAGCTTTGCCGTGCGATTCGGGAAGATTCGTATCAGGAAGATCGATGGTTTCATCCTGTGGCAGGTCTTGCGTTGTTTCTTCTGTAACAGGATTTGTCTGGGCGTTTTGTGAAGCAGTGTTAACAAGCTCCCACACACTTAATGATTCAAGATCCTCTTCTGAATCGGTGGCTTCCTGCTCTTTGATTTCCTGAATCAACTGGTAGCGGCCTGCACTGATATTATTTTCTTTTGCAGCCCGCCAGGTCGACTTTGTTATGGTCTCCTCACGGATAACGGTAGTTATCTGGTTTTGCTGCAAGGTGTCATTAATTCCTGCAAGTGCATCGGTCAGAATTGATGCTGATCTTTTTTTAAGACTGGAATCCTCGGCGATCAAAATGATGGATTCACCACCGGAAGAGAGATAATGCAGGTCAATGGCGGCTTGTGTAATGACAGAAAATGCTTCCTGAGCAGACAGTCCTTTTACTTCTTCATATTCCAGCAGAAGAACAGCATCTTCATTATAAGCATTCACCTGAGACACAAACCCGTAGTAATTTACACTAACAGAAAGACTGGGATTGATATCTACACTGATACGTTCGATCGGTATGTAATACAGACCAAGCAGACCTCCGAACACAATGAGAAGGAAGGAGGCGATAGCAAGGACCAGAGCAGGCCTTCGTTCTAAGAAGAAGCTTTTTTTACTATTTTGTTTGTTGATCTGATCTTCAACCGCGCGCTTTGTTTTTTCGATCAGATTGGGCTCTGCATGAATCTGAGCTAATCCTGATTTAAAATATTCATTCATCCTGCAGTCCCTCCATTTCTTCTTTTAATAGAATCTTTGCCCTTCTTAATAAAGAATATATGGTATTTTCTTTCTTTTTTAAGATGGCGGCCATCTCAGGAACCGTATAACCTTCGTAATAATGCAGATAGATTACATCCCTGTATTTGGGGGAGAGAGACAGAACATACTGGATAACTTTTGTTTCTTCTGGTTTTTGGAACGGAACTTCAATGATTTCCTTCAAATCAATACGTTTCTTCCAAAAAGTCTTCAGGCAGTCCTTGGAGGTGTTGATGGCAACACGGATCAGCCAGGCTTTTTCATGTTCTTCACTATCAAACGGTTCCATGCGCTTATATAGCCTTATAAATACTTCCTGAAAGGTATCTTCTACATCCGAAGTATTTCGAAGGTACATGAAACAAACTCGTCTTACGGTGTCTGAATGTTTTTCAATTGCACTGCTGACATATTCATTCCACTGCTTTGAGGTATCCATTGTTCTACTCCTCTATCTGATATACGAATGACAACCTGAAAACCTTGCATTTATATAAAAAAATTAATAAAGTTTTTTCAAGAATTGAAATGATAAGGCGATCGTAGCGATACATTGATTTTATATTGATTTAAAAAGCTTTTATGTGTACTGCATAATTGAAAAAAGAATGACCGAATCCTGAACCATTCTCCGGCAAAATCCCTGCCCGCTATGCTGACCGTGTCCGTAAAAGCTTTCCTGATCAAAAGGCGTAAGAAAGTGAGGGTTGGTTCGATAAAGGATATTGAAAATGAAACGAAATGTAACGCTGTAAACAGAAACAAAAGAACCGACAGTCGGCTGTTCAAAAGAAAAAGAAGATCAGTAAAAAACCTCCTTGCTTCCTTAGACTCAGCACAAATGTCTGAGCTAATTATAATACAAGAAGGTTTTGCATTCAAATAATTCTGTCAAAATCGATAGAAAATATTAAATAACTGACTATTGCTGCTTGCAGGCTTTTCGGCCAAGAACATAGGCAAGTGTACCCCAGAAAGCAGATATGATAAGAAAGGATGCCATTCCGATAAATGGATTTTGTGATTTGAAGCCAGAAAAAATCTGGAGTACCTTGTTCAGAAAGGAATAAAGTTTTCCATCAAGAATTGTATCAAGGATCGGAGTTACTACGAAAAGAAATACAGGAAGTCCGGCGGCGATAAGAATTCGAACAATTCTTGAACCGCGATAGGATGCAATCGATAAAAACAATCCAAAGAACATAAAACTCATATACAGCGTAAAACCAAGCAAAAAGTTTATAAGTAGAAGGAACACAGGATTTTGATGCTGAATAAAGTCTGGAAAGACCATAGCGAACAGGGAGGTGAAGGAGAGACCTTCGATCCGTGTCTCCATGAAGCTGCCAAGAATCAAGATCAGCTTGTCGATCAGGGACGTGATAGCACAAAGAATGGTGCTGTAGAGGAAAAGTGATGCAAGCATACGCTTTCTGGTAATGCCATTTTGCAGGAACATATGAAATGTTTCTGAAAAGGAGACCAGACCACATACAAAGAGAAAGATTATTGTTGCGAATTCAATGCCACTGAATGAACTGCTGCCTTTGACTTCTCCGTTCAGTATGATTGCAGCGCTGCCGGAAAAAATCAGAATGCACACGATCAGGATAGAGTAGAAGATCAACAGGGAACGCTTCGTTGTGTGAAGCTGGTATTGTAAAAGCTTTTTCATAAATTACTCCTTACTGCCGGATGGCATTATAATAAATCGTCGTTGGTCAGTTTTATAAAAAGTTTTTGAAGATCCGGGGTTGAGACTGTTAGCCCCTGAGTATCCGGTGCTGGACGGCCAAGCAGATAGGCAAGCTTTAGACCGCCAAAGTTCTCCGTTCCAATGCATTTCCTGTCCTGGCAATAGGCATCAACGATTCGGCTCTCGCCAGCCACAGTGTAAGCCTTTGATAAAAATTCTTCTTTGTTCTCACAGGCGAGAATCTTCCCCTGCTTAATTATTATCAGATCTTCAATGATATCTGCGACTTCTTCAATCAGGTGTGTCGACAGCACATAAGTGGCAGGTTTCTCGCTGTACTTTTCCAGCAGCAGGCGGTAGAACAGATCACGGTGATTCGCATCAAGTCCCAGCACCGGTTCATCAAAGAATATGAAAGGTACATTAATGGAAAGAGCTATGATAAGTTTGAAGATAGAACGGTATCCGGTCGATAAATTCTTACTGCGCGATTTTATGTTTAACTGAAATTTATCGGCAAGACTCTTGGCATATTCAGGATCAAAGGAAGGATGGAACTTCGACGTCCATAAAAATGCTTCCTGAACACGCATATTCTCAGGATAATAAGTATCTTCACTCATTAAAAAGAATTGGTTCTGCGCAGAAGAGTTTTCGGTTACATTTTCATTACCATATAGAATTTCACCTTCCGTTGGAAAAATACGATTGTTGATGAGATTCAGCATTGTTGTCTTGCCGGCTCCGTTTCGTCCCAGTAATCCATAAATGTGATTTGGTTCAAGTGTTAGTGAGACATGATCAAGAGCACATAAGGAACCATATTTTTTTGTCAGATCTTTTATAATAATAGCTTCATTCATTGGAAAATCCTTTCTCAATCATCGATATGATTTCAATTTTGGTCAAATTCAGATTTACAGCTTCTCTTATCAAAGGCAGGATATAGCTTTCATAGAACTGTTGCTGTCGATTTCTGCGTACAGCGGCCACAGCGCCAGCGGCCACGAACATTCCGATGCCTCTCTTTTTATACAGAATGCCGGTATCTACCAAAAGATTGATGCCCTTCAAAGCAGTTGCCGGGTTGATCTTATACAGAACAGAGAATTCAGTGATAGAGGGAATCTGAGATTCTTCAGGAAACCCACCGGTAAGAATTCCATCCTCAATGCCTTCTGCAATCTGTAAAAATATCGGTCGGTCGTCATTTAGATTAAAATTCAAAAGAACACCTCCTTGTTGGTTAATTAGTAGAGTAATTAACTACAAAAGTAATGTAGCATTAATTTTTTGTGTTGTCAATATGTTTTATATTTATTTTTCAGGAGAGGTAACTGCGGACAACAAAAAAAGCCGAATCATTTAATTCGGCTTTAAAAGGCAGTTCTTTTCTTTCTGAAATACTCATCCGCTTAAGAAATTCTTACACTGACAAGGCGGTAACCATCCTCAATAAGCTTTTGCTGCAGGGTATCACCGTCGAGAATCGTATAATCCGGACCATCTTCCTTCACATCGACCACGAGCGAGGTATCATACATGGATTTCATATTTTTCAGAGGAACCATTTCAACTTCTTTTTCTTTTGCATGCAGACGGTATGGGGACATCAGAACTTTATTTTCCCCCAGACCATAACATCCTTTTTTCTTCTCAAAGAGTTTTGCTTCTGAAATAATGAGTTCAGAAAGTTCCTCCGGAGAGAGATATGTACTGTCCAGAACCAGATTATAGTTTGAAAAATGAAAATACTCGATGTTGTATAAGTCTCTGTAACGTATATCTTCTGTCTGTGCTCGCTGTATGATCTTTTCCTTTGCATCCTGAACAGAGGTATACTTTTCTACAAAACCACGATTGGCATTCCATATTCGTCTGGCAGCTTCATCAATGTTTACAGAAAGGAACACCTTGAAAGAATGTTCAACAAAATGCCAGGCAAGACGTGAATCGAATACAAGGTCCTTCCCCGGATTTTCTTTTGCTATCTGAATAGTACGATCATCAATGGCATGATCAAACGAGGGATCATCACACATCTTTTTATTCATCTCAAGGACGGTCAGTCCCATTTCTTCCGCAAGTCTGCGTTGTACGGTTCCTGTTGAGTATACTTCATAGCCGTAATGATCTTTCAGTATACTGCATATCGTTGATTTGCCACTTCCCAGGTTACCTGTTAATGTAATATGCATTCGTTATCCTCCATCCAGATTCAGATGTATTGCGCGGTTGCGCGATGTCACATCTATTGATGTACTGGTCCCATTATATCAAAAAGTAAGCTTATTGAAAAGAAGAAAGAGTAAGAATCTTCGCATTCAGCTTTTTAGCTTCGCTGATATCGTGCGTTATAATGAGAACTGTTTTTCCTTCGGTTTTTTTCACCACATAAGAGATAAGCTGTTCCTTAAGTGCATCGTCCAGTCCTTTAAAGGGCTCATCCATCATAATACAATCGGATTCGGCCAACAGGGCACGCAGTATGGCGACTCTTCGCTTCATTCCACCGCTTAATGCGGAGACTGGTTTGTCTTTGTAATCTGTCATACCAATGCGTTCAAGTTCTTTTTCAATCTGATCTGTTGTTGTACCTTTCTGGCATACCATGCGCAGGTTCGACACGGCATCGAGATGGGAACATAAACGATTTTCCTGGAATACTGCCGCAAATTTTGTTTTTTCGATGCCTTCGATGCTTCCGGAATCCGGCTTGTGCAGCCCAAGGATACAATGAAGCAGCGTGGTCTTTCCACAACCGGAGGGACCGGTCAGGCAGGTGATCTTTCCTTTCTCAAGTATCAGATCCAGATGGTCCAGTACGGTCTGACCATCGAATTTTTTTGTAAGCTGATTTATATGAATATTCATAATTTCCTCAATTCCTGTGTTTATGCACATGACGGACAAAAGCTGCCGGCGCGGCTTTTGTTCTGGCCAGCAGATAATACGAAAGGCAGACAAATGAATTTCCTGAATTGTCGATACATAGAAATCTCAGGACAGTTTCCTTGCCAGCGCGTGGAGAAAGAACATAATGAGTTTTTCGAAAAATGAGCTGACAAGTATGATAACCGCAGTCCAGACAAAAAGTTCCGGGGTCATAAAATATAGTTTTGTCACATAGAGCTCACTGCCTATGGAATGGGTCGGCTGTCCTATGACTTCTGCAGCGATACCCGATTTCCAGCTGAACCCAAGCCCCAACGAGCAGGCAGTCACGAAATAGGGCATAACAGCCGGAATATAAAGGTATTTTATCCGCTTCATAAGGGATAAGCGAAAAACATAAGCCATCTCGAGCATTTTCTCGTCAGTCGAATCGAGCCCCTGAAGTACATTTAAATAAATGACTGGGAGTACCATCAGAAAGGAGACCAGAGTCGCCAGATATCCTGAACCGAACCAAAGGATTGCCAGTATAATGAAGGATACGACCGGTGTTGATTTGAACAGCTTTATGATGGGCATAAGAAGTTCCTTAATCAGAGCAGACCGGTAGGAGAACACAGCAAGCAGACATCCGACGATAAGAGCAATAAAAAAACCAAGTGATATTTTGTAAAAGGAATATCCAATTGCCAGCCAGAAATCCTGTGTTAGGCAAAGATGACCGAATGAAATTGCGACCTGGAGCGGCGAAGCGACCAGGAAATCCGGTTTTACTGCATAACTTAATAGCTGCCAGACAAGCAGCCAGAAAAGAATTACAAGCCCTTTCACATACGGAGGTAATTGTTTATATCTGCGCTTCATTAATTATTCCTTCCTCTAAATAGGTTGCTATGAATTTATCTTCCGGCATGGGAGGAGCATAAAGGAAGCCCTGGGCATAGAAGCACCCGATACGTTTTAAGAAGAGTTCCTGCTCTTCGGTCTCAACACCTTCACAAATAATATCCATATTCAGATCCAGTGCCATTCGCACAATGTTCGTTATAACGATGCGTTCACGGAAAGTCGTTGATCGTGAATGCAGGAAGTCTTTATCTATCTTGATGACGTCAAACGGGAGATCCCGGAGTACATTTAAGGAAGACAATCCGGAACCGAAATCATCCATGGACAGACGGCAGCCGATCTCATGAATTTCATTCAGAATGGATATCTGGTAGTGATCGCTTGCACCCAGTGCACTTTCGGTCAGTTCGACTTCAATCAGCCATGCCGGAATTTCGTATTTCTCAAGTGTTGCACGCAGTACAGTCGGAAGTTCATTGCTGCTTAAGTGAACGCGCGAGAAGTTAACTGAGACAGGATAAACAGAGTGTCCGCTGTCGATTAAGCTGCGAAGTGTGGCGCAGACAGAGTCCAGTACATAATAATCCAGTGATACGATAAAGCCATTGTCTTCGAACAAAGGGATAAAGCGATCCGGTGGTACAAGCCCATGACCTGGTCGCTTCCAGCGTACCAAGGCTTCTGCTCCGAAGATGGTCTTTGTGGTAATATCGATCTTTGGCTGGTAGTAAAGAATAAACTCATGGTTTTCAAGTGCCTGTTCCATGGCATCTTCGATTTCTTTTTGCTCCAGAAGAGAATGGTGCATATCATCCGTATAAAAAACATAATTACTAAGATGGTAATCCTGAACATTCTTTCTTGCAATATTGGCACGGTCTACCGCAACGATAGCGGTATCGCCGTGGACAGCGGTGTAAATACCAAGTTTTAATACCAACCGGTACGTATCTCCATTCGGCTGTCTTATATGTCTTGAGTCAGAAACGATGTGTTTTACTTTATCGAGCAGTTCATCCTGTGTTTCGTACTCATAGAGAGCCACATATTTATCTCCGGTAATACGGCAAACAATGTCTTCCGGTGAACCAGCGGCACAAAGTATTGAAGACAGGGCGGTCAGTATGTAGTCACCAACCGGATAGCCGTAATTATCGTTGATTAATTTGAACTGATAGATATCAGAATAGAAAACAGCATATTTTTTGTCAGGGTGTTCTGCAAAAATTTCATTAACTTTGCCAAGAAAAGCGTTAAAATTGTAAGTTCCGGTAAGAGGATCCATCTGGGAAACAAAGTTAAAACGTTCTTCGGAATGAAGATGGAGAATGTAACTTCCGATGATCTTTGACAACAGCGAGAGAGAATCTGTTTCATTTTTCTTCCAACTGCGTGGTTTGTCACAGGTACAGATGGATACATAGCCAATGTAATCATTCTGATATCGGATACCACACTGGAAAAGACCACGTGTGTTCTTCTTGTACAATTCGTCGGACCGGAGCAGGGAAGGATCGGCTAATCTGGTCAGGTCATCGCTCAGATAGATCCCCTGAGCATTCTGTATGAAAGGTGTGAAAAGGCCGGAAGAAGAGACTGGTTCGCTGCGCAGATGCTCATCAAATGCATTTTTTCCATCAATATACCATTCATGTGTAACAGAAGCGGATAGCGCATCGTTTGAATATTTCACAATGAAAATGTGATCAAGATTGTAGTAAATGCCGATTAATGAAAGCATCATACTGATAGATACATCAATATCTCTGGAGTCGAACAGGATATCAATGGCGTTTGCAATCAGATTGCTGTCGACTGCAGAACGATCTTCAAACGTAGATACCTTTGTTTCCATTGGATGAAAACGGTTGTAACGTTCGGAATCCGGAAGAGAAGCCATCTGGTCATTGTAAAGGCTGTAACGGCCTTTGCCGCGCCGTTTTGCATCATACAATGCCATCTCGGCTTTTGAATACAGGCCTTCGTAAGAAACATCATCGACCGGATAGATCGATATACCGATGCTTCCGGAAATGCTTTGATTCTTATTGCCGGCATAGATACCATGAAACATATTGATGATATACTGCGCCATGTCTTCTACATAGGAGATAGAAGGAACAAAATCCAGAAGGACAACGAACTGATCGGCTCCGTAACGTCCAAGAATACTGTTGTTGCTGAAAAGCTTACGAAGTCTGCCGGCTACATCGAGAAGTATGGCATCCGAAAATACATAGCCATAGGTCTCATTGATCCGGTTAAAATCATCGATATCGATCAGCATGATTGCAAAGATCGTTGGTTCGCCCATGTTGGCGATACGCGAAGACACTTTTTCCATAAATGCGTTGTAGTTATAAAGCTTTGTCAGAGAATCCTGCAGAGCTTTCTCCTTCAGTGCTTCCATCTGCATACGCTGTTCATTGATGTTTGTGACCTGACCGATAATGCTGACTGGATAGCCATCTTTGTCAAATATCTTGCTGCCACTTAGCTCGTACCATTCATAAATTCCTTCCCGGTTACGAATCCGAAGTTCTGTATGAATGGTCGGTTCCATAGAAATCAGGGAGTCGAAGAATTTGTGAAGAGTAGTGTGATCTTCCGGATAGATCAGTTCACGGTTGAGCAGGACTTTGCGGTCAGAACCTTCTGGTTTGATACCGCACAGGGAAGCCAGTTCAGACTCATCCATATACAATTTATCTTCCGCCACACGGTATTCCCAGATCGTATTTTTTGAACTCTCCAGTGCCAGATGATAACGTTTGTGCTCCATAACAAGTGAAGCCTTGTTCCTGGTAAGACGTATCGTGTCATAAAAATGGATGAAATACAGCCAGCTGGCAAGAATTATGACAAGAATTAAAATCGTAGATGTGTATTTTGAAATAACGTCGGATACATTATTGATGGTTCCCTGTATGATGGTGGAAGGCATAACAAGAATCAAAGACCAGTTATTCTCGGAAACAGGTGCTGTATATAGATAGAAGCTGTCCTCAAGCGTGGAATATTCCGTCCAGTAGCTCGATGCGTTCGTAACCGCTTCTTTCAGGCTGCTTTGAGAACCATCGGGAAAAACGGCAGAGGAAAGAGAGGAAAAGAAATCGGTGTCCAGCAAAGCTTCGTTTTCAGAAGCCAGAATCTTTCCGTCAGAATTTACGACTATAGCAAAGCTGTCAGGAAAGGGAACTTTCAAGTCCACCAGACTAGCAAATTTTGCGGTATGATCATCAGATTGTGATAGTGATTCAGAGATCTGTTCGGAAATGGATGCGTGGACCGTCTCAATTGTATTACGGATCGCAACAGACTGCTCTTCCAAAAGGTCGGAGCGGAAAGCAGTAAACTGGAAAACTGCAAGACCAAATAATAGTAAGCTTATGATAATTGTAATTTTACTGGTGCTGATTTTATCCCTGCGCATAGTAGAATCCTTTCAAACCATGAGTAAAGAGCAAAAGAATGATGTAATTCTTTCACCAGCAAGTTTGTGCCTCGCGCGCTGCAGCCAGTTCAAACTTGATATTCATAATAAACAGAATATTGAAACAATAGCTAAAACAAAGTATAAAGAAAGGTTAATAAAGGTAAAATATTTAATACCAATATGCATATCAGTATACTATTTTCTTTAAAAAAAGTAAATGTCTCCAAGACATATTTTGGACGATTCGCTCAACTTTCTTGCTTTTTAAAACGAATGAAGATAAAATGAAAAAGGAGTCGCAAACGTATTATGAAATTAAGTTAAGAAAGGATGAAAGAATGAATCAGAACCTAACGACAAAAAAAGTGATGCGGTTCGTTTTACTTGGCGTAATCGCTGTGGTCTTACTGGTTCTTGCACTAAATTCATTTTATACGATTAAGGAGCAGGAACAGGTAGTAGTTACGACCTTCGGTACCCCCCAGAGAGTATCTGAGTCAGGACTGCATTTCAAAATTCCATTTATTCAGAAGGTGGAAAAAGTAGATACAACAATCAAAGGCTTTTCGATTGGTTATAACGAAGTGACCGGTGAAACAATAACAGATGAATCGTTAATGATTACATCGGATTTTAACTTTGTTAACGTAGATTTTTATGTTGAATACAAAGTGAGCGATCCGGTCAAAGCATTGTATGCTTCCGATGAACCAGTCGTAATCTTGAAGAACATTGCATTATCCTGCATTCGTTCCCAGATTGGTCTTTATGATGTAGACAGTGTTATAACGACCGGAAAAAACGAGATCCAGGGAAATATCAAAGATCGTATTCTGGAGCAGCTTGAGATTAACGATATTGGTATTCAGCTGATCAACATTACCATTCAGGATGCGGAACCGCCGACAACGGAAGTTATGGAAGCCTTTAAAGCGGTCGAGACAGCGAAACAGGATGCTGAAACAGCGGTGAACAATGCGAACAAATACCGGAATGAAAAGCTGCCGGCGGCAGAAGCACAGGTCGACCAGATTCAAAAAGAAGCAGATGCACAGAAAGAATCCCGTATCAATGAGGCAAATGGACAGGCATCCAGATTTAATGCTTTATACGAAGAATATATCAAATACCCTTTGATTACAAAGCAGAGAATGTTCTATGAATCAATGGAAGAAATTTTACCGGATCTAACAGTTATTATAGACAATACAGAAAGTGGCATACAAAAGATCCTGCCGCTTGACTCCTTTGTAAACTATGATACAGAGTCCGGAACTGTATCACAAAGTTCAGGGGAGGTGACAAACAATGAGTGATAAGATTGAACATATCAAACCAAAACGAACTGCACCTAAAGTTATTGCTGTCATTGTTGTACTTCTTCTGATCATAGGATTTAACACTGCTTATGTGGTGACTTACCAGAACCAGTATACTCTGGTAAAACAATTCGGAAAAGTTGAAAAGATTATATCCGAAGCCGGTTTAAACCTAAAGATTCCATTTGTCCAGACGACTTCAACTCTGCCAAAGTCTATTCAGATTTATGATATGGCGGCTTCTGACGTAATCACACAGGATAAAAAAAGTATGGTGGCTGACTGCTACGTATTATGGAAGATCGATGATCCGAAATTATTCGTTCAGAGTCTTAACTCCCTGATCAATGCAGAAAGCCGAATTAACATAACAGTGTATAATTCCGTTAAAGCAGTAATCAGCAGTCTGGATCAGGCAGACGTTATCAGCGGCCGTGATGGTGCTTTAAATCAGATGATCATGGCAAACATCGGAACAACGATGGAGCAATACGGTATTACATTGATTTCTGTTGAAACAAAGCATTTGGATCTTCCGAGTGATAACAAAGATGCTGTATATGCACGTATGATCTCAGAGAGAAATAACAAAGCTGCTACGTATACCGCAGAAGGTGAAGCAGAAGCACAGAAGATCAAGAACCAGACCGATTATGAAGTAACAGTCAGCATTTCACAGGCAGAAGCAGAAGCGGAAAAGACCATTGCCAGTGGTGAAGCTGAATATATGAAGATCTTATCAGAGGTTTATGCCGATGAATCAAGAAGTGACTTTTATACCTTTGTATTGTCACTTGATGCTGCAAAAGCAGCCATGGTGGGGGATAATAAGACACTGGTACTGAATTCAGACTCCCCGCTCGCAGAAGTCTTCAATACAGTCGAGTAAGATTTTCAGATAATAGATGCAGCACACGCTGTTTTCTTATGAAAAGGCCCATGACCTGTTATTCGGGATGATTCCCGGGTTCAAGTCATGGGCCTTCGATATGATATATAGAATACAACTTTAGCGCCTTACAAAAACTCCTTTACATAGTAAGGAAGGAAAGACAGCTGTACTTATTTCTTGTACTTTGTCAGGATCTTGCGGATACGGTCTGTTGGGTCCAGCAGAGAGCTGATGGACTTATCGTGATTCAGTGTATCAATCAAAAGAGCAATGTACTTGCTCATATCTGCTGTGATATACCAGGGCTTGGATAGAAGATCGGGAGTCTGATAAATCAGGTTTGTTGTTATAATGCGATAGAACAGACCGGATTTATAAGCTTCATCAAAACGGTCAAGGCCATTCGTGAAAAGTCCAAAGGTCGCACATACAAAAATACGGTTCGCTTTACGCTTCTTTAATTCTTTGGCAACATCGAACATGCTGTCACCGGAGGAGATCATGTCATCAATTACAAGAACGTCTTTTCCTTCCAGATCATCACCGAGGAATTCGTGTGCTACGATTGGATTTCTACCGTTCTCGATAACGGTGTAATCACGACGCTTATAGAACATACCCATATCAACACCAAGAACGTTGGCAAAGTATACAGCACGCTCCATGGCACCTTCATCCGGGCTTATGATCATCAAATGTTCCGCATCGATCTGCATATCCGGCACATTACGAAGGAGTGCCTTGATGAATTGATACGTAGGCTTTATCGTCTCAAAGGTGCGAAGAGGAATCGCATTCTGTACACGAGGATCATGTGCATCGAAGGTAATAATACTTTCCACGCCCATATTGGTAAGTTCCTGCAAAGCAAGGGCACAGTCAAGAGATTCTCTTGAGTTACGCTTATGCTGACGGCTCTCATAAAGGTAGGGCATAATAACAGTGATACGACGCGCTTTTCCGCCAAGCGCAGAAATAATTCTCTTCAGATCCTGATAGTGATCATCCGGTGACATGTGGTTTTCGTGTCCGCATACGGTGTAGGTCAGGCTGTAATTACAAACATCAACAAGAAGGTAAATGTCATCACCACGAATTGTTTCTTTCAGATATCCTTTGGATTCTCCTGTTCCGAATCTGGGGCAGATGGCATTGATCAGGTAAGACTCACGTTTGTATCCGTAAAATGCGATGTTCGAGGTATGCTCGCTTTCTCTTTCGTTTCTCCACTCTGCAATATAGTTATTCACTTTTTGTCCCATTGACTCGCTGCTTTCAAGAGCAATGATACCCAGTGTTCCTACCGGAATTGATTCCAACAGTAACTGCTGTCTGGCCATTTTTTTTGGTCCTCCTATAATGATTTTTTGAAACGAATGTCTTCACCCAGAATTTTCAACAAGATGTAATGGCTGGTAATACGTGAAAAGATACGTTCGCTATATGTATTTTGAATTTGCTCGAATGACAGGTTGGTAGAAATAATCGTTGATTTCTGCCGCAGATGCCGTTCGTTGATGCACATAAAAAATTGGGAATTCACAAAAGCATTAACCAGCTCGGTTCCCAGGTCGTCAATAATGAGAAGATCGCATTGCAGGATATATTCAAGCCTTTCATTGCTTTCTTCCCGTGATTCATCATAATTGAATTTATACTTTTCCAGCAGGTCAAATAACTGGAAAGAAGTAAGGTATACAACGGTATGTGCACTGTCAATCAGTTCTTTGGCAATGCAGTTCGATAAAAACGTTTTGCCTACACCGGTGTTCCCGTATAATAACAGATTCGAATAGGTTTCGTCAAACTTTTCTACAAATTGTTTTGCGATCGACACGACTTTCTGAATGTTGGCAAGAGGTGTAAGCCCGGTAAGCTTATCGATAGTCGTATCAGAATAATAACGATAGGAAAAGGAAGAAAAGTTTTCTTTCTCTATAACACTTCTGATATTTGACTGCGAGTAGAGAAGGTCAACGATCGCCTGCTTAAAACAGTGACACTTCTGTTCGCCGACATAACCGGTATCCTGACAGTCCGGGCAATGATATCTGGTCGCCAGATAATCGGAAGGATAACCGTTTTCAATAAGGAGAGATTCTTTTTCGTTAATCAGAAGCTGATTTGATGAGATCAATTCTTCCACATCTTTTTTGTTTCCGAACAGAGAACGTTTAGCCCACTGTACGGAATTGTGTGCAATCTGCTCATCCAGTAATTTTACTTTTGGAACGCAACGATAGACCTCCTGTACCCGGAGGTCTAAATCGCGACGATTTTGCAGTTGTTTTTTGTCATATTCTCGCAATATGACATTATACTGTTGATTTTTTAGTGACATCATTTTCTCCATCTCAAAGAATACGATCGATTAGCCCTGCTGTTTGTTCAGGAGACGCTGCTCCATGGAAGAGTATTCTTCTTCCGTATAGCGCCGCTGTGGGAACAGGTTGAACTTGTTGTTCTGAAATGGTCTTGTTATGTTACTGCGCTGTGAACCTGAAGTCTGCGAAGCTGATTTTGAATGTTCGCTGTCGTTAACTACGACATCATCCATCTGCTTGACCCCCTTCGTGTACCAGTTCTCTAATATCTTGTCGGCATACTTGAAATCTGGTTTGTTTATTGCAAGCATTGTCCGGTTGCAGGCTTCCGTAACGATATCGGAACCAAAGCCAAACGTTTCGAACCAACGCTTCATTAACTGCTGTTCTACCGGTGCCGGTGCACGATTCAGACCAAAAGCGCGAAACACGGTAGTAAAGTTCTGATTATAGGAAGCAGAAGCAGCTTCTGCTTTGCTGATGGAATCAATCCCGTCTTCTGCCCAGGCAAGCGCAACAGCCTCAATGTATGAATTGTTCTTTTTATTCTTATCAAGGCAGTAATCGTATAAGTGAAGGATCAGATCTGCTGAAAATCCAAGACCTTCAAAGAAATAAAGAACAAGCTGAAGATCCGCCGGTTTAAGGAGTCGCTTTAAACGCTGTTCAAGCATCTGAAGAAGCCATTTCACTTCATCAACTTCCAAAAGCTGTGTGATCTGTGAATCGGAATACGTCGGTCTTGGCTGCGGAGAGGTAGTTGTTGCAAATACTTCCTTTACATAGAAAGGTTCCTCCTCCACGATTTCAGGAGCAGGTTCTTCTGCCTCTGCCTGTTTGTTTCTTTCAAGGTTCAATAACGTAATGTCGGTGATCCGTTGAAAGGAATCACGCTTTATGGCGATGACACTGTTCTTTTCCCAGTAGGCCAGTGCCCGGTTGATATCTTTTTCTGTCTCATCAAGTTTGTCTGCAATATAGGACAGTGACATGTTGCTGGCCGGATCGGACAGGCAGCGCAACAGATAAATGTACACTTTCACGTAAGATCCACTTGCTTTTGGCATGTAAACATCAATAAATCGATTTGAAATGACTGTAGAGTTCGACCCGCTGCTTATCGACAATGATATGTTATTCATAAATAAATCTCCATTCTGCTCCCCCAGCGAAACTGGATATAGGTTAATTAGCTCCTCCTCAAAAAAGAAACGCATAGGATTATTACCCCAAATAAACCATGCCTTATCTTTTGCTTCGTTGAAACAAGCCCAATTATAGCATATGAAATTCAGGATGCAAACAGCCATTTGTCCTAGATGACGCTTGCTGCGGACTCTGTGGATAATGTGCATAATGTGGATAAATTTACGGGATCCAGTGATTTAAACGTTTTCAAACGGATGTGACAGGAATGAAAAAAATGTGGACGATGTGGATAATTTATAGCCCAAGGAGAGATTCTCCAAGTAAACACACGTCTCCCGCACCCATAGTTATCAACAGGTCACCGGTGTAACATTTTTGTAATAAAAATGTTTCGATTTCGTTAAATCCGGAAAAATGGTAAACTTCTTTACCGTTTTTCTCAAGTAGCGCTTTTATGTCCAGGGAAGAAATGTCACCTGGGTCTTTTTCCCTTGCCGGATAGATGTCTGTGAGGACGATCAGGTCGGCAAGCGATAAAGCATCGGCAAAATCGGACAGGAATATTTTGGTACGCGAATAGGTGTGCGGCTGAAATACACATACGATTCTTTTGCTGTTCAGTGAACGAGCTGCTTTTAACGTTGCTTTTATCTCGGATGGATGGTGTGCGTAATCGTCCATAATGGTTATACCGCCAAGTTCTCCCTTTTTTTCAAAGCGGCGCTTGGTACCGGTGAACAGGGCAAGTCCTCTTATGCAGGCATCGATCGGCAGGCCAAGAGTAATGGCCATGGCAATGGCAGAAGCAGCATTTTCGACATTGTGTGCACCACGGACCATAAGGGAGATACGTCCAAGAAAAATACCTTCTTTATATATAGAAAAAACAGGATAACCATTTTCATCATAAACAATATCTGTAACAGTAAAATCATAAGGTGCATTTTTAAGAGACGCAGCCGGCTGTTCTGCCGGATCAAATCCTTCTGATGCAAGAACCCCATAGGTAACCGGGTGACAGGGCAGATCGTAAAAAAGTTCCTCTTTCTTTTCGATGGTTCCGTTCAGGACCAGTATTCCGCCCGGAGGAATCAGTTTTGCAAATTCACGGAAAGAATTCCGAACGTCCTCAAGATCCTTAAAGAAGTCCAGATGCTCTGCTTCTATATTGAGTATTATTTCATGAGCCGGATGAAACTTATGGTAACTGTTCGTATATTCGCAGGCTTCCATTATGAAGTAGTCCGAAGTACCATACCGAAGATTCCCGGAGATGGAAGAAAGAATTCCTCCTACAAGAACCGTCGGGTCAAGAGCGGCTTCCATAAAGATCAGCGACAGCATGGAGGTGGTCGTTGTCTTACCATGCGTTCCTGCAATGCTGATGGCGTCTTTGTAATGAAGCATGATCTGTCCAAGAAGTTCAGCTCTGGTCAGCATCGGGATGCCGGATTCCTGTGCTGCAATAAATTCCAGATTATCTGCCTTAACAGCAGCGGTATATACAATTAAATCTATCGAAGAATTCAGGTTGGATGCACGGTTGCCAATAAGGACAGGAATCCCAAGTGACGCCAGGTGCTCCGTAACGGCACTGCTTTTTTCATCGGATCCCTGTACGGTAAAACCTTCCTTCCATAATAGTTCTGCTATAGCACTCATACTGATACCACCGATTCCGATGAAATGTATGGAAATCGGATTTTTATAATCGATCTGGTACATAATTTGTTCCATCCTGTCTTTGTTTAGTTCAAGAAGCCGGTCGTTTATAGGGTCCAACGGTGCTGGTATCTTGTTTTCACCGCTATCATACCTTTTTTTGATTATAAATACAAGAATAAGTTTACCGTAACACGGTCAGAGATTTCACAAAAAGTTAAAGTTTAATTTTATGAGTCAGATAAGAAATTGAAAATTATTAAAATGACTACCAATTTAGGGTTATTTATGATATACTGAGTGTGATTTTAAACATTATGAAAATTGATATACAACAACATTATCTTACATGAGGTGAAGGCATGATAAAGAAAGAGATGATCGCTATGTTGCTGGCAGGCGGTCAGGGATCAAGGCTTGGTATCCTGACGGCAAATGTAGCAAAGCCGGCAGTAGGTTTTGGCGCAAAATACAGAATCATTGATTTTCCCTTAAGTAATTGCATTAATTCAGGGATCGATACTGTAGGTGTCCTGACTCAATACCAGCCATTACAGCTGAACACACACATTGGAATAGGAATTCCATGGGATCTGGACCGGAATATTGGTGGGGTATCAATACTGCCGCCTTATGAAAAAAGCAAGAATGCGGAATGGTACACCGGAACAGCCAACGCAATTTATCAGAACTTAAAATACATGGAGTATTATAATCCGGAGTATGTATTGATACTAAGCGGTGATCATATCTATAAGATGGATTACGAAGCAATGCTTGAATTTCATAAAGCCAATGAGGCAGATGTATCCATTGCGACCATCCGTGTACCGATGGAGGAAGCTTCAAGGTTTGGAATTATTATTGCAGATGAAGAAAAAAGGATTATGGAGTTTGAAGAAAAGCCGGAACATCCGCGCAGTGACCTTGCTTCCATGGGTATCTATATATTCAACTGGAAGGTACTCAGAGAGGCACTTCTGACCTTATCGGAACAGAAGAACTGTGACTTTGGCAAACACATTATTCCTTATTGTCATGAGAACGGAAAGCGGATTTTTGCCTATGAATACCGTGGATACTGGAAGGATGTCGGAACACTGATATCATACTGGGAAGCGAATATGGAGCTGATCGATCTGATTCCTGTATTTAATCTTTATGAAGAATTCTGGAAGATCTATACAAGATCAGATGTGATAAGACCTCAGTATGTTTCAGACAATGCCGTGATCAACCGTTGTATTGTGGGAGAAGGTACCGAAGTTTATGGACAGGTCTATAATTCAGTAGTCGGAGCCGGAGTAACAATAGAAGAGGGAGCTTTTGTATGTGATTCCATTCTGATGAAGGGCAGTACCGTAAAGAAGAATACAAAGATCTACAAAGCGATTCTGGCGGAAGACTGTACCATTGGTGAAGCATGTGAAGTTGGCGCCGGAGAAGAAAGCCCGAATGAGACTCATCCCCATATATACAATCATGGACTGGTCGTTGTCGGTGAAAAGGCTGTGGTCCCGGACCGGGTCGTTATCGGCAAGAACACTGTGATTGGTGGAATTACAACAATAGAAGACTACGAAGACGGCAGATTACCAAGTGGTAAGAGCCTGATAAAGGCAGGTGACGAGCATTGAGAGCAATAGGTATTATTCTGGCAGGCGGAAACAGCAGCAAGATGCAGAAACTATCCAACAAACGTGCGATTGCAGCAATGCCGATCGCTTGCAGCTATCGTGCGATAGATTTTGTTCTGAGCAGTATGTCAAATTCTCACATACAAAAGGTCGCAGTACTGACCCAGTACAATTCAAGGTCTCTGAACGAACATTTAAGTTCATCAAAATGGTGGGACTTCGGACGTAAGCAGGGCGGACTTTATGTCTTTACTCCGACCATAACCATAGACAATGGGTTCTGGTACAGGGGAACGGCAGATGCTATTAATCAGAACATTAGTTTTTTAAAGAACAGCCACGAACCTTATGTCGTGATTGCATCCGGAGACGGTGTGTATAAACTGGACTTTAATAAAGTGCTCGAATACCACATAGAGAAGAATGCGGATATTACAATTGTCTGCAAGACAGCAGATGCTGCAATGGATATATCGCGGTTTGGTGTGATCCAGACAGACGAAGATCTTCGTATTACAGAGTTCGAAGAAAAACCGATGGGTCGCAGTGCGAACCTGATTTCCACCGGAATCTATATTATGCGCAGACGTCAGCTGATCGAGATGATCGAAAAGGCGGCGGAGCAAGAGCACTATGACTTCGTAGCGGATGTTTTGATCCGTAACAAGGAGAGCAAGCGCATTTACGCCTATGAGATGGATAGTTATTGGCGAAATATAAGTGCTGTCGAGGCATATTATAAAACAAATATGGATTTTCTGAATCCGGACATCCGGAGATACTTCTTTGCAGAGTATCCGGATATTTATTCGAAGATTGACGACTTGCCGCCTGCGAAGTATAATCAGGGCGTAACCGTTAAGAACAGCCTGATTGCCAGTGGATGTATTATTAATGGCACGGTTGAAAATTCAATTTTATTTAAGAAGGTATACGTTGGCAACAACTCAACGATAAAGAATTCGATAATTTTAAATGATGTTCATATCGGAGATAACACGTATATTGAAAACTGTATTGTGGAAAGCCGGGATACGATTTGTGCAAACACGACCTATGTTGGCGAACCGAATTTCCCCAAGATAGTGATAGAAAAGAACGAGAGATATGTTTTATAGGTAAGATGCTTGTAAGGTTCACTAATCCGGCGCAAGTAGCATGTTCTTCAGATCTACCTGCGTCGCAACACGCTCAGGGCAGAAGGGAGACAGAAAAGATGCAGATTACAGATGTAAGAGTACGAAAAGTTTCCAAAGAAGGAAAAATGAAGGCATTAGTTTCTATCACACTGGACAATGAGTTTGTAGTTCATGACATCAAAGTCATTGAAGGCGATAAAGGATTGTTTATCGCTATGCCGAGTAAAAAAACCGGTGATGGTGAGTACCGTGACATCGCACATCCAATTAATTCCGAAACCCGTGATAAGATACAGGGAATCATTTTGGAAAAATACGAGATTGCAATGTTAGAAAGCGAAACCGAAGAAAAAGAGGATATGTAAGTCAGTTTAAATCACGTGCAGACGCAGCAAAGACATAACTTTGCTGCGTTGCTTGTGTCTGGCATAAGGAAATGCATCCGAACAGAGAGAGTTTGGAGCGGAAGGAACAGGGCGAGAAATTGAGGAACATGGATAGGAAAAGAATACGGAAAAAAGCACTGATGAACTGGGTGTTGTTCAGCCTGACTGTATCGGCAATGGTGGCTCTTATCATTGGATGCAGTGACCGGTGGGAAATGATAGCGGCAATGGAGATTCCGGGAGTGTATGGCGCGACAGGCGCTACAAATCCTGATTATATAAATGATTCGAACGCAGACGGAACAAGAAATGAAGGAACAGGACAAACAGAGGGTACAGAAGATGACGCGTCTGATATTGCAGGGAAAGGAATAACGAGCCTGCAGCATACGGATACCATAGGTCAGGCAGATACCGCAGATCTGAGTCATGATTTCGCTCAGGACACGGAGCAGGATACGAAAGCGTCAGATTCGGAAGATAAAACAAATACGAACACAGAGCAAAGCAATGATTCAACAGAAGACACGCAGACGGTATGGGATGCAGTACCCCAGCCTGCTTTTGGCATGTTGTCCGGACGGGAGATCGATCCGGACCGCCCTATGATCGCGTTATCATTTGACGACGGACCATATCCTCCGGTAACGGAAGAACTAATTTCATTTTTGACCGAATATGAAGCAAGGGCAACTTTTTTTGTAGTCGGTTATAATGCGGTGAAGTATGAGTCGACGATACTTGAAGCTTATCAGAATGGGTTTGAGATAGGAAATCATACGCAGAGTCATGCTTCATTAAAGGGTCTTTCAAAAGCAGGACTGCATGATGAAGTGGATGCAATCAATGAGCTTTTGAACTCCTATGGTGTTATGGGAAATCTTTATCTGAGACCTCCATATGGGGAGCATGATGCTTCTATGGATACCAATCTGAACGTACCGATGATCACCTGGTCTGTAGATTCTCAAGACTGGTTGTCCAGAGATGCGGATACCATCGAAGAACGAATTATAGGAAAATGCAAGGATGGAGATATCGTTCTCATGCACGACATTTACCCATCTACGCTTGAAGCAGTGAAAAATATAGTACCTGAACTGATCGAAGAAGGATTTCAGCTTGTTACGATTTCCGAAATGTTTGACGCAAAAGGGATTGAGGCAGAAGCCGGTGTGTGTTACAATAGTGCAAAATAAATACCGCAGGTATGGCAGGGATTGCCGTATCTGCGGTTATCGTAGTGTATCAGCAGGTAGGATTTATGACAGAAGGAAAGGACAGTTATGTATTGTTTTATAGGGCTAGGAAACCCATCAAGAGAATACCAGGCGACCAGGCATAATATCGGGTTCGATGCCATTACCGGAATTTCAGACACATATAAAATCCCGTTATCCGCAAAGAAACACAAAGCGGTCATGGGAATGGGAGACATACATGGAGAGCGTGTCATTTTATCACAGCCACAGACCTATATGAATTTAAGTGGTGAAAGTGTAAAGCCAATGCTTGATTTTTATAAGATTCCGGTATCGAATCTCGTTGTGATCTGTGACGATATCAATCTGCCGGTCGGACAGCTAAGGATCCGTGCAAAGGGAAGCGACGGCGGACACAACGGGTTAAAAAACATAATAAAGCATATTGGAACAAATGAGTTCATAAGAATCCGTATTGGGGTGGGTGAAAAGCCACAGAACTGGGATCTGGCGGATTATGTACTGGGAAGATTTCCTGCAAGTGAACAACCAGCTATGCGGGAAGCGATTCAGGAAACGGTTCATGCCTGTGAGACAATTGTAACACAGGGAATTGATAGGGCAATGAACCTTTACAATGGGAAAAAGAAGGAGAACCCGTAATGAAGGCTTTCACAGCACCTCTTTTTGAATACAGGGAATTCAGCAAAGCAAAAAAAGAAATCGAAGAGGGTCAGACACCGATACAGCTTACCGGCTGTATTGATTCGCAGAAATGTCATGTTATGTACGCTCTGGCCGAAGAATATCCATTTCGCCTGATTGTTACCTATAATGAGTTAAAAGCGAAGGAAATGTATGAAGACTTTAAGCTTTTTGACCGTGATGTCATGTTGTATCCCGCAAAAGACGTCATTTTTTATAATGCAGACATTCATGGTCATGCCATTGTGCAGCAGCGGCTGAAAGTCATCAAGCGACTGATCGAACGCCAGCCGGTAACTGTCATTGTCAGTCTGGAAGCAGGGATGGATAAAATCCTGGCTCCGGAGTTGATAGCACAGAATATATGCTACATCAGAGAAAGCGAAGAACTGAACACCCAGAGGTTCCAGGAGATATTGGTAAGCCTTGGATACGAGCGTCAGGCGCAGGTGGAAGCTCCCGGAGATTTTGCAGTGCGCGGCGGAATCTTTGATATCTTTCCGCTGACGGAAGAAGTGCCTTACCGTATTGAATTATGGGGAGATGAAATCGATTCCATCCGAAGCTTTGATATTACGAACCAGCGTTCCATTGAACGTGTTCCTTCCATTAGCATCTATCCGGCAGCAGAGATCGTGCTGGACCAAGCCACCCTGCAGAAGGGACTTCTTACGATAGAAAAAGAAGCGAAAGCTCATGATAAGAAGCTTCAGAATCAGATGAAAATAGAAGAAGCGGCAAGACTTCGAAGCATACTGGCAGAGTTCAGGGAGAACCTTGAAAGCTTTCAGGGAGCTGTTGGTCTTGACAGTTATGTGAATTACTTTTATGAAAAGACACAGTCTTTCTTTGAGTATTTTTATAATGATGAGTCGGTTATTTTCCTCGATGAGCCCGCGAGGCTTGCTGAAAAGGGAGAGGCTGTCACTTTCGAGTTCTCGGAAAGTATGACAGGAAGGCTTGAAAAGGGCTATATACTTCCTGGACAGGCGGATGTCTTATACGATTTTAAGGAGATTCTGGGTACGCTTTGTTTAAAACGAACCGTCTTTATCAGTACACTGGAAGCTAAAGTGCCACAACTTGTGGCAAAAGAGCATTATGATCTTATGGTAGGAGGAGTAAATTCCTACAACAATAATTTTGATGTTCTGTTAAAGGATCTGAAAAAGTGGAAAAAGGGTGGATACCGCGTTCTTTTGCTTTCCGGTTCCAGAACCAGGGCAGCGCGTCTTGCGGAAGACTTAAGGGAAAACGAACTGAATGCTTTTTTCTCTGAAGACCTGGAGAGGGAAGTAAAGCCGGGCGAGATCATGGTCGTATACGGAAGCCTGCATCGTGGTTTTGAATATCCGATGCTAAAATTCACGATCATTTCCGAAAGCGATATCTTTGGTCTAAAGAAGAGCAAGAAGAAAAAGAAACAGCCGCATGACGGAAAACAGCTGCAGAGCCTGCAGGACCTGTGTGCCGGGGATTACGTCGTACATGAAAATCACGGTCTTGGTGTATACCGCGGAATAGAAAAAGTCGAGGTCGATAAAGTGACCAAAGACTATATAAAGATAGAATACGGGGATGGCGGGGTATTGTTCCTGCCGGCTACCGGACTTGATGTCATCCAAAAGTATGCAGGTTCCGATGCAAAGAAGCCAAAGCTTAATAAATTAAATTCTGTAGAATGGAAGAATACCAAGACAAGAGTCCGTGGTGCCGTGAAAGACCTGGCAAATGAACTTGTCGCTTTGTATGCCATGCGAAGGGACAGAGAAGGTTTTCAGTTTGGAAAAGATACCGTGTGGCAGAGAGAATTTGAAGAACTTTTTCCGTTCGAGGAAACAGATGACCAGCTTCGTGCCATTGATGATGTGAAACGTGATATGGAGAGCAGACGAATCATGGACCGACTGATCTGTGGGGATGTCGGTTATGGAAAAACAGAAGTAGCCATTCGAGCTGCTTTTAAGGCGGTACATGAAGGCAAACAGGTGGCGGTTCTGGTACCGACAACGATTCTGGCACAGCAGCATTACAATACGTTCAGCCAGAGAATGAAGGATTTCTCGGTAGAGATTGATATGCTGTCAAGATTCCGTACTCCGGGAGAACAGAAAAAAATACTGGAACGTGCTAGAAAAGGCGGTCTGGATATTATCATCGGAACACACAGACTGCTGTCAAAAGACATAGCATTCCGAAATTTAGGACTGCTTATTGTTGACGAGGAGCAGCGGTTCGGGGTAGCACATAAAGAAAGAATCAAGCAGATGAAGGGTGATATTGATGTTCTGACACTGACTGCAACACCAATACCAAGAACACTTCATATGAGTCTGATCGGTATTCGTGATATGAGTGTTCTGGATGAACCACCGGTCGACCGGCTTCCAATCCAGACCTTTGTTATGGAACATAATGATGAGATCATACGCGAAGCCATACACAGGGAGATGAATCGTGGCGGGCAGGTCTATTTTGTATATAACCGTGTCAAAGGAATTGATGAGATGGCAGCGACCATTTCTAAGCTCGTTCCGGAAGCAACGGTTGCTTACGCACACGGGCAGATGAGTGAGCGGACCCTTGAAAAGATCATGTATGAATTTATCAATGGAGAAGTTGATGTCCTGATATCTACAACGATCATTGAAACAGGTCTTGATATATCCAATGTTAATACAATTATTATTGATGATGCGGATCGTCTTGGACTTTCCCAGATGTATCAGCTCCGTGGCCGCGTCGGTCGTTCAAGCCGGACGGCGTATGCCTTTTTAATGTACAAACGCGATAAGATGCTGAAGGAGATTGCTGAAAAGAGGCTTTCTGCCATCCGTGAATTCACAGAACTTGGGTCCGGTTATAAGATAGCCATGCGGGATCTTGAGATCCGGGGTGCCGGGAATCTTCTCGGTGCTGAGCAGAGCGGCAATATGGAAGCGGTCGGTTATGATTTATACTGTAAGATGCTCAACGCGGCGGTTAAAGAGCTGAAGGATGACAAAGTACCGGAAGAGATCTTTGAGACAGCGGTAGATATTGATATTGATGCTTTCATTCCATCGACCTATGTGAAGAACGAAATGCAAAAACTTGACCTGTATAAACGTGTTGCCATGATCGAGACGGCAGAAGATCACATGGACATGCAGGATGAGATGCTCGACCGCTTTGGCGAGATTCCGGCTTCTGTGAACAACCTGTTGTCCATTGCATCGCTTCGTGCCATGGCGCATGAAGTCTATGTGACATCGCTGGAACATAAGGGCAGAGAGATCAAGTTCGTATTGTTTGGCAAGGCAAAGATCCAGGTAGACAAGATACCAGACCTTTTGTCAGTCTACCCGGGAAGATTAAAATTCATACCCGGAGCAACACCGCATTTTATCTATACACTGGCGCCGCTGGCATCAAAATCGGCAGTGAATAAAACAAGAAAAAATCCAGTGGAGGATCTGCTCGATCAGATACAGATGGTACTGCAGGAGATGAAAAATACACTGCTTCACAAAGAGGAAAAGCCGATAAAAGATAAGACATAAGGTAAAAGACATAAAAGAACAGGCATCCATACATAGCACAAAGATTTGGGGAGACATATGAAGAAAATATATTTGATTGCTTTTTTAATACTGTTAAGCACGGCAGCCTGCGCCTGCTCTGTCAGTAAAGTGACCTTTGACCAGGAGGAAGGGACACCAACACCTGCATCGGAGGCGGATGTGACAGACACCTGGGAGGAAGGAATCCTGATGACCGTCGACGGAATACCGGTCAATTACCGCGAAGTGTACCTGCAGCTTCTGGCAGCCAAGGAAAAGGCAGAACTCCTGTATGGCGAAGGCATCTGGGACTATCGTTTGGACGATGATGGGAACACCTATGGTGATGAGACCAGAGAAAAGGTGCTGGATGAGTTCATTAATCTGAAAATAGTATGCTCCCACGCCGATGACCTGGACATCCAGCTGTCAGAAGAAGAAGTCAGAAATGCACAGGATTACACAGCAGAATACATTGAGAAGATCGGGGATGAAAATCTGGTAAAATACAAGCTGTCGGAAGGTTTGATCAATGAACTGTATACAGATAATATCACTGCTTTGAAAGTATATGAAAGTATAACCTTAAGTGTTGACACGAATATTTCAGATGAAGAGGCAAAGCAGATCGACCTTTTGATCATTATGAAGAGCAAATACACCGAGAACGAAGATGGGGAGTCTGTAAAGCTGAGCGGAAGCGCACTTAGTGATCTTCGTGAATCAACAGAAACACTTCTGGCAGAGGGTATGCAAAAGAGTGATTTCAAGACCTTTGCCGAAATGAATACCGACAGCAAAGACGGTGTTGAGATTACAGCAGGAAAAGGAGATCTTCCGGAAGAAGTGGAAGATATTGCATTTTCACTGCAAGATGGTGAATTCGCCAGTGTTATTGAGACGGATGATTATTACTATATCGTAAAGTGCATATCTGCCTTTGATGAAGATGCGACAAATGCCAGAAAAGAAGAGATCATAAGTGAACGGCAGGAAGCCTTATTTGAAGAAACATTTGCCGAATGGAAGGAACAGGCAGAAGTCATCCTTAATCAGGAGTTGTGGGCAGGACTGACCGTTGAATAAAGAAAAGCTGATACAGGACAATTTACTGTATCAGCTTTTTTCACGTTTGTTCATGTATAACCCAACAGAGGTCCCAATCGTATAGTGCCAATCTTGCCTGCTTTCCTGCAGTAGGACTTAGTTGCTTTGGGAGCACTTTGCAGCATCGATAGCCAGGACGATCATTAGGGACATCAGTTGATCTTCCGGCTTCTGGATATCGATGGTATACGTATCTGTCATATGGAACAATTCCTTTGAAGCATGCATGATGGTGCGCCCACTGGTATCATTTACATCATACTCCCATTGCCAGAAGTCTCCGTCCACCATCCAGCCATTGCAGTCAAGTGTGAATCTGGGCTTAAAAAGGGTAAATTCCTTTTTTATCTCACCAATGTAAGTATCGTTGATATACATACGAAATCTTGGCAGCAGTGTCAGGATTTCTTCTTTTATTTTTCCGACTTGTTCACCGTATGCATTATAGATTTCAAGACAGTGTCCCAGAGCAAAGACTCCCTTTACGGTAAATACGGTATTGCCGTCTTCGTCGTATATGTCATAGCTGTCAAGCCAGGAAAAGAAGCGTTGTTTAAATAGTAATTTCATTCTGTTCTCCATTCTGTACTGATTTCTGTGTCAAAGGGCATGAGGGATAATTTTGCAATCTTAAAATGCTGCAGACCAAACGGTATTCCAATGACCGTCGCACATAGGATGATTCCAAAGGTTGCAGAAATTATTGCAAATGGTATTCCGGTAATCAGCCAGATCACATTCAGACAAGCTGAACGCAGCCGGGGATGATAGATGACTCTTTTTTTAAAAGGGAAGAAGCAAAGACTGGAAAATTTAAAACACTGCATCCCGACGGGAATCCCAACGATAGAGATGCACCACAGAATCCCGGCAAGCAGCCATAGCAGACCAACGATAAAACCTCCGCATAAAAACCAGATCGCATTTCCTATTCCACGCATAATTTACTCCTTTTTTGGTATCCTGCATTTTCGTTTCTGTCCGGAGGAGTGATCTAAAGTTTATCCGGACGTTGTTCTGTTATCATTATAAAAGAAAATGGTGAGAATTGGTATTAGAATTTGATTAATGCTGTGTAAACAAGGCGAAAAAAGGTGTAAAAAGAACATATTTTACACATTTGTCTTAGAAAATTCTGGTGTTCCTTATGCAAATACTGTATAATGTAAAATAATATATATAAATCTAAACTATATTGGGGAATATACGTAAAGACAATGCGCAGAGGCACTCACATCTTGTTCTTTGTGTTTATGCGCAGAAAACACGTGCAGGAAAGGGAACACGAAGAGATGGCAGCTTCGTGTAAGAAGAACTACGAAGTTCGTGCAGAGGCACTTACATCTTGTTCTTTGTGTTTTATGCGCAGAAAACATGCGCAGGAAAGGGAACACGAAGAGAAGGCAGCTTCGTGTAAGAAGAACTACGAAGTTCGTGCAGAGGCACTCACATCTTGTTCTTTGTGTTTTATGCGCAGAAAACATGCGCAGGAAAGGGGAAGTATGAAGAAGGGGAAGTTTTATTTGTTACTGGCGGGGGTGTTGTTTCTTTCTGTTTTGTTTTGTGGATGTCAGAAGAATGACGTTACAGGTGATGGGACAGCTGCAGAGGCTGATATTAATGAAAATACAGCAGGAAATTTTGAGGATAATAAGGATGCAGGTGAAGTTGCTATGGATACTGGAGAAACAAGCAGCGGTGAAGCGCAGTCCGATCAGGGTATAGAAAAAGACCTGGATCCTTTGATTGCAAAACTACGCACCTATTCAGATGAAACAATGACACAGGAAACATACAGCAGTAAGGTGACCGGGGAAACCTATCAGCTGTATAACAGTTCTTTGCCGGTGCTCTACATTAATACAGAAGATGACATCTTTGTAAACTATAGTACAGCAAGTATGTATATCATGGGAAATGAATCCTGTTTTGACAGTTCCCTGCTCTACGAGGGTGAGATAGAGATTAAACTGCGCGGTAATTCTACAAAGTATCGTGATAAATCTCCTTACAAGATTAAACTCGACACAAAAACGGATCTTTTTGGAATGGGAGAAAGTAAGCACTGGGTGCTTTTGGCCAATGATATAGATCACTCTCTGATCCGGAATAAAATCGTTCTCGATCTTGCAGCCAGTATCGGAATGGAAAGCACGCCTGCGTCTGTATTGGTCTCGGTTATACTGAATGGTGAATACCAGGGTGTATACCAGTTGTGCGAGCATATCCGGGTGGAGGAAGAACGGGTTGACATCTTTAACTGGGAGGATCTTGCAGAAGATGCAGCTGAGAAAATGACAGAGGATGTCTTTCGTAACCTTTCACAGGAGGAGAGTCTGAAATCCGTGGAGGATAGTACGGATGAGTCGAAGGATTCTGCGAAGGAAGAAGATAAAACAGAACAGCAAGCAGAAGAAAAGGAAGAAATCCAGGAAGCACTGGAAATTCTGCTGAAGGAAGATTACTCATGGGTTTCAGCGGAACATACAATATTCTACAAAGACAGATCTTACAATGTTGCTGATTATGTAACCATACCGGAAGCGGATGGAGGATTCCTGCTGGAAATGGATTTCTATGCATTTGGTGACTGGGAGCTTTCGACCCTGATTACGAATTTCAAACAACCTTTTTATTTTAATACTCCGGAATATGTAGCGGAAGATTCATCGCTGTTCCAATATGCAAAAACATTTCTGCAGTCCTTTGAGTATTCACTCCACAGCAATGATTTTGTCTATGAATCATCGGATACACATTACAGCGGACAGGGTGACCGGTATGACAGACGACAGAATGAATGGTCCGGTATTATAACAGAAGCCGATTATACGGACACAACATTTGATGATATGCATTACACAGACTTTTTTGATATGGATTCTCTGGTGAATAATTTTTTGATCTGCGAGTTCACTATGAACTGGGACAGCATGAAGAACAGTGTATTTGTATCAAAAGATCTTGGTGAAAAAGCAGAGATCGGTCCTGTCTGGGATTATGACTGGGCCTTTGGAAATGTTAATATGTATAACATTGATACTTATATTACAGATGACTGGCAGACAACGAACAATTACTTTACCAATGAGCAGTATTATCAATCAGTACAATGGAATCGGTATCTGATCAAAGATCCTTACTTTGTTATGAAAGTTTATGAAAAATACAAAGAGGTGCGGGATAGTGCAATCGCGGATACGGTAGCTTCCCTTGATACCTATCAGGAAAGTCTTGCCGCAGCAGGAGCAGCCAATGATGCAAGATGGAGCTACACCTACAAGGACAGACGCTGTTATGCAGGCGAGAACAGTGAAGACTTTGAAGACTCCATGATTCATCTTAAGAAATTTATAACGGATCGTATGGCATGGCTTGATGATCAATTTGCTGATTTTGGTACCTTGATTAACTCACTTGGTGCCTATGAAGCATCGAATGACCTTCGAATATCTGCAACAATTGAATCAAAAGAAACGATAACGCTACAGGCCAGTGTGAAAGATTCTTCCATAAAGCAGGTCATATTCCAGGTGAACGGAACCACATTTGCCACAGGAAATGTTTCAGATAGTAAAGCACAGGTCACCATTGACAAAAACATACTTAACAATGGTATGAATATGATCGTTATCCATGCAGCAGATGAAACAGGATCCTACCTGTTGACTCACAACGAGCCGGAGGCACAGACGATATCGAATTATTATCTGCTTCAAAGGTAATAAAATTTCATCCCCTTCGATTCCACCCTTCCTAACTGTAAAAGCACAGCCATGAATTCTTATTCCATAAAGTGACTTTTTGCCTCTAGTGTTGTCTGAGATAATACAGTAAAATTATGAACATGCTTTTCGATTTTTAGCCTTCATAATTGTAAAAGAGAGCAGCTGAGATTTTTATTCCAATGAATGACCACGTGTCGCCAGCATAGTCCGAGATAATACAGTAAAATTATGAACATGCTTTTCGATTTTTAGCCTTCATAATTGTAAAAGAGAGCAGCCTGAGATTCTTATTCCATAAAGGGACTTCTTGTCGCCGTCGGTGCTTAGGTTGTAGCAGATGTTAATCGGCTACGACCTTATGCACCGCTACGAGCGAGCAACAAAGCGAAAGCGTGTCCCTAATGGAAAAAGAATCCCAGGCTGCGACTGGTATGTACAATTACCTCAAGCGTGTCCCTAATGGAAAAAGAATCCCAGGCTGCGACTGGTAAGCACAATTACCTCAACCTACGCCCCAAACATAACCTTCTCGCTATTGAAAGCCTTCGTCAGCAGGAACGTAAACAATGCTCCAAGCCCTAATGTACCTCCAATGGATAAATAGAACTGTGTCATGGTAAGTTCATTTGTCATAAGGTTCTGAATTGCCAGTGCATTTCCATAGACCGGAATGGCATAAACCGTAAGTGCCTTTTCCATAGAACCCTGGAACATAGTGATCATTCCGGCAGCAAGAACAATGATATATAAGGGTGATACATAAGTTCCGGCTTCTTTTGCGGTCTTGGCAAGAACGGCAACAAAACTAACCATTGATACATACAGATAGACCATGGAGATCATAATAATGAAGAGCTGTACGATCTGAAGAACAGAAAAATGCATTACGAAAGGTATCTCTTCACCTCCAGTAAAGGTCTTTGTCATCATTGGCATAGCGATGATCATGGCAATCGCATAGACAGCAGCGGAAATGCTTGAGAGGATGGCAAGAGATACCAGCTTTCCAAAAACAAGTTCACTTCGTCTGATTGGTGACAGGAGCATGCTTGCCATGGTTCCGCGCTCTTTTTCTCCGGTGATAGCATCAATGCCAAGTCCCATGGCACCCGCGAACAGCATAAAGGTAATAAAGTATGGTAGAAGCATTGATAAATACTCGCCATTTGCCTTATCTTCGTTCACAATAACCTCGGTATTGGTCTGGAAGACCTGAAGAAGCTCGAGATTCGTAAATCGGTCCGTTAAAAGCTTTGTCTGCAGAGAACCAAGTATTGTACTGGAAAAATTGCTATAGGCAGCAGAGGAATAATCGCTTGTAGTGTTATAAAACAAATCGACTACAGGGATGGCATCACCCTGGTTCCTGTAAGCGGCGGCAACTTCTGAAAAGTTGTCAGAAAAAACAACCAGAAGATCTGTTTCGGAATTCAGAATCTGTGTTTTTATATCATCAAGGGAAGCATCCGCGTCCAACATAATAAGATTTACTGAAGTATCATATCCTGTGCCGGTTATAAGATCCTGGACATCCTGAGGAGCATTTACAATATAAACACTGGAAGCATGTTCTTCAATATCATTGCTCATGTTGGAAATCATCTGCCCGATTAGTGAATATAAGCCTATGATCAGGATTGCTGGCAGCAGGAATAAGCTGAAAATCAGTTTTTTATCGTAAAATACCCTATGAAGTTCCTTTTTTATTATTGTCTTTGCGCCATTCATGCTGTTACCTCCGAATCCTGTGCCTGGTATAATTTGAAGAAGGTATCTTCGAGGTCGGCACATCCATTTTGTTCCAGTAATTCTGTCAGAGTTCCTTCTGCGACTTTTTTACCGTTGATGATTATGCCGATGGTGTCACATAATTTTTCGGCTTCTGTCATAATATGTGTTGAGATGATGATGACTTTTCCGTCATCGCGAAGCTTTTTGAGATAATCGGTAACACCGCGGGCTGTTACGATGTCAAGGCCATTGGTCGGTTCATCGAAGATGATGACTTCCGGGTCGTGAACAAGACTTACGGCTATGGCTGCTTTTTGCTTCATACCGGTTGACAATTCGCTGATTTTTTTGTCCTGAAATTCATCAATTCCAAAGTGGGAGAACAATTCATTTTTACGTTCTGTAATCTGTTCGTCGCTCATTCCGTGGAGTTTTCCAAAGAAATAAAACATGTACTTTGGTGAGAACTGTGGATCGAGCTTGATTTCATTTGTCAGGAAACCTATGGAGCTGCGTACATCTTCGGGTTCTTTCTCAGTATCATAGCCACAGACATTAATCGTACCGGCTGTTGGTTTAAGTAAGGTCGCTACGCACCGAAGCGCGGTAGTCTTGCCTGCACCGTTTGGTCCAAGCAGACCGTAGATCTTACCTTTTTCTGCGGTAAGAGAAAGTTCTTCCACGGCAACCTTCATATTCTTTTTTGTTTTCATTTCTGCCATCTGTTTTTTACTTAGTTTGTAGACTTTGGTCAGATGATCAATTGTAATCATGATTTCACTCCTTATCCTCTAATATATTCACGCATTTAGTAGTCTCATTTATCTTATGCTTTGTTAAAAATTTTGTCAAACGATGCAGAAATGAATGTCACGAGTGTTGGATTTTTCGGTCTTAACAGCCTGCAGGCATTTCGGAAGACAGAAGATCAAAAAAAATAACTTGACATTGTTGCTATACGTGTTATAGTAACTATAGAACAAGATATAAGATAATAATAAATCTTACTATGCGATTAAAAGTTGAAGATAAACATCTTCAACCATGCAGAAAGAGGTAGATATGAATATAAGCAAATTCACACAGAAATCTGTGAAAGCAATTGAAGATTGTGAAAAGATAGCATATGAATTCGGTCACCAGCAGCTGGAGCCTGCGCACTTGCTTTATGCATTGCTGACCGATGAAGACGGTCTGCTGCCGAAATTATTTGAAAAGATGGAGATAGCACCGGAAGTGTTTATGGCACAGCTGGAAGCTGTATTGAACCGGATGCCGAAAGTATCCGGCGGACATGTTTACGTCGGTGATTCACTGAATAAGGTGCTGATCTATGCGGAAAACGAAGCAAAGCAGATGGGAGACGATTACGTCTCCGTGGAGCATTTGTTTCTTAGCCTAATGAAAAATGGCAGCAAAGAGACGAACCAGCTTTTGCGTGATTTCCAGATCGATCGGGACAGATTTTTACAGACACTTGCAGGGGTCCGCGGAAAGCAGCGAGTTGCAAGCGATAATCCGGAAGCGACCTATGATACTCTTGAAAAATACGGATATGACCTGGTGGAACGTGCAAAGGATCAAAAGTTAGATCCGGTAATCGGCCGTGACACAGAGATCCGTAATCTTGTAAGGATCTTGTCCAGGAAGAGCAAGAACAATCCGGTGCTGATCGGTGAACCCGGCGTTGGTAAGACCGCGGTGGTGGAAGGGCTGGCACAGCGTATTGTTCAAAAGGATGTACCGGAAGGGCTAAAAGATAAGAGACTCTTTGCACTTGACATGGGAGCGCTGGTAGCCGGTGCGAAGTACCGGGGTGAATTTGAAGAGCGGCTGAAAGCTGTGCTCGAAGAAGTTAAGTCAAGTGAAGGAAAGATCATTTTATTTATTGATGAACTGCATCTGATCGTCGGAGCGGGAAAGACAGAGGGTGCCATGGATGCCGGCAATATGTTAAAACCTATGCTGGCCCGTGGAGAGCTGCACTGTATCGGTGCTACAACACTGAATGAATATCGGCAGTTCATAGAAAAAGACAAGGCGCTCGAGCGGCGTTTCCAGCCTGTCATGGTATCTGAGCCTGATGTGGAAGACACCATATCGATCTTGCGCGGACTGAAAGAACGTTATGAGGTATTCCACGGTGTTAAGATCATGGACAGTGCGCTGGTATCGGCAGCTGTCTTATCGCATCGGTACATTACAGACCGATTCCTCCCGGACAAAGCCATTGACCTTGTAGATGAAGCATGTGCGCTGATCAAGACGGAACTGGATTCCATGCCGATGGAGCTGGATGATGTTCAGCGAAAGATCATGCAGCTTGAGATTGAAGAAGCTGCGCTTAAAAAAGAAAATGACCGGCTCAGCAAGGAGCATCTGACTGAAATACAAAAAGAACTGGCTGATCTAAAGGAAGTTTTTGCTTCCCAGAAAGCGTTGTGGGACAATGAAAAGACAGCCGTGGAGCGTGTCAGAAAGCTGCGCGAAGAGATGGAAAGCATTAACAACGACATACAGATTGCCGAACGTGAATACAATCTGAATAAAGCGGCTGAATTAAAATACGGCAGACTGCCGGAGATCATGAAGCAGATCGAGCTGGAAGAAGAAAAGAACAAGAGCGAAGATTACAGGTTGATCCACGAAAGTGTCACGGAGGAAGAAATCGCAAAGATCGTATCCAGGTGGACCGGTATTCCCGTGGTAAAGCTCACGGAAAGCGAACGAAAGAAGACCTTGCAGCTGGGAGAAGAACTGAAAAAGCGTGTCATTGGACAGGAAGAAGGCGTTGCCAAGGTAACCGATGCCATCTTACGTTCCCGCGCCGGAATCAAAGACCCGTCAAAACCGACCGGTTCCTTCCTGTTCCTTGGGCCGACCGGTGTCGGTAAGACAGAACTTGCCAAAGCACTGGCGGAAGCGCTGTTCGATAATGAACAGAACATCGTCAGAATTGACATGAGTGAATATATGGAGAAGTTCTCGGTATCCAGGCTGATCGGGGCACCGCCCGGATATGTCGGATACGATGAAGGCGGGCAGCTGACAGAAGCGGTACGCAGAAAACCATATTCTGTTGTGCTGTTTGATGAGATTGAAAAAGCGCATCCGGATGTTTACAATGTGCTGCTGCAGGTACTGGATGACGGCCACATCACGGATTCGCAGGGACGTACGGTCGATTTTAAGAATACCATCATAATTATGACCTCCAATATAGGAGCTGGGTTTCTGCTTGATGGAATACGTGAGGATGGAACCATCGACAGAGAAGCAGAGATGCTGGTCATGAATGAACTAAGGTCTATGTTTCGGCCGGAGTTCCTGAACCGTCTTGACGAAATCATTTTATTCAAGCCGCTGTCTAAAGAATGCATTTACGGCATCATTGATCTCCAGATGAAAGACTTGAACAAGCGTCTGAATGAAAAGGGAATCTCGGTAGAGATGACAGAAGAGGCAAAACAGTTCGTTATCGACGAATCCTATGATCCGCATTACGGAGCACGGCCACTGAAGCGTTATCTGCAAAAGAACGTTGAAACACTTTGTGCAAAGCTGATCTTAAGCGACGAGGTGCAGGAGGGTGATACGATTGAGCTTAATGACATCAACAATACCTTACAGGCATTCGTGAAAAAACAAAGTAAGACTGTTCAGTCATTGCACTGATTTGACTATATAAAAAAGTACATAACAATACAGAACCTCCGTTTTTGCATGTGAAATGTAACAAGAAAAGATGTGGAAACGGGGGTTTTTGTGTCGATAACACGTATTTTTTTTGTTCGCTTGACGGAATCCGTCAATGTATGCTAAACTTGTGAAGTTTATGAGACGATAAACAGACAGAAACATTTTAATTGCGCTTCCTTATTGGAACAGAAGCAACTTCACCTTTTTACGGAAGATGCTTCATTAGATAGAAGAAGTAGGATAGAAAGGTAGAAAGAATGACAATACGTTTTGAAGAAATGGAGTTGCAGGCTCCGATCCAGCGTGCCGTAGCAGAAATCGGATTTGAGGAAATGACGCCGATTCAGGCACAGGTTTTCCCTGTTGTAATGGAAGGGAAAGACATTATTGGACAGGCACAGACAGGAACAGGTAAGACAGCGGCATACAGTCTTCCGATTTTAGAGCAGATCGACCCTAAGAATAAACATCTTCAGGCAGTGGTGCTTTGCCCGACAAGGGAACTTGCGATCCAGGTAGCCGATGAGATGCATAAATTCTCGAAATACATGCACGGGATCAAGATCCTTCCGGTATATGGCGGACAGGACATTCTGCGTCAGATCAAAGCATTGAAAGCTGGTACACAGATTATGATCGGAACACCGGGCCGTGTTATGGATCATATGCGCAGAAAGACCGTTAAATTCGACTATGTGAATAAAGTAGTGCTTGACGAAGCAGATGAGATGCTCAACATGGGATTCCGTGAAGACATTGAGACCATCTTAAAAGAATTTCCGGAAGAAAGACAGACACTTTTATTCTCCGCAACAATGCCGCAGACTATTTTAGATATAGCAAAGACATACCAGAAGAATGCAGTCAAGATAAGGGTTGCCGCAAAAGAGCTAACCGTACCAAAGATCGAGCAGTATTATTATGAAGTAAAAGCTAAGAATAAATTTGAGGTACTTCTTCGTCTGATTGATTTATATCAGCCGAAATTATCCCTGATTTTCTGTAATACAAAGCAGAAAGTGGATGAACTTGCCTCCGAGCTTCAGGGTCGTGGATACTTTGCAGAAGCTCTTCATGGTGATCTGAAACAGCAGCAGAGAGACCGGGTCATGAAATCCTTCCGTACCGGACGTGCCGATATCCTTGTGGCGACTGATGTGGCAGCAAGAGGAATTGACGTTGATGATGTGGAAGCAGTGTTCAACTACGATCTTCCGCAGGACTATGAATACTATGTACATCGTATCGGTAGAACCGGACGTGCCGGCAGAACCGGACGCGCGTTCTCTATGGTGGTTGGACGTGACATTTTCCGAATCAAAGACATTCAGCGTTACTGCAAGACCAAGATCCTCGTACAGCCGGTTCCTTCCATCAATGATGTTGTGGCAGTGAAGGCAGAAAAGATTCTTGATAAAGTAGAAAAGCTGATCGATGAAGGTGATTTAAAGAAAATGATCCAGATCATCGAACAGAAAGTTAATGAAGAAGACTATACTTCTCTTGAAATAGCAGCCGCACTGCTTAAGATGTCCTTTGGTGAGGACAACGAATACAGCAGTGAGGAGATCCGCAAGAGCACACAGCCTGATTTTGGTGATACAGGAGCGGAAGCAGGTATGGTACGTCTGTTCATTAATCTTGGTAAGAACCAGAGAATTCGTCCTGGTGATATCCTTGGAGCAATTGCCGGAGAGACCAATATGCCGGGCAAGCTGATCGGAAGCATTGATATGTATGACAAATATACTTTCGTAGAAGTACCAAGTGAGTATGCATCCCAGGTCATTGAAGTTATGAAACATGCGAAAATCAAAGGAAAATCAATAAACATCGAGCCTGCTAACAAAAGCAGATAATTATCCTTCCGGTAATTGTATTATGAAAATACAATTACCGGAATTTTTTGGAAAAACACAGAATCATGCGAAAAGGCACCTGTTGGGGACAGGTGCCTTTTCTGGGGTTTAGAACAATATATTTAGGGGGTTCACACAATTGGGGATTGCGCAAACCTTTGGAAAGTAGGCGAATACTTTGAATTAGTCGGCTGATGAATGCCGGATTTTAAATTAACCGAAATAACGATTTAACAATCCCTGGAATGCTTTGCCGTGTCTTGCCTCGTCTCTTGCCATTTCATGAACGGTATCATGAATTGCATCAAGATTCGCTGCTTTTGCACGTTTTGCAAGGTCTGTCTTGCCGGCAGTAGCTCCATTTTCAGCGGCAACACGAAGCTCAAGGTTCTTTTTCGTGCTGTTGGTTATAACTTCACCAAGAAGTTCTGCAAATTTTGATGCATGTTCTGCTTCTTCAAAAGCTGCTTTCTCATAATAGAGACCGATCTCAGGATATCCCTCACGGAATGCCACACGTGACATAGCAAGATACATACCAACTTCGGAACATTCTCCATTAAAATTCATACGAAGATCTGCTTTAATGTCTTCTGCAACATCGCTTGCAACTCCTACTACATGCTCCGAAGCCCAAACCATTGCTGAATCTTCCTGCTTAACGAATTTTGACGCAGGTGCTTTACACTGAGGACAGGCTTCCGGTGCGGAATCTCCTTCATGAACATAACCACAAACGCTACAAACATACTTTGACATAATAATTGTCTCCTCTCAAATGTTAAATAAATTATGTAATCTCGGCGACATACTATATGTTGTTTTGTAATCTCTTTTGAAATCACATATAGTATATCGGCATCGGATTGAAAAACTTAAGTGTCTTTTTTAAATTTTACATAAGTCACACAATCCGTAAAAATAAATAGAATGTCCCTGTATGATGCCGTTAAAACTCCGGGCAGCTGTTTCGTTCAATCCATTCAATATCTCAGGATCCAAGTCAAGATCCAGAACACGTCCGCACTTTCGGCAGGTGAAATGGTGATGCGGCAGGGGGTTCCCGTCGAAGTGCTCTGAGCCATCCTCCATGGAAAGTTTTAAGATCTTTCCTTGTTCTGCTAACTGGTTCAGATTCCGGTACACGGTCCCAAGACTGATGGATGGAATGTCTGGTTTGATTGCCTGATAAACTGTATCGGCAGTTGGGTGAGCCTTCGTGCTTAACAGATATAACTGTATTGCTTCCCGGTTTCTACTGTATCGATTTAAAGTATTCATAGGCAACCTCCTTATTGCTAATAGGAACTGTTATCATTATGCCAGCATATGGTAAAAAAGTCAATACTCTTTTTTTAAAAAATTTGTTATTCTGAACTATATTGAAAAATCATCCCAAAGATGAGAGAAAACGATAGGAAGGACGACTTTTTTACTATAGACATTTGACACATGTCGAAGTATATTTAATGCGTATAATTGCGTATACAGGGAATTGCGTATAATTTTTTAAGGAGGAAAGGTTTATATGAAGAAAGGTAAAATGTTTTTGGGGCTTAGTGCCCTGCTTGTTTGTGTTCTCGTTTTTTCGGGTTGTGGTCTGCAGGAAAAGATAGGAGAGAGTATCACAGAAAAGATCATCGAATCTGCAGCCGGTGATAATGTGGATGTAGATCTTGATGGTGGCAGCTTTACTGTTTCATCGGAAGATGGTGATTACAGCTATAGTGAAGAAGATGGCAGCTTTACGATGGAGAGTGAAGATGGATCTGTTGTTGCCGGAACCGATACAGAATGGCCGGAAGGAGAAGCCGCTGATTATCTGCCGGAATTAAAAGATGGTGTCATATCCTCGTTCTACAATAGTTCAACCTCTTGTATGATCTGGGCTGATGAGCTGTCTCAGGACGTGTACAAAGACTATGTAGATAAGATAAAGGATGAGGGTTACACAGAGAATACCATGGTAAGCTCATCAACGGATATGGAAATGTACTACGGTGAAAAGACAGATGGCACAACTGTATCCATTGCTTATATGCCGGAAGATCAATCGATTCAGATCGCCATTGATATAACATCGATCGTAAACCAATAAGGAAACAAGAAATAATTCCACTGAGTTATCCATCAGATTTGAATTTGTTTAGTATGCAGGAAGGCTGTCTTTTTACAGCCTTCTTTTTTATATAAGTTTAAGAAAGCGGACTTGTTCGCGTATTCTATCTGTGATAAAATACAATATGGTTATATGTATTTAGCGGGAACGATTAATTAATTTGAACAGATAGCATGCCAAAATAGTAACGAAGCAATTGGCAAATATGTGCCAAAGGCTGAAGGGTTTGCTGTATGGGGGTAATGTTGAAGATAAAGCATCTTCAACTACAAAGTTTTACGCCTGCGTAATCCTCGGCTTAAACTTATTATGCACAGAAAGCGTGTGCAGGAAAGAGGCGATGTTGAAGATAAAGCATCTTCAACTACAAAGTTTTACGCCTGCGTAATCCTCGGCTTAAAATTATTATGCACAGAAAGCGTGTGCAGGAAAGAGGCGATGTTGAAGATAAAGCATCTTCAACTACAAAGTTTTACGCCTGCGTAATCCTCGGCTTAAACTTATTATGCACAGAAAGTATGTGCAGGAAAGAGGTAGTTATGACGATTAGAGAAGTGCAGAATGCATTAGATGCTGGCATTGCTTGTGGAGAAGAGTATCTGGAACGGGATGTGCATAGCGCATGCGGAGCGGATATGATGAGTGATGTTCTGGCATTTGTAAAGGATCAGGCAGTCCTGCTTACCGGTTTATGCAATGCACAGGTAATACGTACTTCTGAGATGATGGATATCATCTGCATCGTTTTTGTACGGGGGAAAATACCGGACGAAGATATGATTAATTTGGCAAAAGAACGTGAGATTCCCCTTCTGGTAACGAAACATAAGATGTTCACCGCTTGTGGCATTCTTTATGAAAAAGGATTACATGGGGGACAGACGTTATGAGTGATCAGATACATTTGACCTATCAGGTCTCCGGAGATGATTTTACAAGAGCAGGAGAAGCATCCAGTGATGTAAAACGCATGCTCAAGAAAATGGGAGCAGATCCGGAAGCAATCAGAAAAGTTGCCATTTCCATGTATGAAGGTGAAATCAATATGGTAATTCATGCACACGGCGGGGAAATCAATGTAACGATCACGCCGGATGAAGTTGAGATGATACTTTCAGACAATGGTCCTGGAATACCTGATGTCGAAAAAGCAATGGAAGCCGGATTTTCTACGGCGCCGGAGAATGTAAGATCTCTGGGTTTTGGCGCAGGAATGGGACTTCCCAATATGAAGAAATATTCAGACGACATGAAGATAGACACAAAAATCGGAGAAGGAACGAAAGTAACAATGAAAGTACAGATGTAACTCATGTACTGACACACCCATATATTCTGAACGTGAATGTGCCAGCACATTAATGGAATGCTTCAAATGCAAGACATAAGTTTGTTTGCAACTGGAAAGAAGGTACAAGAACATGGGGAAATTTTTGACCTCCGTATACCTTGAGGAGGATTTGTGCAAGGGATGTATCAACTGTATCAAACGCTGTCCTACCCAGGCGATCCGCGTTCGTAATGGAAAGGCAGTGATAACAAAGGAATTCTGTATAGATTGTGGGGTCTGCATCAGAATCTGTCCGCATCATGCGAAGAATGCAATACGCGATTCAATTGAAGTACTAAAAGACTATGAGTATACCGTAGCACTTCCGGCACCGTCACTCTACGGTCAGGTGAACAACCTGGATGATGTCAATATCGTTCTTACCGCCTTAAAGCTAATGGGCTTTGATGATGTATATGAAGTCAGCGGAGCTGCGGAGATCGTATCGGAAATGTCACGCAAATTCGTAAGCGAACATAAAGAATTATGGCCGGTCATCAGTACAGCCTGTCCTTCCGTAACTAGGCTGATCCGAGTTCGATTTCCGAACCTGATCAAGCATCTTCTTCCTATTAAATCACCGATGGATGTTGCCGCACAGCAGGCAAGACTCCGCGCGATGGAAAAGACAGGACTTCCATCCGAGAAAATAGGCATCGTATTCATTTCACCCTGCCCCTCGAAAGTTACGGCAGTAAAATCACCGCTTGGCTTTGAAAAAAGTGAAGTGGATGCCGTTATTGCCATAAAAGATATCTATCCTTCCCTGATCGAGCATATGAATGTGGCAGCCACCTGCGTGGAAGAACTTGCGATCTCCGGTCGCATCGGTGTCGGTTGGGGTAACATCGGAGGTGAAGCCGGTGGACTGCTCTCAGAAAATTATCTGGCAGCGGACGGAATTGAGAATGTAATACGTGTCCTTGAGGATCTCGAAGATAAGAAATTCACCAATCTTGAATTCATTGAACTTAATTCCTGTGACGGTGGATGCGTCGGCGGGGTGCTTACGGTCGAGAATCCATTTATCGCCATGGTCAAATTAAAACGACTGAAGAAATACATGCCAGTCGCACAGAATCATAAAGAAGACACACTGAAGGTAAAGAATGCATACTGGACAGAAGAAGTCAAATACGAGCCGGTATTTAAGCTGGCGACAAGTATGCGTGAGAGCATAGAGAAAATGACACAGGTCGATGAATTATTGACAAAGTTCCCGGGACTCGACTGCGGTTCCTGCGGGGCACCGACCTGCAGGGCGCTTGCAGAAGATATTGCACGAGGCGTGGCAAAGGAAAATGACTGTATTCATGTTCTTCGCGAACATATTCATAAGTTGACCGATGAGATATCAAAACTGGATTACTAGTCCATACGCTACTCTGATTATAAGAATATGAAGTGCGTTATATTCAATGGCGGCAGAGAGCCCAAGGGCTTTTGCACAGTCCTAAAAAATGCTTTACCATAAGAATCAAAAGCAATGAAATGTACCTGATGAAATGGAGAAAAGACAGTATGACAGTAAAAGAATTAATCGAGGCATCCGGATACTCCCTGCTTCATGCAGGAGAAACGGGAGATGAAATAATAACAAAGACATACTGTTGTGATCTTCTGAGCATTGCCATGAGCAGATTGCCTGCGAACAGTGCCTGGGTAACGGTTATGGGAAACATAAATACAGTAGCAGTTGCCGTACTTACAGAATGCCCCTGCATTATACTTGCCGAAGGAGCTTCTCCAGATGCTGCTATGCTGGACAAAGTAAAACAGCAGGGGATTGCCCTGCTTTCTACGGAACTGCCTGTTTTTGAAGCGGCACTAAAAATTCATGAACTGATAAAAGGGTGAGAACATGATTCGTGTTTCCTATGATCTGCATATACATTCCTGTCTTTCTCCCTGCGGAGAAGAAGAGATGACGCCGTCGAATATTGTTGCAATGGCAGCATTAAAGGGACTTGATGTTGTAGCATTGACAGACCATAACAGCAGCAGGAACTGCCCTGCTTTTATGGAACTGGCAGAAGAACAGGGAATTCTTGCTCTGCCCGGTATGGAGCTGACGACAGAGGAAGAGGTACATGTGGTCTGCCTTTTTGCAGAACTGGAAGATGCACTTTCTTTTGATGCCTATGTGTATGAAAGGCTGCAGGCGGTTCCGCTGCGAGAAGATATCTTTGGAAAGCAGGAGATTCTGGACAGTCAGGAACAAGTCATCGGGAAGATAGGACTCCTTCTGATCAATGCAACAACCATTCGCTTCGAGAATGTTTTCGATTTGATGGAAAAGTTTCATGGTGTAATGATTCCCGCGCATATCGACAAATCCTCAAATAGTCTTCTGACGAACTTAGGCTTTGTTCCGGATAACAGCAGATTTCGCACCTATGAACTTGCCAATCCTGGAAATAACGAGAAGATTGTTGAGAAAAATCCATATTGCTCCACTTGCCGTATGATTGTGAATTCGGATGCACATCGGCTGGAGCAGATCAGTGAGCCGGAGAGAACAATAGAGATTACACAGAAAACAAGACAGGCGGTTCTGGATTCTTTGAAATAATACATAGATAAAGGGATGGAAAGAAAAGTAACTACTAGATATAGTATCCTGATGATTTCTGTTGTGTTTCACTGAAATAAGGTCATAATGTTGTGCAGTATTTCAATGCATCCTGTGCCAGATGGACTAGAGTGCTCGGATTAAATTCGTCAAATCTTATAATATTTATACGAAAATTTGTGCATAATTTTTCAAAATTATGCACTTCTTTTTTGTGCATAATGCGATAAACCTTGACGGTAGGCCCAATATGTGGTATTGTATTACTGATGTAAACGGCTTATATTGTGTTTGATCTGATGTTTGTGAGGTGCATATGGATTTGGTTAACATAAATATCAGCCATAGTGATGATTCGCAGAACCGGGGAGACGGCAAACTGCAGATTTGGAGGACTAATATGAGACAACCGGCAAATATGTGCGCTGTAAGAAATTCAGTAGTGAATAACGTTGGAAGAAGAGTTCTTATAAAAGCCAACAAAGGTCGCAACAAAGTTGACGTAACAGAAGGCGTTATTTCAGCAACATATCCAAGTGTTTTTATTATCCAGGTGAAAGATGCATATACTGAAAGTTGCAAGGTAATGTCTTTTCAATATGCAGATGTATTAACAAGAGAAGTTGAAATAGTTCTATGCTAGAAATGCAGTGAATCAGAAATTACATAAACATAATAAATAGGAAGACCCGTATCATGAATCAATGATATGGGTTTTGTTATATGCTGCTAAATATCTGGAGCTAACAAGGCACTTATGCAGCAAAACACAGAATCAGGGGGGGAACCGTTTGCCCGTTACCCCTTTCTGTTGAAAAAGTACAGAAACAACCCAGATTTTCGTACAGTTTGCACTTTAAATCGATAAAAAATTATCGATTTAATTTTTTCAATAGCAAAGAAAGAGAAATAATGAACCTAAATTGCATTAAATTTTTATAAAATGCCATGTTTACAGCTGTCTTGACACAAGTTTTACTGGTATTTTTTTTTAAGGCATGCTATAATAAGGTCACTTTCGATAGTCCATTGCATATTATGTCATGTTCCGTGTTTTGAAGGTACAGTGAACATGATATTTTTTTGCGGTGTGAAAATCGAACTAATAGTAGGCACAAGATTGTTAATAAAATGTCAAGGAGGTTCAGTAAATGGGTTCGCAGAAAAAAACAGTCCCTTTTGCAGGAACAAAGGAGCAGGAAGCAGCGCTTTTGAAAATGATTGCTGAATGCAAGGATGAAAAAGGTGCATTAATGCCAATATTGCAGAAGGCGCAGGACATTTATGGTTATCTTCCACGAGAAGTACAGACCATAATAGCAAGAGAGATGGAAGTTCCGCTTGAAAAGGTATACGGGGTTGTGACGTTCTATTCACAGTTCTCATTGTATCCAAAGGGACGTTATAAAGTCTCCGTATGTTTAGGTACAGCATGTTACGTTAAGGGTGCCGGTAATATTTTTGATGAATTACAGGTCCTTTTGGGAATTGAAGACGGCGGATGTACAGAAGATGGTAAGTTTTCACTTGAATCCTGCAGATGTATCGGAGCTTGCGGTCTTGCACCAGTACTTATGATCAACGATGATGTATACGGTCGTTTGTCAATTAATGAATTAAGCGGAATTCTGGCAAAATACGAATAATATGGTTGCCTGTACATTAGGCAGACGATTACATACAAATGTATGTTACATACAGGAGTAAAAATATTATGATGACAGAACTTTCACTGAATATCCTGGATGTTGCTGAGAATTCAGTCCGTGCACAGGCAACCTTGATTGAAATCGAGGTCAGTGCCGATATGACAACAGATTTGCTGCTGATTGTGATACGGGACAATGGGTGCGGAATGACAGAGGAACAGGTAAATGCGGTAATCGATCCGTTCTTTACGACAAGAACGACCAGAAAAGTCGGCCTTGGAGTTCCTTTTTTTAAACTCGCAGCGGAAAGTACAGGGGGAAACTTTACAATAACATCCCAGAAGGGAATCGGTACAGTAGTCACCGCAACGTTTGGACTGTCACACATTGACAGAATGCCACTTGGGGACATGGCGGCTACCATTCATACTTTGATCGTATATCATCCGGATATCGATTTTGTCTACCGATACACCTATGGAGAAAAAAGTTTTACCCTGGACACCCGAGAATTTCGTGAAATTTTAGGAGAATTACCACTGGATGCTCCGGATGTTTCGGCTTACATACTTGATTACTTACGAGAGAATGGAAACGAGACCGATGGAGGAAACGTATACTAGAGGATTAAATTCAATGAAGGAGGAAACACATGAAATCTCTAGAAGAATTAAAAGCCATCAGAGAGAAAATGCAGGGACAGGTTGGATTACGTAAAGAATCTGACACTCAGACAAGAGTTGTTGTCGGAATGGCTACCTGCGGTATTGCAAGCGGTGCGAGACCAGTACTTGTTGCACTTTCCGATGCTGTTCAGAAAAAAGAATTAAGCAATGTTGCAGTTATACAGACCGGTTGCATCGGACTTTGTCAGTTCGAGCCGATCGTTGAAGTTTTAGAACCAGGAAAAGAAAAGGTCACCTACGTAAAAGTTACTCCCGAAAAAGCACTTGAAATTGTGGACCAGCATTTAGTGCGCGGGCAGGTAATCGGTGAATACACAATTTCAAATACAATCAACTAATTAATAGGAGGTAACATTATGTATCGTTCACATGTGTTGGTTTGTGGTGGTACGGGCTGTAATTCCTCAGGAAGTCAGACTATCATGAAGACACTGCAGTCAGAGATCGAGAAAGTCGGTCTTGAAGAAGAAGTTGCAGTGGTACAGACTGGTTGTCACGGACTCTGCGCCCTCGGACCGATTATGCTCATATATCCGGAAGGAACATTCTACTCCATGGTGAAGAATGAAGACGTTTCGGAGATCGTATCAGAACATTTATTAAAAGGAAGACCTGTCAGCCGTCTTGTTTACAGTGAGACATCAAAAGACGGTAAGGTAAAACCTTTATCAGAAACAACATTCTATAAGAAACAGCACAGAATCGCTCTTCGTAACTGTGGTGTTATTGATCCAGAGAACATTGATGAATACATCGGAAGAAATGGTTATGAAGCTCTTGGTAAAGTGCTGACCGCTATGACTCCGGATGATGTAATCAAGAATATTCTTGACAGCGGACTTCGTGGCCGCGGCGGTGCCGGCTTCCCTACTGGACGTAAGTGGTCACTGGCTAAAGACCTTGTAAAGGGCGGACAGAAATATGTCTGCTGTAATGCTGACGAAGGTGACCCAGGTGCGTTCATGGACCGTTCCGTACTTGAAGGCGATCCTCACGTTGTACTTGAGGCTATGACAATTGCAGGGTATGCAATCGGAGCATCTCAGGGCTACATCTATGTACGTGCTGAATATCCAATCGCGGTAACCCGTCTTAACATCGCCATTGAACAGGCAAGAAACTACGGTTTACTCGGAAAGAACATCTTTGAAAGCGGATTTGATTTTGATATTGAACTCCGCCTTGGTGCCGGAGCATTCGTATGTGGTGAAGAAACCGCTCTTATGACTTCCATCGAAGGTAAGAGAGGCGAGCCACGCCCACGTCCTCCATTCCCAGCAGAAAAAGGTCTCTTCCAGAAACCTACGATCTTAAATAACGTTGAGACTTATGCAAACGTTCCTCAGATCATTTTAAATGGTGCTGACTGGTTCAAATCCATGGGTACAGAAAAATCAAAAGGAACAAAAGTATTTGCTCTCGGCGGAAAAGTTATGAATACCGGACTTGTTGAGATCCCTATGGGAACAACGCTTCGTGAAGTTGTAGAAGAAATCGGCGGCGGTATTCCAAACGGCAAGAAATTCAAAGCTGCTCAGACTGGCGGACCATCCGGCGGATGTATTCCACAAGAACACTTTGACATTGAGATAGATTACGAGAATCTTTTATCCATTGGTTCCATGATGGGTTCCGGTGGTCTGATCGTAATGGATGAAGACAACTGTATGGTTGATATCGCAAAATTCTTCCTTGGTTTCACCGTTGAAGAATCCTGTGGTAAATGTACTCCATGCCGTATCGGAACAAAACGTATGTATGAAATCCTCGACAAGATTACCAAGGGACAGGGAACCATGGAAGACCTTGATAAACTTGAAAAACTGTGTTACCACATCAAAGAGAATTCTCTTTGCGGTCTTGGACAGACAGCACCAAACCCTGTATTGTCAACACTTCATTACTTCAAGGATGAATACCTTGCTCACGTAGTAGATAAAAAATGTCCTGCAGGCGTATGTAAAGACCTTCTGACCTTTGTTATTGATCCTGACAAATGTATCGGATGTACTCTTTGTGCAAAAGTCTGTCCGGCAGGCGCTATCACCGGATCTCTGAAACAGCTTCATGTTATCAATCCGGACATCTGCGTTAAATGTGGTGCATGTATGGAAAAATGTAAGAAGGGTGCAATATCAAAGAGATAAAAAAAGTTCTTTGAGACAAAAATCAAAGATTACAAATAATCCAAGTACGAGTAATTGATGAGAGCATAGAGTGAAAACTGGTATGAATCATAGATTACATCGATACATAAATTACAAGTAACATAGTTTACGAATAATTTTAGAGATTATGAATAATTTGAATAAACAGTAGAATTTTTTAAGGAGGATTCAGATGGAAACCGTTACTATTAAGATAAACGGTGTGTCAGTCAGCGCACCCAAAGGTTCAACCATTCTTGAAGCGGCCAGAGTAGCACATATCGATATTCCGACTCTTTGCTTTTTAAAAGAGATCAATGAGATCGGTGCCTGCCGTATCTGTGTTGTTGAAGTGAAAGGCGCAAGAAGCCTTGTGGCTTCCTGTGTTTATCCGGTAAATGAAGGAATGGAAATTTGGACAAATACCCCGAAGGTAATTGATTCAAGAAAGAAAACATTACAGTTGATCTTATCCAATCACAATAAAAGATGTCTTTCCTGCGTACGCAGTGGAAATTGTGAATTGCAGAGCTTAAGCAAAGAACTTGGTGTTGATAATGAAAGCCTGTATTCAGGTGAGATGACACACAGCAAGATCGACGATTCTGCAGCACATATGATTCGTGACAACAGCAAATGTATTCTTTGCCGCAGATGTACCGCTGTCTGTGAACAGGTTCAGTCGGTTGGTGTTATTGGCGCAAATGAAAGAGGATTCGAAACACATATTGCAAGTCCATTTGGAATGGGTCTTGGAGAAACATCCTGTGTATCCTGCGGACAGTGTATCGCTGTATGTCCTACCGGAGCGCTTGCAGAAAAAGACGCTGTTGATGAAGTACTTGCAGCTCTTGCAGATCCTGATAAACATGTAGTTGTTCAGACAGCTCCTTCTGTACGTGCAGCACTTGGTGAAGGCTTTGGTCTTCCAATCGGAACCAACGTAGAAGGAAAGATGGTATCTGCACTTCGTCGTCTTGGTTTTGCACAGGTATTTGATACTGATTTTGCAGCGGATCTTACCATTATCGAAGAAGCAAATGAATTACTTGATCGCGTAAGCAAGGGTGGTACACTTCCTTTGATCACATCCTGTTCTCCAGGCTGGGTTAAGTATTGTGAACACTACTTCCCTGATATGATTGATAATATGTCAACCTGTAAATCTCCTCAGCAGATGTTCGGCGCTATGTTAAAGACCTATTATGCTGAAAAGAATCACATCGATCCAAAGAAGATCGTAAGTGTCAGTGTAATGCCTTGTACTGCTAAGAAATTCGAAATCGGCCGTGATCATCAGAGCGCAGCAGGCGTACCGGATGTTGATATCGCTATGACGACCAGAGAACTTGTTCGTATGGTTGAACGCACAGGCATCAATTTCTTAGAGCTTCCGGATGAAGAATTTGACAATCCGCTTGGCGAGAGCACAGGTGCATCTGTAATCTTTGGTGTATCCGGCGGTGTTATGGAAGCAGCTCTTCGTACAGCAGTTTGGAAGCTTACCGGAGAAAATCCTGACAGTCCGATTGAATTTACAGAAGTTCGTGGTATGCAGGGAATTAAAGAAGCAAGTTATGACGTAGCAGGACTTACCGTAAATGTTGCTGTAGCATCGGGTCTGAAGAATGCACATGATCTTCTTACCAAGATCAAGAACGGTGAAGCAAACTATCAGTTCGTTGAAATCATGGGATGTCCGGGTGGATGTATCAATGGTGGCGGACAGCCGATCGTTGATTCTAAGACACGTAACTTTGTTGATTATCGTGCACTTCGTGCAAAAGCTCTTTATGATGAGGATGCAAGCAAAGATCTTCGTAAATCTCATGACAATCCGAACATCAAAAAGCTTTATGAAGAATACCTTGGAACACCAGGTGGACACAAGGCACACGAAACACTTCATACGAAATACGTTAAGAGAAAAATTCAGTAATTTACTTTCCCCCGCTATCTTATGCGGGGGATTTTTTTAATACATTATGTATCATATTCTAGCATTGCCTTGTTACGTTTCGGAAATTGTGCTATGATGAACAGGGTCAGGCGACCAAGGTTCTGAAACTATGTTTGTGGATTTGGATCGAACCTTATGGATTCAGATCGATGCTTTTGGTACCAATCGGTTAAATGATTTATTTTACATGTTTTTTGATTGTTTAGTAGTTGAATGAGCTTTTATTCACTGGTATAAAAAACATAGGAATGGAAATTTCGATAAAATTTACGAATGCGTAAAAGCGCAGGAATGGAGAAGGGTAGATATGAAGCTTCAATTTGAAAAAGAACAGATTGAGTCTATGATGGATGCGATAGTAAAAAAGACAATGGCGATGGATCTTACATGGGACTGGCCATGTGGTGTTGCTTATTATGGAATCAGTGAAGCCTATGTTGCAACTGGGAAAAAAGAATACCTTGAGTTAATGAAGGCAAGAGTAGATGAATACATTGAGCTCGGACTCCCAAGCTGGACAGTGAATACCTGTGCGATGGGACACTGTCTGATTACCTTGTATGAAGCAACAGGGGACGAAAAATATTGGAAGATTGCACTCGATAAAATAGATTATCTTAGAAACAGAGCACTGCGTTTTGGAAAAAATGTATTGCAGCATACGGTGTCGGTAAACAACGATTTCCCGGAGCAGGCTTGGGCAGATACCTTATTTATGGCAGCATTCTTCATGCTCCGTGTTGGTATCAAATTAAAAGATGATGAGATCATTAACGATGCCTTGAATAATTATTTTTGGCATATCAAATACTTGCAGGATCCTGCGACAAGCTTCTGGTACCATGGTTACAACAACATCAATCAGGATCATATGTCCGGATTTTATTGGGCACGTGCCAATGCCTGGGCAGCTTACACAATGTCACAGGTCGGAATCAGACTACCGGAATGCTATCTTTATCCTCCGTTTATGGACATTGACTGCTCCCTCAGAGATCAGCTTGCTGCTTTAAAATCCATGCAGACAGAAGACGGTCTGTGGAGAACGATTCTGGATGACAACGGTTCTTACGAAGAAGTATCTGCATCCTGCGGTATTGCAGCTGCAATGACAGCTTCGAAGAATCCTTTATACAGCAAATACATCAATAAAGCAATCGAGGGCGTTGCAAAAAATGTAACAGAAGACGGAAGAGTACTTAATGTATCCGGCGGAACCGCAGTCATGAAGGACCGTGAAGGATACCGCAATGTACCAAAGACCTGGATTCAGGGCTGGGGACAGGGACTTGCCCTTGCTTTCTTTGCAGAATTGATGAAAACAGTAAAATAATACTGTTAACAAAATGAAAAAAATAAAAATGAGAATGATAAAAAGAAGTGCACTGTTTCGTGCACTTCTTTTCTTTTTCGACTTATCTTATCTGGGAATTGTAATCTTACCATTACTTTCCATGAGATGCTATGATAGGAAAGGTAAGCTGAATACTAAATATATCACCGGTAAGAAAAGCACCAATGGATCCCTTCATTTCTTCCGTAAGTTTCTTTGCAATGGACAGGCCAAGACCGGTGGATTTTTTCGTGCGGGATTTATCGGTGGTAAAGAAACGTTCAAAGATCCGATCAATATCATCCTCTTCGATAGAATCTGTCTGATTGGAGAAAATAATCCTGCACTGATCTGTCGCTGTCTCCATATGAACACCGTACGAACCGGTTCCGTGTACAAGAGCATTGTGCATGATATTCTCAAAGATGCGTTTTAATGCAGCACGGTCTCCCATAAGCAGCACGGCTTCTTCCGGAATGGTTATGGAAGGTTCGGTATCTTTTTCAAGAAAATCATTATAGAACATGCCAAGCGTATCCCGCAGCAAATTACTGACATTGATTGTTTCTTCCTGGAACTGCAGTTCCCCGGATTCGAGTCTTGCATATTCAAAAAGCTGGTCCAGCATGCGCTGTACCGCACGAATTCTCTTTTCGATGATCAGCAGATATTCACGCTGTGCATCCTGAGTAAGATTCTGCCGCTCCATCATCTGCAGATAGCCAATAGCCGATGTCAGAGGCGTTCTGATATCGTGTGATATACTGGTTATCGTTTCTTTAAAATTGAGATTCAGCTTGTTGATCTGCAGTGTCAGTGCCCGTTCCCGCTGCAGGACCTGATTAATATCAAGAAGCAGAGCCTGTGTTTCCCTGAAACGAATCTGTGAAGTTAACAATAGATTGGTCTGGGCACCGGCAAGAAATGAAAGTTGTTTTCGGATAAGATAAAGCTGGTAGCGCAGCATAAAAAGGCGCATAAGCAAAACGAAGGACAACAGAGCAAGTGATCCGATAATAAGATACGAAACCGTTGTCATATTGTCCTCCTTTCTGGAATACACAGGGCATTCTTTCTATTATAGGGTTATTGTTGATCAGGCTTAATTAATATCACGTGCTTTAAAAGCGACAGCACCGATCAGGAAACTGAACAAGGTGTATAAAATCCCGGTAATCAAGCCTTTTGTAAGCAGAGTGCTTGTAAAGTCAAAGGTCGCATTTTCCGCGATGACCTGAACGATCCAGTAGGAACTAATGGATAATGTACTTTCCGGAAGAATCTTACCAATGATCAGATCTGCCAGTGATAATACCAGCGGAAGAAAGGAACTGATACCTATGGTAATGGCAATACAACCACCCATATTCCGTACCACGGTTGAGATAGCCACAAAAAGGCTGCTGACACCAAGGTTTAAAACGAATTGAACAAGCAAAAGCTTAAAAAGATCAAGGGCAAATCCATCCGGAACTTCGCCGAATCCAAAAACAATTACTGCAAAGATCATGGTCGTGATCAAACCAACGATAACCAGAAGGTCGGCGGCGATGGCAGTTGTCAGGAATTTGGAAGCAAAGATGCTTACACGAGAGTATCCCCTGGAAGCGATTGCTTTCATTGCACCGCAGGAATATTCGCCGGCTACGAAGATCGCGGTAAAAATTGCAATAAGCAATTGGAAAGTATTACCTGTAAAACTAAGAGGCAGGATGGTCACCATGGTATAGTCGGTCATGAACATCTCGGTTCCAGAAACTGCAAGGCCTGAACCGGCCATCTGCTCTGTCATTGCATTGAGCATTTCCGGGGTGTACATCATAGCCAGAAGCTTATAAGTAAAGATCAGGATAATGGATGAACCGATCATGCAAAGGCAGCATACATAAAAAGCTTTGCTTTTAAATAACTTAAAGAATTCAGCACGCAGGAGATTACTCATTCGTCAGCACCTCCGATCATATCCATAAAATAACCTTCCAGATCTTGTCCTGAAAGAGCAATTGACTTTACAAGGTTATTGCTTCGTACAAGGGTCGCATTGATCATGGAAGCATCTTCGAGTCGTTCAAATACCCGAAGCGTATTGCTGGGAAGAACATCGTAATTTGTTATGCCAAGATCGGTCTCGAGTACTTTTAATGCATTCCCCATCTGTTCGAGTTCGATCTTCAGGCAGCGCCTGCATCGAAGATCAAGCTCCTCCTTCGTGAACTCATCGATCAGCTTTCCATTTTTTATAATTCCGTATCGGTTTGCGATCTTCGACAATTCACCAAGAATATGGCTGGAGAGAAAAATAGTGATCTGTTTTTCGCGGCAAAGCTTCAGTAAAAGATTACGGACATCCTTAATACCTGATGGGTCAAGACCATTGATTGGTTCATCAAGAACAAGAAAATCAGGGTGACCGAGCAGAGCTACTGCAATTCCGAGACGCTGTTTCATACCAAGTGAATATTTTTTAACTTTCTTGTTACCGACATCGCTAAGTCCGACTGTTTCAAGCATTTCTTCAACGACCTCTTTTTCAGCGATTCCAAGAACCTTTCGAAACACTTCAAGATTCTGCTGTGCTGTCATACCAGGGTATAGTCCTGGGTTTTCAATCATGCAGCCCAGGCGTTTTCTCTGTTTGCTCAGGTCTGTACTGCCAAAAAGTTCAATACTGCCGCTGGTAGGTTTTGCAAGTCCGCTGACCAGTCGCATCAGGGTCGTTTTCCCGGCACCGTTCTTTCCGATGAATCCATAAATATCGCCTCGTGCTATATTCATGTTTACATGATGAACAGCGTAGCTTCCCGGATATACTTTGACAAGATCCTTTGTCTGTAGTGCATATTCCATAAGAATTCCTCCCGTAAATCAATACCATACGCGTTGATGGTTTGTTCTTCATTTCATAAAATCAGTGTAATCATAAGAATTTTAGAAACATTAGGGAAAATATAAAGAAAGTATAAAGATTTCAGATCTTCATTTTAAATCCGATACCCCATACCGTCTGAATGTAAGACTCCTCCGTCAATCTGGCAAATTTCTGACGGATGTTACTGATATGTACATTTACGGCATTGTCTTCGCCAAGAAACTCGGCGTTCCAGACTGATTCAAAGATATTGTTTTTCGTAAAGACTTTATTCGGATTGCTCATCAGAAGTTCAAGAATCAGATACTCATGCTTGGTGAGGGAAAGTGCAGTGCCAAGAAGCGTTACTTCATAGGTCTCGGTATTCAGGGTAAGGTCACGAAAAGACAACATGGAAATCTGTCCTGGACTTCTCTTTGAGATCCGGCGCAGAGCAGCTTCAATTCGGGCAAGCAGTTCTCCTGTGTCAAAGGGTTTGGTCATATAATCATCGGCGCCATTGCGTAGCAGAGAAATTTTTGTGTCGGTATCGTCTTTTGCGGATAATGCAATCACAATGAGTCCTGTCTGTAACACTTTGGCCTTTTGCAGGAGTTCTTCTCCGCTCAGACCCGGAAGCATTAGATCAAGCAGCATAATGTCATATTCAGCATGCTCCAGACATAGGAGACCTTCCGTTCCGGAAAAGGCAGATCGTACATTATATCCTTCCGAGGTCAAAAGATTGGTCAGCATTTTATTAATATCGGGATCGTCTTCTACAAGAAGGATCGTTATAGTGGACATTGGGTACCTCATTTCTATACTTCTTTGGATGTCAAATAAATGAAATAGACAGGCAAAGGCGCAATGATGAATTTCGAAAGTCTGTATAGAGGATACCGCAAAAAAAAGTTATTTACAAGGGTTATTTACAGATGGCGGGGTGCCGATATAGAAGATATAACAGCATCTGCAGATTTACATAATGGATTATATGGAATGTCAACAAAAGCGCCAAGGAGGGTGTGGATATGGATGTGAATAAGGTTACCGGTTACAAAGTAAGTGATTATGAGACAGAGAATTCAGCGAAGAAGACAAAAAGTTCAACAGAACAGGCACAGACACAGGATACCAGTGCCGCAGTTTACGATAAATCAACCGTGTCAAATATGGCTAAGGCGGCGAAAACGGATACAGCTACCATTGAAAAGATGAAAGCAGAAGCCGATGCACGATATGCCCAATTAAAATCACTGGTTGAGAAAATGATGGTAAAGCAGGGCGAAGCAGATTCGAAGTCAAGCCTCTGGGATGCTCTTCGAAAAGGTGAGGTCGACGTTGACCCGGAGACTGCAGCGCAGGCACAGGCAGACATTGCCGACGATGGGTACTGGGGTGTAGAACAGACTTCAGACCGGTTGGTATCCTTTGCTAAAGCGCTGGCAGGTAATGATTCTTCCTATGCTAATCAGTTAATTGATGCCATAAAGAAAGGTTTCGATGATGCAACAAAAGACTGGGGAGATACACTGCCGGACTTATGCCAGAAAACAATGAAAGCTACCATTGACAAGATGGAAGCCTGGAGAGATGGAACAGAGAACTGCTAATCAAAGCATGATTTATAATCCTTTCGTAAGAATACGCAGCTTGTGAATGACAGGCTGCGTATTCTTATTCTATTAACCTTGTTGTATTTTTCTGTAAGAAATGATAAAATAAAATCATGATTTGAGTAGTTTGCGGTTTTCAATTACACAAAAGAAGATTTTTTATGAGAAAGGGAATGGAATGCTAAAAGAAAATGTAACCTCTGAGAAAAAATCACAATGGAAACAGGCGATTAATATATTTGAAAGCCAGATTGAAAAAAAGCAGATCAACCTGCATGGATATATTTTCTTAAAAGGCGATCAGATCATTGCAGAACGTTACTGGAAACCATATGATGAGAAGTCACTTCATAGAATGTATTCCATAACAAAAAGTCTGACATCTCTGGCCATCGGACTGTTAGAACAGGAAGGGAAATTACGCCTTGATGATCATATCGTTGATTATTTTTCGGAATATCTTCCGCTTGAAGATGCTGATTACTGGTGCCGCGAATTGACGATTCGTCAGATGTTATGCATGACGACCTGTCATTCGGCAACAACATACAAAAAATATCCGGGCGAAAACTGGGTGGAATCGTATTTCCATGTTAAGCCGGATAAAATACCGGGAACCGTCTTTTCTTATGATACCTCCTCCTCCCATACACTTGCAGCCCTGACGGAAAAGTTAACGGGAAAGAAAATGCTGGATTATTTACGGGAAAAGGCGTTGAAGGAGATTGGATTTTCCAAAGAAGCTTACATTCTTGAAGATAAGATGGGCGTATCCATGGGAGGAAGCGGTCTGATGTGCACGCTTCGAGACATTGCGGCAATTGCCTATTTATGCAATCATTATGGAGATTATTATGGAAAGCAGCTGCTTCCGGCTTCCTTTTTACGACGTGCCACCAGCTTTCAGGTACCGACGAACTTACAGCCCGTGCTGGATGAACAATTTGGGTATGGGTATATGTTCTGGATGGCAAGAGAAGAAGGCTTTGTTATGTACGGAATGGGCGGACAGCTTGCCGTCTGCTTCCCAAGTAAGGATTTTTGCTATATAACGATGGCAGATACCATAGGAAATCCTGCAGGTCTTCAGATGATCTATGATATATTTTATGATACTATTTACCCGCTGCTTGAAGACAGCTGTGGCAGGCAGGATGAAAATACCTGCATCTCAGAATTCAAAATTACAGATGAAAGCCCATTAAAAGACATGGAAACCGATAGGAACCCTGGGACAGAATCATCTCCTTATCAGGTACTTGACATGAAAGAAGAGATTTTTGGTATTTATGACTGTGAGGAATTTTGTTTTGAGAGAAATCCTCTTGGAATCAAATCAATACGTTTCGACTGGAAGAACAGTGAAGTCATTTTTGAAGAAGAAGGATGCAAGAATACGCAGAAGAGATTTCAATTCAGGGAAAATGTCTGGATCGAGCAAAAGTTCCCAGGTACAGGATTTCGATGTCAGAACAAAGGATTCTTTGTTATGAATCACTTCCTATTAAAAGTTTATCTGACAGATGAGGAACAGGGGCACTTGCTAATGGATGCAGCCTGGTCCGGGAAAAATCTTGGTATTCGGTTTTCCAGTACATCGGAAGACTGCCTGAAAAAGTATAACGGCTTTATCATCTCAGGCAGAGAGCCGGAGGATTCCGGAAGTAAATGAATAGAGGAATGGGTCAGTCGGGTTGAAAAAATCCTGTCAGGAAGGATTGTTTACCATACGGACCTACCTTAAAATGCATGAAAGCAGCATTTGCCTTGCTCTGATCACTGAAAAGTCCAAAAACAGTCGGTCCACTTCCGCTCATTAGGGTTCCAAGAGCGCCAAAGGAGAGCATCTCTTCTTTGATTACCGTAAGTTCAGGATGCTCTTTTACAGAGACAGATTCTAAAACATTGCCAAGAGAAGAACAAAGCATCGTTAAATCTTCCTGTTCTATGGACGTGATCAGTCTGTCGATGTCCGGATGTTTTGTTATCTCTGATAAGTTCAGGTTCTCATAGACATATTTGGTTGATATTGCGAATTTTGGCTTTACAATAAGACAATAGCAGGCCGGAGCCGGAGGAAGAGGCGTCAGAATTTCACCGATTCCTTCCGATAGTGCGGTGCCGCCCAGCAAGCAGTAAGGGACGTCTGCACCGAGTTTTACACCCATTTCCTGCAGGCGCTTCAGTGACAGATTTGTCTCATACAGCTGGTTCATTCCCTGGAGAGCGGCTGCGGCATCGGCGCTTCCGCCAGCCATTCCGGCAGCAACCGGAATCTTCTTTTCAAGCGTAACATGAACCCCGCCCTCAAGGTTGTACTCTGTCATGAACAATTTGATGGCAGCATAAATCAGGTTATTCTCATTCGTCGGAAGAAAGTGCAGATTTGTTTTGATAAAGATGCCTTTCTTTCGTATTTTTTTAAGTGTAAGCGTATCATGCAGCTTGATGGTCTGCATGATCATCCTTACATCATGATATCCATTGGGTCTCTTTCCTATTACATCGAGTCCTAAATTGATTTTAGCGTTGGCAAACAGCGTAATTTTATTCATTCTACATTTCCTTTTTTGTTTGATTACTCTTAGGATATCGTGCCGGAAAAGAGATGTCAATGTATTTTTCCTGTGCACTTTTTGCAATATAGGAGGGGAGCTTTTACTTTGACTTTTCATAGGGGCTATGCTATCATGAGGAAGTTGAATAAGGAAAACAAAAAACAGCATTCAAAGCAGTAAGGTTATCGCAGAATTGGAGGAAATATGGGTAAAAAGGTTTTGGCGATTATTTTTGGGGGACAATCTTCAGAGCATGAAGTATCATGTAAATCCGCCGTTACAATTTCAAATAATGTGAACAAAGATAAGTATGATATCATATACCTTGGTATAACAAAAGAAGGTCATTGGCTGAAAGCAGATTCTGTAGAAGCGATTAAGGATGATTCCTGGAGAAACGGAAAAGTGACCGCAGTAATCTCTCCGGATCGTGGGCAAAAGGGCGTATTGCTGATTGATCAGGATCACGTCACCGTGAAAGAAATTGATGTGGCATTTCCTGCACTTCATGGTCTTTACGGAGAGGATGGAACCATACAGGGCTTGTTCGAACTGGCAGGGATTCCTTACGTTGGCTGCGGGGTGCTTGCATCGGCTGTATCTATGGATAAACTGTACACCAAGCAGATCGTTGACCGCCTGAACATCCGACAGGCAAAGTATGTGGCCGTGTACCGAAATGAGTTGTCCAAGATGGAAGAATGCCTTGGTAAAGTCGAAGAAGCATTTTCTTATCCGGTATTCGTGAAACCGTCAAATGCAGGCTCTTCCTGTGGTATCACGAAAGCTCATAACAAAGAAGAACTGAAAAAAGGTTTAACAGAAGCCTCAAAACATGATTACAAAATTCTTGTGGAAGAGACAATCACAGGAAGAGAGCTGGAATGTGCCGTTCTTGGCGGCGATGAAGTGAAAGCTTCCGGCGTTGGTGAAATTCTGGCAGCTGCAGAATTCTATGATTACGATGCAAAATATAATAACGAAGCATCAAAAACAGTGCTGTCACCGGTACTTCCCAAAGGAGTTTCAGAGGAAATCGGTGAGGCAGCAGTTCAGATATTCAAAGCAGTGGATGGATTTGGCCTGGCAAGAGTTGATTTCTTTCTGGATACGGTCAAAAACGAAGTCGTATTCAATGAGATTAATACGCTTCCCGGATTCACATCGATCAGTATGTATCCGATGCTTTGGGAGGAAAAAGGAATTCCTAAGACAGAACTCGTTGACCAGTTAATAGAACTTGCCTTTTGCAGGCAGGAGGAGATCAATGGCTAGTAATCTTCCGATTGGCGTATTTGATTCAGGAATCGGCGGTCTGACCGTGGTGAAAGAGATCATGAGCCAGCTTCCGGGAGAAAGGATCATCTACTTTGGCGATACAGCGCGTGTTCCTTATGGCAGTAAATCAAAAGAGACCGTTACGGCTTATTCCAGACAGATTACAAGGTTCCTGCTTGGAAAAGAAGTAAAAGCTATTGTCGTTGCCTGTAATACGGTAAGTGCGGTAGCTATGGATGCATTACTTGAAGAGGTACCGGTTCCGCTGATCGGAGTGGTAAAGCCGGGAGCTCGTGCCGCGGTCGAGACATCAAGAAGCGGAAGCATCGGTGTTATTGCAACCGAGACGACCATTCGAAGCCACGTATATAATTCTTTTATCAACGGAATTGATCCCAAGCTTCAGGTCTATGGAAAGGCCTGTCCTTTGTTCGTGCCACTGGTCGAAGAAGGCTGGCTCAACCATCATGTAACGGAAGAAGTCGTTGAGCATTACCTGAAGGAACTGCTCGAGCACGATATTGATACACTGGTACTTGGCTGTACGCATTACCCGCTGCTGCGAGATGTGATTCAGGCATATGTAAAAGAGGGTATTACACTGGTAAATCCGGCATATGAGACAACAAAAAAACTAAAACAATGTCTGGCAGACAAGGATCTGCTCAGCAGTTATAAGCAGGTGACAGATCATACCTTTTATGTTAGCGATGGAGCAGAAAAGTTCCGAAGCTTTGCCAACTCGATCCTCCCCTGCGAAATCATTGAAACAAAGGATGTCAATGTTAAGACTTTTGAGTGATTTTACCGATATATACAGTGAAAGTATAACAATTGACCAGGCAGTAATTGCCACACCTCGTCCGTCCATGAGAAATAACATGGGTATGCAAGGCAGAATGGAGGCATGTATGAAAAAAGATGTATTAGTATCCATTTCCGGTCTGCAGACAGAACTGGGCAGTGAAGAAACCGTTGAAGTAGTGAGCTGCGGTGAATACCATTTCCGCAATGGCAAGCATTTCGTGATCTATGAAGAAGTCATGGATGAAAGTTCCAATCATATGGACACCAAGTGTCTATTGAAACTCTCGGACAAGCACATTGAGCTTTTAAAGAAGGGCGATGTTGAGACTCATATGGTCTTTGAAGAGGGTAAGACACATCTTAGCCGTTATACAACACAGTTTGGCGATCTTGTGGTTGGCACAACAACGAATTCCATTGAGATCAGCAATACGGAAGAGGAGATTTCTGCAGAACTGGCGTATACACTGGAAATCAACTATCAGTTCGTATCGGAATGTCACCTGACGATGAAAGTCACACCGAATACAACAGCACTTTCGTAAGTATGTATGAGAGGTAAGAATTTAATTTTCAAGATAGAAGAAGGGAAGTGTCATAAGCGATGGTTACGCGGATGACACTTCCCTTCTTTTGTGAACTATGTACCATCCGAAGACAGACGGGCTGTTCTATCGGAATTTATTTTTTGCCGGCACTTTTTACGACTTTGTCTTTCATCTTGGCAAAGAAACTCTTCTTCACCGGTTTGGCATCCAGGCCGCCGCGTGCACCTTTTACATCGATGATATAGATTCCGTTCATAACTGCCTTTACTTCCTTTTTCACAGGAATGATATCGAAAATCTTTTCATCGCACATAAGACTTGTAACTTTTGGTCCGATCTTTGCTTTGATGACTGGCACTTTCGTACGACGAAGGTACTTCGGTGTCTGATCAATAACAATCTGCGGAAACCCGGCTTCTGTTATCTTCATTCGCTTTTTGTCTATGACCAGAATGGAATAGGTCTGTGCACCAGCTCGAATCTCAGCTTGAGAAGCTTCTGATTTTTTCTGAAGTTTTCTGCCGTATATCATTAATGCAACCAGTGCTGCAAGCAATACTATGGCAACAACCAATAAAGTGATCTGTAAAGCGCTCATGGTTCTCCTCCTCTCTTATGTAACATTGTATATAACCGCAATGGTAGTATTATATCATGGAATAATTGAATTGAAAAGGTCAGTTTTACAATTATGGAAGCATGGAAGCAAGAACAGTTACTGTTCACTCCCCACATAAATTCATTGTGAAAAGTGCCGAAAATTATTTTTTTATTTTGTGGATATAAAGAAACAAGCATGGTTATCGTATTGGCGGTTTCCTTGCTTGTCTTTTTTTGATATATATTATCCACATAGAT
>QKJQ01000021.1 GCA_003249225.1 Clostridia bacterium | reverse complement strand
GGAACCTTAGAGGGCGACATCATTCCTGGCGAAATCACTTTCTTCCGTCTGCAGAGCACAGCTGATACAAGACTTACCGCTTATGTTGCAGAGGGTGAAGTTCTCCCGGTTGCTACCCGTTCCTTTGGTGGTATCGGTATCTTCGCTATTCCGGAAATGGGACGTTTCTACCGTCATGTATTGATCGAGAAGAACTATCCTCACCACGGTGCGGTTGCTTTTGGACATTTCGGAAAGCAGTTATTTGAAGTATTTAAGTATCTTGGCGTTACGGATATCGGATTCAATCAGCCAAAGGGTATGCTTTATAAGACAGAGAATCCTTTTGCCTAAAACTCGAAATAAATTTTGTTTCTGATTTTCATTCTTTCTGTACATACATGTATTAAAATAATTACGTTCCTTTCTTGGTTCGGGGCTTGATAATTGGTATTGTTGTTCTTCTTATTATTGTTCTTCCTTAGAATTCAAGATCCTTGGTGGCTGCAGATTGCAATGCGTCAGATTATTAGTTTCAAATTCATCCTATGTAAAGAGCCATGTAACAGGAAAGTCAGTGCTATCAATAAAGCAGACTTGCCGGCTATTCTCCGACAGGTCTGCTTCTGTTTATTTTTTTAGTTTGACGGTTACCAAAAACATTAAATAATTTTCTATCCTTTAACCCCACCGATTACAACTCCTTTGATTAGCTGTGCTTGTATCATTGGAAAAATGATTAATACAGGAAGAATCGCTATTACTGCAATGGACATACGAATTCCTACACTTGGCAGATCAAGTCCCGCCAAGTTAGCTCCTTCTGTGATTGAAGAGGAACTTTTCAGAAATGTAATGTTATTCATCAAGCGATTTAGATATACATTAATACTATAAAACTTTGTATTCGTTATATAATATAAACCATTAATCCAGTCATTCCAATAAGCCATTCCCGAAAATAAAGCAATTGTTATAATGACTGGTTTCGAAAGTGGCAGAATAATCTTTGCATAGATTGTAAGTTCTTTAGCTCCGTCAACTTTTGCTGCTTCCAAAAGTGAAGCAGGAATACTCGCTGTGTAGTAATTCCTAACGAGCAAAATGTTAAACGCGCCTAATAAATAATTAGGAACCAACAAAGCCCATACGGTATTCTTTATATGAAATATTTGTGTCCATATTATATAAGATGCTGTCATACCTCCATTAAAAAGTATCGTAAAAAATATAAAAAAGGCAAAGAAATTTCTGTACTTAAAATCTGTTCTTGATAATGGATACGCAAATAGAGAGGTCAATGCAACGTTGACAAAAGTTCCAATTGCCGTTACAAAAATTGATATTCCATAGGCACTGAATATTGTCTCCCTTTTTGCCCAAAGATACTTATAAGCACCAAAATTAACTTTTGAGGGCCAAAATTTATACCCTTCTCTTATTAAAACATTCTCATCTGTTACAGAAGCAGCCAGCATCAATAAAAATGGCATAAGACAAAATACAGTAATCAGCAACATAATCATAAGAGAAATTGTTTGAAATCGTTTTTCAGAACTACCCTGTTTCTTTTTCATTTTTCCCTCCTAAAATAATGCACTATCGCTATCAAATTTTCTCACAAAAGCATTTGATAACATTACAAGTACAAAACCGATAACTGACTGAAAGACACTTGCTGCAGAAGACATCCCGATATTATTCAACTCCATCAGAGAGCGATAAACATAAGTATCAATGGTCTGTGTTGTTGAAAATAACATACCTGAGTTCATTGGTACCTGAAGAAACAATCCAAAATCTGAATTAAATATTTTACTGATTGACAGTAGCAACATCAGAATTATCATAGGTTTGATTATCGGAAGAGTGATGCAGCGGATCTGCTGCATCTTTGAAGCACCGTCCAGTTTTGCCGCTTCATAAAGACTTCCATCAATACCCGAAATACTGGCAATGTATATGATTGAGCTGTATCCGGCTGTTTTCCACAGGTTTACAATAACCAGAATAAATGGCCATCGCTTCGCTTCACTATACCATTTGATCCCATTTCCATTTAACAGTGTATTATTAATAAACCCATTACTTCCAAGAAATGCATAGACCAGGTATGCAACGATTATTATCGATATCATATTCGGAAAACATATCGCCGGCTGAATGAACTTAGCAATTTTCTTTTTCCCTATTTCTGTCATCATTATGGCGATTGATAAAGCGACTACCAGACCAAGAGTTATAAAAATCAGATTGTAAACCAAAGTATTCCGAATCATTATAAAAGCATCTCTTGTCTTAAATAGATACTCGAAATTATCCAAACCACACCAATCACTAAAAAGAATTCCCTTTGAATAATCTAGTTTTTTAAAAGCTATAATAATACCAAACATTGGTAAATAGTTATTTGCTAGTAAATACAGGATTCCTGGTAGCATCATCAAAAAAAGAGGAACATAGTTTACTCTTGACGTTTTTCTTATATGCCTTTTCCTGTTTTCTTTTGGGTTGATAACATCCATCTATTACCTCCATAAAATTATCGTAGAAAATCAACCCCAGATTCTTTTCCTACCAGAATCCAGGGTTGATTCCCTTTGCAGAAATTATATTACAATATTATACTATTTATTTTCTAATGCCCAAACATCCAGCTGTGACTGCGTTTCTGATATTATATCATTTAGTCCTGCTGACTCAAGCGCTGACACAAATTGGGGAATCACCTCATCCGGATTGACTTCTCCACAAAGCAGGGAATACTGGTACTGCTGAATTATATTATCCACTGCAGAACATTGTGAAGTGATATTTGTAGCATCAAGATGAAAACCAAAGGCTGCTGAATACTGTCCGTTCCTATTGTTCTCAAGCATATATTCAACATCTTTCGGATCTGTATTTCCTGTTAGTGCATACTGTTTGAACATGTTGCCTACTATACCACAGGAAAGTGCTGCTGTATAAGGAACGGTATTCATATCCAGTCCTTCGGGATAGGATATCGTTCCGTCACTGTTCTTTACATAATCAATTCCCTCAACACCAAAGATAACCAGATTCAGTACATATTCATCTGTATAAAGCAGATTAAGAACTTTTGCTGCTGCAGATGGATTTTCGCAGGTATAAGCAATACTCCAGTTAACATTCATACTGCCCGAGGTCATAAGGGTTTTATTCAAAGATATTGCATAAAAGTCATATCCATTACATCTGCTCTTATAAGTTGCTTCAACGCTTTCCGGTACATAACCGTATCCAGTGATTACAGAGAAAGCCTGTTCTGATCCAAGAAGATCGGTGGACATATCAGAGGTAAGTGATGCATCCGGCATAATCAGCCCTTTCTGATTCCAGTCATAAGCAACTGCACAAGATTCTTTGAAAAAGTCAGTATTATAATAATTTTTAACAGTTAAATCGCCGCCTTCAATGCATACACCATAATTAAAATAATCTATCTGATAGCCTTGTACACCGTTCAGTGAGTAATCGATCATCAAGGTGTTGCCACCACCGCTTCCGCCTGTAGGTACAAGCGGATACATGTCAGGATAGTTTTCTTTCACCAGAGTAAGCAATGGCTCAATATCCTTTACTGATTTTATGCTGTCCATATCAAAATTCAATGCATCCGCGATATCCTTACGACATATAAAATATGGTTCGAGGATTACTCCCTTGTAACAAGGAATTGCATAAACATTCCCATTATAGGTGGATGGTTTCAGCCATTCTTCTCCCATAAGTGCTATTGTATCTTTTAATTCATTTTCAAGATAATTATTGAGCGGAACCACCTGATTTGTTGCAATTGCTGCAGCCAATCCGGTAAACGGACAATAAATATCTACACCTTCACCACCTGCAAGAGCCATATCCATCTGATCATTGTAAGTCGATACATCAACAGCCTCAAGCTCTATTCTTACATCTTCCCCCTTACCCTCAAGGTAGTCATTAATTGCATTCTGTACCTGCAAAGTGCCTTCTTCCGATGGTACTACCATAATAACAGGATAGCTTATCTTCACGGTCGTAATCTCATTTTCATTTGAAGTACTGGCTGTTGTACTTCCTGATGATGCAGCTTCCGTCACTTTCGGTGTTGTTGCAGTTTGTGAATTACTATTGTTATTCTTACCAGAATACCTGAAATGCTCTTTTTGATAACAATTTCATAATGCAAAACCCCCTTTTGTATTTGATACATTTATTCTACATCATGTCCTTCAGCTTATAACATAAGTTACGTATACATATATTTTAATTTCGTAATATTACTCTATCTTTATATCTCAAATATCCGTTCATAAGAATAACCTCTGTCACTTTTTCTATCGACCGGAATCAGTTCAAAATATATCACTCCATTCTTTGCAACTTCCATCTCAACTTCAAGCAATTCTGCCTTTGTATGAAGTAAAGAGGTCTGTATTAATGGTTTTGCTGCATTATGAAGCAGTTCTTTTTGTTCCCTGGTAAGATTTGCCGGTTCGCCTATATCATGCCATACCTTCAATGGATTGCAGTATCTTTCATCAACACATTTTGTCATCAGACAGTATTCTGTATTTATATTTACCGGACATTCAACGACGGTGGAAAACACATCCTCTTTATTGCCCCAGACAGGATTCCAAAGAACTCCATTGTATATATTCTCATCCTGCTGCATAATAACTGCATGATCGGATTTAAACACACATTTTCCCTTTAAGTGTTTGAAAAATACAAAGGTCCAGAAAGTCGGTTTCGGAATACATCCATTCGCCACTAGGCCGAATCCACCATGAAACGGTGTAAAGGGAACCCCTGATTCTTCAAAAATATCACCGAATGTCCAATAGGAATACGACGCATAACCTTCTCCCAACCGACTTAACAAATATGCTATGTAAGCAGCATTCAGATTCGTATCATGAATTGGTGTCTTTGGTGAGTACGAAGTGTTAAATTCCGTCAGATGAAACTCCATATTCTTATATTCCGAAAAACTATCTATGATTTTCCTGCTTGTCCATAGCTGTAAAAGGCCTTCCTCCGGGTCAATCAGCCCACAATACCCATAATGCCCCTCTTCTTTTGGCAGGTTGATACAATAATGATGTCTGCTAGCAAAATCAAGTGCAATTTTCTTCTCCCTGCAAAAGAAAAGAAAATCTTTCAGCCAGGACACGTCATCAATCCCGCAAATCGCTGGACCTCCGACTTTAAAACGTGAATCAACCGCTTTTACTGCCATGAATGTTTCTTGAAATAGTTTAAAATATTTCTCTTTATCTGCGTTTTCCCAAAATACATCCAGGTTCGGCTCATTCCAGATTTCAATCGGCCAGGTCAGAACTTCATCAACCCCATAACGCTTCCTAAGATGATGTAAGGTAGCTTGTACCATATTGGTCCAGCCAGAATACTTTTGGGGTGGTGTTACATTGCCTTTCCAGTAAAAAACGGTCTGCGTTCCGGATGCCAGCTTGTATGGCATAAAACCAAGTTCCAAAAACGGCCGGAGGCCTAGTTCTTTGTAATTATCCATCACCATATCAAGATAGGTAAAATTATATTCTGCAGCAATTTCACCATCGCCTGTCGTATACTCCTGATAAATTGCCATATCATCGCAAAAAAGGCCGTGGCCTCTAATATACTGAAACCCGATATTCTCCTGAACCAGTTTTAACTGCTCAAAATATTCTTTTTGCAGCGCCAGACCCATCCTGCCGGTTCCAATGCAGGTGTCCACTGCATTGTGAAAAGGCAGATATTTTCCTTTCTCAATTCGATATCTCATGCGATTTTTTCTCCTTTTCCAGTTACCCTTTTCTATCACTTCAATATGTATTTCCATTTGAACAAGCCCAGATTTTCTTGTAATGCGCAAAATAGGAAGCCGTAAAATCAATACGAATCCATTACAGAAGTAATTACTCGACCCATCTGTTTCTGCACGGATGACTTAGATTCCATAGCCTCCATCAATTTCTTCATTCGTTACCCTCATAACGAAAATCCATAAAATCAACGATTCCACCTGTTTCCTGTGTTGAAAAATAAAAAAGGCCAAAGCGACATCCTGTAAAAAAATCCATTTTAAAATACAGTTTTTGTCTAATGCCCAACTGTTCCCACCCATTTTCCACATAGAAATAAAAGCTCGATGAATCATCTGCCAAAGTAAAATCAGTTGCCGCTTTTAAAGTGACCACTCCGTTTTTGACCGGAATTCTAGCATACTCAACACCAGGTACCGCATAATCAAATTGTCCAAATATAGATTCATCTAATGCAGTTTTCCCAAGCATAACAAGGTAATATCTGTTTTCCTGCCTCGTTAAAGCTATCGCACCATAACATCCCATAAAAGTACTGATTCCTGCGTAATCTCCCTCTTTTAGCTGTGTTCCGTCCACGATTACAGAGGCAGCACTTTTAGCTCCCCAACAACGCTGCGTTAAAGTATTCCATGATACTATGAGGTTGGGACTTAACTTTCCCGACTTTACACGATAAGCACCCTTTCTTTCTGTAACTGACCAGAATTCCGGATGTGGATTGTGGTTGAACTGCCAGAAAAGCTTTAAAACAATTGAACCATTTTCGTCAGGCTCATAGATAAAATCATCATTCCCATTCAGTTCATTATATTGGTATTCTTTTCTGTTTGAGAATGCTTTGACGTGATCTGGTACTTTTCCGTTTGCTGAACATAACAAAGGGTCTTCATCCATAATCCCGCCAATCACTGGAATATCTTTTTCAAAATGAAGCGGCATCAATACCGGCGCTCTTCCAAGTGCACCTCTGTCCTGAAACATAAATGCATACCACTCTCCCGTTGGAGTATCAATCATTCCTCCTTGTGCAACACCCAGATTTCGGTATCCCATATCGTCATCGATAAGGCAGATACCACGAAATTCTCCCTCAAGTGAATCCGCCATAAAACAGTCCTGTGTTTTTCTTTGATTTCCCTTTCCATTCATGTGACAGGTAAAAAGATAATACATTCCATCCTTTTTGTATAAATGTGATCCCTCATAGCCTAACGGAATTTCTTTTTCGTCTTCTACAATAATACGATGCAGCCCATTTTCTTTTGCCCTTTTTAAATCCGCATCAAGTTCCGTAATATAAAGTACTCCTTGTCCATGCACAATATATACTCTGTTGTCCTCATCAAAGAACAATCCATTGTCATAATAAAAGCCTTCAATAAACTGTTTTTTCCATGGTCCTTCTGGATTTTGCGCGGTTAATAAGAACGTCCTGTTCATGTCATTTGAGGTAAATACAATATAAAAGGTTCCCTTATGCATGCGAAATGATGGTGCCCACATACCTTTACCGTATATTTCTTTCTCTTCTAATAATTCCTGTCCCTCTGTATGATCCAGAGTTTCGTATGCATGTGCAATTAACTCCCAGTTCATCAAATCATAGGATTGCAGAATATCACAGCCCGGCATGTAATGCATGGTTGTACTCGCCATATAATATACATCGTTAACTCTGATAATATCAGGATCCGGAAAATCTGAATTTATAATTGGATTTCTCTTGAGTTCCATATACTATTTCTCCTTATAAAATCCCACCCTAGACCTTCAAGGGTGGGATTTTACTTTCATTATTTTTCTTGATATTTACAGCCACTATTTATTTTGCTGCTGCTATTTCAGCAAGATAATCTGCATATACACCCTTGTCATAGGTTACCAGATCCTGGAATCCAAATCCGTCCATCTGTGATACCATTTCTGTCCACATACTTTCAAATTCTTCATCACTTTCGGCAAATACCATTCTCCATGAAGAATCCTGCAACACTTCGCCACATTGGTTACGAATCAACTGCATATCTGTTGTATCACTTGCTATTACCATGTTTACATAAGGTATGATTGAAATCATATTATTAGCCTGCAGATACTCCGTCTGACTTGATGAACCAAACATATCTTTCCATTCTGTTTTTGTTCCAGCCATAGTTTTTTCCAGCGTACTTGCCCAGTAATCATTGGAATATCTTTCACCTGTAACTGGATTCATACTGATTGCATCAACAATCCATTGATTGATTGCATTGTTTCCATCCTGGTATCCACCACCGCCATATTCTTCCGGAACAGCGAGATTATCCATTAATGCATTATCATTGATCTTTGAATATGTGCCATCACTATTAATAACATAGTTAAAATCAGCAATTCCATCATGTTCATACGTTAAGCCTTCTGGACTGTTATACCAGTTAAGAAATTCAAGAATACGTGCATACTTTTCTTCATCAACACCTGATCCAATACAAAAAACACGATCTGTTCCGTAATAGGAATCTCCGGTCTGAATAATATTCATGTCCGAAACTGGTGTATAAATGTAAGCCGTTCCATCCGCGAATCTGTCACTTGTATTCCAGAATCCTCTCTGCCAGCTATACCAGAATAAATATACCCTGCCGGATGACATTTTTGCACATGCCGAATCCCAGTTCTGTGTTCCAGAGTCCGGATCCACAAGTCCCATAAGATATGCATCATTTAAGAATTTCAGCATTTTTTTATAAGAACCATTTTCATCGGTAAGCGCTGTTACTGTTCCATCCGCTTTCATGAGCAATGAGCCTTTTTCATATTCCCCATACCATGAAATCAGCTGTGCAACGTTTTCCATACCTTGATTCCCATCCCAGTCAGCCCATAGAGAAAATGGATAGCACGCATCACCATCTGCATTGGTAGGATACATTTCTTTCATTTTTGCTAATGCCGAAAGCAGATCATCCAGATTGCTCATTTCTGGTGCACCTATACCCTTATATAAATCCCACCGCATCATCGGACTCGTATAAACCACGTCCTGTGAATACGATGTTGCAGATGTGTTCGTCATCTGCGTAGGCATTCCATAGATTTCACCACTGTTTCCATCAAGCTGTGTATTGAATTTTTCGATCTGTTCTTTATACTCAGCAAGATTATCATAACTGTAGATATCAGATGAAATATCTTTAATAAGGCCAACCTTTACACAGTCAGCGAAATCAGCTCTCTCGAGAATACAGATATCGCCCAGATTACCTGAACTTACTCTTGTCTGGTATAATGCACTTCCATCTCCTGATACCTGCGGTGCAATTATATTCAATTCAATGTTAAATTTTTCTTTGATAACCTGCGCAAACCAACCACTTTGTAATCCCTGATAATTTGCAGCAACATCATAGACATCAAATGTCATAGTTTCATCGTGATTTACTGCAAGTGTTTCATTTGTTTCTGCCGCTGTTTCTGATGTTGTTTCATCTGTTCCTGCCGTCGGGTTTTCAGTGCCCGAAGTAGCTTTCCCGTTGGTACTATTAGCATTTTCCTCTGTGTTTCCCCCTCCACATCCGGTTGCCACAGATAACATTGCAGCAATCAGGAAGAGTGCCATTACCCTTTTCATTTTCATAAATTACCATCCTCCTTCAGATTCTTTTTATTGGTTCATATGGAATTACTCCATCTGCTCCCTGTTATAAATTAACCCTTTACAGCTCCAATCATGATTCCTTTCACAAAATAGCGCTGAAAGAACGGATATACAAGCATGATTGGTATTACAACTACAATAGTTACAGTCATCCTGACTGAAGTTGCAGTCTGAGCACTGGCCAGACTTGATCCCAGTGAAGTTGAGCTTGTCGCATTGTTAACAAGGCTCGACAGAGAACTTGCCTGATTTATATATTGGTAGAGTGTAAATTGTAGTGTATACAACTTTGATTCAGTAACCAGCAACAACGTATCCTGAAATGCATTCCATTGCCCGACAGCTGCAAAGATTGCAACAGTTGCGAGAATCGGTTTAATTATTGGAACCATAATTCTTGCAAAAATCATCAATGTTCCTGCTCCATCAATCTCTGCGGCTTGTTCCATTTCCTTTGGAACAGATTCAACAAATGTTTTGGTCAGGATTACATAAAAAGGCGAAACTGCTAACGGAAGAATATAGCCCCAAAAATTATTCGTTAAGTGAAGATTTTTCATTGTTAAGAACCATGGGATAATTCCTGCATTAAAATACATTGTGGCTATAACAAGACGATACCACAGTTTCCTTTTCCACATAGTCTCACGCGTGAACATATAGCCAAGAAAACCTGCACAAATAACCGTAAGCGCTGTACCAATCACCGTTCGCCCAACAGATACTTTAGCTGCTGTCAAAAGCCCCGAAATATGTGATAAATTAATATAATTTGTAAAGTGTACTTGCTGTGGCCAGAAAAGTATTTTACCTTTTTCACTTAAATTATTTGCACTTATTGTATTAATAAAAATATAGTAAAACGGATAAACACAAAGCAGCGCAAATACTGTATATATAAAATAGGTTATTACACTGATCGCACGATCCCCTACACTCCGTTTATATCTTATCTTTTTTGCTGTATTTTTCATCTGTGATTCCTCCATCTCTATGCCTGTTTCTGCGTATATGTGTTTCTTAATGCTTTCATAACCGACACAGCAGTTATAGGAAACTTTCACCTCTGACTAGTTTTGAGATACCATTTGCTGCACAAAGTAATACAACACTGATTACACTCTTTAGCATTCCGATAGCAGTTGAAACAGAGTACCCACCACTTCCCATAGCAAGATTGTATACATATAAATCAAGAACCTGTATATGTTCTTTATTGAAAGCATTCTGAAAAACATAAAATTGCTCCATCCCATTATTCAGGAAATTGGCTATGCTAAGCATCAGTAAAACAAAATAAGTCGGTAAAATACTTGGAATCGTAATATGTCGTATACACTGCAAACGTGTAGCACCATCAACTCTGGCCGCTTCAAACATTTCTTCATCGACACTGGAAATTGCTGCAATATACATAATGGCTGACCACCCCAAATTTTTCCATGTCAACCACATCCATTGCGTAAACCATACATGCTTCGAGGATTGTAAAAATAAAATAGCATCATCCGTTATACCAAGACTCTGAAGAACAGTATTCACCATTCCAGTACTGTTAAACAAACAGTAAGCAATAGAATATACCAGTACCCAACTTATAAAATTAGGTAATGTTGTAGCCGTTTGAATAATCTTCTTAAAAGGCCTGAATTTTATCTCATTTAGAAACACAGCAAAAATCATTGGCAACCAAGAAAATGCCAGTGTAAGCCCGCTAATAGCAAAGGTATTTCTGATAATGACCCATATCTGTTTTCGTTTCACGGCTGTTGATACCAAAGAAATGAACCATTTAAATCCGACAAAATTATCAGCAGATAACTTAAATGGTGCACGATAATCGAAAAATGCATATATCCATCCATACAAAGGATAGTAAGCAAAGATCAACACCAGAATAACAAATGGCAAAATATATAAAAACTCACGATATCCTCTCATTTTCTTTTTGTTCGTAAACGTTTTTTTCATAGGTTCTCCCCTCTTTCAAAACAAATCAAATTTCCTTGCTCTGTGTCTTCTGTAAAATCAATACATTTACAGAAAACGGAGGAGCTTCATATGTAAAATACTTGTCTGCTCCAGTGAGCTTTACCATCTTGTCACATAAACGCTCCGGTTGTTCCAGGGTATTCTCCTCTGTTTGTTCACCTGTTAAAAGATAAGCCGTATATTCATTTTTTACTTCGCAGTCCAGATGGATATCTATTACATCTTTCTCCATTGCAAAATTCACAGCTTTTATGATTATGTCGTTTTCTGTATCGGTTACAATTGTCGCCAGAGAATTAAAAACAGGAATATGAAATGTCTGAATTAATTCGGTATTAATGTACAACTGTACCTCGCTTCCATCAAACGTATAGGTGAACCGATTAAATTCATTCTTTTTAAGTACCACCTTACATTCCCCAGTCAGATTTTTTTTCTGTCCAAAGTTAAAATCACAAACTATGCTGGTTCCATCCTTTATTCTCCAGTGAAGCGGCCTGACTTTCTCAGCATTCCAATCATCAATTGGTTTAGTTTCATCCAGAACAAACACTTCTTTTGCTATTCTCGAACTAAAAAGTCCAATGGTAATATCGATGCCTGTTTCATAATAAATTTCAATATCAAATTTTCCAATCGTTTCATTTTCTTCTCCAAATACAACAAAAGACTTTTCAACATCTACCTGCCACATCCAGTTTTTTTCCATCTGTTCTTGTAATTCAGGCGGAACAATTATACTTTGGCTTTCTTCTACTACCGTACTTCCCATCAATGTATGACTGATCTCTGCTGCTGTATCATTCCAACGTGCATTTTTGTATATTATCTTTTCGCGACTAAGCAAAGAAGCCATACCTTTCACAATTCTCGGAGATTTATTCGTTTCTATCTGAGATGCAACAACGAAATCACCTCTGTTCTGTCCGAATAACTTCCATGTATAATAAGCAGGTATACAAAAACTCGCTCTGTTATCAAAACGAATCAAATTGGGAAACCATGCACTGTAACTCATATTCTCTAAGAGCGGAGCATACGATATAAATTTTACAATATCCTGGTTGTGTTCTGCCCCAATTAGAAAAGCTCCTTCGCCAAGAGCTCCATACAACTGTGCAACATAGCCCCTGACTACAGAAAGTTCACCAAGAAATATCTTAGGTCCTTTTCTGTCATAACTGTCAAAATGATGTGTATTCTCCGAAAAACATTCCGCTGTATTGTAGTAATGTTCATCCACAATATCTACCATAAGCCCTTCTTTTTCAATGTGCTCATTCGCAATAAACTGCATATGCGGATATTTTTCAGAAATCGCTTTATGAAACAACTTGTATCTCGACTCATATTCCGGTCCCCAGTTCTCATTTCCTATCTCAAGATAGTTTAATTTGAACGGATCAGGATGTCCCATTTTAGCTCTCATGCTGCCCCATTTTGTTTCGATCGGAGCCATAGCATATTCTATGGCATCTAGTACATCCTTCAATACATCCTGCAATTTCTCCCCAGTTAAAAACATTGGTTTTCGTGCTTGACAGGTTATCCCACAATTAAATACATAAATCGGCTCCATATCCAGATCCTCACATAATTGAAGAAATTCATGAAAGCCCAGACCATTTGTCGAACGATAATGCCACATAAGTTGATGTCCAGGCCTTTCCCATACCGGTCCAACCGTATTCTTAAAAAGCATCATCGTAGAAGGACTTATTCCTTCAACAACGCATCCACCTGGAAATCTTAAAAATCTTGGGTGAAGTGCTTCCAACTTTTCGGCAAGATCAATTCTGAGTCCATGTCCTTTATATGTCTCCTCTGGCATAAGTGAAATATACCCAATGGATACTTCTCCTCCATCGCATGATATAATACGAAATTCGGCTTCTGAGGTATCCGAAACTGCCCTGATTTCTGTTTCAATCAATTGATAATCTGTATTGTTTGTAGCATCTAACCTAATCTGACTTCTTGCGCAACATTCATCATTTTCACTAATAAGAACTTCAAGTTTTTCCAAATTATAAGTCTTAACAAACATCAAAAGTTTGTAAGATTTTTTTTTCTCCACTGCAATACCATGATATCCAGTATTTACAATATATCCTCCTGGCAAAAAATCAACATGCAAGCATACTTGTCTTTGTTCATTCAGTGTCCCTGTATCAGATAATGTTATATGGGCATTCTTACTGTACCATGCAGGAATTGGAGTAAACGGCGTCTCATTCTCTCTGATCCATCTTGATAAACCCTCACCATGGTTAAATTCATCATTCCATCCTGTCTTTGTTACCAATGAATATCCATTATTACAAAGATCACAGTCCACGGGTGGTATAGAATCTTCAAATGTTCTATTGCGTAACATTTCCGGATATAACCCCCCATCGCCAGATCTGTTGATATCCTCAAAAAAAATTCCATACAAATCTTTTTCCACTGGAATAATCCTGTTTTCTGTTTGAATCGTCAGTTTGCTCATATAGTATTTTCCAACCCCCCTTTAAATGTTCTTATTTTGGTGTATCGTTTAACCTTTATGAGTAGATTATATTTACATATCAGCTTATTGTCAATCATTAATTTATTATATATGTGATTTTATTCTCTTTTATATAAGCTAGTTAGCGTTTATTTGTGCATATTATACATACTTGAAATGATATATATTGTGCATAATCACATCGTTTATCGTTTAACTCATTATATTTTTGCCGCATATTTATTTTGAAACCAAATCTTATATCAACTTTCTTTCTCGATATAAAAATCCATTTCTTCTTCTACGATTAACAAGAAATTATTTATCACTTGCTTTTTTTTTCATCTTAGGTAATAATAAAGTGAAACGTTTTACTTCGCGTATAAATACTCACAGGGAGAAAAAATGATAACTTTAAAGGAAATTGCTAAATTATGTAATGTTTCAACAACAACCGTATCCTACGTAATTAATGGAAAGCCCAAAGTCAGTGAAGAAACAAAAAATAAAGTATTAGATATAATTAAAGAAACCGGTTACCAGCCAAACTACTTTGCTCAAGGTATTCGGAAGCAAAAATCAAGTATCATCGGAATAATTACTGAGGACCTTGCACAATTCAGTTCTCCCGGGATTATTGAAGGAATTATGAGTTACTGCGAAAGCAGACATTTTAAAACAATACTCGAAAATATGCGCCTTTATGATAGATGGGGCAGTAGTTGGTTTGATCAGGAAAAGCAGTATAATTCAATTCTGGAACCCTCTCTGCAACAGATGCTGTCCATAAAAGTTGATGGAATCATTTATGTCGCCGGACACGCACGGATAATCAATTGCTTTCCTAAGGATTTTAATTTGCCCGGCGTTATAACCTATGCATATTCAGGGAACAAACGATATCCTTCCATTGTAATTGATGATGAAAAGGGAAGTTATGAGGCTACAAGATACTTACTTCATAATGGGCACAAAAAAATTGGTGTTATTGGAGGTCAATCAAGTAACATTCATACGCAGAAAAGAGCCTTGGGATATCAAAAAGCATTATTCGAAGAAAAGATACCTTATAATCCTGACTGGATAAAATACTGTGACTGGACCAGAGAAGGTGGATATCATGCTGCACAGCAATTGCTTTGCGAAGATATTTCTGCTATTTTTGTAATGAACGATATCATGGCCGGCGGTGTATATGATTACTTATACGAGCACCAGCTAACGCCCGGTAAAGAAATATCAGTTATAGGATATGACAATCGAGAAGTATCAGAATTCATCAGGCCTTCTTTGACCTCTATGGCAATTCCTCTTTCAACAATCGGCATTGAAGCTGCTAAAATAATGATAGATTTACTTGATTCCGAGGAGAGTAACATAAGTGAATATACCTATACGAATACCGAAATCCGCATTCCATGTCAGCTAATAGAAAGAGCATCTGTGAGAAATATAAATTAATGAATAAATCTATTTCCACAAAACTACCTGGTAATTCATCTTGCTTTACCAAGAAAAAGAGTCTGTAACAGATCCCTCGATTCTGTACAGGCTCTTTTTTCATTCAGAATTTATCAGAGTCACTTCCCAAGCATAAAACAAACTGCTGGCTCAAGATACTGGTTCCAGAATTTCCAGTCATGAACTCCCGGACCCTCTTCATACATAACCGGAACTTGTTCCTGCATCAAAAAATTTCGCATGTGTCTGTTATGCATCAATAAAAAATCTTCTGTTCCACATGCCATATAGATATCAGGTATTGTTGCTTCTTTTTCTTTTAGCTTTCTTATCAAGTATTCTGGGTTCTTATCACTATCCTCTACTTTGTCAAGTTCTCCAAAAACATTGACATAGTAGTCATAATCAGCCATTCCATTCTGCATTTTCGGTGTCATATCTTTCAATTCATGAATAATCAGCGCAGAGGACAAGGCCATGATTTTACCAAAATTATCAGGATATTGCAATCCTGTATGCAAAGCTCCAAATCCTCCCATTGATAATCCACCGATTAAAGTTTCATCCCGATTTCTTGCCAATGAGAATGTCTTTCTCATATACTCCACCAGCTCAATTCCTACATAATCAGCATATTTATTTCCAGTTCCTTTTCCGTTTAAGTAAAAAGTATTTCCGCAATTTGGCATAACAATCGCTAAATTATACTTTGCTGCTATATCCTGAATATTTCCTCCAACCAGCCAGTCATGCATATTCCCTGAGTATCCATGAAGCAGAAATAATGTTTTCATACTTCGAGCATAGTGATGATTCCCTTCGGTCATCAAAGCCGGAAGATCATCTGGCATATAAATATTAAACGTATTTGCGCGTGCCAGCGCTTTTGAACTGGTACTTACTTGTATAAACGACATTTTTAACCCCCCTCAATTCGTAATAGTATGCAGCTTCACCTATTTTGTCTTATTTGCATGTAATCTGCCTTTAGCAAAGCTGATAAACTGTAATTTCAATCTCTCCTAACTCTTTGCCTCCATGTAACTCACCTACATATACGCCAATGTTGAGCCACGCATATTTTCCATTTACATCAGCTTGAAATCTTGGTGATGTTTTTATTCTTTTATCCTGATTTGTAAAATCAACTCTTCCCTCGTTCTCGACTGAGATAAACTCGCCATCCTCTGTCTGTAACAAATACTTTGCAAACACATGAGAAGTATGCTCCCACCAGGCTGTATTCCAATCAGCTCCACCCGGTACAACACGTCCTTTAATTTCACCTTCGAAATTACCGCCAATAATAGGAATTACCCGAAGATATCCTGCTGTTGTATTTCCTACATCCAGTTTTGAATCACACTTTACATGGATTTTCATGATTTCTTTTGCTTCTAAATACATATTCCTCCGCCTTTATGTTCTAACGAATACTTGATTATAGTTTCCAGTACATATTAACAATATTTTCAGCTTCCTACTTAAACAGAATTCACTCCATGCCTATCCTGTATTATGACTCTTCAAACAAAGTCTGGTAAAGCATGACACAAATCAATAATGACTGTTAATCATTTGATGGTGATCTTCAGACAATTGGTATATTCGGTTGGTAATTCGACTGGCAGTTTTACTGTAATGACACCATAATTTTGGGCATATTCTACCAATCCATGTCCAAGTAGTGATATCGAAATAACCTGTTCTTCCTGTGTAAGTGATTTAATTACTGCAACTCTATTCTCTGGTGCATGCATCATAAATGCATACAAGGTTCCTGTCTTTTCAGTAAACCGGTAATCCGATGAATTCCATGTAGTCTTTTCTTCCTTAAATCCATCGATCAATACTCTAGTATCACCTTCACCAGATAACTTATATGGATGTGTGTCATAGACTGCTTCTGAACATATCTCGAACCACTTCGCCAGTTCTTCTAATATAAATCTGGCTTCTTTATCAATCGTTCCATCCGGCCGTTGCAGAACGTTTAGCAACATGGTTCCATTTTTCGAAATTATATCCACTAACATCTCAATAATTTGATCTGGATGTTTATACTTTTGTTTCGCATCATAGAACCAGTTGCCGATGCAGGTATCCGTCTGCCATGGTCTGTCTTGAATTTCATTAAGCTGGCTCTTCTCAATATCCAGAATCCCAATCTGATAGATTTCTCTTTTTCTGTTCTTTTGATTGTATACTGCGCTGTTCTTTCCATGAATACGACTAGAATCATTGTATAGATATGCTACTGCTTCTAACCCAGTTTCGTAACCCTCTTCTTCGAAAGGCAACCCGCTGTCAGAATAGATCAGATCTGGATGATACAAGTCAGTAATCTCCTTGAACATATCAAGCCAATATTGGTGAAATTCCTTATTCCCGGTAAGCCATGGTGCGAGCTCACCGTTCGGTATTATATGCTCCTGATTCTTATGATAAAATCTTTCGTGTTCCGCTGAATTACCATCGTAAGGCACTCCCTTATAAGGTCCATAGGTATCCGCTCCTTTATTGGTATGCCACCAGGAAAAAGAAGCGCCCAGATGTTCAGTAAGTCCAAATGGCATTTGATATCTGTCAGCAGCAGCTTTCCACATTCCACAGATATCTTTGCCCGGTCCTACATTGACTGAATTGTATGGATTGATTTTTGAAGGATAATTAAAGAAATTATCATGATGCATGGCTTGTGCTACAAAATATCTGGCTCCTGCTTTGTAGAACAGTCCCATTAATTCTTCCGGATCAAACCGTTCCGCCTTCCAAAGCTTACAGATATCAAGATATCCAAATTCAGAAGGGTGTCCATAGTGTCTTATATGGTAGTTATACTGGTCTGATCCCTGAACATACATATTTCTTGCATACCAGTCACCGCACATCGGAACGCTTTGTGGTCCCCAGTGGCTCCAGATACCAAATTTCACATTCCGAAACCATTCTGGACATTCAAAATTACTTAATGATTCAAATGTTGCTTCATATTCCCTGCACATAGTAACCTCCTCATGATTATGCTATTTGATTCTTTAATTATAGCAATAACGTAACCGATATGAATGGCGAATGTTACTTTATGTGTGGACAATATTATGATGTTATCCTATACTAAGGTGGAATAAACATCACAAACATAACACCACGGAGGTCCTATGAATCCTGAATATTCTCATTTCAAACCGTTCACTCCCAATCTTTTGGTTGCCAGCTTAAATGTATGTGCACCAAACTGGGGAGAAATTAATTGTTGTTATGCTTATCATAAGTTCTACTATTTTCAGGATGGGGAGGCAACTCTTACAATCCAGGAAAATACCTTTCACCCTCAAAAGGGAGATCTCTTTCTTATACCGGCCGGTGTGCAGCATAGCTACTGTCATAATCCTGATTACCCTGTTTATAAGTACTGGTGTCATTTTTCTATTACCCCATCTGATGTGTGGAATTTTCATTACCATGCTACTACTATATTCTGTCATCCTGACTCCAATGTGGTAATTCCAATCTTTGAACAATTGATTCAAGTTTATCAAACTCCGTCATTACTGTCCTCGATTCAGCAGATATACCTGCTTACAAAGCTTTGTTACGAATTCTTTAAAGAAGTTGATTTTTCACTGATGCTGCGTAAAACCACAAGCAGTTTTTATACCGATATAAGCGAATACATCCAGGCTCATATCGCTGAAAAGATTACCTTGCAGGAACTGTCAAACATAACGCATCTGCAAAAAAACTATTTCATATCTCGATTTAAAAAGGAATTTGGAACCACCCCCATTGATTATATTAATCACCATCGGCTAGATCGTGTGGCAAGATATCTAAGCACGGATCCAGTGGTAAGTATAAATGAAGCAGCTCTTGCAAACGGATATGAAGATTACCGGTATTTTACACGCTTATTTAAGCAAAGATATGGTATTACTCCATCTGATTATCGAAAGAGTCTGCAGACTTTTTCAGGTCCATCCAGTTAATGCCGCATTCAATCTGCGAAAGCAGACTCTATGATTTCAGTCACTTTACGATCACCTCCATTGTCACCCTTGACAGTTTCGGATTTAATTCTCTGTCTTTGACAAGGTCAAAACAAGGTATTCTTTCATTACTGAAGTACACTTTATGCATAGCTGTACAACGCGTGCCGAATGGAACCAGATTTTCTTCCCCATGATACATAATCCATACTGTTCCATCATAATCGGCGAAAAATGAATTATGCCCCGGACCATATACATTTTTTATTGAGTAATAGGATAAGACTGGTGTGTTTGCCTTCTTCCACGCATTTCTATCAAGAAAATCACCTCCGTGAGGGATGCTTAACAAGCCTAAAGCATACGTATATCCACATGCTGCACCTCCAGAATACGTAATATACACAGAATCCTTTGTCACAAGTGGATAAGGTCCTTCATTGTTTATGGTTCCCTGACCATTCTCCCATCCATACAGAGGTCTCGATAAAAGTACTGGTTCGCTGGTCAAAACCATAGGATCCGCTTCTGAGATTGTAGCTATATAAAGCATGGAACCGGTATCAAGAGATGTCCCAATATTCTCACGGTAAGACCATACTACACAGGAAGTATCCCCAGATTTGAAATAGGTCATATCAAGTGTGATTCCTTTTGTTGACAAGAATGAACCATCCGATTTTCTTACTCTCTCTGGCACACTCCAATCCTCTGGTTTAAGAATACTGCCGCCTTTTTTTAATTTCATTATATGACATTGCGGTCCCCATTCGTTCCCGCTGACCGCAAAGAAAATATAGACTTCTTCCCTGATCACATGAAATTCTGGTGCCCAGAAAGTCTGACAAAATCCTTTTTCTTCATCCAGATCAAGTATACTATGTTCCTTATATCCAGGTGTAAATAAAGCATTGACCGTGTCTGCTTCTCTGATAAAAATGCCAATGTCATTTTTATTATCGTTTGTTGCAATAAAATAGTACTTACTTTTCCATGGAAAGATGACTGGATCAGCGTAACCACTGGCAAGCGGAAACTGGTAGTTCTCCGAAATAATTTCTCCTTTTATTGTATAGACTCCTGTTTTAGAAAAATCAATCGTACTATAATCCCACTTTACATTCTTTTCCACAGTTGAATCATTTGAATAAACTAAGGTTGCTTTCACTGCTTCAACCTGTTCAGATGCGGATGCAGTCACACTTTGCGGAATATTTGTTTTTTTATGGTATACAGGTGTCCAGCAGTTACGGAATGCACTCATGGTAGTTTCGTCAACAGATATTTCATTCCCGGTTACGATTCCCTCTATCAAAACTTCTGGATGAAGAAACAAAAAACCACTTTCAAAAACCGAATCTGATACAGTCTCTATTCGCTTTATATTCTCCCACTCATTAACAAAACTCTTATTATCCTCTGACTGCCAATGAATCAGATACTTCTCTTTCTGTCTGTCATACTCGCAGGCAGCTTGCTTTACATAGTGTGAATCATGCAGCTTAATAAGTCCCTTATAGTGAAAAATGATCAGATCTGACGAAGTCCAAAGCAGCAAATGACCTCTGCTCGCCTCATCCTCTTTTCCATTTTCTAAGATTCTGACTGCTATGATTGCGTACTCTCCTTCTACTGTACGAAATATATATGGATTTTTGAGTCCTTTTTCATGAATTACATTATCACTGTCAACTGTTGCCGGTGCGAACAAAATTCCATAATTATTGTTCAGAAAATTAAACTCTTCTGTACCGTAAGAATAAGCAAAGTGTATGCTGTTACTTAAAGATTCTGTATAGTCATCCTGTGGTTTTCTGGTGTAAATAAGTATTCTGCCCCAAACATTTTCTTCTTCCATAATATTCCTCCTGCTACTTATTACAACACTATCGTTCGATTTGTATTTTCTGTTGCCTTTTTCATCAAATCAATTTTTGATATAAATATTATGACACATTCCGTCAATGACGAAAGAAAAACATATCAGTAAATCAGTCACTCGTCATTGAAAACAAAGTGTTCCCATTGAGCTCCTCTCCTTTTATTACAAATGACATATTCTCCAAATCAGCATGTAAAGAAGCACGGTAGGATTCGTTTTCCCATGCAATGCTAATCTTAGGACCCGATCCGCTGATTGTCATTTTGGATTCAAACCCAAATGCTTTGAATTCTGAACGAAAACGGAGCATTTCAAGCTGCTTTTTCACAACATTACTCTGAAGCATTTCTTTTATCTGTCCAGTCTTCAGGTTCGTGCGGTTGATTTCCTTATGTCCTCCAGCGCCTGCTCTCTTTATTGCTTCGTAGTCATTTCTTCCTGCAAAAAGATCGAGATACCAGATTTGTGGCTTGCCTGGCATAAAAAGCTGTAACACTCTAGCCATAAGCAGCTTTTTGTCGCTATCGCCTAGAGCGCTGTAATAGGTCGCATTTACCTGATAATATACATTTTTTTGTCCATGAAGATCCTTAACATACCCACCTCTTGAAACAACGATATCAATAATTCTCTGAATTCTTTCTTCCGGAATCATCCCTTTCAGGTCAAGCAGCGGAATGCCATCATGACAGCCCAGCATGTTCACGACTTTAATGTTTTTTTCTTTCAGTTCTTCTGCCCATGCTATCAGGTGTTCCCCTTCCGCACTTTCCAGTGCATCAATAATCAATCCCGGAAGAAAGAAATCATAAATCATGTACCCTTTTTCGGAAAACTGTTCATAATTCTTTTCTTCATAACTCGCATGTATTTCCGGAAGAAGCATTATGTTATACTTGTCTGCTATTTTTCTGATTTTATCAAGGACCTCCCAAGTACCTGGTTCATTTAGAAAATTACGTTCGCCTGGTTCTTTGGGCGCATAGGCAAAGGCATCAAGCCGAACTATTTTAGCTCCATAACTATGAAGCTGCTTTACTGTATCTTCATAAAAATCCCAGACCAGAGGTGACTTTATATTAAGATCCATCTGTCCAAGATATTTTCTTTGCGATTCAAGATAAGCAATGATACTTTCTTTGTAATCTGCAAATCTGTCAAAACTGATTTCAGAAGGTTTTCCTCCTTCGGACAGGGCTTTATTGATCAGTTCCGACAAGACCGCTGCTTCCTGGAACTGTATTCCAATATTCTTCATTAGATCCTGTGCATCCACTTTCGAATATCGTACTTCCTGATAAAAAGTATTCCAATATGGAACTTCTTTGCCATCCGGAAAACGAACCATAAGGATTGGCAGGCCCGGCTTTCTGAAAAACATATCCTTTATCAACTCTGCATCCGGCTTTATGAATCCTTCCTCCGTTACACTACCGCGTCCCTTCCAGAACTCATTCCAGTTAATAAAAAAATCTTTATATTCAGATTCATCTCCATTCTTTATAATATCCTGAAACTGCTTTGATAATGCTGACATATGATTTAATATAAAATCAAGTTTCAGATCAATTCCAAGTATCTTTAGTTCTTCAATGTCAGACGGATGACATAGTATCTTATTCAATGAATAGTCAATAACCGAAAAACCTCTGTCTAAATCTGTATTAAAAATGCTTGGAAGAATATAAAAAGAAGAAAAGATACCTTTTAATTCTTCACTGCCTAAAAGATCAACGATGTCTCGTAACGATTCCCCCATACTGTCGGGATAAGCATTTAGCATGGGTCTGTTTTCAGATAATATATTCAATGTTTCCATTTTCCACCTCTCTTAATGCAGCACATAATATTTTGCATTGCCCTATATTTTGTTATCTTTGCACAAATTTGCCCGGAAATTATCATAGTTCAATATTTCCCCGCTTTTTGACAGTATTATTTTTGCTTTATGTGCCTGTGCAATCAACATTTCCTGCTCCAGTTCCAGAACTGTGGTTGTGAATGGACTATCTGTTGCACCATCTCTGTTTCTAGCTTTTCGGTGTGCCAATGTTTCTTCTGGTGTGCTGTTAAGCAGAATCGGTATATCAACTCCCTTGTAGTTATCGCTGTTCCCGTGTGTCCACTCAATGACCAGAACTTGAATCTCCCGGAAATCAACCTCTTCATACCAAAGTTCTGAAGCCTCTCTGCCCATCCGTTTCAGCCAGATTTTCTGATCTCCTCTTTTAAAGAAAGAAATTATTTCTTCCAGTTCATTAAAATCAATTTCCCAATTTGTTCCAAGGTAATTTTTTAACCCTGTTCTACCCCCTTGCAGATAAGTTTTATACCAGTCGTGCTCAGTTTCGTGGATTTTATTCGCGTCATCCTCTGCTATCTGATATTTATGAATCAGCTCCCAACGGTCTGCAGTCAACAATCCATTGCTCACCATTTCCTTCATCCCGGCTTTTCGGAAACAAGACAAGCGTTCTGCATCATTATACTTTGGTATTCTGTTTGGATAATTATCACCCGACAAAGTATAACTCCCAATCCCAAGCTCATTAAAGTAATACGAGATCAAAGAAGCAATTTCCGACTTACCAACTCCGGACCCTCCGCAAACTGTAAGGACGACTTTCTGACTTTCATTTTTAACGATAACATCCTGAATGAGTTTTATAAGTCTTGGAAATATAACGTTTGCTTTTTTTATATGTCCCTCGTTAATCTCAACCTTATCTCCAGGCATGTCGCCGTGTGGAATTTCTCCCCGTATCTGTGGTTGCTGCCACGTCTCACCATTGAGATCACATAAGCTTTGTTTTTTACTGCCCATAATATGTCCTCCTGTTAGAATCTTCTTACTTATTCTTTCTTTTTGTTTTCTTGTTTCCTCTTGCTCAAATCTTTTGTTATTTTGAAAAGTTCTTACTTCTTCACCCTTTAATTTATACTGAATTATTTAAAACCATTCTATTAAAACTGCTTCTGCCATCCTTTTACCGCCCTCATAATTTGGATGAAGACCATCTCCCATGTGACAGTCGTCGCACATTCGTTCTGCATCCTCTGCACTTCTCGTTGCCAGATCATAATCAACAATTCCGTCCGAAAGCGTTTGCTCCCTGATCCATTCATTAATTGTCTTGCGCAATGACTCTGCCTTTTCGAACCATTCCACACTGCCATTCTTAAACGGTGTTATGGTCCCAATCATGATTTTACTGTTGTTATCATGTGCAATATTTATTAACTTTTCTATACCGTGTCTGTACTCATCGTATGTAATTTCTTCCTCCAAATGGTTCAGTGCATAAGGGTGTGTAATATCATTGATCCCTATCAGGACAAAAATATATTCCGGATTGTCATCTTTATATACATCCCGATAAAACCGGTCAACTCCAGCCACCCCAAACAATGTGCCTCCACCGGGAACCTCTTTAACTCTGCTGTAGTCACGCAACAGACGATTGCCTCCCAGTCCTCGATTAATAATTGCCATTTCACCCGGTAATGTTTCATGAATCCGAGCGATCAGTGCGTCTGAAAAATATGACATGTGAGTTATTGAATCACCAAATAATATCAGTGTTTTTGATTTGGTGTCTGCAAAAACCTGAACTGCAGATATTCCGGCAATATGATTTGCTTTGTTTGGATCAAAGTTCAGGACAGGGTATATCTCACCGCTGTCTGTTACTTCAAAGCTTTGTCTTTCCGTGTAATCACCACCATGTCCATATACTGTAGACCAGCTTTTTGCTGACCAGGTTGAACATACCGAGCAAATGGCTGTTGTTTCTTTTATATATACCGACAAGACCAACTCCTCACCTGCAGCAATTGTAAGCTTTATCTCATCACTGTAGAACTTGTCTCCTTTACTGACCCGAATCATTTTGTTCCCCTGATATGTCACCGTTGTTATTCTTTTAATCAACTCACTTTCCTCTGCCCGCACTCCTACTGTTACATGATCGAACAACATATCTTCCTCTGAATACAGATTCGAAAATTGAATTCGCACCATTAAACCATTCAGATTGTTCTTTATAAAAGTTCTTTGAGTAATATCCTGAAGTGTGCCAATGTTTGTACCATATTCAATGTTCAGATAACTCCAAGTTGTTTTCCACTCCACTCTCTATCTCCTTTCCTTTCTATCAAGAAGTTGTTTAATATATGCTGCGATCTCGTCTCCCATTCTTTTTTGCGTGACGAGATTAGGATGTCCACAGGCACCATATCCATCTGTAATTCTCATTCTTCCGTATTTAAAACAAGATATTTTTTTATCGTTTTTATTCTTTGCAAAGTTTTCTGCAACTTTTACTATGCTGTCATAAAGGAAATAATCCATGCTACCCAAAGTACAAATGATTTGCGCGTTGAATCCATTCTTATCTCTAATCATTTCGAGAAAGTTATAGTAATCTTCTTCAAACTTTTTAATCCCAAGTTCAACCTCTCCATTAAATTCAATCAATGTTGCATCATTTGTTCCAAGATTAATTACAATTACATCCGGTATGTTCGATGCAAAATCCCACTCCTCAAATTCTTCTTTTTCTCCGCCAGCCTCTTGAAATACTCTGTCCGTATATGGATATAATTCCGGCATACTAGGAATCATCCATTGAAAATTTCCAATCCCTCTTGATACTGTAATTCCCGAAAAAGAAAGAATAGAAAATGATGCGTTAAGCTGTCTTGATGCAATGGCAGCATGAGAATTCCAACCATTTTCGTCAATTGAATAAAACATATGATCTCTTTCGTTTGACATATTACCAAAACCGCAGGTTATGGAATCCCCTATAAATTCAACCTTCATTTCTTTTTTTTCAAGTCTTTTTTCTAATAAAACACCTTCTATTGTTAATCCCTGAACTGAAAGTTTCCCTTTGGCATTCTCTGTAATCTTTCGTATGGTAATAGTATGTACTTCCTCTTTCTCACAGGAGAATAGTAAGTATTCTTTGTTTTGATCATTGATCTCATAGGAATAAATCGGAGTTTCTTCGTCATCCAGAAAAACAGCAGCATATGGCCATAATGTCCTCATTTTTACTGTTTGGGTGAACATTTCCTTTTCCATTTCTTCCCCATGCTGTGCATTCATTCTGGCCAGCAGGCAAGTCCCTTTAAAACGTAGTCTTATACCAGAGCAGGTCCAGTTACAATATATTTCATTTTCCTGTCCACTATAAACTCTACCTAACTTTTCTATTTGATTTAAACATTCCATAATATTTACACTTCTCATATTTCGCCTCGTTCATCTATTTTGTATATCAGGATTTATCAAACATATTATGGTAATGATAAATATCTGATGGTATAATAATCATATGCAGTAATAAAAAAAAGGAGTGATTCCATGTCAGCTTTATATGAATCCTTTAATGACAACTTTGATCAATTTGATCATTTACCACTAAAACTTTATAAGCACGATCTGTCCGGAGAATTCATCTGGGCTCCTCTTCACTGGCATAGAAGCATTGAACTCCTTGTCACTTTTGAAGGATGCCAGATCGTTAATGTCGGAAGTGATAATTTTAATTTTTCTGGAGATGACTGGCTTATCATTAATAGCAGTGAATTACATTCCACACGATACAATGACATATCCGACCATTTCAGAGGAATCTCTGTTATCTTTGACCTTTCCTTTATAGAGACCTGGATCGGGAAAAATACATTTTTCTTTAATCCACACATTGAAGAAGTTACAAAACAAATTAAAAAAATAGCAAAAAACTTTTACGAGTTGGAAGAAGACCAACCTATGTACCAGCTTCATATGATGAAAAACACCTATGATCTTATGCTTCTGATATCGGAGCATTGTATCAATAAGGAAAAACTGTACTCCCCACCTTTTAGCAAGGATCAGTATAAAGTTACCGAGTTTCTTGAATATATTGAACAAAATTACTGTGATACACTTTCCTTAAACAACATCGCGGATCATTTCAAATACTCCCCTGGCTATTTTTCACGGTATTTTAAAGATATTATAGGTGTAAATTACATTGATTATCTGAATTTTGTCAGAACCCATCATGCCGCACAGCAATTATTGGAAACACAGTCTACCCTTACAGAATGTGCATTAAAAAATGGATTTCCAAATGTTAAATCTTTCATCAATACCTTTAAGAAGATTTATGGCTGTACTCCAAAGAAATTCCTGACTCGCTAACCTTTTACGCTTCCTGATATTACGCCTTCAATAATATACTTTTGTCCAAGTAGATAAAAAATCAAGACTGGCAAAATTCCAAGAACCAATCCTGCCATCATTGGAGAATAGTCTGCTGTATGGTTGGTCAGAAAAGTAAATGCTGCCAATGCCAGTGTTTTAGTTTTGGTTGTTGTTAGGAATAAGCTTGTCATAAGATAATCGTTCCATACACCTAGCGCAACAAATACCATGACGGTAATCATAATCGGTTTTAATAACGGAAATACAATTCTGAAAAAAGTTCTCAGCATACCGCAACCATCAATTCTCGCTGCTTCATCCAGTTCTTCCGGTATTCCTTCCGCAAACCCATTGTATAAGAACACAGAAAACGGAATATTCAGTCCGACTGCAACATATGCAACCGTTATCAACTGATTCGATAAATTAAGCATTCCTCCATATATTTTTACAAGCGGTATCATATACACCTGAAAAGGTGCAACCATTGACGCAAGCAATAACATAAATATAAGCTTGTTGATCTTCCATTTTTTTCTCGCAAAAAAATAACCTGTCATCGATGAAATCACCGTATTAAATAATGTTGCACTTATTGTAATGATTGCTGTATTCTTTAATGCAACAAAGAAGTTCATTTTCGAAATTGCTGTTATATAATTATCAAAACGAAACGATCTTGGTAAGCTAAATGGTGACTTTGTAAATTCTGCTGTTGTTTTAAAGGTATTTATGACCAGAACAAAGAATGGTACCATAAACAATAGTAATACAATTAATATCAGCAAAAATGCTGTCGTCTGTTTCTTCTTACTTCTTTCTACCATTGTCATTCTCTCCCCTTTCTGGTGAAGTACACTTGGGCAAGAGAAATCACGGTAACAATACCAAATAAAACGATTGCCTGTGCTTGCCCCACTCCAAAATCCATCTTGGTAAAAGCTGTCTGATAGATTTTGTATGCAATAAGTTCCGTTGATTTATAGGGTCCTCCTGCGGTAAGTGACAAGTTAACATCAAAAGACATGAAGGTCCTGATGATGGACAAGAAAACACAGATTGTTATTGAGTTTCGGATCAGTGGAATTTTAACTTTTTTCACTACTGCCCATCTGGACGCCCCGTCAATAGATGCAGCCTCTAGCAGTTCTTTTGGCACGCTGCTCAGTCCTGCTATATATATAACCATTAAATAACCGCTCATCTGCCAAGCTGTTACTATAATTAGTGCTGCCAGTGCTTTATGGGGATCAGTAAGCCATGATGTCGATATAAAATCAATTCCCAGTGACTTTCCAAGACCGGTCAGTGCATAGGAGAATATGAAGTTCCATATATATCCGAGTATAATCCCTCCAATAATATTAGGTGTAAAAAATCCGGTCCTGAACAAGCCCTGACCCTTAATGCCGCTAGTTACCGCCAAGGCAAGCAAAAAGCCTGTTAGGTTGCTAATTATTACACTGAAGATTACATAAAGGACTGTTTTTAGAAAAGCTCCAAAGAAAACAGAATCTGTAAACACTTCGATATAATTACTTACACCAATAAAGTTAACATTTATAGACAACCCGTTCCAGTCTGTGAATGTGATTCCTATACCATAAAGGAAAGGAATAATTACAACAGAAAACCAGATAAATACGACGGGCCCTGCAAATAATAAAAACAGCAAAATACTATTTAAATTTTTTTTAATGCGGTTATGCTTCACACTAGCCTCCTTATTGTTACTGAAGTATTTCATTCACTCCTGCTCTTTTGGAAAATCTTCTGAAGTAATAATCACAGACATATCAGCATCTACCCACATAACAAGTCGATGCTGATATGTCAATTCTGTGATCAATTAAGAATGAATGAAATTTACCTCAATCACTATTTTGATCAGTAACTCTTCTCTCCTAGTTCCGCTCTTTCCAATAAGATGCTATGTTATTCGCAAGTGTCTCTCTGTCACATGCGCCTGCCAGATATTCACACATATAAGCTCCGTTTTCATACCAGAAATCGGAAGGTAACAAATCTGCAGTACCATAAAAATCATAGGTAAGGCCTTTTTCAATGTAAGACGCTGTTGCCTGACCCAGTTTACTTTCAACTGTAGCTGTGCAATTTTTATAAGGAAGTGCCTGTCCGCATGCTGCTATCATTTCCTGCTGAGCATATGCATCTGTACAGAGATATTCAACGAATTTCTGTCCAGCCATCTGCTGGCTCTCCGTATTTTGACTTGCATCAATACAATACCCTTTTGCATATGAGGTAGGAATAACCGTATTGAACAAATCATCCTCGTTATCACTTACAGGAATCGGCAGAATTCCATATTCAGAATCCGCACCATCTATTCCTGCTATGTATGTCCATGCCCAATCTCCCATGAACCATGTTCCGACCTTTCCAGTTGCAAAAGCTTCTGCATCAATATTAACATTTCCAACCAATGGGTCTTCTTTGTTATAATTATATTCGGCAATCAGATCAAAGGTGTCCATGTATGCATTAAACACACTATCGTTTGCCAAATCTGCAGTACCATTTTTTTCACTTTCAGCAAAGGAAACCCTCTCTGTCACATCCCCTCGGTAACCGCCGTAAACCATTCCAAGATAATGTGCGCCTAAAGACCAATTAACACCAGTAAACATTGAAGCTGCCACACCTGTGCTTTCAATCTTATCAAAAAGTTCCTTCAATGCGCTTCTTGTTTTGATTGTTGCCGGATCAAAGGTACCTCCAACAGCTTCATCCAAAACACGCTGATTGTATAATAGACCAAAACCAGCAGCTGTTCCAGGAATTCCATATACTTGACCGTCGTATGTAAATGCACTTAAGGAATCCTCATACACATTATCAAGCCATGGACATTCTGTTGTATTGTATGCTTTCATTCTTTCCTGATTTTCAAAAATGTTAATTGGGTCCATCAAAGCAACCGTTGGTCCATCATTGCTTGCATACAACGACATCCATTTTTGTAACTGGTCATCCCCTGCTGCAATATACTCAACTGTTATGTTTTTATTCGTCTCCTCAAAATGTTCAATGAGATCTAAAAACAAATCATCCTTTCCCGTCTCTGTTGTATAAAATGAGATTTCTATTGCTTCTTCAGTATCCGTCCCTGCGGCTACTTCGTCTGCTTCATTGCCGCTATTGCTGTTCACCGACTCTGGTGAAGAATTACTATTGTTTGTTACTTCATTGTTATTTTTCCCCGCACAGCCTGTAAGCATTGCTGAAATCAAAACAAGTATAATAACAATATTAACCATTCTCTTTTTCATAAACTCATATCCTCCTGATATAATTGTTTTGTGGCTACATTTCTATTATATTAGTCTATATTGCGTAATACTTTTTCTTTTTATACTTGTTTATAGTCATTTTTTTACCTTTTCTGCATGCGTTTGTAGCATTCATTGGTGTATTTATACAAACTATACTTGAAAAATAATAGTAACCAGAGTAAGCTGCTTATGATAACAGCTTATTCTGGAACTCATCTTTTACACTATTACATATACTGAAACATATCACCGGCTGATACAAAAGTAATCTTTATCTCATCCCCCAATATAGGTCGAAGCCATTCAATCGCACATCTCATTCCTGCTTCCTCCTGCATAAAATGTCCTGGTAAAATCATTGCTTTTGCTTTTCCCAGAAAAACTGCATCACGGATATAAAGAGGCAGGGTCCACTCAACCGTTTCTCCCGGAATGATAACATCGTAATCACACCACCTCAGAATTTCTTCATTGTTGCTCCAGTTTGTCTTTTCATTCGGAAGCAAATGTCCGCAAAAGCCGATTTTACTTACTCTGGCATCACAATTCCCGATATACCGTATTGTTTTAAGTCCTATAACCTTTTTAATATGCCAAATCAGTTCTCCTACTGTGGTTTCCGGTATTTTTACCGAAAATCCATATTGCTTATCATTTATGGCAAATTCAAGCCATCCAAGTTCTTTTAACAGGTAATGGAAGATTCCGTCTGGGTGGTGTGCATGCATATGATCATGATCACGAAAGATAACGATACCTTTCTCCTGCAGCAGCTTCTTTTTCTCCTCGTACACTTCATTTCCATTTAACCACTCACTCTGATCATCATAACCGCTATAGTACGTCGGTTCATGAACAAGTATAAAATTAGCACCAATCTCAACAGCTTTCATGATCACTTCTATCGTAGGTGCAATAGAAATCAGAATACCTGTGCATGTGACCTCAGGATTACCGCCAATTATTACATCACAGGTATTTGATGAATCAAAGTTAGGATGATATGCAAGTATTCTATTAATAATCTCTCTTATTGTCATTTCTTACGTCTCCTATAATTATATCCCAATTACCGTATTTGTTTATGCAGTTATCCCTTCACTGCACCAATTACTACTCCTTTAATAAAATGCTTCTGTATAAAAGGATATATGACTACAATCGGCAGAATACCGACAACAGCCATAGCCATTCTGACCGCTGTACCAGGGAGATCGATGTTGCCTGTACCCAGTACATTCGCAGTTCCTGATTTAAGAAACTGAACATTATTCATAATTTTAATCAGTAAATTCTGAATTCCGAAATACTCTGATTCAGTAATATAGTATAGACCGTTTACCCAATCATTCCAGTAGATAAGTGCCGTAAACAAACTGATTGTAGCTATGGTTGGAACAGAAAGTGGAATGATTATTTTCCCAAATATACGCAGTTCACTGGCTCCGTCAATTTTCGCCGACTCAATTAATGCATCCGGTACATTATTGGAATAATAATTTTTTACCAGAAACACATTAAATGCATTAACAAGATAATTGGGAATCATTAGTGCCCATAGTGTATTTTTAATATGAAAAATATTTGACCACATCATATAAGATGCTACTATTCCACCATTAAAAAGCATTGTAAAGAACACAAAAAAAGATAAAATATTACGATACTTAAAATTCTTTCTGGACATAGGATATGCAAGCATCGAAGTTATAACAACACTAACGAGTGTCCCCAAAAAAGTAACTGTTGCAGTGACGCCATAAGCCCTTACTATAATAGCACCCTGCTTGATCATATAATAATACGCGTCAAATCCGATTTTTGCCGGAGTGTATGAATAACCATTTGAAATAAGTGCATGCTCATCTGTAATAGAAGCAATTACAATCAGTATTATTGGCAGCAAGGCTACTACGGATAATATAGCTAACAATATGGTAGCGGCAAGGCTAAATCTACGTGTGTCTGTCATCTTACCAATTCCTCCTAAAATAGAGCATTTTCACCATCAAATTTCCTTACTAATGCGTTTACAGAAACAACCAAAATGAAACCTACAATCGACTGATACAGTCCTGCAGCAGCTGACATCCCGACATCATTCAACTCCATAATCCCATGATAAACATAAGTATCTATTGTTTGTGTTACATCATACAGAGCACCAGAATTCATTGGTACCTGATAAAACAATCCAAAATCCGAGTAAAAAATCCTTCCAACCGCTAACAGCATTAACACTATGACAGTAGGTTTCAGCATCGGAATCGTGATATGACTTATTTGTTTTAATTTTGCTGCCCCGTCAATCTGTGCTGCTTCGTATATGCTTTTATCAATTCCAGCAATGCTCGCCATATAGATTATGCTCATATATCCAAGGTTTTTCCACAAATATACCAGTGTAAGAATCGCTGGCCAGTATTTGGGAGTTGTATACCATGCTATCTTCTCTCCACCAAAAAACTCAATCAATGTATTATTTATAAAGCCAGTGTCAGCATTCAAAAAAGCAAATCCAATGAATCCAATTACGACCCATGACAAGAGATTCGGCAATAAAAGTGATGATTGAAAGAACTTTACACGTGACTTTGTTCCTAATTCACACATAAGAACCGCAACAAGAATCGCAAGAATTGTACCTATAACAATAAAGACCAAATTATACAAAATAGTATTTCGTATAATAACGAACGCATCCTGTCTGAACAAATACTTAAAATTCTGAAAACCACACCAATCACTGCCGAAGATTCCTTTCATAAAGTTGTAATCCTTGAATGCCAAAAATACACCAAACATAGGAATATAATTATTTATGAAAAGATATAAAATTCCTGGAAATGCGATAAGGAGAAGGGGACCACTTTTGGTCAGTCCCCTGTTTTTCTTTACTCTTTTATTTTTCATTTTTACTCTCCAATAACTCCTGTTGCCCAGTTATCCAACTGCTTCTGTTTTTCACTAATGATTGCTCCAAGTCCAGCTGTTTCCAGTCTATCTCTGAACTCCGGAAGAACCGTATCCGGATCAACACTTCCACAAAGCAAGCTAGGTAAATATTGCTGAATTACATTACTGACCGCTGTATATTCTGTCTTAACCGAGCTGGAATCAAAGGTAAATCCCATTGCCGGCGATTTTGCAGCCAGCTGGTTCTGCTCTTCTTCCCATACAAGTGAATCTTTACTTGTTCCACTCATTGGATACATCAAGAAGTAATTACCAAGAGTGCCACAGCTAAGCTGTGCTGTATAATCCACGCTGGCTGCATCTTTTCCTTCCGGGTAAGAAGCATAGCCATCTGCATCCAAAACATAATCACGATCCTTTATTCCATAAATTAAAAGATTAATAATATCCTGATCTGTAAAGGTCAAGTTGATGAATTTTAATGCTGATTCAGCAACCTTTGAATTTGATGCCACCATCCATGATAAAGCATTAATAGAAGTAGTATCCAAGTAAGCATCTCCAATCTGAACCGCTCCTAGTTTATTGCCACCACACTGTGCTTCAAGACTAGCAGCTGTATCTTCTGGTGGATAGCTATAGGATGCCACATAACAAAAAGTATTGTCAGATGACATAAGCTCCGATGCTGTGCTTGTTGTAGTTGCCGCATCCTGTAAAATAAGATTTTCTTCATACCATACTCTCATCAAGTCGCAGATATCCTCGAATTTTGTTGTGTTATACAAATCCGCAACCACCAGGCTGTCATCCATAAGAACGCCTTTAGGGCTATAGTAATCATCTGTCAAATAATCGATTTGATCGGATACCAGCAGTACCATATTGGGATTTCCCGATTGTGCGGGAACTACTGGAGTCATATCTGGATATGCAGTTTTTACACTTCTGAGAACATCTGTTAAGTCTTCAACACTCTTCACTTGTGACATATCAATTCCAAGTTCATCCGCAATTTCCTGCTTATAAATAACCATCGGTGTTAATGCGTATGGTTTATAAGTCGGTATACCATACAATCTTTCGTTTTGAATACAGGAAGCAAGAATATCTTCACTAAGAGTTGCCTTTGTTTCGGCTGCACAGGTGTCAATAATATCTGTTAAATCATATGCCATTCCACTTGATACTGATGTATTGAAATCACCCAAAGATTCGAATACATCAATTTGGTCACCGCCTTGCAGAGACAAACTTACTGTCGAAGAATAATCAGCTATACCGATTGGCATAAGTTCTACCTCAACACCGATTTTCTCCCTGGTAATCTGGTTTATTGCTTCCTCAACAGTATTTAGTACCTCTGATGATGGTATGTTGTTAAATGTCGCATATGCGTATACCACTTTATCATAAGTAACTTTTTCTGTTGATGTCACATCATTCGATGATGCTTCTCCCGAACTGTTATTTGTGGACTTTCCGCAAGACACAAGCCCAAAAATCATTACAGTAGCTAACAGTACTGAAAATATTTTTTTCACATTTCTCATAAAATACCTCCTAATCATTATATTGTAATTATATTCGTTATTATGCTTGTTATCTTTTAAAAACAAGTGATATTCTTTTAATTTTAAGACATGTACCCAAGGTAATACAAAAACAGCTCATTTTATGCTTCATTACCCTACATAAACAAGCTGTCTGCGTGATTGTATCTGTTTTATATATTTTTAAATTCTTTTGGCGAAACACCCACTATTTTTTTAAACACTGTAGAAAAATAAGAAAAATTGTCAAAACCCACTGCTTCGGCAATGTCACTTATGTTTTTTTCTCCCACCTTTAAGTATTCTTTCGCCTTTTCAATCCTATATTCATTAATCATATCTTTTAGATTTTTTCCCGTCTTCTTTTTGTATAATTTCGCCATATACTCCGGTGTCAAATACACTTGTCCCGCAATCTCATTTCTGCTAATATCTTCTGAAAAATGTCCGGCAATATATTCATTGATCTTATCAACTAAAGTAACAGCTTTTACAACTTCTTCTTCGTATTCGAATGTTTTTTCTAGCAGATAATTTATCCATCTAATCATATCGACAGTAGAATCCATTGCTTTATCTGTCATTCTTCTCGATAATTCATCATAAAACAACTTCGTTGCCTGTATGCCGTGTTTTAGCAATTCGGCATAAACCACCTGTATTATCTCCTGTTTCAGAATATACAGAGTATGTTTATTCAGTTTCTTGCATATTGTCAATTCACTAATAACTTGTTTTAGATAGTAAAGGATCTCTGCTTTGTCCTTCCTCTCCATACCTTTCAATATACGCTCCAAATCAAGAACTTGTTTTGCACTCTCTCTGGGAAATTCCACATCACTTTCATGAAATATTTTTCCGTAATTATTTACATTAACATCAAGCAAGGAATTCAATTTATCCTTTACAGCCGCAAGCTCTGTTATCGCATATGGAGCACTGATGCAGCATGAAATCGTGGATACAAAATACCCTTTGCATGTCTCGTTAAGCCGTTCACAGCACGCTTCCATTTCATTTTTTTCGCCTGCCTCTCGTATTGTTACAAAACACAAAGCATCCTCTATATGAAGCTTTACTACATCTTCATTCTCTATTTTATCTGTAAGAATTTCCGAATGAAAACCTTCCATAATAAACTCATATACGCTTTTCCCATATCGTTCCATATCGGCTTCATTATTACTGAGTTTTGTATAAATCAGACAGAACTTTTTGGTAACATCAATGTCCAGATGTCGATCCGTAATCTCTTTTTGAATCATTGAATTATCTAATAAACTGTCCTCAAGAATTATTCTCCAGAACTCTGCTTTCATGTGATGTTGATTTTTTTCCATCCATACACCAAGATTACTCGCCTTCTTCAGACTGATTTTTGTTTTTAATTTCGCAATGATTTTTTGCAGGTTCAACTCCATTGCCTCTGCATTAAATGGTTTTGTTAGATACGCCGCTGCCTCATAACTGATTGCATAGGTGGCATAATCAAAATTCTCATGACATGTCAGCAATAGTACTTCACAGTCAATTTCTTCTTTTCTAATCCACTTGAGCAGATCAAGCCCTGTTTCCTGCGGCATTTCTATATCGCTTATAACAATATCGATTTTGTGTGCAGCGAACAACTTTTTAGCATTCTCTGCATCGTATGCTATATATACCTCATCTATGCCTATACTGTTCCATTTGATTGATGTGTGAATTACCTCTGCAGTTGGTATGTCATCATCAACAATTAGTAAATTAAACATAATATCACTTTCTCTCTCTGGTATATTTTGACTTGCCTTCAATTATCTCATTGACTGTTTTTTTTGGTACATAAATCTGATTGAGGCATCCATGGGGTTCAATGTTTTTTACTGTTACCAATCCTTTTCTGTCATACATAATCTCCATCATTTTTTTAATACTCCATAAACCAATTCGCTGATCCATAGTTTCTTCTGCCTTTTCATCTGCGGACATATACTCCAACACATCAATAGGATAACCCTTCCCATCATCCTCTATCTCAATTAGCAGCATATCTTCATCTACGTGTGTCACCTTACTTATCTTGATCAATATTGTTAATGTCGTATCCATTGAGACTGCATGTTTAAACTCATTCTCCACAAAAGTATGCACAAGCATTTGTGGAATCTCCCATTCATCAAGACTATTCTCAATATCAATGAAGTAGAAAACACAGCCCGGGTACTTTAATTCCTGCATTTCAAAATAATATGCTAAATATCTTAACTCTTCTTTTACAGGTACTGTATGAAGCCCAGCTCGGAACATATATCTCACATTTTTTGATAATGCATCAATATAAATGTTAATCTGTTTGTTCTTATTCTGCGAGCTCAAACTCGCTATGGTCGTCAGTGCATTCAGAAAAAAATGCGGTTTTAACTGTAATTTTATGGTCTTTAGTTCCATATCTTTTAATTCTATCTGTTTTTCATAGGTTTTTATTTTCAGATCCACAATCTCATCGACCATCTGATTTGTTGTTTCCTGTAGCATTTCAAATTCTTTGGTTTTATAATTTATATCAATTCGATTGTTATACTCTCCGTTTTTTATCCTACTCATACCAGCTACGATCAGCTTCATCGGATCTGCTATTTCTCTTCTGGTATAAAACACGATGAACCCCATAAATCCAACTGCTACCATAGCTAACACTGCAACTACAAACATACCGAAATCCGACTGCTGTAATAGACTGTTCTTAATAACAAGACAATAAAGAATTAGCTGATCCTCTATTACCACCTGTTTTCTGCTGTAATACTCATCCGTGTTTATGCTTCTTATATCAGAACCAACGAATATATCATCTATTTCGTCACTCCATATTTTACCAATAACCCCCTGTTTATCAACCAATACAACAATTCGATTGTCATTGTTTTCAAGTAATAACGTATCCAGCAACCTACCTGCTTTTATATAAATTGCTATGGCACGATCATTCGCAGTAAGCATCTTATACAAATATACTTCTCCATTTATCTGTAAAAAATCCCATTCTAAATCATTCTCCTGATTTTGTCTAATTACCTGCTTAGTATAGTCTCTCAAATCCTCTTTTTCCTGAAATGTAACACCCGGTGAGATTGCGTCAAGACAGATTTCATAATTATCATCATACACAACAATAACATCTGCCGTCGTGCTATTGTTTGTAATAATATTCTGCATATAATTCTTAAGAGAAATAGCATTTAAAGTTCTGTCATTTTCATTGCTGCTTTTTATTTTTGCTAGTTCTACCCCCTGTGCTGTTACACTCTTTAGAATTGTATCCATCTGTGATGTCTTATTCTGAAGTTCATTACTGTATATTGAAAGAAAGGCACTAGAAGAGTCACTGATTTCATTTTCAAGTATATTATAGGATGAAAATAAAAACGCACCCAGTACACAGAGCAGTGAACTGATTGAGATCAAAAGGTAAATAAATATATGATGAATGAATGATTTTTTTTTAGTCATATTTCTCTTCCTCAGCATTTTATGTTGTAGCCCCTTTATAATATGTCTCTTGTTTACATTATACATATCCTTTACAAAATGAACAATGTTTTCATGTAAGAACACTGTAGTCCCGTTATAACATGCTTCTCCCCAAATAAAATATCAGATTGGTATAATAAAATTACCCTTTTGATTTCAACGAAAGGGTAATTTAATATACCAAAAGCTTTTACTATAACGAACATATTAACCTAATTCTCCTAAGCTTTTCTCTTATAAAAAAGGATCTGTAATCAGCTTGCCTGCTGTCCATTCAATCTTGCCGCCATTTTGCAGATATGGTTTCAGATTTCGCTGTAAAGAGGTGTTCTCTGGCAAATCATCTATTGGTATTTCTCTGCTTCCATACACCCAATCCATAAAACCCAGACTTTCCTCGTCACTCTTCCCAATAATGAATGAGTCTTGAAACTGCAGTATTTTGGAGTTCTCCGACAATACCTTTTTCAGAGAAGGTGCTAAAAGCCATGAACTGCAAACAAAATCAGCACCAGAAAAATCCGGGTAATATTTCTTTATAAATGTAATTGCATCAAGATAAGATCTACGAAGTTTTGATGTTGTCATATCTGTATCTGCTGGAATATGAATGTCGATTAATGGTTTTTTATCTTCCCATCTCATTTCATATTCCAACTCTCCAATACGAAACTCTACCATGGAAATCTGTCGCGGAACCCACCACGCCCATACATAACGATAACTCCCATGTCGGTCCATATGATCTCTTAGAAATCTTGTAAAAAATTTCATTGTATCAATAAATATCTGATCAGATATTCCATTTTGTATATACTTTCCATATACATCGCAGACACAAAGTAACTGACAGTACAAAATTTTCATACCATCATCATCGGGTCCAAGCAACTCTTTTAAGTGTTTTAATGCTCCCTCCCATCCAAACGGATTTGGAATCTTTATCTGTTCCAAATCCTGTTTGACGGCCTGAAAATCTATCTTCGTTTCACACTCCGCTAAGTTCGCCTGAACCGCTTCGGGTATATCAAGCATTTTATAAAGTTCATTTAATAACATAATCTCTCCATTTCTGTATAACCCACAAAATTGTAACTTCAATTATTGTTTTTATTCTAACGCAAAAGACGCAAGACTAGCGCTTCCCTGTCCGCAATATGTGAAGTATATAGCATGTACACCGTCTGAAATACTAATATCTGCTGAATATTCTTTCCAAACATTTGAATAGACTACCGGAATAAAACCAATCGGCGTCCCATCCCAGGTTGTTTTCACTGCAAAATTACCAAGACAATATCCGCGCACCTTTATCTTAATTTTAGTAACTCCTTTAAAATCAAAATATTTAAAGCCTGCTGTTGCCGAATCCTTCATGTTTGCAATATAGCCAATTTCTTCATCTCCGTCTCTTCCATCCTGTGTGATTTTAGGGAACTGACTATCCATCCATGCACCTGTACAATCCGTATATATAGATTCTTCTTTATAAAATAAATTACAAGCCAGGTAAGCTGCATATTCGCCATAGCCTTTTAATGGTCCTTTATTCGCTCCGCAGGAGGTCATTTCTACCTGCGGTATCATACCATTCTCCGTAAATGTGATTTTTTCAACACAACCCTGCCTGCTAAAATTGGTACCGTTGGTATGCCTGTGATAAAAAATATACCATTCTCCTTTAATCTCCACAATGCTCCCATGATTATTACCACCATAATACATAGGCTTTTCCGAAGGTTTATATGAACCAATGTGCAGATCATTATTGCTTACGATTACCCCTTTGTACACAAAATCCTTTGTCGGATATTTGCTAGTGGCATAACATAACTCATGCATTACAACGGAAGAGTAAATCAGATAATAGGTATCACCCCTTTTTCTAATAGACGGTGCTTCAAAGAACTCATGCCCTTCAAAACCACTCCCCTTGCTATAAGGTTCACTTGGTGCAACAAACACAGGTTCTTCAAGGACGGTCAGCATATCCGGTCCAAGCACAGTTACCATTGCTCCCGATCTTGTTCTGTCACCAATTGCACAAAATCCAGTGTATAAATAAGTTTTTTCTTCCTCTGTAATAACCCCCGGATCAAACTGTGGCTCATCGCCTTCTCTTTGTCCTACGATTGTGCCATCTTTATAATGAACATAGCCATAAAAGTCAAATTTACCCGCCGGTGTATCGCAAACCGCAACAGAAACAATGGAACGCTTGCTGTCAACATAGTACAGATAGTATCTGCCATCTGGCCCTAATGTAACATCCGGTGCATATAAACAACTGTCTCTGTCACTGTTGTTTTCGACATCCGTCGCCTTGTATATAACACCCTCATAGCGCCAGTCACTCAGATCATCTGCTGGAGCCGACCAACATACATAATCATTTAAACAATAAGCATATCCGTTAAAACGGTCATGAGAGCCATAGATATAGACTCTGTCATTAAAAACATATGGTTCTCCATCCGGTATATATTCCCAGGACGGAAGATACGGATTAAATCCTTGTTTTGTCATATTTTTTTCTTTCTCCTTTTATATTCTTATATAATTTTACTTCTACTATATCAGAATCCAAACCTCCTCTCTGTAGCTCATTGACCTTCTCCGCTAACTTCCACCTTTGCATTATTAATAGAAGTTTAATTAGATCCTAAAATAAAGTAATTGATGCTGCAATTGATGTCCAAACTATTCTCCAGCCTGTTTGCCCCCTTCTATAAAGCCCACACTATGCTGACAGAATGGTTATTGTTTTTTATGAATCCCAACTGCTTCTAAACAAGATTTTGCAGTTATCTTCCATCTACGCCTTTTCTTTCAGAAGCTGTAAACTAAAACATCCCGTTTCTTTCTTTACTCTGCCGCTTGAACCATACTATCATCATATTCTCTAGTTTGCTCGCAGTATTTCTTCTCTTGTAGACATATTTTCCGATATTGTATATAATCAAAAATAAACTATCAAATAGATTCCTTAGTAATGAAGCAAATGACTTCTCATTTCATCACATCAGTTAGTTATTAGATATAGTATGCACTTACACTGATCATTTGATAATTACTTGTTTGTGATATGTCTACTAACTTCCATGCACACATCTCTGTTGCCAAATCTTTTATTACATTCTTGTTAGACATATTTTACGACTGTATATTGAAGGTTATGATGTAACTATTTTAAAAGGAGAATAGAATGAAGGCTTTCCATGAAAAGAATACATATCCAAATGGATTTCCTGTGGATATTTTTAAATTTAATAATTTTAGTTTTCTTGCGCATTGGCATAATGATATTGAGATTGTGCATGTATATGAAGGACAATTCCGCATGACAATTAATTCGAATACCAGAATCCTTGGTGCCGGAGATACCTGCATTTGCTGCAGTGGTGATATCCATTCCATGGACAGCATGGACTTGAACTGTACCGCCATACTGGCCTTTTATGCTCCAGAGATAATCGGTTCTCTGATAAAATGGCCTGAAGATACCTTTTTTATATCCTCTTTTATCGACGAGACTGCGAAAAGAGACTATAACATAAGTCCGGATTTTTCAAAGAAAGTCGGAGAATTGCTACAAGATACTTATGATGAACTAACAAATAAAAAGGATGCTTATCAGATGTTCGTACGCAGCAGGCTTCTTGAGCTACATGGATTAATCTACAGAAATGTACCAAAGGGATTAAACAATGCTTCGCATACAAAAAGCTATTCCATGATTAATAAAATTCAAAATGCTCTGGATTATATCAATACTAATTATATGGAAGATCTGACTCTTATGGATGTAGCAAATCATGCTGATCTTGGAATTTCGCAGTTTTCACAGTTGTTCAAACATATGTGTAAAATGAGCTTTGTCACCTATCTTAACAGTATAAGAGTATCAAAAGTTGAGGAAATGATTTTGAATACTGATAATACAATAACTGATATCGCATTGGACTGTGGTTTTACAAGTATACGAAACTTTAATCGAACTTACAAGAAATGGAAAGGTAGTACTCCTTCTGACTTAAAAAAAAGAAAAGACTTTTGATTAAAGTAACTTTACTGTGGTGGATTGCCTTTTCTGTATTAAAATCGTTTATATAATCATAATTCAAAAAACTATTAAAAAAGGTATCACCTCGAAAGGCAATACCCAAATTATTCTTCTAATATCCCACTTCTTTTTCCGCTTATTTTTAGTTCTAGCGTACGCCATTTTCTTGAAAACAGCGATTTCTTGCGATAAATTACGATACTTTCATTTTTTTCACCAAATCGTCTGAAGCCCTGATAAATCAAGGTTTTAAGGCACTTCTACTCAAGTATGTATGGGGTCACTCTGATAAATACCAAGTTACTTCATCGTAGTCCTCACTCCAAAATGTATGGCGTAACTTGGTATACATAATAATTCAGCCAGTTGCTATACAGCGTATTGGCATGTGCCCGCCAGGACAGGATCGGTTTCTGAGACGCATCATCTCCCGGATAATAATTCTCCGGAACATCCGGGTTAATTCCCTTCGCAACATCTCTTCGGTATTCCTTATCAAGGGTCAGGCGGTCATACTCTGGGTGACCGGTGACAAATACCTGCTTTCCATCATTTGATATAACGATGAACACACCAGCTTCTTCGGATTCTGAGAGAATTGTAAGATTAGGGTTCTTCTCAATATCCTCTTTTGATGAAGTAGTATAACGTGAATGAGGAGCACTGAACCCATCATCAAAGCCGCGGATCAGGGGCTCTCTGCGGTTGAATACCTGATGCTTGTAGACTCCCGAAAGCTTCTTCTCAAGAGGGAGTTTTCTGACACCATAATGATAATAAAGCCCTGCCTGTGCTCCCCAGCAGATGTGATAGGTCGACGTAACATTGGTCTTTGACCATTCCATGATTTCCTTCAGTTCTTCCCAGTAGCTTACCTCTTCGAATTCTAGATTCTCCACTGGTGCACCCGTAATAATCATACCATCAAATTTATGATGCTTTACTTCATCATAAGTAACATAAAACTCTTCCATATGTTCAAACGCAGTGTTCTTACCAAGATGAGAAGCGGTCCGCACGAAAGTCACATCAACCTGCAGCGGTGAATTTGCAAGGCTGCGCAGAAGGTGATGCTCCGTATCTTCTTTCAACGGCATCAGATTGAGAATTGCAATCTTTAGCGGTCGTATATCCTGTGACATTGCCCTTGTCTCATCCATGACGAATATATTCTCATCTTCCAGTAGTTTCTTTGCAGGTAAATTGTTCTTAACACGAATCGGCATAATCAATCCCTTCCCTTTCTTATTTCTTCGGTCATTGTGTGAATTTGTAATAATTCTGCTAGCTTTAGTACTTGCCTTACTGTTTACTTTACAACTTGTCGTATCATTCGTTGTTGCGTCAATTGCATCACTTGTTCTACAATATATAGAACTTAAACTCATCTTATCAAAATCCTCTTTTGTTTCATCCGTCAAAAAAAGCTCCCCTCCTTTATTCTTCAGAGATATGTAATATCTCTTTTTTAAAGGACGACAGCTTCTGCTTCGTGTTACCACCTTTATTTATCTGTATCTCACGATACAAACCTTAGCGGGTACAGAAAAGATTAACAATCGATACCCTGGTGCTATAATGGGCACTCCCATCGCAGCCTGTACAAAATGTAGTCGGTGCGCGGCTCCAAGACCATTTTCAACAATGCATTCTGTGCTTTTTCTCACCCTCAAAGCTCTCTGTACCATATCTCACTGTCTACTTTTCTCTTCCTTGCCTTATGATATTGAACATACTATATCGCACTTTTTTGAAAATGTCAACCTTCTCCCACCAACACCAGAAAATCCTCTTCCGACAGGATCGGTATGCCAAGTTCTTTTGCCTTTTTATTCTTGGAGGAACCAGAAGCCGTATCATTGTTGATCAGATAATGGGTTTTGGAAGTAACGGATCCTGTTGTCTTTCCTCCATGCTTCTCAATAAAGTCTTTTAATTCATCCCGGTTGGCAAAATGCTCCACGGAACCCGTAATAACAAAGACTTTTCCTTCAAGTGTAGAATTAGAAGTTGTGCTTTCCTCAAGAAATGTCATTTCAGCGCTTAGTTCTTCCACGAGTTTACGGTTTTTCTCCTCTGCAAAAAACGCTACTAAAGAATCCGCAATCACACCACCGATACCATCTATGGTGAGTAAATCTTCCGCTTTACAATTCATGATCTCATCAAGTTTATTGTTGTAATGCTTCGAAATTAATTTTGCATTTGATAATCCGATATTTGCAACGCCCAGGCTGTAAATCAGCTTTGCTACTGTTGTCGTACGTGCAGTTTCCACCGCATCGATCAGGTTCTGGAAGGACTTAACACCGAAGCCCTTGAACTCTTCTTTCTTATCCGTCTTCCGCTTGCTCTCCTCTTCGATTTCCTTCATGAATTGTTCTAGATGAAAAAGGTCTGTCAACGTGTGCAGGTAATGCAGGTCGATCAATTTCTCAATGGTAGCTTCTGAAAGACCATCAATGTTCATGGCATCTCTCGCTGCAAAGTGAGCAAATGATTTTATTTTCTTAGCCGGGCATTCCGGGTTCTTGCATTTCAGAACTTTCACGTCATTTTCCTGAACGATCACTGTATCCTGTTCGCAGACAGGACAACATTTTGGTATGACAAGCTGATTGCTTCTTGTCAGGTTGTCGGCCAGCTGCGGGATGATCATATTTGCTTTATAAACGGTTATTCTATCGTTCAGTCCAAGCTGCAAGCCTTCGATTATACTGATGTTGTGCAGACTGGCGCGGGATACCGTTGTCCCTTCCAGTTCTACCGGCTCAAATATGGCGACCGGGTTGATCAGCCCGGTACGGGAAGCACTCCACTCGATTTCAAGAAGTGTTGTCTCCATGATTTCATCCGCCCATTTGAATGCGATCGAATGGCGTGGGAATTTTGATGTTCGTCCCAGTGACCTTCCATACGCAATGTCATTAAACGTTAATACAAGACCGTCCGATGGAAAGTCATTATCTGCGATCTTTGCACTAAAGGTTTTTACAGTCTCAGCAATGCTGCTTCCTGTCACTTTCTTCGATTCAACTACTTCAAAACCAAGCGCAGAAAGATAAGTCATCTGTTCTTCTCTGGTTGCGTATCCATCCATTTCTTCCGATGCATAAATCTGTTCTTGGATTTCTGGTTCCGCGATTTCTGACTCAACTTCCCCTGCACCATTCGCTGCCAGTTCTCTGATATGAATCAGTGAGAAGGCAAAAAAATTAACATTTCGCTCCGCAGTAATCTTGCTGTTGAGCTGACGTACCGCGCCACTGCATAGATTTCTCGGGTTTTTGTACTTTGCACTTTCTTCAGGAATCTTACGATTTATTTCTTCAAAATCAGAGTACAGGATCACGGCTTCTCCCCGAAGTACAAGCTCACGCCGATCAGCAATCTTTTTGGGAAGATTAACAAATGTTTTTGCATTGTTCGTGACTACCTCACCGACCTCACCGTTGCCCCTGGTAACAGCACGAAACAATTCTCCGTTTCGATAGGTCAGAACAACCGTCAGACCATCCATTTTCCATGAAAGCATTCCTTCCATATCACCCAGCCAGTCGGCTAGTGCACCTGCATCCTTTGTCTTATCCAGCGAAAGCATTGGTGCGTCATGTCGGAATTTGGGCAGATCACTGACAACCTCATAGCCGGCACGCTGCGTCGGACTGTTAGCAAGAATAGTTCCGGTCTCTTCTTCCAGTATTATTAATCTGTCATAGAGTTCATCATATTCGCGATTACTTATTATTTCCCGGTTTTCCTCCTCGTATGCCTTTAGGGCCATATTGAGGTTTGCCACCAGTTCTTTCATTTCCTCTTGCTTTTCCTGCATTGTCTTGTTTGCTTCTGTACTCATTCTTCTGCTCATTTGCATGCCCCTTGGATACCTGATAACTTCCATGGGAGCCTTTCATATTTTTTATTGAATCCTGCTGCCTATTCTCAGCAAATGCCCTGCTCTGCTCATTATTTTCAGTTCGGTTTCTGCTGCCGTTTCTTTTTCCGCTTTCACTTCTGCTTTCGAATCGACTTTCATTCCGGGTATTATAACTTGCTTTGCTATCACTTCTGCTGCTGTCATTTCTTTTATTTTCATAGCCATTCTTTGCGTATGTACTGCCTTTACTTTCAACTCTGTCTTTTATAATATCACGGTTCTTTTCATCTCTGTTATTCTTATTGTATGTATAGCTTTTTTCATCTGTTGTGCTTTTACTGTTTGTGGTACTCTTAGTACCTGCATAACTTCTGTCATTTCTTTTTGTCTTGTCTGACCCTTTGTTCTTAACAAATCTTATATTCTTATCAATCCCTCTGTTATTATCAGTTCCCTTGTTCTTATCAATTCCTCTGTAATAATCAGTTCCCTTGTTCTTATCAGTTCCTCTGTTATAATCAGTTCCCTTGTTCTTATCAGTTCCCTTGTTCTTATCAGTTCCCTTGTTACTGTCATATCCTAAATTCTTACCATGTTCTTTACTTTTTTCATATCCATTACTTTTTTCATATCCATTACTTTTTTCATATCCATTACTTTTGCCATATTTTTTGCTATTATCATATTCTCTGCTCTTACCATATCCTTGGTTCGAGTCGCTTGCCTTACCCTGGCTACTTCTGTTGTCTCTTTCTGCGCTATTCTTTCGTACGGTTCTGACATTTTGCTCACCGACAACCTTTTTCGCATCGGCATCCCCTGATGCATTCCTGTAAACAGTATCTTTGCTGCCGGCACTTGTATAACGGTCATTTCTGTTCTGACTGTTCCCACTATTCCGATCGCCCAGACTGCCTTTATTGGTACTGCATTTGCTTGTACTGCCTTTGCTTGTACTGCCTTTGCTGGTATTGTTTTTGCCGGTTCTGTTGTTTGTGTATTTCGTATTCTCTTTGCTGTCCTTTTCCGCTGCAGTTCTTTCGTTTCTATGTACTGTCTTTGCAGTATCATTGGTCTTTTTATTCTTGAACTTTACTTCGAAGACTGCCTCCACCGAACTGTTTTCTTCTTTTTTCTTTTCTACGCTGTCGCTGTGATGCATCCAGTTCGCCTGTACTGCTTTTGCACGGGCTCTTCTGTCAAATGCATCTCCGGATTGTTTTTTTATGCTGGTGCAATAGGAAGTGTCCCCATAGGTCTTCACTTCTTTTTTATTAACCGCGGCCGGATCGTTCGAAGATTCTTCCAGCTGTATCTTCAATTCTTCGATCTCCCATTCCGTCAGATTTCGGTAATCTCCGACTTTCATGCGGCCAAGATTAACATTCATGATACGTATCCGCTGCAAAGTAAGCACTTTATAATCCAGATACTCACACATCCTTCGAATCTGCCGGTTCAGTCCCTGCTTTAAAACAATACGAAAGGATTGTTTGCCCATTGCTTCCACGAAACACTTCTTGGTCACAGTATCAAGAATCGGCACCCCATTTGACATGGCACTAATGAACTCTGGTGTTACCGGTTTGTTCACACTGACAAGATATTCTTTCTCATGGCTGTTTTCACCGCGAAGGATTTTATTCACGATGTCTCCGTCATTCGTAAGCAAAAGAAGCCCTTCCGAGTCCTTATCCAGCCTGCCGATCGGATAGATTCTCTTTCCATAATTAAGGAAATCAATAACATTCTCCGGTTCACGATGGTCTGTTGTGCACACAATACCGCGCGGTTTATTCAATGCGATCAAGACCAGAGAATCATCTCTGTTGATGCTTTTGCCGTCGACGCAGACTTCCTGTCCCGGAACCACTCTGCTGCCCATCTGCGCTACCTGACCATCTATAGTCACTCTTCCTTTTTGAATCAGTTCATCGGCATCACGCCTGGAACAGATTCCTGCGTCACCTACAAACTTGTTAACGCGGATTCCTTCCTTGTTTTCTTCGGTCTCAAAGATTCTTTTTGTCCTTTTTGCCATTCTTCTCCCCATTCCCTTTACGTTTCCAATATTCTTTTGTCCGCTACCTGATTGATTTTCTTGCGGTTATGTATTTACAAATCTGGTAAAACCCAGTATAATGTTCTTTGCGTCCGGACTACCCGGATGGTTGCATTCGCGTCTGTAGCGAAGTGGATATCGCAGTGGCTTCCGAAGCCAAAGGCCGTAGGTTCGAATCCTATCAGACGCATACCTTTAGTACAAAATAAGGACTATATATCCGTGTGTGTAATTATGCCTGTAATCCACGAGTATATAGTCTTTTTGTATGATGAAGTCCAGATATCTGCTGACGAAAGCATTGTTTGAAACAAAGGCTTCCGCCATCTTATTTCAGCAGTACTGTAAAACTGGTATGTCAAATGTTTGATCGGACTACTTCGAATTTGACATACCAAAAGCGGATTCATACATTACGCAACAGCGGAATAATAAAAATCCATCTCGAACAGTTCAATCATTTTTTTACACATGTCGGAAGCCTCTTCTTCACTGTCAAAAACCATGGCTTCTTCGACTTCAGCGGTCAGTCCCGGCTGTTCTTCCCCTTGGACTACTTTCCTTTTTCCTGTAAAAAACAATGTCCCCATGTCTTGTAAGTCCAATTTGATAATATACATAACTGGTCCATCCTCTGCATGAATTTTATGTTTGGTTTATTATAGCATAATTTACTTAAAAAGAGAAGCGTAAGGTTTCCCATCTTTCGATTTTTTATGCTAAAATCCCCATACATTTATTGTCCAGAAAAGTCAATTAAAACATTCGTTGCATTAATTTAATACTTTTGTAACAATTCAAGATATTTTTGTTGCTTTCCTTTCTGTTTTCTGATAAAATGTTGAATGGAGTTTTGGGGATAAGCGTTTTATCGCTTTGGGAGAGAAGCCATTCATAAGGAGCTATATATTATGAAGCAAGCAAGAGACACAATAAATAAAAAGCTGCACCTCGCACTGACAATGAAGAGTAAAGAACTGGCACTGATCCTGTCGATTGGTATCATGGCCATCGGTTTTACGATATTTTCATTTGAAAAACCGGTTACTTCGTCTGGAAATGATGCAGCAGCTTCGGATATCACGATCGGTCAACAGAATTCTGCTGATTCGGATACCTCCGGGAATACACCATCGGATGATGACAGCTCTGGCGCAAAGGCTACTGCTGCTGCGACACCTGCCGCTACTGCAACACCGACACCATCACCATCGCCGACACCGTCTCCGAATCCTTTGGAGAAGGATGCTTATCAAGATGTGAACGATCTCATAAGCAGCTACTATCAGGCAAAACTTGATTGTAATATCGATGATTTTACAGAACTTGTTACAGACACAACACAAGTCGATATCGAGTATCTGCAAAAACAATACGAGTTCGTTAACAGCTTCCAGAACATAACCTGCTACACAAAGAAAGGTATCGGGAACATCGCCTATGTAGTTTTCGTCAGTTACGATTCAGAGATAGCAACCATTACTACTCTGGTGCCGAGTCTTGACCGGTTATGCCTGACCTACACAGATGACGGAAAGCTTCGTGTTATGATGGAAGATCCAACCGAGGAAGAATCTGCATACATTGAGACTCTTATGGATGCCGAAGATGTCAAAGACTTATACAATGATATACTTGAAAAATTCAATAATGCACTGGAAAGTGATGAATCCCTGAAAGCTTTGTACGAACAGCTTAGCACGGATTCTACCGGAACGGATACCTCAACCGATTCGTCTTCCGATGAATAATTTAATAAAAAAGCCGCATGTCACAAATCGTGTATGCGGCTTTTTATATGCTCCTTTTTTCTTTAAAAACCAGATCCATTCGAAACCTTATGCCGGAAATGCAGCCAGAACTTCTTTTACAGATGAATACCGATAGACGTGATCCGATAAAATATCTTCCAACGGTACCTGCGTCTTGTTCACCTCTTCCACCATGGAAGCAAGATTTTCTTCTCTTTCATAGACGGGAACAAGAAGCACTTCATGAATGCTGCTGGGAAGTATATAGTAATCTTCCTTCATTTGCCTTGAAATCGCCTGTTGAATTCCGGGATAAAGCAGGCAGGATGCACCATTGATCCCTTTCTGATTCGTCAGAACATAAATCTGCGGCCGACTATCATCAGGGTGCGGCATCATTAACTTCATCATCTCTTCAATAGCAACTTCTTCCGGTATTAACGGCTCTTCCTCCGGATTTTTCTGCCTGCTTGCTTCAATCTCACTTCGCAGGATATCCCGCATGACCTCATCCATGGTCCTGAGAATCGGCGGGAACATCCGCACCGTGTTATACATTGCATCCTGCAGCAGATTTTCAAGACTGACCTCCCACCGTTCACAGTGTGCATTTGTTATCTGCACCGCACCGATGCCACTTTTTTCTTCTTTCACAAGGCAGTGAAAGGTTATACATAGGTCAAGTACAGATTTATGCGGTACCTGATGCAACAGGTTCTTATTCATCTCCCTATTAACCAGACGGAAGAATATCTTATCACGGATACGCCTGTAATCATTCATACAGTCATCTCCTGCATAGCGGGACTGATTCACCAGATAGCACTCCAGAACCTTCTCCCCGATCCGGTTCATCGGTTCCCCCTTTTTATACATCTCATAATAGTCATCCAGACGAAAGCTCTGTGCTATATCTTCTCTTACTTCTTTAATGGTCAGACACTCCGCTACGATCCCGTTGTTCTTATTGATCTGCTTATGCTGTATCTCATAAGACGTTCCCAACATCTGTTTCATCTGATGAATCAGCCGGTTCAAAAATAAATCAAATTCAATTGTTATTATATCGTTCATCTGCCTCCTGTATGCCGATGACGATCCCTGTTTCCCTCCTTATTAGCCTACCATAAAAAGGAAGGATTCACAATTGTATTTTACATATTTATCCATATAAATTCGGCCCTTATTTTTGTATATTTTATCCTCACCATTTCACTGACTTTTCGTTCGGCCACCTCTATCTTCCAATGTAAAAAACGTATAGCTTTCCCTTTTTTAGCAATAGCCTGCCGAAATTTCGGCAGGCTATCTGCTTAGTCATAAGCGAATCATAAAGTAGTAAGCTTACATATACGTACATTAAAAATTTACATAATCGTTAATTGGTTTCCATCAGGGTCATGAAGAATCAGGCATTTTCCATAGCTTTCATGCAGTAACTTGAAATTCAAATATTGCTTTTCTTTTAAACGTTTTATGATATCCTCCAAGCTGCCTCGAACCGCAATCTCGACGTGACCGTTTCCTTTCCCCCAGTTTTCTTCTCTCCACAGACAGATCTGAAGTGAATCCACACCAAATCCTAATTTCATTCCATCAATATCCTTATTATATCCCGGAAATGTTATCGGAATATCAAGAATATCATGGTAGAATGATTTCATTGTATCAATTTGACTGGTATGCAAATTCACACAATACAGTTTTCTTATCATGGAATCTTTTACCAGTGCTTCTTCACTTATCCCCTGTAAAAACCTTAGGTTCATTATGATCAAATGAGCTTTCCACCAATTTTCTGCAATGTGCCACTGCTCTAAATCATCCTCCCATTTCCAGTTAATCGACCAGGTTTTGTCCGGCTTCTGTGTGTTCTTTATAAAATCACATTCATCATTTGCTAACTCTATGAAGCTTTGATATAAGAAATTCTCCTTATCCATGAAGAAATTAGACGGTTTACATACATAGCACTTGCTCCATGTATCCTTATCCCAGGTGATCGTCTTATTTATCTTCTGCAAAAGAAGCTTCTCCACTTCTTCAATCGACAACTCATCGGCCAGACCCGCTTTACGGCAATACTGAGTCATCCTCACATAACAGGCTAGTATATGCATTTCATCGCACTTATCGGTTTCCTTTAGATAAGAAATCGCTTCCTTCACAATACCAAAGCATTTTTTATATAAGCCACTATCCTTACCTGCGTATTTCAAAACAAAGCCTGCTAATGCAGCCGTTGGATTATAGGTAATTGTGTTATAGGATTGCATATCATAAGACCACCAGGATGCATGGGGATAATCATTATTGGATGGCACCGTATTAAGCCAGCACTTTCCATTGAAATCCTTACCGCTTTCCAGGTACCTGAGTATTCCCTGAATAATTGGGTGATCCTCTTCTAAGCACACTTCATTTAGAATTTCAGTGGCTGCCCAGGTTTGTATAGGCGATGACAATGGATTAAAGGAATCTGCTTCCAAAGCATTTCCAAACCCACCATCCTCATTTTGGTATTCCATAAGAGCAAACAATACAGCCTCACGACTTCCATTTTCAAATAAATACTGAAATCGCGCTAGATCTATATGTCTGGCATTGAAATACATCCATTTTCTTGCCCCATCAAAAATATCGTTATGCATAAACTAATCTCCTTTATATTCATTTACACATAAAATACATTAATATCGCAAGTGTGTATAGAATAAATGCGACATGATAATGAAATGTCCATTATCTAAAAGCCGTCTTTTCCATCCCATAGGCAAATATCTTTGCTTCGTACGGCGTTATACCATGATAATTTTTGAACTCCCTCAATAAATGAGATTGATCACTATAGCCTAATTGAAGTACTAACTCATTAATATCTTGGCTTAGGAGGATTCCCCTCCACGCATTTTGGTATCTGATAAGATTAGTAAACTGTTTCGGTGATAAATCCATTCTGGTACGAAACAAACGTTCCAATTGCCTTTTTCCAATAAAGCACTGGTCAGCGAGCGTATCGATTCGGATATTCCCCTTACTTTTTAGAACATGATACAAAGCATTCATAAAATTCGAGTCTATAAATTTCTCTTTAATCTGTTTTATTAGAATCTTGTTCGATATATTTATGAATTCGTCAAATTCGCTGTCAATACAAATATTGTTCTTAATCTCATTTACATAATAACTCATATAGATATCTGCATCCAAGTATAGATTTCGGGTGTTTTGCAGTGTATCGCCTGTCAGAATAGAAAAACTCCAAACATAAAATCTTACTGCAAAGACTTTTCTTTCTGTTAAAAAAGCTGCAGTATGACCAACCTCAGGCTTATCATTAACACCGCAGAAAGTAGTGGTGATGCTGCCCTCTCTGTTTACCGTAAAAATGATATCTACACATGTATCCGGAATTACAAGACTATCATATTCCTCTGGAATACTTTCACAATACCAATAGCATCGTACATATGGTGCAAGTGCAGTATTGGCACCCCTCTCAATATAGGTATAATTTCGATTGCCTGCAATCAGCGGCACATATAGATTTCTTAAATCCACACTTCTTCCCCTCCTAATATTAATAGGGTTTCCTCTTACAGACTTTGCATCCATGTTTCGTCTGCTGATTTCATACTGCTCTACTACCTCCAGACAGACAATTCATTTTAATCTGCTCTGCTTCCGTATTCAATTCAAGGAATCTTTAAATTACATTTTTACTAACTGGTTATGGAACTTGACTTTCCCGTATCTCGATCGCTTCTACATATTTTTTTCATACAATTCCTTTTGATACAATCGAACATACTATTAATTCCTTTGCCTCTTCTATGTGAATTTCTATCTTTTGTAACTTTATGCGCAACCTAGATATCACAGACGATACAGGATGCATATGAATTCCCATTTATCCCTTCTCAGAACACCATATAACATAAGATGAAGCGACATGAAATCTCAAATGCACAGCCTTCTATACCGGAATATTTATACTTGTATTCAGAAATATTTATACTTGTAATCAGCAATATTTATACTTGTAATCAGTAATATTTATACTTCAATTCTGAAACACACATAATTAGAGCCTTGAAAGTCACGATTTTCAACCGTTATGTCACCTTTCCATTCCCGGATGATTCGTCGTGCATTATAAAGGCCAAGACCTCTTCTTCCTCTGTTTGATTTTGTGGAATACCCACGTTCAAAGAAATGTCCAAGCTGGGTCAGCGGAATCTTTCTATGCTCATTCATTACTTCAAAATCCAGCTTGTCATTTTCACTTGTAAGCAGGATCCTTATTCTGTTAAGATCTTCTGTACAGGCTTCGATGGCATTGTCGATCAGTGTTCCGATCACTTCGATCAGTTCCGACTCAGGAATGTTCTTCATGATCTGCCTTGACCCGACTTCGATATCAAACTCCACATTCTTTTTTACCGATACGATTTTCGTATAAAGGAAGCCCGCAAGCACTTTATCTGAGATGCGCAGAAGCGGCAGATAACTGTTCTTCTTATCATCCACCACGCTGAAGATGTAATCATGCTGACTTTTTACCAGTTCATCATAATTATCGATCACAATATGCATGTTCAGAATCGCATTCAGATGATTATCAAATTCATGCTGCCTTGCCCGTACCTCACGTACCAGTTCCTCCATCGGTTTTGTATACATACGGTACATCTGAAGTTCTTTTTCCTGTTTCTGATATACCTGATAACTTCTAGTCAGTGTTCCAAGAATGGCAAGTATCAGCACACTCGAGAATATGATCGTAAAACACTGCGTCGTTGTAAAATAATGCAGCCCCAGACACATTATCATCGTTACCGGAATAATGGTCAGACAGCACATAATCAGAATGATATATACACGTTTTCCATGCAGCAGCCAACTGTTGCTCATGCAAACCTCCCTACTCCTGGCCATACCCTATTTATAGCCATTTCTTAATTGCTGTTTTGTATGTAATCCCTATTTCTACAGGAGATGATTGTCCCTTTAGCTGAATCAGCTGATTTACTGAATCAACATATTCTATGTAATCCGTGTTAATAATATACATTCTGTGACACTGTATGAACTCCGGTGAATCGATTTTTTCCAGGATTTGTTTGAGCGTTAGATACCGTATATCCATGGTCTCTTTACCCATTGTCAGTCTTACCCCGCGCATAATAGCCTGAATGGATATAATTTCATTGATTTTAATACGGTAATTAACTCCATCTTTTTTTACAACAATCGTCTTATCCTGCCGTTCTTCCTGATGACTTAATACCTTCCGCACGATCTTTTCTACTTCACTTTTGCGAAATGGTTTCGTAATGTAGGAATAACACTGTGCTTCGCGGTACGATGTCACTTCAAGGTTCGCCAGCGAGGTTATGAACACGATCGGTGTGAACTCATATTGCTTTTCATCCCGAATCTTCTTTGCAAAGTCAAGTCCTGAGGTATCTTCGCTTTTTCTCATATCCATATTTATATCAAGAAGGAATAAAGCAAACGGAATCGGGTCTTCCATCAGCTTGTCTGCCTCTTCTATGGTCGCTGCAACTTCCACACTGATTTCATCTGAAATACTGCTGATTAGTTCCTTTAGTGCCCTGCGGCTTTCTCTGTTATCTTCAAGAACCATGATTTTCATAACAAATTCTCACTTCTCCTTTTTAAGATTTATGGCATTTTTTTACTATCTTCGGTATGCCAATCATTGAAATAAACGTAATTACATTTTATCGTACAAAGAGCCGTTTTTCAACGGCTCTTTGAATATCTTTCAATTTAGTGTTTCTATTGCTGAACGTCTTCCTTCGCTACTTCTCCAATACTTTTTACAAGTCCTGCAAGACTTTGGATCTCAGAAGGAATGATAATCTTGGTTGCTTTTCCGTCTGCAGCCTTTGCGAATGATTCAAGGCTCTTTAAATGCAATACCTGCTGAGTCGGTGCTGATTTGTTAAGCATTTCAATACCGTTGGCATTTGCCTGCTGTATCTTAAGAATAGCTTCTGCCTCACCTTCAGCTTCCCGAATGGTTGCTTCTTTCTTCGCCTGAGCACGAAGAATTGCAGATTCTTTTTCAGCTTCCGCATTCAGAATAACAGACGCTTTTTTACCTTCTGCCACAAGTACGGTCGCTGTTTTCTCACCTTCTGCACGAAGAATTGCTTCACGTCGTTCACGCTCTGCTTTCATCTGTTTCTCCATGGCATCCTGAATTGCTGCCGGAGGAATGATGTTCTTTAACTCAACACGGTTTACTTTAATTCCCCATGGATCTGTTGCTACGTCAAGTGCCACACGCATTTTTGTATTGATAACTTCTCTTGATGTAAGTGTCTGGTCAAGTTCAAGATCACCGATGATATTACGAAGTGTTGTTGCTGTCAGATTCTCAATTGCGAGAAGTGGTTTCTCAACACCATAAGCGAAAAGCTTTGGATCTGTGATCTGATAGAACACTACCGTGTCAATTCGCATGGTAACGTTATCTTTTGTGATAACCGGCTGAGGCGGAAAGTCTGCGACCTGTTCTTTCAGTAATACTCTTTTAGCCACCTTATCAATAAGAGGCATCTTAAAATGAAGACCTACGCTCCAGGTTCCATTGTATCCACCAAGACGCTCTATAACAAATCCCTGCGCCTGTGGAACGATCTTTACACAGGAGGCAATGATTAATAACACAATCACTCCCAAAATAATAAATAAATATCCCATTGTTCCCATTACATATCCTCCTTATTTGTTTCTTTCTTTTTTCTTCCTTTTTCTTCTTCCATTTTCATAGCTCAAAGCATTTTCCAGTTATTTCTTCTTTATTATATAGCTTTCACCATACTTGTGCACTGATACTATCTTCCTATCTCTTTCACTCTTCTCTGTATTCAGTAACAATAAGTTTTACACCGGAAACACTAACTACTTTTACAATGGTGCCCGGTTCAATGATCTTATGATCTACTTCAGCTCGTGCGGTCCATTCCTGTCCGTTACAGATTGCAGCACCGGATGCATTAAAATTATCGATCTTTTCTGTTACCTTTGCTGTCATTCCGATGACACCTTCATAATTGGTCTTCACACGTTTTTTATTCAAATACTTTGTTGCGATAGGTCTTGTAAAGAATAAAAGCAGTAGTGAAACTAATATAAATATTATGATCTGAACCGGAAGGCTTGCTCCCAGATTCGCTGCAAGAAAAGCAATCAGCGCTCCGCAGGCAAACCAGATGGTCGTCAGACCAAGTGTAATAATCTCAATTACAATCAATACAACCAGTATAATTAACCAATAGATTGCTTCCATACATTTGGCTCCTTTCCCAGAATCCACTTCACGGTTCCGTTATTTTTTATTAAGTTCATCTTACCTCAGTTAATTTCGAATTACAACGTACGTTGCGTGAATGGCTTTTTTCATGTTATGAATGCAAAATTTCAGGAAGACTTATCTTTTTATACATCATTGAAATCAAGAATGTATCATTCCTAATCTTGTCTTTTCTCACAATTAATGATATGATTGCATCGAACAGCATGTTCACTATTGCAAATATTATCTAGACACATACACGAACACGAACGTATGCTTAATCATACTTCACACTTTGTTTTATTATTACGATTGGAGTTACAATGAACAACCTGATGCAATTACGATATGCTATAGAAGTAGAAAAAACCGGATCGATTTCCAAAGCTGCGGAGAATTTATTTATGGCACAGCCGCACCTTAGCAAAGCCATACGCGAACTTGAAGATTCACTGCAGATCACGATCTTTAACCGGAACTCAAAAGGAGTCGTTCCAACAAAACGCGGAGCTGAGTTCCTATATCATGCAAGAGCAATTCTGTCAAAAGTAGATGAGATGGAAGCGATATTCAGTGGGAAAGCTAACGACGCTCACCGGATCGATGTCTGTGTACCAAGGGCCAGTTATATAGCTCAGGCTTTTATTAACTTTACGAAAGATCTGTCCGCAACAAAAAAAATTCTCCTTAATTATAAGGAAGCTAATTCCATCGATACCATATCCGGTGTCAGTGACAGTCTGTACAACCTAGGCATCATTCGCTATCCCCTTGTGTATGAAAAACAGTATTTGAATCTTTTAAATGAAAATGATCTTAGATCCGATTTGCTGTTCGAATTCAACGCAACAATACTTCTGTCAAAAAAACATCCCTTCGCAGATAGAAGTTCACTGTCAAAAGAGGATTTACAGGAGCTTCTTGAGATAACGCATGGAGATATTACAACGCCTTCCCTGCCATCCCTAACCTCAAAACAGTACGCAGCTACCGTTTCCCTGGAACACTCGATTTCTATCTATGAAAGAGCCAGCCAGCTTGAGCTTTTAAGCTCCGTTCCCAACACTTATATGCTGGTATCTCCAATGCCACAGGATATACTGGATCGGTATGAACTAACGACCGTATCCTGTAATCAGGCTGATAACAGGTTCTGTGATGTATTGATCTACCGGAACGGATATCGGTTCAACAACGAAGATACAGCATTTATAAATAAAGTAAAACTGACAATTGATTCACTAGTTATTGGACACGAACCTCTTGACTCTCTATAGATAATGGTATATCGATAATTGTATATCGATATACCATTCTTGTATCTTCCATAATGAGAGGAGATTGTTAAAATATTATCAAACGTACGAAAGGAGTACAATCCATGGTTACATCCGTTTCTGTCCAGACCCTGCAACGGCTTCCGATCTATTTAAACCTCTTGAAATCAGACTCTATGCAGTCTGCAGCCTATTTATCTTCAAAAGCAATTGCCGAAGCACTGGGTCTTCACGAAATACAGGTCAGAAAAGATTTAGCCTCCGTCAGTTCTGGTGGTAAGCCAAAAGTTGGATTCTGCAGGATCACATTAATCCGAGACCTTGAAAATTATCTTGGCTATAATGACAGCAACGATGCCATTTTAGTCGGTTCCGGAAAACTTGGCAAAGCACTGCTTACCTATGACGGATTTAAAGAATATGGATTGAATATCGTAGCCGCTTTTGATAATGACGATTCTCTGGCTGGACAGAAAGAAGGAAATGTTCCGATTCTGCCACTGACCAAACTGAGTGATATCTGTGATCGAATGAAGATACGTATCGGAATTATTACAGTCCCAACAACAGCTGCCCAGTCGATCTGTGACTTAATGGTAGCAAGCGGAATCCTTGCCGTATGGAATTTTGCACCGACCCACCTTGATGTACCGGAGCACATTCTCGTAAAAAATGAGAACATGGCAGCATCACTGGCTGTCTTATCAAGGCATCTAATGGAAAAATTTACAGATTAGGTAACATCGGGTTATCGAATGAATCACATATCATTCCCGGCACTAATTTCAACTGCGCGACTTTATCGCGCAAGAATGGAGGAAAAAATGAGTAAGAACCGAGAAATCATTGACAGCGTAGAAAAACTGGGTGCAGCTATTGCAGAACTTAGAAAAGTACAGGCAGAGTTTGCGACCTATTCACAGGAACAGGTAGATAAGATCTTCCTTGCAGCAGCAACAGCTGCAAACAAACAGAGAATCCCGCTTGCTAAGATGGCAGTCCAGGAAACTGGAATGGGAATCGTTGAAGATAAGGTAATTAAAAATCACTACGCTTCTGAATATATTTATAATGCCTACAAAGATACAAAGACCTGTGGTGTTGTCGAAGAAGACAAGGAATTCGGTATTAAAAAGATTGCCGATCCGATCGGTGTTATCGCAGCCGTAATCCCTACAACGAACCCGACCTCAACTGCTATTTTTAAGACTCTTATCGCATTAAAGACAAGAAATGCCATCATCATCAGTCCTCATCCAAGAGCAAAGGGATGTACCATTGCAGCTGCTAAAATCGTTCTTGATGCTGCTGTTGCTGCCGGTGCTCCGGAAGGAATTATCAGCTGGATCGATGTTCCTTCTCTTGAACTCACAAATATGGTAATGAAAGAAGCTGATATCATCCTTGCGACTGGTGGTCCTGGTATGGTAAAAGCTGCTTACTCTTCAGGAAAGCCGGCAATCGGTGTTGGTGCCGGTAATACTCCTGCCATCATTGATGATACAGCCGATCTTTTACTTGCGGTTAACTCCATTATTCATTCAAAGACATTTGATAACGGAATGATCTGTGCTTCCGAACAGTCTGTTATCGTTCTTGATAAAGTATACAAAGCTGTTAAAGATGAATTCAGCAAGCGAGGCTGCTATTTCCTTAATAAAGCAGAAACTGAAAAAGTAAGAAAGACCATTATCATTAACGGTGGTCTGAATGCAAAGATCGTTGGACAGTCTGCATTTACTATCGCAAAACTTGCGGGCGTTGATGTTGCTGAGAGCACCAAGATCCTGATCGGTGAAGTAGAAAGCGTTGATATTGCAGAAGAATTTGCTCACGAAAAGCTGTCTCCGGTCCTTGCCATGTACAAAGCAAAATCCTTCGAAGATGCTCTTGATAAGGCAGAACACCTGATTGCAGACGGTGGATATGGACATACTTCTTCCGTATATTTAAATGTTGTAACTGAAAAAGAAAAACTGGACGCATTTGCTGCCAGAATGAAGACCTGCCGTATTCTTGTAAACACACCTTCTTCTCACGGTGGTATCGGTGACCTTTATAACTTCAAACTTGCACCTTCTCTTACCCTTGGCTGCGGTTCCTGGGGCGGAAACAGCGTATCTGAAAATGTTGGTGTAAAACATCTGCTCAATATTAAAACCGTTGCCGAAAGGAGAGAAAATATGCTTTGGTTCCGCACTCCTGATAAAGTTTATATGAAGAAAGGCTGTCTGCCTGTAGCGCTTGATGAATTAAAGAATGTACTTGGCAAGAAGAAAGTATTTATCGTAACAGATAGCTTCCTGTTCAAGAATGGATATACAAAGGCTGTAACTGACAAACTTGATGAGATGGGTATTGTTCATACTACCTTCTCTGATGTTGAACCAGATCCTTCCCTTAGTTCAGCAAGAATCGGTGCAAAACTCATGACATCCTTTGAGCCGGACTGCATCATTGCTGTCGGCGGTGGATCTGCCATGGATGCAGCCAAGATCATGTGGGTTCTCTATGAGCATCCGGAAGCTGACTTCCTTGATATGGCAATGCGCTTTGTTGATATCAGAAAACGTATTTACGCTTTCCCGAAAATGGGTGAAAAAGCTTACTTTATTGCAGTTCCAACAACTGCCGGTACAGGTTCTGAGGTTACTCCTTTCGCTGTTATCACAGATGAAACAACCGGAATCAAATACCCGCTCGCAGATTATGAGTTAATGCCTGATATGGCTATTATAGATGCAGACATGATGATGAATGCACCAAAGGGCTTAACGGCTGCTTCCGGTATCGATGCTGTAACACATGCACTCGAAGCTTATGCAGCAATGCTCCAAACTGATATGACGGATGGTCTTGCCCTGCAGGCATTGAAGGTCATCTTCGAATATCTTCCTCGTGCTTATGACAATGGTCCGAATGATCCGGTTGCCCGTGAGAAGATGGCAAATGCTGCTGCTATGGCTGGTATGGCTTTCGCTAATGCCTTCCTTGGTATCTGCCACTCCCTTGCTCACAAACTCGGTGCCTTCCACCACCTGCCACATGGTGTTGCCAATGCGTTAATGATTGATGAAGTTCTTCGCTTCAACGCATCCGAAACACCGGTCAAGATGGGAACCTTCTCACAGTACGATCACCCTCACACCCTGGCTCGCTATGCTGAAATTGCTGATTATCTTGGAATCAAAGGCAAGAATGACAACGAGAAGTTAGATAACCTGATCGCTGCACTCGATGAACTGAAAGCAAAAGTCGGTATAAAGAAGACCATCCGTGAATACGGCATTGACGAAAAAGATTTCCTTGCACGTCTTGACGATATGGTTGAGCAGGCATTCGACGACCAGTGTACAGGGGCTAACCCAAGATATCCGCTGATGAGCGAAATGAAACAGATGTACTTAAATGTTTATTATGGCAAGGACGGCCAGAAGGCATAATCATCATTTACAATCATAAAAATCAAGCTACTGCCAAAAGCAGTAAGAAGGAGGCATTTTATGAAACTAGAAAAGGTGATCGCAGTCCGCACATCAAAAACTATATATCGTGATGGGGATTACGCTGTTAAAGTATTTGACAAGGAGTATTCAAAAGCTGATATACTAAATGAAGCTTTGAATCATGCAAGGGTTGAAGAAACCTCCCTGCACATTCCTAAAATCATCGAAGTAAAAATGATCGACGGCAAATGGGCGATCGTAACAGAGTTCATCGAGGGAAAGACCCTGGCACAGCTGATGGAAGAACATCCGGAAAAGGAAGATGAATACCTTGAATTATTCATCAAACTGCAAATGGAAGTACACGCTCAGAAATCTCCTATGCTGAATAAACTGAAAGATAAAATGAGCCGTAAGATCTCAGAGACGACCCTTGATGCGACCACTCGATATGACCTTCACACAACACTCGAAGGCATGCCAAAGCACAACAAGATCTGTCACGGTGATTTTAATCCAACCAATATTATCATCAACAAAGAAGGAATTCCATACATCCTTGACTGGTCACATGTTACACAAGGCAATGCATCTGCTGATGTAGCAAGAACCTACCTACTGTTCCACCTGGACGGCAAAGAAGACCTTGCAGAAAAATATCTGACACGCTTCTGTCTTTTAAGCGATACAGCAAAACAATATGTACAAAAATGGATCCCGATCGTAGCTGCTTCCCAGTCTGTTAAGGGACGTACCGAAGAAAAAGAGCTGCTGCTTCGCTGGGTATCGGTTGTAGACTATCAATAATTGGATAACAAAAAATGGATTAGGGCAATTCCATAGAAAATGATAAGAAAGGAAAACGAAACGAAAGGTTATATTCAGATAGCCTTTCGTTTCGTCTGGGATGAAAGATGAAAATTACTGTATGTATTGGGAGCTCCTGTCACTTAAAAGGGTCCAGACAGATTGTTGAAGAATTACAGCGTTTGATTTCTGATCATAATGTCAAAGACAAAGTCGAGCTCTCTGGCACCTTCTGTATGAATAACTGCACCAATGGAGTATGTGTTACGGTCGATGAAAAACCTTACTCTCTTACACCGGAGACAACCGAAAGCTTTTTCAGCACAGAGATTCTTCCGGTTTTATAAGCAAATCGCTTTCAAAAGCAAATAGCTTGCATAAGCAAATAGCTTTTATAAGCTAATAGGTTTACAAAATCACTTTTGTAAGTGACTTCGTAGCACAGAGACATTTCCTGAATAAGGTTTATAAGAACATGTTTTGTAATGTAAAAATGGTAAATCATAAACTTTATCCAGTCCCCACGCACAATTCCCCCCGCAATGATTTTGCGCTCCCCGCGCAGGAAGCAGGTACACAAGAACCATGACTGATTTTTTAAAGTTAAAAAAATCAAACTGTAAGAACTGTTATAAATGCATTCGTCACTGCCCGGTAAAATCCATTCGCTTCTCCGGCAACCAGGCGCACATCGTTGGTGATGAATGCATTCTCTGTGGGCAATGTTTCGTTGTCTGCCCACAGAATGCCAAAGAGATCTTTGACAGCACGGAGACCGCAAAAAACCTGCTCGGTACCTACCCTACCGTTATTGCAAGTGTAGCGCCTTCCTTTGCTGCCAATTATGACGGCATAGATATTGCTATAATGGAAAAAGCACTGAAAAAGCTTGGTTTCACAGCGGCTGAAGAAACAGATCTTGGCGCTGCACTTGTGAAAACACAATATGAAGCGATCATTGCAGAAGGTCGTCAGGATGTTATCATCTCTTCCTGCTGTCCTTCCGTAAATCTTCTCATTCAGAAACATTTTCCGGCTGCCCTTCCGTATCTTGCACGCGTCATGACGCCAATGCAGGCTCATGCGATGGACATAAGAAAAAGGTACCCAGATGCAAAGGTCGTATTTATCGGACCCTGCATTTCAAAAAAAGAGGAAGCAGACACTCATATAGGTTCTGCTGACTGTGTCATGACCTTTGAAGAATTGACAAAATGGATGGCAGCAAAAGACATTGACTTTGAATACGATACCGAAAATAAAACTGATTTACTAAAGAAAACAATAACGACCGGAAGCTTTCCAACACCCGGCGGAATCATCAAAAGCATGAAAACATCCCCGGATTATGTCTATATGAATGTTGATGGGACCGAAAACTGTATTAATGCATTAAAGGATATAATAAGCGGAAAACTGACCAAATGTTTTATTGAGATGTCTTCCTGCGCCGGCAGCTGCATCGGCGGTCCGATCATGGAAAAAAATGACCGGAATCCGGTACGTGATTATGCCACGACACTGCGATACACCGGAACAGAAGAATACGTTTGTGACTGTGTAATCGATGAAACCCTCATGCAATCTCATAGCTATATCGGAACCGGAGCCACAATACCCGGTCATGACGCTATTTCAGATATATTACAGCAAATGGGAAAGACAACCCCCGAAGATGAACTTAACTGCGGAAGCTGTGGTTACAATACTTGTCGGGAAAAGGCCATCGCCATATACCAGGGAAAAGCAGACATGACGATGTGCCTCCCCTTTCTCAAAGACCGTGCGGAGTCCTTCTCCGATACGATCATTCAGAATACCCCAAATGGTATCTTCGTTTTGAATGACCAGTTGGAGGTACAGCAGATCAACGCATCTGCCCTAAGAATATTAAACATACGTTATGCTTCCGATGTTCTTGGTGAACAGGTCATTCGTATTATGGATCCTTATGATTTCATGCAGGTCCTGAACGAAGGAAAGTTCATTCGTGACAAGCGGATCTACCTTGCCGAATACTCAAAATACGTCGAAGAGACGATACTTTATGATAGAAACTACCACATCCTCATCTGTATTCTTCGCGATGTGACAGAAGAAGAGCAGCAGCGCAGCCGGAAAGAACAGCTGAGCCGCCAGACCATCGAAATTACAGATAAGGTTGTGGAAAAACAAATGCGCGTTGTACAGGAAATCGCTTCCCTGCTTGGTGAAACTACTGCAGAAACGAAAATCGCATTAACAAAATTAAAGGATTCCCTGCGTGATGAATGACCTATGTACTGATATCGGCTATCGAAGCCTGAATAAATTTGGAGAACTCCTCTGCGGAGACCATGTAGATATTGTCGAACAAGGCGATAATTCCATGGTAATCGTTCTTGCCGACGGACTAGGCAGCGGTGTAAAAGCAAACATTCTGTCAACTCTCACATCAAAGATCATCTCCACCATGATGGCACAATCCATGAGCATTGAAGAATGTGTATCGACCATTGCTTCGACTCTGCCGGTCTGCTCTGTGCGGCAGGTCGCTTACTCTACCTTTACTATTCTTCGGATCGTAAACGGTGAAGAAGCGGAATTAATTCAATATGATAACCCCTATGCGATACTTTTACGAAACGGAACGCATTACGATTATCCAATGACAATGCTTACAATAGATGGAAAACAGATCTACCAATCCCGTTTTCCTATCTATGAAGGTGATATCTTCTACCTGCTCAGTGATGGAAATATACACGCAGGTGTAGGAAGAGCCTTGAATCTTGGCTGGCAGCGTGATACAATTATCGACTATGTGGAAGCCTGTTTTGATTCCGAGTACTCTGCAAAGACATTAACAACAATCTTACTGGACGAATGCAACAGGCTCTATGGCAATAAGCCCGGGGATGATACAACGGTCTGTACCATAAAGATAAGAAAACGTGAAGCCATGAACCTGATTATTGGCCCGCCGGCAAATCGTGATGACTGTAATAAAATGATGGCCTTGTTCTTTAACAAAAGGGGAAAACATATTGTATGCGGCGGAACCACATCAAGCATTGCAGCGGATTATCTGAAGCAGCCACTAATCCCGGAACTTACATTCATCGATCCAGACATTCCTCCAACGGCAAAGCTTAAGGGTGTTGATCTGGTTACCGAAGGTGTGATCACAATCAATAAAGTGCTCAGCAATGCACAGGATTACCTGAAAGATAACGAATCCTACCAGCATTGGGGTTATAAAAATGATGGAGCCTCCATCATTACCCGTATGCTTTTTGAGGAAGCTACCGATATTAACTTTTTTGTAGGCAGAGCCATTAACCCTGCCCATCAGAATCCCGATCTTCCCATCAGTTTTAATATTAAGATGCGTCTTGTAGATGAGCTTGCAGAATGCCTGAAACAAATGGGAAAGCGAATCAAGGTGAGTTATTTTTAAAGATTTCTGAGTTCAAACTTGATATGCGCTGGAAACAAGCGCAAGAATGGAGTATATGTCGAAATAAAATTATTTCGACTGACAAGTTTGTGTCTCGCGCGTCACCGCTCGTTCAAACTTGATATGCGCTGGAAACAAGCGCAAGAATGGAGAATATATGAAACGATTTGATACGAAAGTGCAATTAATAAAATATAAGGTACTGCGTGAAGTAGCACGCCGTGCTTTTGACGATACACTTCTGAAAACCGTTATGGACATACCAAAAGAAATCGTTCCCGGCAAAGAAGCCACCATGCGCTGCTGTATCTATAAGGAGCGCGCTATTCTGGAAGAAAGAATTAAGCTTGCCATGGGTGGAAATAAAGAAAAAGCAAATATTGTTGAAGTTATTGATATTGCATGTGATGAATGCCCAGTCGGTGGTTATGAGGTAACCGCTGCCTGTCGTGGATGTATAGCCCATCGTTGTGAGAATGTCTGCAAACGTGGAGCGATTACCTTTGATCACATGCAGAAAGCTCATATTGATAAGAGCAAATGTGTTGACTGCGGACTTTGCGCTCAGGTGTGTCCGTTTAGTGCGATTACCCTCAATAATCGTCCCTGCGAAAATGCCTGCAAGGTAAATGCGATCAGCATGAACGAAGAAACGAACTGCGCGCAGATCGATGATGAAAAATGCATAACCTGCGGTGCCTGTGTTTACCAGTGCCCGTTCGGTGCTATCATGGAAAAATCCTACATACTGGAAGTCATTGATCTGATTAAACAAAGCAACGACACGGACAAAAAGCTGTATGCTGTTGTAGCACCGTCTATCGCTGGTCAATTCTCTGACGTAAAACTTGGGCAGGTCATTGGTGGTTTAAAACAACTTGGTTTTTACCATGTTGTGGAAGCAGCTCTCGGTGCTGATATGGTAGCTTATGCTGAAAGTGCTGAACTTGCAGAAAAAGGCTTTTTAACAAGCTCATGCTGTCCAGCTTTCGTTAATTATGTTGAAAAGCAATTCCCTGATCTTAAAAAACATGTCTCACACAATTTGTCTCCAATGGCCACCATTGCAAAATATATTAAAGAAACAACCCCCGGTGCTCATGTCATATTTATCGGACCCTGCATCGCAAAAAAAGCAGAGGCACAACTGGAAAGTGTATCTCCCTATGTGGATTATGTTCTCACATTTGAAGAACTGCAGGCAATGTTCGACAGCCGTGATATCAATCTTGAAGCAATGCCTGTCGATGTATTGAACAACGCCTCCTATTATGGCCGTATCTTTGCAAGAAGCGGAGGTCTGGCCGATGCAGTAACACAGGCACTGAAGGAGCAGGGACTGGATCAGGATTTCTCATTCAAGCCAATCTCCTGTGACGGAATAGAAGCTTGCCGCATGGCATTATTACGTGCATCCAAGAAAGTTCTTGATGCAAACTTTATCGAGGGTATGGCTTGTGTCGGCGGCTGTATTGGCGGTCCCGGATGTCTGACACATGGAACCAAGAATCGGAACGAAGTCGATAAATACGGAAAAGAAGCCTATGAAAAAACAATTCACGAAACCATCCATATGTATCAGGATTTTAACCATAACTAATGCTTACTAACTAATGCTTACTATCTAATGCTTACTATCTAATGCTTACTATCTAACACTCATTTTTTTCTAAAGAAACTGCGAGGAACAGGGGTCCTCGCAGTTTCTTTTATATTCCGTATTTTGTTTGAATTCTCTCCATCTTTTTTCCGATCGGCCCAATCATGGCTAACAGGAATACGACATTCGATGCCGCATACATAATGGTGTAGGGAAGAGAAGAAAGCAGCGCAGCTATATACAGTGCCGGCTGAAAAGAATCGTCATACCAGACAACCGTCCATATATCCATGATCATTGAAAAAGCTGCTCCTGCCACAATGCCGTACAAAGACAGCAGTATCTTACTTTTACGCAGAGGTCTGGCCAGAAATCCGGCGACCAATCCAATCATCCCCCAGGCAAGCATCTGGAATGGTGTCCATGGTCCCTGTCCGAACATAAAATTCGATAACACCGCAGATAAAGCTCCTGTTAAGAATCCAGCTTCCCCACCAAAGAAAATTGCAGTCAGGACAACAATGGCAGTTACTGGTTTGAACCCCGGAACTAATGCGAACAAAAATCTTCCGGCTACTGAAAGTGCCGTCATAACAGCTATAATGATCAGCTTTCTTGTACTGTCCGTTCTCTTTTCAAAGGTCAGCAGCAAGGGGATACATGCCAGAATGGTAACTGCAAGCGTAATAAATGCATACTTCCTGTCTTCAAACACGAGGGTTCCCAGTGCAATAATTGTCGGAATCAATAAAAAGATAATGACATACTCTATAATTTTCTTTTGTCTGACTGAGATTTTTTTAATCATGTAAAGACTCCCTTTTCATCAAGCTTATACTAAATTTACAAAAGTAATGGTAAGAAGATTTGTTCCGGCTGAATTAACATTCCATTGATTCTTATTTTCAGGAATCGTCTCTCTGGTTCAATCTGCAGATTTCTATAGCATCTTCAACCGTAATAATCTTTTCATAGAGATTTCTGGTCATGCGGTTCGCTGCTGTAGTATAGAAATTATTTCCCTCGAAGAATTCCCATGGTGCATCCTCTGATGTTATTTCTCCGTTGAAGAATAGCGCGCAGCGATCCGCACAATGTGCGGCAAATTCAAGATCATGTGTAACGATCAGAATGGTCATTCCTTCTTGCTTTAAATGACGAATAATATTGATCATCTTTGCCTTATAATAAGAATCAATGCCTTTGGTCGGTTCATCGAGTAAAAGAACTCTCGGTTCTTGCTGCAGGACTTTTGCCAATGCGCATAACTGCTGTTCACCACCACTTAAGTCATATGGGTGTTTATCCATGAGTTTTGTAAAATCAAAATCAAGTCCCTGCGGCTGCTTATAGTCTTTTCCCAGTTCTTCCCGAACTGTGTTCTTAATAAATACAGTCTGAACATCCTGAGGCAGCATAGCCAGATTATTTTTATAAAGACTGCCTGCTTTGTAGGATGACAGTCTTTTGCCAAACAGGTTCACCTTCCCGCTATAGGGATGCAGAACACCGGCGGCAACTCGCAGTGTAGTGGACTTTCCTGAAGCATTTCCCCCCAGGATACAATATATTTCGTTCTCGAACACAGAAAAAGAAGTATAGCGCAAGACATCATCCTCGTCACGCTGGTGCCGAAAACTTACCTCATGAAATGACAGTGCAGGTGTACCATAACTCTTGCTGCGGAGTTTTCTGACACTCTCTTTGTTTGCTTCTTCTGACCCTTTTGTCTGCATAGGTAAGCTTTTTCTGTCTTCTCTTCGCAGATTGATTATCTTCCTGTCAAAATGATCTTCAATGAAGGTTCTGCCCTCTTTCACAGTCACCGGACTTTTTTCCGTAAAGTCAAAGGCATGAAAAACCCGCATGGCACATGGCATAGATAAACGAAGTTTATCATTCTGATTCATGAAAGTTCCAACATTGCCAGGCGTATCATAGCATAAAAGCCTTCCTTCTCCCATTACCATAATTCTGTCTGCAACCGGGAATACATCTTCAAGTCTGTGCTCAGAAAGCAATATTGTAAGTCCAAATTCACGGTTCAGTTTTTGCAGCGTTGCAATAAAATCTGCTGCTGCTATCGGGTCAAGCTGTGCCGTCGGTTCATCAAGAATCAAAAGCTCCGGCTGCATGACCATGACTGCCGCCAGATTCAACAGCTGCTTTTGTCCACCTGATAATTCACTTGTCTTTTTATCGAACCAGTCACCAATGCCAAAATAACTTGCCATCTCCCCTACTCGTCTGCGAATCAGAGATGTGGAAAGTCCCATGTTCTCCAGTCCAAAAGCAAGTTCATGCCATACAGTATCCGTAACGATCTGTGTTTCTGGTCGCTGCATAACGAAGCCAATGTTCTGTGTAATCTCATTGTCTTCACTCTCTTCGATGTCTTTTCCTGAAAAATAAATTCTTCCTTTTCTCTCTCCGTGGGGTGCCAATTCATTTTTTATCAGGCGAAGAAGAGTCGTCTTTCCACATCCTGTCTCCCCGCATAATACAACGAATTCACCTTTTTTAATTCGAAAGGACATACCATTCAATACAGCTTCACCGCTTGTCGGATAGCGAAAAGTTACATCCCTGACTTGTAATAGATCCATTGTATACGCTCCTTTATTTCAAGTATTGCCGGTAATAATACCAAGATCCCATACGCTGCGTAAGGGATAATTGATTCTTTGCTGAATAAAAGTTTTGAAGCCGTCGGATAGTATGAATACGAAATTGCTCCCTTAAGAATGCCTGCTGACAGTATTCCTGTCAGTAATATAACCAGAAAGATAAGCAATCCATCGGATCTGCGGAATTTATAGTTTACGAACCGGGATCTCTTATAATTTTTTTTGTGATGATCAACAAATCCTCTGGCACGCATGGAATCTGCTGTATCAATGGCATTTTCAAGAGACCAGGTGACCATGACGGAGAAAATCTGAAGACTTCCTGCTCCTTTTGAAAGATAAGAGTCTTCATTGATTGCTCCCATAGCTTTTTGTGTCTGTTGTATCTTCTGAACCTGCATCCGGAATAAAGGTATGTAACGCAGTGCCATAGACATAACAAGTGCCAGCCTTGGTGTTACAGTTCCAAACAGAAAAAGCCACTTATCGCTGCTCATCAGTATTGACAGAGCGCGAAACCACATCAGTACGGCTATCAGCATAATCGCCATAAAAAATCCATAAATCACTGCTTCCTTCGTAATTACCTGTCCATTCAGGAAGAAAAGTATCGTCGTTCCATTGTGATTGAACAATGGATTTATCACTGCTGCTCCAAGAAAGAACAGGAAATAAAAAGGGATCGATGCAATTAACTCACGTCCTAAAAGAAGTATAGAAAAAATGAGAGCTCCTATACAGGATATGACCAGAAATACCGGCTGGTTGTAAAACATGGTAAATCCGGTTACCACAAAAAAATATACGACAATTGTGACCGGGTGAAATCTTTTAAACGTATTCATTGGCCGCTCACATCCTTTCCAAGGTCAAGCGTGTAAGCCCAGAGAATAGAATCTCCATCCGAAGGTTCATACTCGGTACAAGACACACTTGGGAATTCACCATTGACGCTGAACATCCATCCAGACAGGTCCCCATACTCTTTTTCATAGATCGATTCGATGGCTTTGACATATACTGTATCGAATGGGTTTGCTGCAGAACCTGAGGTCTCAAGCAGCAGATGCTTTGCATTCACAACACGTTCCAGCAGATCATATACTGTATCACCTTCCCGAAGAACGATCTGGATCGGAGGCAGTATATAGCCCTCGTCATCGAAAGGAATAACCGTATCCTGCGAAGTGCCATCTGAATTTGAAACACTTTGTTTCATATCTACGGTAAGCAAAACTTCACAACGAATGCTGAAAGTGACTGTCTGACTGTCATTCGTAATCTCCTCTAAGGCCCCTTGATAATATTCATCCTCTGTCTGAATATTGGAAAACCATACGAACAGCGTAGCCGCCAGACCAAGAACCAGTATCAAAAGAAGGTCTTTCCCGCCTTTTTTACGACGCAATAACCAAAGAATCAGAAAGAAAAGAACGACTGCCGCTATAAAAATCAGCAAATATAGCTTTATCTTCTCTCCTGATAATTCTGCTGGTAAAAAAGTACTATCGTTACTATCTATGCCGGAACCTTGACTTAATTCTTGATTTAACTTATCTTCATCATCCTTATTCGATGGGCTTTTCGTTCCACTTAGTTCTTCATTCTCTGAATCAGCAGTAATGCTTGAACTTCCCTCATTCAAAGTATTTTCATCGTTTACTACTTCAGTAGAACTATTATCTGCCGCAGAATCTGTGTTATCAGTGCTATCGACTGTCATCCCCGAATAGGTAAAGTCAAAAAGAGCTGATAAACCCTGCTGCTGTCTCCACAAAGCAATAAAACCAAGCAATGCCTGGACACTGCTGGTGTTATTTGCACTTCCATTGAGTGTGTGCGAAAAGCTTCCATCTTCCTGTTGATATGCAAGGATTCCATCGAGAAGGTCATTCCCATTCTTTATGAAGCGTTCATCTGCTGCCGGATCCTCCCCTAATGCACATAGTGCAATGATTACCTGGACCCCCGTCTCCATATTCTGCGTACCCCAACTGGAATAATCTCCACTATCCAGCTGTAATAAAGAAAGTATCTGTATCGCATGTTCTATAACAGAGTGTATTTCTTCCTCTTCTTTATACGGAGCCAGTGCCTGTATGACCATTGCTGTTATGTCCGGATCAGCACTGTTTCCATACAATGCAAACCCTCCGTCATCAAGTTGTGCTTCCAATAAACTGCTGATCAGGTCCTGTGCTGCCTGGCTCTTGTAAACATTGAATCCTGTGTTATCAATGCTGTTCTCTTTATCCAATGCAGAACAAAGAATCAGACCATAGATATGACTGGTTATTCCTTCGTCTAAGATCGCTTCTTCTCTGACACGGTCCAAAAATTCGATTCGGTCTGTCTGAACTTGTATAAGCTCTGAATCACGATCATCTTCTGTGCTGCTTTCATTATAATTAACCAACCAGCTCTCCGAAAAAGCAAGATAGGTTAGTGCAATTCTCAGTCGGTCAGTTGTACTTAATGCTGAATCTTCTCTCTTGCTGTCAAGGATATCAAGGTAATGTTCCATTGATACCTCTGTTGACCGATAACGGCCCAAAGCAAGCAGGTACCAGTCTGTACCACCGGTTGCAGCCGAAGAAGACAGAAAGTTATCGATTAGTGTCTGCAATGATTCAGCACCGTAACCTTCTGTCTTCCATGTAAGGATACCGTCAATTGCCTGTGTCAGGTCATTGACGGTATCGCTGTTATTCTGTGCATATACAACTGTTTCTCCTGTCCCGCCAATGATCAGAAGAACTAACAGGAGGATTGCCAGATAATGTTTCATAGATTACTTTCCATTTTCTTTCTTTTGATTGTGTTTCGTAACAACTACTGCCATAATTCCAATCCCTGCAAAGATAAGAAAGCCAACTGCAAAATATAAAAGTCCCGGAATGGAATCGCTGGTCTGTGGAACAGCATCTGCTGCCGCTGCAACGGTTGCTGCATCAATTGTAACAGTTGCATCAGAAGCCATTCTTAATACAAGCGGAATACCCTGTTCATTTGTCTTGGTAATTGCTACATTTACGGTACCTGCTGCAAATACACTCTGATCAAAACTAATCTTGCCTTCTTCATCGGTTACATAAGTCTGCACAGAAGTATTGTCGCTCAACGTAACCTCTGCACCAACTACAGGATTGATGGTAACGATAGGATTATAGTTTGCATCATAGGTTGTGTCTTCGCTGGTGAATACAAGAATTCCATCAGCCGATGCTGACGCATCAATAACTGGGAATTGCATTCCAACACCGTATGGGTCACCATAATATAATACAACATTGTCTCCGTCCTGAAGAACACAGCCATCGATACCGGTAGCTGCTGCAATTCCATTCACCGTATACAGCCATCCGTCCCAACCGCCGAAAGTTCCCGCCATGTCGCCGTTCACATCGGTAATATAGGCAGCATCCACGCCTGTCATGGTAAGTGTATCGTCCTGCTCATCTGCATAAGCCAGTAATTCCTGTGCGGTAAGCCCATCTTCTTCTGTTATTGTTACTGTGTCATAATAGAATGTCTCGCTGATGCCTTCAATACGAAGTGTAATGTTATACGTTCCATCTGCTGCATTTGCCTGTACCTGCGGTACAAAAGCCAAAAGTCCCAATGCAAATACCGCACTGACAATCAGTTTCATTGCTTTTTTCATTGATAATTCCTCCCTGAATATGTTCTTTCTACCTTACTTGGGCAGTCCTGCTAAAAAATAAGCGCTTTCCATTGAGCGGAAAGCGCTTTGCTGTTTCAATATAATTCAGATAGTACCATTTATACATCAGGTTGTCATCTGTCTCTTCACATCAAAACGGCTGCACTTTTCCATACCCAAAAGTGTTAATACCCGACATATGATGAGTAGCCCGACTTAGAAACCCGGAAAGATCTCATTACGGTAATGGCGGTTGTGTCGGATTCGAACCGACTTCCCTCATCTCAGAGAATTTCTGTCAGCGTCTGCCAGAAAGACCCATATGTCTGCTGATTTCATTTTATCTCAGCACAGTCAGAATATCATAAGAGACCAAATTCGTCAATACAGCTTTTGCTCCGATCTAAAACAGCATCAAGCCATAAAACAATGATTTCCAATAGAGCCCCGCATAAATAGCCATCTATCAGTTCACGGCTTCCCATTCACCGGATTCCAGTATATTAAGATAATACACGTCGCCGAATTCGCTTACCGCATAATGATACATTGCCGTAAACTTTGCGCCATCCGCTGAATTATCTCCGGCTGCAAACAACCAGCATTCCTGATTTGCAATCTGTTCGGTGCCTTCTTCAACAATTACCGATGCTTCCCTTTCACTCGATGCCAGGGCACCTGATACAAGGTTGAAGGCCTCGTCTTTTGTAATCACAGCACGGTCGCTGGTTTCTGTCATTGTATCATCTATGATAGTATGGTCTGTCAGAATTTCTTCTTCCGTCAGCATAAAATACTGCTGCCATCCATCCGTGCCCGGAACTCCGAGTTCATCAGCCCAGGTAATGTCTACATGATAGTAAGCGCCATCGACCCACACAAGATTCCATGCATGTGCCCAGTCTCTGCTGGAACCTGATACCAGGCGGCAGAACAGTCCGGCACGGGCACAAAGGACCTGAAAGCTTTCCGCATATCCCTGACAGATCATCGTACCTGTCAACATGCCATAAGACAGAGCATCCGAACTTTGATTCATATCATAATCATAATCAGCACGCAGGGAAACTGCCGCTGCAAGGTATCTGTATTTTTCATAGGTGGAAGCATTCAGTGGCATCTTGCTGATGATGTCGTCACATTCCTGATCAAATGCTTCGATACCGCTTTCAACGGCTGCCGGATCTGCGTTTTTCTCATCCTCCCATTCGCAATCATAAACGGAGTCAAAGGATAGAACTTCACCATTCTCATTGTCCACTTCCATCATGGTAAAATAATTGTCATACTCCGGATAATCATCTGTCAGGGCACTCCAGGCTATCAGCATATTATCGAGTGTTTCATTTCCAACCTCTGCTGTTTTATAGGAAAAGAACGTCCTGCTCTCAACATTTGTCTTCATTTCATTATAAAGAACAAGCTGCTCATCGGTCAGTGTATTTACCCTGTATGCTTCGTATGGCATGAATTCCATGGAATCATTTTGTTTGCTGTCCGTCCAGATATACTCCATCCAGCCGCCGGCTTCTTCTGTGTTATCCCAGTAATACCAGTCAACGTCTCCATTGTCTGCCTCGAACCCAATGTCCATTGAACCATCTCCATTGTAATCTCCTGTTAAAATGGTGCTGTAATCATTGGTGTAGGTTCCTTCTCCCGTGTAATATGGATATAAAAACTGTCCGGTGAAACCAGAACCATCATCATAGATATAGACATCCCAGCCGCTGTAATCTTCATTCCACACAAAACAGATCTGCCGTCCATCACCTACCTCATAGACATCCGATGATATACCGTAGGTTCGCCAGTCATCGCCAACAATCTCACCCTCTAACTCCGGCATCGGGTCTATGGTCGGTTCTGCCGTTATGGGTGCTGCTGTTTCAGTTGGGGTCGGTGTAGCTGTGATTTCTTCTGCGGGCTGATTTTTTATCCCGTTAACAAGAAGCAGCGTAAGAGCAACATAGGCAATTCCGGCAATCAGAAGCACACCACCGGCGGCTGTCATAAGATACCATATCTTTTTCTTCCTGCTATTTGCCAGTAAGATACCTGCCACAATAGCAACTATACCTATAATAATACCTGCGAATCCCATAATTCTGGTCCTTTCTTATTTTATTGCATTATGAATGTTTCCTGCGTTGACTGAAGCAGTATCGTGCCGTCCTCATTAATACTCAGATAATCCATTGCCCCTTCACTCCATGTAATTGTTATCGTGCTTTCATCCAATGTGAAATTTCCGCTCATGAGCTCCATAGGTCCATCTGCACTGTCAACAGAAAATACCACTCTTCCTGATTCTTCAAACGCCAGGTGGTCACCGTATTCTTCACTATACCAGTTGTGCAGGAGCAATGTGCAGTGTAAGGCTGCAATATTTCCCTGTGTCTGTCCGATCATATCTTCTCTCACATAATAAGTCGCTCCTGACCATTTATCAAGCAGAGCAACATCATCGATCAGTGTCATTGACGTGGCATTGATCATGCCTTCGCCAAAGTCAAAATTGAATTCTCTTGTGCTGTATTCTGCATCCGCTGAATCTGTGTGCGTGTAAACAACACTTTCATAAGCTCCCTGTTGATAAGGCTCAGAGCTTTCGGATGTATAGAAGGCATAGGTGTTGTCATCCATCAAAGAGATGGATTTTTCATAGGAAGGATCATACCAGGTCCCGGTATACTGGCTATTGTCAGCCGTCGAATTATCGGTTTCAGCCATCTGATAGTAGGATACACCGTCCTGCGTAACTAATCTTCCATCGGTCAGTGTAAGCTCTACAATACCGCTGTCTCCAAAATCAAGAACCAACGCATTGGTCGTACCTACTGTTATGGATATCTCACCACCAGCAATATCAAATCCACCGGAATCGTATGCCATCCATTCAAGTGATGCGGCATCGACCATCAGCGTAGTGAACAATGTCGTTCCTTCATAACTCGAATCATCCACATACCACCAGCCGTCATAATCGGTGACCGGAACATAATCCATGTCAGAATCGTCTGTACTGCCACTGTCTGTCCCTTCTCCTGACTCCGTATTGGAATCATTCTGTGACGATGAATTCCCGGAATTACTATAATTTTCATTCGTATAGTTATTCGAATAATCAGAATACTCATTGTTCCCTGTGTTTCCGCAACCCATTAATACAAATGCAGACATCCCCGTCATGATAAGTATACCTACCATCTTTCTGCCAATTTTCATTCTTATTCCTCCTTGGAGTTTTCTCAAAATGCATATAAATTTGTTCCAAACAAAATTATATGATACCAGGTCACAACGACATGCGCATTCATACAGGCATAAATCACATGACCTTCTGACTCTGGTATCATATTATATTTAATTATAAAAGAAAAGTATATAGACAAATATCACACTTGTTCCCGAATAGACCAATTACAAAAACAGCCGGGTATAAACCCGACCGTTTACAGATCCAGCAGGACAAGCTGTACTTTATTGGAGACTCCTGCCTTTTCATATATTTTAGATAAATGGTTCCGGACCGTGGATAATTGGACACCAAGCTGTTTTGCAATCTCTTTGTTATCCTGTCCGTCTTTGACCAGTTCATAGATCCTTCGCTCACTTTTTGATAATTCCGGGCGGTACATCTGTAACCCCCGCAAGGAACTTTGAAAGGATCTTCCCAGTTCTTCAATTTTTTCAAGTGCTTCTTTTGCTTCTGCATTTACCATTACAGACAATAGTCCTTCCATACCGGCATAATTCTCTGCAAACGGCATGTAGACTCTATCCGGCAATGCAATTTCAAGTGCCTCACGCACAGCAAGCGAGGCTTGTTCCCAATCGCCCATCGCATTCATGGCCTGCGCCATATAAATCTTTGCATATAAGATTGGAAGCATGTTAGGAAAGATAGAAGAGATTCCGATCATATGCTGGCATACACCTAGCAGTTTGGTATATTCTTTTTCCTGAAGCAGGTATTTCCCGTAGATAATAAAGGCATATGGCTGTGTCATTATAACGAGTCTGCGTTCTGAAATATCCCCCTGTGCCAGCCAGGTTGCTACCGATTCCAAGTTCCCCTGAAGTATGCTCATGTAGCTGCTGATCAGATCGTTGGTATAACGGCATAAATCTTCCGCTGACTGCTTTGCGATCTGATGGACCGCATGCATCTGCTCTTTCACTCGCTTTTCATCGCCCCGTAACAAAGCAATCCGTGCAATAAGAAACAGGCCGCATAATATGATACTGTACTGATCTTTGTCGTAGGCAGCGGTCAAAGCTCTGTGACAAAGTACTTCCGCCTGCGTCAGCTCCCCTCTTAGAAAGAATGCTTCCGCACGCATAATAAACTCTGCACCTGTTCCGTGACCACGGGACAATTTGTAATAGACCGGCATGCATTCATCCATTTGAGAAAGTTCTTCTTCCAGTTTTCCCGCTTCTCTCCAGTATAAGTAAAGAACGGAAGGCGAACCAAAGGTCCATGTACTGCGGTTGCTGATCAGGGTTGCAGGTCCTTCTAAAAGTTCCAATGCTCTTCTGTGCCTTCTGCTCATATCACCGATCCGATTGTATTCTAAAAAAGAAAGTATCAGTTCAAGCTCCCCAAGAAGGGCATTTCTCTCTTGTTCCGGCAAGATGCCGGTAAGGATGATCTGCTCAATTTCGCCTTTCACATTAAGCAGTGTCTCCGTTTCATTCATAAAGAACAGGGCAAAAGCAAGCGATACCATGGCAGATGGATAGGCTGCTTTTAATTCATGCGACACATTCATCATAACATCCAGAATCATTGGTTTTGTATTCTCATCCAGCACATCGGCAATATCATAGCTGGTCAATGGAAGAGCAAACAGCTTATCCCACGCAGCGGCGCGATAGTAGAACGCCAGTGTATTCACGCGGTCTCCTGCCTGGTGCGAGATTTCCGCTCCACAAAAATAAATCTTTTGTTGCTTTTCGATTGGAAGCAGTCCAAATTTTTCTTTTAAGAACGAAGAAAATACGGTATGAAAGAAATAGCTGTTCATCTCCTCATCGAACTGAATGAACACCATATGGGACATGAGAAGCTGTTTCACTTCTGCTTCTTCCAAAACAGATATATGAACGGCCTGTGCCAGTGTAAATTTTGAAAAAATGGAGACCGCCAGAAGGAACTCTTTCTTTTCTTCCGAAAGTTCATCCCAGATAACCTGCTGCAATAACTGAAAAATACCGGCATTAGAAAAGCTTCCCTGCTTCAGATACGTCATCATCTGCATGTGTAAAGCAAGAATCCATCCACCTGCTTCTTTTTGTATCAGCTTTAATTGTTCTTTTGTAATATCAATTCCTGCACTTTCAAAATACCCCTGAATATCATCTTCCTGAAAGGTGAAATCATCGGCAGTTAAGGGGTAACAGGTATGATTGGGCAGCATGAGCTTTGATTCAAGTTCTCTGGTAACGGCTACGATATGAAGCCTGTCCCCGCCATGCCTTGAAAACAATGATAAGATCCAGTCTGCTTCCTGCAGTCCTGATTGTTCAAAACTATCTAAAATCAGAAATGTCTCTTTGCTGCATTCAAGATTTTCAAGCGCTTCCAGAAACGCTCCTTCTTTATCCCGATTCGGCAGACCGATAAGAGACAATTCTTTTCCGGTCTTTTTATCGATTTTTCCCAGCAGCTCACAGATTGTCTTCCAGCCTCTGTTTTCGGACTCGTTGACAAAGGTATGCCAGATGATTGCAGAGGAGGCCGTATTCCTCCTTTCAAAAAAATACCGCAGTGCTGTACTTTTTCCAAATCCTGCTGGTGCTCGCAGAATTGTCAGTGGATATTCACAGATCAGTGACAGCTTTTTTTGAATTTTAACCGGAAAATACAAGATTGCCGGGTTCATTTTCCTTTTTCTTGCCATACCTTACTCCTATCCGTTACATATCGGTAATACAAATGTTGTATTTCATGCTTTTTGTGCTTTAGGTTCTGCTTTTTTTACTAAACTTATCATACCTTTCTATAAAAAAACTGTCAATCAAATAAATATCAGATTGTGCAGAATGAGGGGATAAAATGAATATTACAGCCTATTCGAAGAACTTTAAAATAAAAAACCACCACAAGCGTTAAAACCCGCCTGTGGTGTTGTAGTGTGAGCATTTTTAGTATTTCTTATCCTATCTTCCTGCTTATTAATACATAGGCATTATAGACAGATCATAGGTTCCGACTACATGTCCGTCATAGTAGGCATCGTATTGAAGCCAGAATGTCTCGCCCTCAAAGATATCATTGAATTCATTTGTATCGACAATGGAAGTAAAGCCTAAAGCTCCATGACTGTAGCTGTCTATTACTTCTTTTCCGTCCGTAAGGTACATGGACAGCAACGGATAATCAAAGGCAATCGTTGTTTCCATACCATAAGCCTCCGGCATATAAAGGTCAAAATCTGCACTTAGCTCAACAAAGACCGTTCCTGCTGCAAAATAAGTCTGATAAGGGCCGGTATACCCGCCGGTACTGGCACGTAAGATCTTTATTGATACCGGTCCGTCTTCCTCCATGTCAATTGCATACCCTTCCATCGTGGGCTGTGTTATTGTAAAGCTGTCCGGATAGACATCTATACCGCCAATCACCTGTGAAAAACCAAGGATTTCAGATTCACTAAGTACACCATCCTCGTCTGAATCATACTGATCCATCGGAAAATCTTCATCAATATCGCCCCACTCCTGCGCACTGATATCGCCGGAACCATCCATATCAAGTTCCTCGAGTGCCTGGGTAGTTCCGTCAAACAGAATTTCCAGACCATAGATTTCTGATCCAAGATTTGTACTGTTCTTTCTCACGGGAACATCCTTCCATGATGCTTCCAGATCATAGCCATAAAAAGAATTATGATATACAAAGTTTATGGTACATGGTACTTCCACATATTCAGAATCAGAAAAATCTTCGCTTGACAGTTCACTGGCAGACCCTTCCTCGTTTGTATCATCCGCTGTATCTGAATTGTCTTCTGTTCCTGAATTATCTTCTGTGTCTGTATCCTCTGCTGTGTCTGAATTCCCTCCGGTCACCTGATCAAGCTTGTCCTCTGCGGATTCAGTCAGTTCGTCTACCTTGCCCATAACGTCATCGCCAATATCTTCTCCCAGGGTATTATCGATAGCATTACCAAGGCTGTCTGTTGCCTGTTCCGCCTTTTCAAGCAACGTATCCTTTGAACTCTCCACCTTTTCCATCACAGAATCTTTCGTTTGAGATATCTTATTATTAATACTTTCCGGCACTGTTACCGAACAGCCTGTAAGAACGACCGCCAGTAACAGCACCATCCACACCCTAATACGCATAACAAACTCCCTTCTAATCCTGTGCAATAACAATCTGCGCCCAAACATCATTGCCTTCACTAAGTATGTGCGTTACATATAACGATACGGTACAGTCTTCCACTTTTGTGTAAAAGGTTGCTCCCTCCTGTATAGAATTTGTACTTTTAACTGCTGTCATCTGCAATGCATCTTCATAAAATGCTACCGCAGCTTCATATTCAGACGCTGGAAGGATCAGGTCGATAAATCCGCTCATTTCATCCGGTACAAAGGAATAATCCATGACTTTGGCCATATCCGGGATTGGAACAATATTGTAATCATAATCATCCGGAAGACTGACTGCCTCCACCGAGTCATAGGTCATAACACTTGAACTGTAACCATCCTCGTAAGAATCCTCATAAGAGTCATCAAAGGAATCACTGCTCTCCTGAGAAAGATCCTTTACTGTCATGTACACGTTTACGTCATCTCCTGAAGTCTCTATGGTCAGGCCGCTGATCAATATATCACCATATTCAATGCCTTCGTAATAATAGCCATCCTCATAGTTCCCATAATCATCGAGGTCAAATTCATTCTGGTAAAATGCAAATACATCTTCGAGGTCAGCAGAAACTGAATACAGAACCGTATAGTTATTGTCGTTGAAGTTATTTGAATCCATAACATGTGCACCATCATAGAATGGTATTTCCGTTGGAAAACCAGAGATCAGACCAAGTTCTTCTGCCATTGTACTACCTGCAGTATTCGAACTGCCGGTGCCAGAGTCGCTGTTACGATTGTCATCCTGCTGTTCCAAGTCCACACTCCCATTGCTATTCTTTGAGGCATCTACTGTCAGTCCGCATCCTGTCAGATACAATGCCATTATGGTAAACAGTGCTATTTTTATATGGTTCATAATTCTTTTTTGTTTTACTTGCTTCTTTATTTTCATTTCTTTGTTCTCCCACCATTTATTCTTTTATCGATATCTTTTTTGTTACTATGCATCATTCCCGACATCCCACCATGGTGGCATGAACTCATAGGTATATTGATAATCATAACTTTCCTCATGATAATCCATGGGATAATTAAAAATCGTTTCATCTGTCACTTCCTGTGTGAAGTCAGAAAATTCATAATGTGTGACAAAGCCACCGGAATTTATGACATCAAGCTTTCTTACTGCATTTTCCTTCATATAAAAAAGATATGTATTATACATTTCTTCGTCATCACCAAAATACAGTTTATGTTCATATCGCATGTATTCACCGTCCTGCAGAGCGCTCTCCGGTGATGTCTTTGAGGCTTCCAGCATCTGGTAAAGAATAAAATCATCCGATGGTCCCTGGTAAGTGCAGACCCTTCCGCTGTCTTCGAGAATGTAATGAACCTTACCATCCTTTTCAAGTTCGCGCACAGTAATAAGGTTCTCATTCATGTCATAAGCCATAAAACACTCAGCTGCCATATCTGACTTCATGGCAAAGCTTCCGATTAGAATATCTTCTGTATCCTCCACGGTCTGTTCGTAGGAAAATGCAACCTCACTTGCATTTCCGACCATCAGATACAAATACTGATACGGTGTTACTTCGTCTCCTGTGTCGTGATCCGGTAAGAGCAGTTCGGAGGAATTTTCCGTATTCGCTTCTGCATTGCTGCTCTCTGTTGAATTATCTTCTGTTTTGTTTTCCTTGGCACTGCTCTCCTTCATGGCTGACATGGTGTTTCCTTCCTGATTGATCGAACTACAGCCGCAAAGTATAAATGCCAACAGTATCGGCAGAAAAATAAGACTCCTGCGCATTCCTTTCTCCTCCTTCGGCAGCTTTCTATGAGCGAAAAGCCTGCTTGTCCTTTTCCTCAATTTACGGTCAGGTCAAGTACCGCTGCATGGGAAGCATTCGCTTTTATGATCTCAAGTGCTTTTCTGCAACTGGCTTCATCCGCATAGGTTATGCTGCTAAATACATACTCCCCCATAAATCCTATGAGTGAAAAAATCAGACCTTCCCCCTGCGACTGAATCAAAAAATATGGGTACCTGCCCTTTTCATCCGGTTCAATCCGTACATCAGAAAGCGGTGCCGTGCTGCGTACTTTTGAAAGGCAGATTTCCAATTCCGCACGACTTAGAAAGCTGCAGGACACGACCTGCTTTTCGCCATCGGGATCTCTGAATATAAAATAATAATTACCGGTTGGGGTTTGTTTTATCTCAAAAACCGCACGCCTCATATGAAATCACCGCCTTCTTATCTACTTCTTTATCATACAGAATCGTTACGTCATATGGAAAGTACGAAACGTCATCGAAACCGTCATGCAAAACTATAGCAGGTCATCGAAAAGTGACTGTATAGTCATCTTTACGAATATTTTTGTGACCTGCTTATGGACGAATCACTTTTCTTTTCATTTTCATGTTTTTTAAGATGTGGTATGATTTTATTATCTGGCCGGTACTTTCATCACGAAAGCAGTTCATACACTACCGTCTGTTATTGCTGTGCACATAGATACAGCAAGGTTCTGATGCCTATAGCGACCAAGTTTTATCTGCACGCTCCATTTACACATCCAATAAACACTACAAATCCACAGGAGGTTCCCATGGAAGTATCCGACAAACTAGCACTTGATTTTCAGACCATTCTTTTATCACATAGCATCATGCTGCTTCTGCTGCTGCTTTTTACTTCCTATGTGTATTTTCGCGCGAAGAAAACTGCTTTGCTTACCAGTTATCTCCTGCTGGTCGCTACCATTGCCCTATGGATGGTGGCAAAGATTCTCAAAACGCTGTCTCCGGTCATTGAACTTCGCTGGTTCTTCATCGTCTTGCAGTATTTTGCCATCGACAGCCTTGGGGTCTGTCTGCTTCTTTTTGCCTCTGTCTATAAGCACAACCATTTTCCTTCAAAAAAATATCTAATCAGCATCAGTTTTTTGCCATTGCTTGCCTTTCTTGTTGTTGCAACAAATCCACTCCATATGACCTTCTATTCGGTATTTACCATCTACAAGGACCGCTTTGGTCCTATGTTCTATGCCGCACAAAGCGTTCAGTATTCCTATCTGCTTCTGGGTATCCTGCTTCTCTCCAGAGGATATACAAAGCAGCCGGGCTTTCGCAATAATCCTGTACTGGGACGGATCTTTTCTGTCTTTGTACTTCTTCCTATGCTGGCAAACCTCTATTACATTCTTTTTAAGATGAATGTGTTTCCCTGGTACTTCCCCTTCCCAATTTTCGATTTTAGTCCGATCGCCGCCTCCATCTCACTGATACTTTTCGTTATTCCGACGCTTACACTACGCTTTTTTGATATCTCACCAGTGACCCTTGGAAGACTTTATGACCTGGTCCCACAGGGTCTCATTTACATTGATAAAGAACATCATCTCTACGGAAGCAATCAGACATTGCTTACCATGATGCGGCTTGCAGAACCACCGGCTAGTCTGGAGCTCTTTCTTGATACAGCGAGAAATCTAACCCCGGAGAACAAGGAGCAGCTTCTGACTTTCTTTCAGCCGGAATTGGAAAAGCCTCAGAATCCTGACGGTACCTTGAACAATAACCATTTTCGCAATGAATTTGCTCCGTCCGATCTGGAACTGTGTTTGGCGGATGGGCGTTTTATTCATATTGCCAGGCAGGCATGCCGGTACGGACACTGCCTGCTTTGCATCAGCGATGTAACAAAGATCATCAAAAGCACAATGACCTTAGCCTCCCAGAACAAAGAACTGGAAGCAATCAATCAACGCCTTAGTGAACTGGCTGACACAACAAGAAAACTGGCTATCGCAAGGACAAAGGCGCAGATGGCTCAGAACGTTCATGATATACTGGGGCATAGTCTTACTGTCGTGATCGGTACCGCAGAACTTGCGGCAGAAGATGAACCGGAACAGGCAAAAGAAAAAGCCGGTCAGATCGAAGAGCTTCTGACCAGCAGTCTGAATGATATTAAAAATGCATTACACGGCAATGAATCTGCATGGAACAAAAATTCCCTGATTCATGCTCTTGAGTATCTGAAAAATGATAAGATCCAGCTGGAGGTTCAGGTTCAGGGGACTCCGTATGAACTGAACACCCTGCAGACAGAAGCCATCTACCGCCTTTGTCAGGAAGCCGTCACAAACGCCATAAAGCACGGAAAAGCATCTTCCATCTACACCATCCTTCGTTTTCAGTCACAGCAGCTTGAGGTCTATACCATTGATAACGGAAAAGGATGCTCCCACATAACAAAGAGTTTTGGATTAAATGGTATTGAAGAGCGCATTCAGTCACTTCTTGGCCGTGTTGCTTTTATCAGCGATGGTGAAAAAGGGTTCACCATTCATGCCGTCCTTCCTAGATAAGGTTGTTGCTAATGGCAAAGACGGACAGTTCGGTACGATCGGACAGCCCCGTCAGCGATAACAGCTTTGTAACTTTATTCTTAATGGTACCTTCGCTGTAGCTCAATGAATTACCGATATCACGATTCGTCTTTCCCTGTACGATCAGCTGCAGGATCTTTATATCGGTACTGTCAAATACCATGGAACCAAGCTGGACTTTTTTATGCCGTTCCTCCTCGGCCCCTGCTATTGTTGTCTGCAGCAGGTGATACGCACTTTTATGGAACAGTATCATGTCGTGGTAAATGCATTTTAAAGACATCAGCAGGATCTCCGGGCGCATATCCTTGATCAGATAGCCATCCGCTCCAAGCCGGACCGCCTTCTTTATATTCTCATCATCTTCAAAGGTCGTCAGCATAACGACTTTGATTTCCGGAAGTGATTTTTTTAGTTCTTCCAGTACTTCAATTCCATTCTTCCCAGGCATTCCAATATCCAGCAGGGCAATATCCGGTTTCTGTTTTATGCATTGTTCAAGTGCTTCTACTCCCTCTGCGCAGGAAGCTGCAATATCGATGCTATCATCTTTCTTAAGCATTTCCTCCAACATGGAGCGAAACAGCAGATGATCATCTGCGAGTACGATTCGTATCATGTCTTCACATCCTTTCCGGAAATCTGTCCAACCGTGCTGCGTACTTTGTCGTATATCTTTCGTAGGTTCGATGCAAGTTCTTTCATGGTCTTTTGATAGGTTCGATCTTCAAACGCATGCTGCTTGATCTCATTCATCTGCTGCAGAGAGGCTTCAATGTCAGCGATCAGCGTCTGCTGCAGGCTGTCCATGATCTGCAGACGTTCTTTTTCAGCTTCCAGGGCTCCTGCTTCCTTTATATAGCGGGTCAGCTTTTTATTGGCAAGTTCCAACTCATCATTCTGACTCTCCAGTTCCCGTTCATTCTGTCTGACAGACGTTACATCCTCCACCACGACCGTATATCCAAGAAAACAGTCTTTATCATTCACCGGATGTACATTAATCTGCAGGCAGGTATTGTTTGTTGGCAGTTCCAGTTCACAGGCCGGGCATTCATTCAGGTCCTCCAGACTTCCCGGAAGTCCTTTGTCGCTTTGTCCTTGCTTTTTTATAAAGTTCAACAGTTCAGCCGCATTTTCCACACTTCCAAAATACGTTCTAAAAATGTTCTCATGATTGACATGACTGATTCTGCCATCCTGACCAATGATGAATACAAGCGCTTCAATGTTCTTCAAAGCCTGTGGAATATTCTGCGGCAGGCTTCGAATGGTGTGATTTTTCCCAATGGCCAGTAAGATAATTATGCCGGTGATTCCACTTAGGGCAGCCAGGAAAAATGAAAATCCGGACATCTGTCGGTAACCATCCGATATCGGCAGAACAAACACCGCAGTTCCCATCATATAGAATATGATTCCTGCCATGGCAAACAGCGATACAATATGAATGCATATAGTAGCCAGACTCTTCTTATGTCTTGCAAGGAGATGCATATTGTAAATACCAATGACTGCAATGGCCAGAATGGCAAGCAGTGCTATAAAAAACGGGTAAAAGCCAAGAATCCGGTCCATGTTGTTTCTCCTTTTCTTTCTTGATCGACTTACTCTTCTCTCATCTCTTTATCACTTATTCACCGACCATACCATCTCCGTCGCGATCGATCATGTATTTATATAACCAGAAATCTGATTTTATCGGCATTGTATAACCGGCTGCTTTTGCCTCTGCTATCGTTACAGTCCCATTCCCGTTCGTATCGATCCGCTGCAACTCTTCTTCCTCATCAAAGTCATCTGCTGAACTACCTGTGTCGGATGTTGGTACTACGGTTGGCACGAGTGTTGGTGTTGGTGATGGTGACACAGTTGGCTCATGCGTTGGCGTTGGTGATGGTGACGCAGTTGGCTCATGCGTTCCAGTTGGCTCCTCTGTGCTGATGTCGTCCGGATTCACATTGGCAAATTCATCCGTAATGATCTCTCCATCGATCACATAGGTATATTGATAAAGTGCCGGGATCTGAGTCTCTGTATCCGGGTATTCAATCACGGCGAAGAAATCGGTGCAGCCACCGGCATCACGTATGGTATCTTCCATATAAGCCTGGTCACCATATCGGTTGAGCGTGCTGTCCTGCGGTGTTATGTTATAGGCATTCGAAACACCGCCAAGGGAATCTGCGATAACATGCCCCTCATCAAGATCTGCACTTTCCGTTCCGGGCACTTTTGCCTCATCCGCATAGTAACGTCCCGTTGACAGAACCGGTTCTGTCTCATGATCCTGTAAGGTGATCACTTCTGCCGTCACAAAGGCCAGCTGTCCATATTCATTGGTATAAGCCCAGTATTCTCTGTCGCCAAAGCCAATATCCACCGCAACATTTGCTTCTCGGTCTCCTGACAAATCTCCACCGTCAACAACAATAACATCATAGGTCTTGTCCATAAAGGTCCTCTTCGTGCCGTCTGCACTTAGGACACCTGTGTAATACTCAGCATCTGAGACCAACGGGCTTTCATCAGCGACACCTTCTGGAATATTGTTCTCGCCGGAATCATAATCCTCTGCAGGCTGGGCGATCCCGGTTGGTGTGATTCCTTCTGTCACTTCGCTGGTTTCTGTTGGTGTTGTACTTTCTGTATGTGCAGTACCTTCTGTTGGTGTTGTACTTTCTGTTGAGGTTGTACTTTCTATCGTTTGGTTTGCTGCATTTTCAAGGAAATGATTTGTCGTATCAATGTTCTGACAACCGGTCATAAACACCGTAAATATAAGGGCGATCAATACAATATGCAAGAAATCTATGCTTTTTTTCATTACTCACACCTCGATTTCGTTCTTCTCTTACAACTAAAACATTCTTTTTAGCTTTTTACTATTGACAGATATAACTTCTGCTTTTTGATTCAGCGGATCCTCTTTATATTGTATTATATTTTTCGCTTTCATCTCTTTTATTAATTCTACCAGTTCATCTGCCTCAATTCCGTCTATTTCCTTTGGAAGCTGTTTGTTTTCCTCAATATAATTGGCAATATTATTCATATTCGTTTTCTTCTCAACATAAACCTGATAAACTTCAATATGCAATATTTCGTCGAAATACAGGATAACCTTCTTTTCCTCTTTTTCACGATTATCTTCTGTATTATAGTTTAACCTGCCATTATTGGAATCCACTTTGTATTTTGAATACCTCTCGAGTATAATATACCGATTCCCGCTATTCTCTATCTCGTAGCTTGAAAGTATTCCCTCATAAGCTATATTTTGATTTTTTAGATACACAATCATTAAAAGCGGACAGTAAGCATTCTTTTTCTCCAAATGTGCGAATTCGTTTGTGCACAATGATGTTTCAATGTCAATTTTTTTGAATAATATTCCAATCCAGATGCATCTTGTAAACTCATAGGCTAAAAAAGCTATTAATACGGATAGTATGATAAGTGAACCATTTTCAAAAATAACTCCTTTTATATTGTTTGCCATAGTTTGGTTGAGTTTGTCAGCAAGAGCAAACAGCAAATTATTAATCTCATTTAAAATACAACTGATAACCAGTGATTTAATTACAACACGCTTGTTATCTTCAAAAGAATAGCCACGAAAGAAATAATACAAATACATTGTTATATACCCCGGATATATGTATTTAAGATACTCCGGCAATGCTTTTAAAAAATCAATAAATTCATTTGCTTCTGCAACATTAATAAGACCACTCAAAGTAACCATATGCCCTCCAAAAATAATGTAAAGGTATCTTTCGGTTAAACGCTTCTGTTTTCTTATTTTTCCGTATCCTTACTACCTTCTTTCACAATCGTCTTTCTCTTTTTTTTCACTCTTCCTTTATTAGCATCAAGCATGTTATTTTTTTTTGCATCAGCGATTCTTTCCACATTCATTGGGATTTCAATTAATTCAGAATACTCAAGAGGTTCACATGAATCATCGTATATTTCCCTTATTACGCCAAGTTTGTCTTTGCCATCCACAAGTTGAAAATTCTCTTCGATATTAAAATCACTTTTATCTTCAACAGTTTTTACAGTAACAATACCTATATTCTTATCCTTCTCTTCACCTATATCTGATATTAATTTATTAACAATATCCCTATGATCAGCGTCCATACAGATTTCTCCTTTTTACCTTACACTAGCACTTCGGTCCTGGCGGAACAATAGTAAAAAGGGACCATTAAAGAACACTGCTTTTTTCCTTTATTATTTCGCTCTTAGGTCTGCCAATAATATTACATTAGTCTCTTTTCAGACAACAACAGTATAACGTAAAATATTGCCTAATACAAATAGAATCAATATTCTCAAAAATATGATATGTAAAATTATTGACACAAAAGACCCAGGCTGTAAATTCGCCTGAGTCTTCTTGCTGTTCTACTCTACCGTATGCAACGCCGTTACCGTCACTTCGGCCTCCGGAGTATATTCCGTATAATTATCGTAGTTTATTTCGTCTATTCCACTATATTTCATCGAATGTGCCGTTACATTCACACCATCTGTGGTGAATTCTGTAACATATGTCACTGACTCATATCCCTCGTAACCTTCAATATAACCATAAGCAATCAACATGTCTCCTGAAGCTTTCACAAAGTTCGTGTACGAAGCATCAAACGCTGTGGTCTCGTCATAGACCTGAATATAAGGATCAAATCCCGTACCGCCTAAATCAATAAATGCACTTTGGTCATCGTTGTAGCTATAATAGCAATACATTTTACTTATCAGTTCTGTTGCTTCCTTCCATGCTTTTCCCTGCTCAATGGAGAAGGGCTTTGACATATAGCAGATTTCATTCAAGTCCTCATAGAGAAAACAGTGTTCTCCATAGACAATGGAAGAACTGTAATACCGAAGATAGGCCTGCTTGGAATTTTCATAAAAATGTTTTGGAGTTTCTGTGCTTCCATTTACTATTGTTATCGAACCTTGTTGATCACTATATCCGGAATAGTATTCCGCTATAATTGCTGCATCCGCATCACTGCTGCATACATAGAGCTCACAACTGCCGGTATACAGCTTGTAACCCAGTTCATCAAACGAGGCGATATCATACATTTCACAAGTAAAGGACTTGCCATCTGAATAGAATTCATACGCCGGATTATACACAATAAAGTAATCTTCTGTTACCTTTGATAAAATAATGTTCTTAAGATCCTCCGTCATTGGCATCGTACCAAACTCTCCGGCAGAATCCAGACTCACATAGTTATCAAGTGGAATCCCATCTATTGTTGTAAGCTTCGCGCCAGAAAAACTATAGTAGGAATCCGCACCAGAATACTCGACGTAGATATCCTGCTCGCCTTCGTTCATGCTTTCCAAAAAGGTCAGTGTAATGTATACTCCTGTCTCCTCCTGGTAAGCACTGTAAACATTCTCTATCCCGGCTTCTGCGAATATCGATGAATCCACCGAATTGATTTCACCTTCGTTGTTTATTGTTATTTGATTTGCTTCAATGGTGATGTACTGCGCTGTATTATATTCCGGTCCATACGTTCCAAGCAGGTTATCCGGAAATGTAAAGGCAAGTGAGTCTGTCTGTCCATTTGGTTCTTCATAAGTATCATTCTGAGAACCATCTAAAGTTCCATTGTTATCTGAATTGTTACTGTCTGTGTAGCTTCCATCCTTTGCTGTTAGGTTGCCTTCATCCTCTGTCTGACTTTCATTCTGAACTGCATTCTGATTCACATTCTGCTGTAAATTGTTCTGCCCTGAACCACATGCACTTACTAGGGTAATAACAAATATCATTTGCACAATTAATATAACCGCTTTTTTCATCCTGCATCCACCTTTTTCTCACATAATAATGTATATAATACTGTCAAAGCTTTACAAAATAAAAGTATATCACGAAAACTTATAAATACAACATATATTTACATCATCCAGAATGATTCTTCATTTATTTCTTTTCGAGTGAATCATGTTAATCACAAACCTGATAATCATAAACCTGTTACTCATAAAACATTTAAACATTAAAAAAAGCGCCCCGCAGGATGCTTCCTATGATCTCTTCCATTCACATTTTCTTTGTTTCGATTTTTGGCTTTTTGCTTCTCATACATCTCTTTGATACACATCCTCGTATCGATTGAATTGTTTTTCAATGCTCATCAAATCATCCAAATCCAGATGCAACGTATCAAAGGTTCTTTCCGGATGCATATTGACTTCTGTGAATTCAGCGAAATTAGAATGTGCTCTTAGCTTTGAATTCATTTTCTTTACCACATTCATTACGATCTGTGTGTCCTTATCAATATTCTCATAATTCTCCAGAAAAACATCCAGATATTCTCTGCAGTCATTTGCGGTAAAACAGGCCCCTTCCCCTATGCAGTATACTGATTCTTTTGTTTCATAAAGCAGGGGCGGCCGTTTAAATAGCTCTGCTTTTAAGGTAATAATATTCATTCGGTTTATCCTTTCTTGATCTTTTCCTACTACGATTCTATTATAACATGTTTCCGAAAGGTATGCGCCAACTTAACCTAGGTTTAACACAAATTTGATATTCCATTACAATCCTAACCCTGAATTATACCATCGAAGGCGCACACAATTTCAAGGACAGAAACTGCCAACATTACCTTGTTTTGTTTGATAATCAACTTACTCCTTCATAAGTCCAAAATGTTTCAGATTATAGTTGACATATTTATATCGCAATGGTAATGTTTGCTATATTGCTACTGATTGTTTATAGTAACAATTGTACTTTCTAAGCCATGTTCAAGAAAAAAAGTTTCATCATGGCTCATGAATAAAAATGGGAAAATCATAAAACGAACACACAAAAAAACAACACGAAAAGGAGTATCAATGAAGCAATGAAACGCAAATTTATAGTTTTTCTTTTGATTTTTACTGTTCTTTTCACAGGATGCGGCAGTACTTCAGGCAATCAGAGCGCAGCACCCAATAATACGAATTCAACCAACAGCGCAGACAACGTTTCCAATAACACCGGTAATGCGGCCGGTGAGACTGACAATAACACAGCAGATAACAATCTGTCTTCCGACAATGATGCCTACGGTGAGGCAACGATTGCCTTTGTAAGTGATAAGGAAGCTACGGTTACCATTACGAGTCCGGCCTTTGAGCGAACCTTCGACGATATTGCGGATGCTTCGTCCGACGATTACTATGAACTGTACTCATGGGAAGTGAACTTTGACAGTTTTGGAGTCGATGTATATATTCCAAACATGAATAAAAGCAGTTACAGTGCAAGTGATCTTCGCTGTTCGCTAAAATACCTGCAAGTAACAGGTGATGATTCTTATATTTCCTGGGAAATCAAGAGTCTTGGTTTCTCAATATCCGAAGATACAATTACTATATATGCCGTTCTTCCCGAGGAATCCGAGGTCACCTTTATTGATGGAGCGGATTCTTCCGAGATAGCTTCTTACACATTTCCAGAAGCCAAAAGCTTCACACTGTCTGAATCCCAATTGAATAATACACTCTATTCGCGAGAGTATTCAAGAGACGAAATCACAGTTACCGGTTCAGGGGATGCGAGTTCTGGTACCGCTTCCGGCCTTTCCATTTTCCCGGATGAAGTATATGCGAATGGTTTTTCTCCACTGGCAGAAGATTCACTCATGTTTTCACCTTCCACGGTAAATTATGTGATATATGACGGTAATCAGGTCGATGGCGGTATTCTTGCGGTCGATAAAAAGATTTTACTAGTCCTTGACGCCGCAGGACAGGTCATCGATGGCTACTCAAGATTTGGATTTTATTCCGGAGCAGAAAGCACCTCGGAAGGAATAAAACCGACCGCAGCGGATGCGGAAGTAACGCAGTCAAACTCCGAAAATTACACACAGTATGGGTATTCATCAAGCACCACCGGCGAACTGTTGCAGGGCGAGTATTCCATCTATGACAATTATCTTTATCTTCGATGGAATCAGGATGCATTGTCAACCATCAACACCCAATATGGATATCTTAGCGTTGCAGATAAGCTGATGGACGATCCAACCGATCTTTTAAATCGTATTGATGTTGCAGATTATGGTTCGAATTTTTCAATCCTTTATATGAGCGATTTTGTTCTTGATGATAAAGCTCCTGTTGCAGGTAATTACTGTAACCCTGAGGATTTCAAATACTTAGCTTATGTATCTCCGGTAACAGATGATTACTATATTACAGAATACGAAGCCTATGCAGATATTTATTCTTTTGATGAAAATGGTACGATACTCCAGGATGTCTACATTGAAGATTGTACTTCACAAAGCACCTATGATTATTACATTTCAAATGGATATCAAAAGGTCGAGGGAAGTGACACCCTTGTTTATATGATCTATGATTCGAATTTTTCACAGAGTAAGTATGACATCCTTATGAATTTCAAAAACTTTATTCAGGATTATTCCGTTGAAAGCTATGGACAGAGTATGAATGACCATGGTGTCGCTGTTTATATGTCAAAGCCTTGGAGTGGTAATTGATTCTGACCCTTGATTCGTTTTTAATGCAAACAATAAGAAACCGCAGTCTGGAAGATTTTCTCCCTGACTGCGGTTTTACTTTTTTTCATATTAGCTGAACAACTTCATCCATTCATCTTTTAACAAACGATATTCGAGACGATCTTTCATCCTTCCATCGTGCCATTCATACGCTATATGCGTCGCTTCCTTGATCAGCCCGCACCGTTGCATTACCTTTTCTGAACCTATATTCTCAGCCAGACAGCCTGTGGTTACCCGGTATACATTATCCTTTGTAAACGCATATTCCAGCACATTGGTCAGAGCCTCACTTGTATATCCCTGTCCCCAGAATTTTGGATAGGTAAAATACCCGGCGTGAACAAGCTTCCCAACTGGTGTAGTGGAAGTAACCGTGTAGCCAATACTTCCGATTTGCTCGCCTGTCTTTTTATTTTCCATATGCCAGAAACAAAAGCTTCGGTCTGCCTTCTTCTGGTCATCCAAAACCAGCAAAAAATCCTCTCGCGCCGCTTCAACGGAAAAAAGCTGTATATCCTGAAGGTAATACATAACCTCCGGATCTCTCTTCAATGCATAATAATCTTCGAAATCAGACTCCTTATAATCTCGAAGGATCAGTCTGTTTGTCTCTAAATACATAAAACCTCCTAAGGTACGGCACCCACAGTGCTGTTTCCTATGAAAGATGAAATACTTGTTCTGCTTTGAATGATTTTCATTTTAATTATTATTCAGGCAATCTTCCCACCCCGGAAATGTATACAACGTACTCGTTCTCTCCATCCAAATGCAGCAGCTCATCGGTTGCTTTCTGTACATAGGCCGCTATCGCACAGGTACCCAGCCCCAGAGCTTCACAAGCCAAATAAAGATTCTGACATACATGTCCAATATCAAGCAGCATAAGTCGATGCGCTTCCATATGATACCGCCATTCTCCACGGTAAGGGACGCAGGACCAAAGAAATACCACCGGCGCGTGGCCAAGCCATCTTGCCTCAGCCTGATAGTCCTCACCACCGTAAGCATAAATGAGCTTCGCAGGCAGATCTTCTACCATATAAAGAAAGGCAACTTCATGTTTTAATGGTCTGTACAGGTATATTCCCGCTTTCAGTCCAGCGACATTATTGATCGCAAGATAAGTTTCAAAGCATTGTCTTCCACCTGCCGATGGAACCGGCCGAAGGCTGATATGCCCAGTTTTCTTGTACGCCGGTATAATCTTCTGTACCCCTTGAGTTGCCCAGAGCAGCACACTTAATTCCATAAGACTGATGGCATTATCGGTGTATTTGCGCCTGCTTCTTCTTGCGCACAAGCAGGAAAATAAATTCTTGTTCTTCAGATCTGTCTCCTCTACTTTGGGAAGCTCTATAATATCAATAAAATCGTCTATATCTTTTTCAATCGGAGGCGGTGCGATACCTTTCTCCTGATCGGAAACGAATTCTCGTTCCGGAAGGTCAAATCCGCTCTTCATAAAATCTCTGTTATCACTAAAATTATTCATAATTCTCCCTTCTGTGTACAAATCTATTATACTTGATATGCTTGCAAAGGAGAAGCTAAAAATTGGTCATACGGCTATTTGGCAAACAGACATTCATACTGTATATGAAAATTAGTCTGCAAAATAAGAAAAGAAAAATACTTCCCTTTGTAGTATAATAAAGAAGTATATTCCTGCTTGTTAATTAACTGAAGCATAATCGATTATTATCCTTGGAGGTACTAAAATGTTAGAAACAAATCGATGTATCGTAAGACAATTCGAAGAAAAAGATCTTGAATCCTTTATGGTTTATAGAAACAATGACGAGTGGATGAAATATCAAGGCTTCAAAAATCTATCAAAGGACGAATACAAAAAAGCCTTGCTCGTACCCTTGGATATAACGAAGGGAATGCAGCTTGCCATCATCGATAAAGCCATAAATACTCTTATTGGTGATCTGTATGTATCCAAAAAGGAAAAGACAATCTCCATCGGTTATACGATCAATCCTGATTTTTCACGCAAAGGATATGTAACCGAAGTTCTAAAAGCTTACCTGCCCGAGTTACAAGAAAGATTTTCTGATTGTGAAATCATAGCCATGACAGAAAAAGAGAATATTCCTTCTAAGAATCTTCTGCTCAAACTTGGCTTTGTTTATGATGAATGGATCGAGAAATGGCAGTCTGAAGTTTATGTGTATTCAAAGTAAACGGGGCAATCCGATATCCGTATGGCAAAGTGAATAATTCAGGCTAATTTATACTTATCTAAATCTTTTTTGTCGATATATACGTATTCTGTTTGATTTACGATATAACCTTCCACACCTTCACTTTCATCCACCTCGCGGCCTGACGATATATCAAGCGTCTCCATTTTTGATCCAACAATTCCCGTAATTAAATACTTTGTACCATTATCACTCATAATTGTTTTTCCTATTAGCTCTTCGTTTTTCATTCAAATACCTCCCCATTTTCTTTTTCCTTGTTACCCTTACACTGAAAATAAAAACAAGGTAATTGACCAATATTTCTATTGGCGCTTATTTTTCTTTTTCTGGTATGATTGGTAAAACAATTTTGGGCTCACCATCTTTACTCTTTTGATTAGAAAAAGGAAATACTGGTAAAGGCGTAGATCCATTTCCAGAATCAATAATAATACCCTTTATAGAATCTGGTTGTTTTGCCGTAAGCTCTAAAGTCATTTTATGTATTGTATTGTTTTCATGCGCAACATTAGCATTTACCCCCATATCTAGAAAAGACAATAATTTAATCCCCATCTTTGCATTTGCTTCATGTGATTTGGTTACGATAAAACTTGCTTCAATTGTTAATTTATCAACATAGAATAATGGATCTTTCCCTTCTTTTTCTCTTCTTTGTTGACTCAATATCAATTCATCGTGTACTGCTCTTATTACATCGCTTAATGGAAATCCATCCATAACATTATCTTTATTATCACCCATAAAGTACCTCCGTTTTTTTTTACTTTAGCATTTTTGTCGTATGGCAACAATAGGATAAAAGCCCCCCGAAGGATGCCTCTGTTTACAATTTTTTATTTATCCAATTTACAAATGCATATGTTCTTGCTGTAAATAAACATTTTTCGCATTTACTATTAACTTCAAGCTGTAATTCATAACAATTTTCACGTGGACCAGAATAATTTATAACAATTGCTTCTCCATTTTTATCTTGCTCAAAAGTATAATCCGTTCCACAAATCGGGCATTTTATTATACCTTTTAATACACCATTGCGTTGTTTAAATTCTGGCATACAAATACCTCCCCGTTTTCTTTCCATGCTACCACTTATCATAACTAACAAAAAAGACACCTAACAAAACTGTTAGATGTCCTGATCTCGTTCGTAAAATATCTGAGCCAATTGGCCTAATCTACTGCCTGATGGAATTATTTTTTCTTTCTCTTCTCCAGTTCTTTTTCATACTCCTTTTTAATTATTTGATCTAACATCTCATGATTTTCCTTTGAATCATCATCTAGGGCTAGCATGTTGTTATAATCAAATTCTTAGCAAGACATATGATCGTCCCTTTTTCATTTTATCAATTCATTTCTTCAATAAGTTTCATAGCTTCTTCCGGGCTATTTTCATCTATACACATCATCATGTCAGTCTTGCCTATACCTTCACCTTCTTCATAACCAATGATTCTGTCCATTACTTTGTGATTATAATCAACTTCCCAGTTTTATTCATTGAATCACAGATATACGGTAACCGGTCCTCTCCTTGCTACTTTGTTTAAGTCGTGGATCTTATAATATTGATTCATATTTTTATCCTTTCTGCATCCCGTAGCCAGGTACCGAAACATTTTCCTATACCAATTTTACCGACTTCAAATCAGGATAATCTTTTCTTATATCTCGATAATAATCTACGTATTTTAACCTGATTCAGCCTTTTCTACTTCTATGCTACTACTTTGCTCTTTGACTTGCAAGCGTTAAAATAGGCACCTATGATGTCTATAAGTGCCTTACTATTTGTTGCTTAGAGATTTTAAAAAATAATAAATCACAGCACTGCAGTTTTTGTTGCTTTGTGTATACGATTGATATAGACTTAATAAATAATAAGTTCAAGGAGTGGTTGAAATATGTCTGTAAAAATATTAATAGCTATATGTTTTTCTATTATGCTTATATGTAATATTGTTATCTTCTCGTTAAAACAACCAAAAAAAATGACACAAGCACAATTTAAAGTGGTCAGGTATGCCTCGGTGATAGTTGGTGTCCTTGTAATTGTTGTATTTGTAATTTTGCTAAAGATTGGATTTTTCTCAGCGTAACTTTTACTGTACATAACCATAATCAAAATCGATCACACAATTGATTGCCTATTCTCCCCCTAACTGCCTCCTTGCAGTCACTTCGTATCGTTGTACAACTTCGTACAGACCAAAACACTTCCTACATGAAATCTATCGTCTCAGGATATCCTGCTTTAATATCATCAAACTGCCGTCAGTAATCACCAAATATACACCAGATAGTCCCCAAAACATAAAAAAAGCACTCTTTCGAGCACTTCTCACTTTCACTCAACCTCTGTAACCATTGATTTTACTGCACTTTCTTCGAAGCTTTCAAGGGGATTCGAACCCCTGACCTACGCATTACGAATGCGTCGCTCTACCAGCTGAGCCATGAAAGCATACTATTTATGTTTGTTCAAGTTCTATCGTAAATGCGGAATAAAGAATTTCATTCTGCATTGACAAATGCACCGGAAACCGGTGCCAGAAAAGCAAATCGAGGCGACAAGATTTGAACTTGCGGCCTCTGCGTCCCGAACGCAGCGCTCTACCAAACTGAGCCACGCCTCGATATAAACACTTCCAATCGTACGATTGAAACAATTACCACGACTGACTGTGCTTAACTATTATGACTCGTTTCTTATAAAAAGTCAAGGCAAATTTGAGTATGACAAAATATTCAAACAATAGATACAATTAACAAGATTTATTAGAAATCTAAAACGGATGGAGACAGGCAAACAACCTGCTCCATCCGCATAAACTCTTGCTTCTAGCGCTTTTCACCCATGAACAGGATGCCGATGGCTCCCGGACCGGAATGCGCACCAATGCTTGGACTTACTGTATTGATGATGACTTTATCCGTCGGAACTTTTGCTTTGACCAGTTCTGCCACATAATTTGCTTCTTCCAATACATCACCATGTGCGATACATACGAGCGGATTGCCTTCCCGGTATTTTCCCATACGATCTGTCATATTATCAACGATCTTAGCAAGGGATTTCTTTCGTCCGTGCGCTTTTTCAAGGGCAAGGAGTGCTCCGTTGTCATCCACATAAAGAATCGGTTTAATGCTGAGAATCGTTCCAACGACCGCTGCGGCCTTTGACACGCGTCCTCCGCGGTATAAGTGGAAGAGATCGTCCACTGTGAACTGACAGCAGAAATCCATCTTATTTGCTTCGATCCAGGCTGCGGTCTCTTCAAGGCTTTTTCCTGCTTTTCGCATCTCCACTGCCTTCATGATGACCATCCCCTGACCAAGTGATACATTCAATGTATCAATGACTTTAATGGTGCAGTCCTGGAATTCTTCGCAGATCTCTCTGGCTCCGTCCATTACGTTGCTGCAGCCACAGCTAAGGGCAGAAGAAAAGCTTATATGAAGTACATCTTTCCCTTCCTTGGCATACTCAGTGAAGACATCACGGATCACTGCAGGATTGCTGGCCATGGTCGTTGGCATGGAACCGTTGCGCATTCTGTCATAGAACTCATTTGCAGGAAGAAGATTGCCTTCTCCGTAATCTTCTCCGTCTATGTTGTAGTAGTGTGAAATGATTCCAATTTTATTCTGCTCAATATACTCTAGCGGCAAATCTGAATTCGAATCTGTCGTTATTGCGTATTCTCTCATCGTCACGTATCCTTTCCTCTCTGTAAGTCTTACAGAAGTTACTCCATAATCAATTGATTCACATTCTCTGTAATGACCGTATCCCCCTCGGCCCCTTTTATCTTCACATCCTTCAGTTCAAGACGCTGAACATTTTTTGCAAATACACCCAGCTTTACCTTTTCACCAAGTCCATCCATCATGGCAGGACAGCTTGGAATCGGCTGCAAAGCATAGGTAAAGGATACATTTTCAAATGCTACCCTGCGGATTTTTTCTTCCGGCAATCCTATAATGTATGCTGCGGCGGCATGGCAGTTCGAGCATTCAAGATCACGGAAGGTGAATTCACCAAGGATCGGTGTTCTTTCATCTACTTTGTGGATTTCCTGTGACTGAACATACTCTGAATGTCCGTCCGGATCACAAAAGTAGAAGGAATTAATTACGATCGGGGTCAGTACCTGATCCATACGGATCCGTTCGAACAAAACACCGTCAATGACAGCATCACGTCCTCTGCCTCGTCTTGTCTTTATGCGTAGTCCGCGGTCCGTGTCTACAAACTCACATTCACGTACCGTCAGATTTCTAACTCCGCCCGCCATCTCACTGCCTATCGTGATGGAACCATGGCCATCCCTCATCATACAATGACGAATCATGAGATTTTCTGATGGGGTCTTATACTTTGCACCCATATAGATTTTGCCTGCTTTAATCGCGATGCAGTCGTCTCCAACGGAGAAATACACCCCAATGATATCCACGTTACTGCAGGATTCCGGATCAAGTCCGTCTGTATTTGGTGAATCCTTCGGATTCTGTATCTTCAGATCCAGGAATTTCAAATGGTCTGAAAAATACGGATGTATGTTCCAGGAAGGACTGTTCGTTACCGTAACGCCCTGCATAGTTATGTGTTTGCAGTGGTTCAAAAAGACAAGTCTTGGTCTCCAGGCAATGTTCCTTACCTTCGGATTGTTCCACCAGTTCTCACGGCTTGCACATCCGTCTATGGTACCTCTTCCCGTGATTGCCACATCCTCGACAAAAAGTCCGGTAATGATGGCGGCAAAACAATCAATCGGATTGCCTTCCCAGGTTCCAAAGTTATATTCGGTTTCTTCGTCATTTCCCTCAATGATTCCCGGAAGGATCGGATACATCGTACGATCCGGAATCGCAGATATTACGGCATTCTCCGCCAGATCGATCAGTATATGACTTTTCAGGAACAAGCTTGTTACTTTATAGATACCGTTCGGCAGATAGACACGTCCGTTCTCCGGGCAGGCATTGATGGCACACTGAATGTTGATCGTATCATTGTGTTTCCCATCACCCAAAGCCCCAAACTCCCTGACATTCAGCGTTACGGCTTCCTTTTTGGTACAAAATGCGACCTGACCGATTTCTTTGCCATTTCTCTTTAAGGTTACCTGATACTCGGTATCCGGGCGTAAATCATAAAGACTCTCTACCACTTTTGTGCTGTTCTTATAAAACTTTCCGTTCAGTTCAATGGTATATTCGTCCTCTGTATTGTAGAAGCCCTCGTTACTTACTTCCATAACCGCACATCTGGCAAATGTTTTGATAATATTAGCAGTCATGCAGCACCTCCCATCCGCCTGTATACGGATCGTAATTCTCCATACCGTTAAGAATCAGTGCTATCTCCTGCTTCTCCGCGTCAGATAATTCAGCATTTTCCTGCTGCGCTTTTGCCGCTTCCAGTGCCTTCTGCGCTTTTTTTAGGTAGATATCCGGCAGAATCATATGAAGATAACATGCTTTCCAGATCGCATAGGCGATACGATAATTCTCAAGGCTCGTTTCCTTCTGCCAGCTGTCTTTTCCTTTATGCTTATTCAGGATTCTCTGCAGCGTACTTCTTGCCATATCCCGAACCGCTCTTCTATGCTCAAAGATCTCTTCACTCAAGCCTTCATAGCAGTCGACCAGTGTCAAAAGATAATCTCCCTGGCATGGATGCTCTTCCTTTTCAAAATGCATGGTCCAGGCTGCAATAGCACTGTATTTCTCTTTTTTATTCAGTTTCGTCTGATATATTGTATAAAATGGAAGGAAGGAATAATCCGTTCTGTCTTTCACCGGTTCCATCTCTTTTATCATGTCCATTACGATCGCTTCTTCTGCTTTTCCCTTGGTTTCTTCATACGCATAGTACTGCGCCATCCCCGGGTAACGTAAAATCTGTAAACTTTTTTCATGACCCGATTTCATAAACATCTCCTTTTCTGCGTCACTTTTCGAAATGTTCTGTTTTGTGACCAGTAACGCACAGACACAAATAAACTTGACACATAGTAATTGTTACTGCATCCATTTTACAACAAGACAGAAAAGAAGTCGAGTGCTAAATGCACCCGACTTTATGTTTTGTTTATAAATTAATCGTTTTTTAATAATATAATCAAAGTTTCTAAATAATTATTATATCCGGATACCAAGTACGTTCCTTACATGATATCATCCATGGTGCAGTTATCCATATCACCAAACGCCTGATTCTCACCAACCATGCCCCAGATGAAGGTATAAGCCTGTGTACCGCTTCCTGAGTGAATGGACCAGCTTGGAGAGATAACAGCTTCCTGATTCTTCATCACGATATGTCTTGTCTCGGAAGGTTCGCCCATGTAGTGGAATACTCTTGCATTTGCCGGCATATCAAAGTACAGATATACTTCCATACGTCTGTCATGTGTGTGACAAGGCATGGTGTTCCATACGCTTCCCGGTTTCAGCTTTGTCATACCCATAACGAGCTGACAGCTTTCTACCTGTCCCGGAAGGATGTATTTACAGATCACGCGGTGATTTGATTCTTCCAGACTTCCAAGTTCAACTTTATTCTCATCTTTTACGATGACAACGCCCTCAGCAGGTGTGCCTTCCGGACGGATCAGTACCGTTGGATAGCTTTTATGTGCTGGTGCACTGTTTAGGTAGAATTTTGCAGGTGTTGCTGCGTCTTTGCTTGCAAAGCTTATGTCCTTTGCACCCATTCCGATGTACATGCCTTCTTTATAATCAACGGTATATTCTTTGCCATCGATTGTAATAATGCCGGCACCACCAATGTTGATGATACCCATCTCGCGTCTCTCTAAGAAGTAGTTGGCACGAAGCTCAGCGCCGGCCGTAAGTGTTAATGCACCCTTTACCGGTACCGCAGAACCTGTAATGATTCTGTCGATGTGGCTGTATACCAGTTTGATGTCATCCGGTGCGAAAAGGTCATCGATCAGGAATTCTTCGCGAAGTCTTTTTGTATCGTAAAATTTTGCGTCCTTTGGTGAAGCTGCTGTTCTAAGTTCCATTTTTATTCCTCCATTCAAATGCAGAGAATGCGTTCCGGTGTGCCACAGGTAAGATTCTCTTTCCTATACGGAGCATCTGCCGGGACGGCATCTCAATTAAGTAGTGTCTACGATTGAAAACGCTGCTACTTACCTTTAATCGTACGTAGCAGCGTTATTCGTTTCATTGATTTCGTAATTCGCGGTTGCTGCCTTACGTTATTTATTCCAATGTGATGTTTATAAACATTGTATTAGCGCTGTACACGACCTGATCCGTCGCCCTTTGCAAGTGCTTCCACTTCAGAACGGGAAACAAGGTTGAAGTCACCAGGAATTGTATGCTTCAGAGCAGATGCTGCTACAGCAAATTCAAGTGCATCTTTCATGTTCTTTCCATCCATCAGTCCACAGATCAGACCAGCTGCGAAGGAATCACCGCCGCCTACGCGGTCAACGATACGAACATTGTATTTTCTTGAATGATAGAATTCTTTACCATCATAAATAGCTGCTGACCAGCCATTATCCGATGCAGAATAGCTTTCACGAAGTGAACTTACTACGTATTTGAAGCCAAATTTTTCAATCATCTGAGCGAAGATATCCTGGTATCCTGCGAGTTCAAGGTCACCACTGGTTACGTCTGTGTTACCTGGTTTGAAACCAAGAACTTTTTCAGCGTCTTCTTCGTTGCCGATGCATACATCAACATACTGCATCAGGTTAGTCATAACTTTCTGAGCTTTTTCGGAAGACCATAATTTCTTTCTGAAGTTAAGGTCAACTGATACGGTGATGCCCTTTGCTTTTGCTGCCTTTAAAGCTGCTTCCGTAACTTCTGCTGCTTTATCGCTGACAGCCGGTGTAATTCCTGTAAAGTGGAACCAGTCAGCACCTTCGAAGATCTTGTCAAAGTCAAAATCTGAGATTTCTGCTTCTGCGATCGATGAATGTGCACGATCGTATACGACCTTGGAAGCACGCATGGAAGCGCCTGTTTCAAGGAAATAGATGCCAAGTCTTTCACCGCCGAGTGCGATGTTTGTTGTATCAACATTATGTTTTCTAAGTGCTGCAACTGCGCACTCACCAATTTCATTCTTTGGAACCTTTGTTACGAAGGAAGCCTCGTGTCCATAATTTGCCATGGATACAGCTACATTAGCCTCTCCTCCGCCGTAGCAGACATCAAAACTGTCAGCCTGAATAAAACGTTCAAATCCTGGTGTAGACAGACGAAGCATAATCTCGCCCATTGTCACTACCTTACCCATACTCTGATCTCCTTTTCATTTCATATGATATAATAGTACTCTTTTAACTTCTTGTTTTCAATAGTTTTTCCGTCTGAAACGCTTTTTCCACAAAGTGCTGATTTCTGTGAAATAAGGCACTAAATTTTTATTAAATTTGTGCAGTTACGACTCGGTTTATTCGAAATTAATTTTCCGAATGAACTCCTATACAATAAGTATTCCTGTTAATTCTGTTAAACAAACATTATGAATGAATCAAAAACATGTTTATGAAAGAATAAAAATCTTTCTCTTATGAACCATTTCATATTTCGATCCTGCAGGAAGCAGCCTCTCATTACTTATAAGGTCACGCCCTGTTTGAAGATTGCCATGTCGTGGAAGCCGGCTGCTTCTGATTTGACCTGTTCTCCGGATGCCACTTTTAAAACGTACGCGAATAATTCATCGGCCATTTCGTCTAATACAGCGTCATCTGCCAGCGGTCCGCAGTTAAAGTCGATCCAGTTGTTCTTTCTTCCTGCCAGATCGTTGTTCGTTGAGATCTTCATTGTCGGAACCGGGGAAGCAAATGGTGTGCCGCGGCCCGTTGTGAAGAGAACCATGTGGGCACCAGCTGCTGCCAGAGCGGTCGCCGCTACCAGATCGTTGCCGGGTGCATTTAACAGGTTCAGTCCTTTTACTGTTACGGTGTCGCCATAGCCTAATACATCGGTGACCGGTGAATTTCCGGACTTTTGTGTACAGCCGAGGGACTTATCTTCAAGTGTTGAGATACCGCCTTTTTTGTTACCGGGAGAAGGATTCTCGTAAATCGTCTGGTTATGTGAGATAAAGTAATCTTTAAAGTCGTTGACCATGGTAACTGTCTTGTCGAACAGTTCCTTATTCGGACAGCGTGCCATCAGGATCGTCTCTGCGCCGAACATCTCCGGTACTTCGGTAAGTATCGTTGTTCCGCCCTGCGCTACGAGACGGTCGGAAAATGCACCGACGGTCGGGTTCGCGGTTATTCCGGACAGACCATCCGAGCCGCCGCATTTCATACCAATGATCAGTTCTGAGGCCGGAAGTTCTTCTCGTGTATCTTTTGCTGCCGTTGCAATCAGTTCACGGATCAGTTCGCTTGCTGCTTCCATCTCGTCTTCCACGTCCTGACACTGCAGAAATTTGATCCGGCTGCTGTCATATTCGCCAAGGTAAGGCTTCAGCACTTCAATGCTGCTGTTCTCACAGCCAAGTCCGAGGACCAGCACCCCACCAGCGTTCGGGTGTTTGATCAGGTCAGAAAGGATCTCTCTTGTATTCTCCTGATCATCTCCCATCTGGGAACAGCCATAGGGATGCGGAAATGCCGCAACCGCTTCAACCGAGCCTGTTACTTCCGCATTCATCTTACGCTCCAGTGCCGTTGCTATGGAATTCACACAGCCAACGGTAGGTACGATCCAGATTTCATTTCGGATTCCAATGCGGCCGTCTTTTCGTTTGAAGCCTTTGAAGTATGCTTTCTCAACCTTCATTGCTGCAGGCTCCTGCACCGGCTGGTATTCATACTCCAATTGGTCGCTTAAGTTTGTCTTTATGTTATGTACATGCACCCAGGAACCAGCCGGTACATCTTTGATGACATGGCCAATGGGATATCCGTATTTGTATACTTTATCGGATTCCTTCAGTGCGGTCAGTGTGAATTTGTGACCACGGGGAATGTCCTCGAGCAGGACCACTTCCTTCCCTGCTGCGTCAAGTTTTGTGTCTTTTGCAAGGTCACGAAGTGCCACACCAACATTATCTTTTGGGTTTATTATTATAAAATCGCGCATAATGAGTTCCTTTCTAAGAATCATCTCTGCTGAGTGTATCTGCCTGGAACCTTCCTGCTTCCGAGGATCAGCCAACCAGTTTACTTACTGCAGTCTTCATTCCTTCGTTGCGGATCTGAATCAGATATTCTGTTACCTGATCAACCAATCCTTCGTATTTTGTCATATCTTCGCCAAAGTAAGCGGAATTTCCAAGGTAAGCTTCCGCATAAGCTTTTGCTTCTCTTCCTGAGTGTGCTGCGAAGAACTCAAGCACAGCAAAATCATCCAGTACTTTATAGGATTCTCCGTCACGTCTTGCCAGTAATGCACCGTCTTTAATCTCATTTCCGGTATAGAACGCAAGGATTGCAGCCAGTGAGAAAGTAAGATTCTTAGGAAGAGAACCAGTCTTTTCAACATACTGCTTGAAGCTTGTCAGACAGCGGCTCTTCCACTTTGAAATCGTATTCAGGGAGATGGAAAGCAGTGCATGCTTGATAAATGGATTTTCAAAACGCTCGATAACGGCTGAGGCAAATGTTTCACATTCTTCTCTGGGAAGTGATAAAGTTGGAATGATCTCATCCCATAAAGTCCCCATAACGAATTTCTTCACCGTAGCATCGTTCATGGCATCGCCAACGTAATCAAAACCTGCAAGATAAGCCATGGCATCAAAGGAGGTGTGTGCACCATTTAAGATACGCACCTTTCTTTCACGATATGGTCTCTGATCTTTTACGAATAATACCGGAAGCCCTGCTTTATCAAGCGGAAGTTCTTCGCTGATATCACGGTCACTTTCAATAACCCAGAAAGCGAAAAGTTCGCCGGTATCAAGGAGATTATCTCTGTAACCAATCTTCTCCCAGATTGCTTCTGCTTCCTCTCTTGGGTAACCGGTCACGATTCTGTCAACAAGCGTACTGCAGAATGTACAGGAATCTTCCACCCAGCTTGTAAAAGCATCGCCAAGGTTCCAGAGGGAAATGAACTGCATAACACATTTCTTTAAGTTGATACCGTTGTTCTCGATCAATTCACAAGGGATGATGATCATGCCCTTATCTGCGGCACCTTTATAAAAAGTATATCTTTCAAATAAGAATTTCGTCAGCTTGCCAGGGAAAGTCTTTGGCGGATCCAGTTCGAATTTATCTGTCTCATCAAATACGATGCCGGCTTCTGTTGTGTTCGATACAACGAAACGAAGGCTGTCAAGATGTGCATAGTCCATATATGCTGCATACTCTGTATCACATTCAACGGCATCGGATACGGAGGTGATGATTCTGATCTCTTCTTTTGTTTCGCCGTTCTCTTTTCCTCTGAGCGCTAAAGTATACTGGCACTCCTGCTCGTGGAAAGAATCAAGGCTTCCAAAAGAAATCGGCTTAACAATGGCAATGTTTCCATTGAAGATACCTTTTTCATTTGCAACATCGATCATATAATCTACGAATCCTCGTAAAAAGTTACCTTCACCAAACTGAATTACTTTAACCGGACGTTCTACTGCTTTCGAAATTGATTTGTTCAAAACCTGCATGGTATGCTCTCCTTTTTCATTAAAAAATAACATGATTTTGTAAGCGAAATCAAAAATGTAAGCGCTTACATTTAACTAAATCTCATTATAAAAAGCTTTTCCTTTTATGTCAATCAAAAAAGCCTCACGTCTGTAGACAAAGATGCAGAACTTTTCTAAAATATCCTGTCTATTCTTGTGCTAATTGCATATCTATCTTACCACAAATTTTTATTAATTCAAATCCAGATATTGTTTTATGCATTTATACCAATACACCTTATTTTTATTTGTAACATTTGACTGGATGCATCAACCAAAAAGGAACTTTCTTATAAAATGAAAAACATCCGAACCAACGAATGGTCCGGATGCCGTGTATCATTTTCTTTTTGTTCTGGTGCTATTCCTTCCCTGGCTGCTCGGAGTACTTTTTCTATTCTCCTTGTTCATACCAGGACCGGAAGCTTTGTTCTTTGTATTTGATTTGTTACTCGTAGCAGATTTGTAACTTGTATTAGATCTGTTATTTTTATCAGCTCTGTCACCTGTATTAGATCTGTTATTTTTATCAGTTCCGTCACCTGTATAAGATCTGTTATTTTTATCAGCTCTGTCACCTGTAGCGGATTTTTTGCTTGTATGAGTACTATTGCTTGCATTGCTCCTGTCTGATGCTTTCATTTTTTCTGAACTTCTTGAACTGCCTGTACTTCCTGCATTTCTTGAACTTCCTGTACTTCTTGAATTACCTGTACTTCCTGCATTTCTTGAACTCCCTGTACTTCCTGTACTTCCTGAACTTCCTGTACTTCTTGAACTACCTGTACTTCCTGCATTTCTTGAACTTCCTGAACTTCTTGCACTTCCTGTACTTCTTGAACTTCTTGTACTTCCTGCTTTTTCTTTTCTTTCCGTTCTTTCTATACTTCCAGTTCTGTCAGTTCTTCCAGTTCTGTCAGTTCTTCCAGTTCTGTCTGCTCTTTCTGTGCTTTTCACAGCTTTGCTTTTACCAGTGTTTGAAAACTCCTTAGCATCTGTCTTTGCTCTGTTGTCGGATGCACTTCTGTCTCCATTCGTATTCCGACTGCCTGTATTTCTGGAATCACTGGAATTCTTTTCATGCGAATTTCCTGTACTCTTCTTATTTTTGGTATCTTTTGATTTTATCCCTGCGCCTCTCCCTGATGATTTCTTATCACTTCTTTTATCTTCTTTTCCTTTATGGAACGATTCCTCATGACCGTAGGTTCTTTTTGGCCGAATCAGACAGTTCTTGTCAAAGCCGATCAGATCGGTACGATGCGCCAGGGTTAGCGCTTCCACGACCAGATCATAGTTCTTCGGGTTGCGATACTGGATCAATGCACGCTGCATAGCCTTTTCATGCGGTGATTTTGGAACAAAAACTTCCTCCATAGTCCTTGGGTCGATTCCGGTATAATACATACAGGTCGATATGGTAGAAGGTGTCGGGTAGAAATCCTGCACCTGTTCCGGCATATAACCAAGGTCTCGTAGGTATTCAGCCAGTGCAACCGCTTCTTTTAACGTAGAACCCGGGTGAGAAGACATCAGATAGGGAACGACGAACTGATTTTTCCCAAGCTCTTCGTTTAGCTTTTTATACTTTCGAATGAATCTTTCATAGACAGCGTTCTCCGGCTTACCCATTTTCGCAAGAACCTTATCGCTGATGTGTTCCGGTGCTACTTTCAGCTGTCCGCTGATATGATGTTCCACCAGTTCACGGAAAAATGTATCATCTTTATCGTTGATCAGATAATCAAAGCGGATTCCTGAGCGTATAAATACCTTCTTGACTTTTGGCAGTTCCCGAAGTTCACGGAGTAATTCCAGATAATCCGAATGATCGATATCAAGATTCTTACATGGTGCCGGAAAAAGACATTGCTTTTCTTTACAAGCTCCCTGCGTAAGCTGTTTGCTGCAGGCCGGTGCGCGAAAGTCAGCGGTCGGACCGCCAACATCATTGATATATCCTTTAAAATCGGGATCCCATATTAGCTGGTTCGCCTCTGCCAGAATTGATTCATGACTTCTGGACTGAATGATTCTCCCCTGATGAAATGTCAGCGCACAGAAATTACAGCCGCCAAAGCAGCCACGGTTGCTTGTGATACTGAACTTCAGCTCTTCAATCGCAGGAATCCCACCCAGTGCTTCATAGGAAGGATGATACGTCCTTTCATACGGAAGTGCATAAACAGCATCCAGTTCAGACTGCGTCAATGGTTTTGATGGCGGATTCTGTATAACATACTCTTTTTCTTTATAGGGTTCAATCAGTATCTTGCCAGAAAATGCATCCGTATTGCAGTACTGTGTATAGAAGCTTTTGGCAAAGGTGCGTTTATTCTCTTTTATCTCATCAAAACCAGGTAACCACACAGGATCGTATACATGGTCTGTTGTCTTTGCTTTATATACGGTTCCGCTGATGAAGGTTATGTCTTTTACTTCAATTCCGCTGTCCAGTGCTTCTGCGATTTCAACGATCGACTTTTCTCCCATGCCGTACGATAAAAGATCTGCCTGAGAATCCAGAAGAATGGACCGTTTTACCTTATCACTCCAGTAATCATAATGCGCCATACGACGAAGTGACGCCTCGATTCCTCCGATGATGATCGGAGTTGTCTTGTATGTTTTCCGAATCAGATTCGCATAACAGATCGTAGCTCTGTCCGGCCGCTTTCCAAGTTCACCGCCCGGCGAATATGCATCTGTTGTTCTCCTTTTTTTTGCAACGGTATAATGGTTGACCATGGTGTCCATATTTCCACCACAGATCAGGAAGCCAAGCCGTGGAGTTCCCAGGATACGGATGCTTTCCTCATCCTTCCAATCCGGCTGTGCAATGATTCCTACTTTATATCCACGACTCTCCAATACCCTGCTGATAATGGCCGGTCCGAACGAAGGGTGGTCTACATAAGCATCACCTATAACGAACACAAAATCACACTGTTCCCAGCCGCGTTCCTCCATATCCTCTTTTGATATCGGTAAAAATCCTCTTTTCATACTCTGCCTTTCTGCCTATGCGCCCATATCTTCCCAGCCTGGATGTAATAACGCGTTCCTTCCTTGAGAAGCCTTGGTGCATGATCTGTATTTCCATGTTTCAAAATGTATTCTTTCACAAAAAGGAGGAGCAAACAAGCGGCTCCTCCTGATGCAATCCATATCATAGTATCGTAAAATTCAACTCTGTGCAAGATTAATCTTCATCATGCAGATCTGTTTTATCGGCTTCTTCGATAACTTTCGCCTGAACATCTGACGGTGCAGGTTCATAACGGCTGAATTCGTAGGAAAAGTCTCCAATTCCTCCGGTCATGGATCGGAGCGTTGTCGAATAACCGTAGATTTCTGCCAGCGGAATGTCGGCTACGATTTCCTGCCGTCCGTTTGGTTTCGGATTCATACCCAGGACACGTCCTCTGCGCTTTGAAAGATCGCCCATGATATCACCGGTAAAACGATCCGGAATAACAATCTTGATCTCTGCAATCGGCTCCAGCAGTATTGGCGAGGAATCCACAACGCCAAGCTTAAAGGCTTTGATCGCCGCCATCTTGAATGCCATTTCATTCGAATCAACCGGATGGTAAGAACCATCGACCAGTGTGGCTTTCAGGCCGACAACCGGGTAACCTGCCAGCACACCTCGCTGGACACTTTCTGCAATTCCTTTTTCAACAGCCGGGAAATAATTCTTTGGCACTGCGCCGCCAAAGATCTTCTCTTCGAATATATAGGGTTTATCCATATCACCGGATGGCTCAAATTCAATATGAACATCACCGAACTGACCGGCACCACCGGACTGTTTCTTATGACGTCCCTGAACGCGGACTTTCTTACGGATCGTCTCCCGATACGGAACTCTTGGTTTGCTGATCTCGATTTCGACTTTGTAACGCTGCAGCAGCTTACTTGTAACAACATCCAGATGCTGCTCACCAATTCCGTAAAGAAGACTCTGATGATTCTCCGGGTCATTCTTTGTTAAAAGTGTCAGGTCTTCTTCCATAAGTTTCTGAAGCGCCTGTGATACCTTATCATCATCCCCTTTGTTCTTGGTTGCGTACTTCACATAGGTATATGGAACCGAAACCTTCGGCCGGTCATACGTGACTGGGAACGCTTTGGTGGACAGTGTATCACCGGTAACGGTATTGCTGAGCTTACCAATCGCGCCGATGTCACCGGCATACAGTTCCTTAACTTCGATCTGCTCTTTTCCGCGGAGTACATACAATCTTGATAATTTCTCTTCTGTATCCTTATCTGCATTATAAACAACGGAATCTGATTTCAAAATGCCGGAGCATACTTTGATCAGTGAGAACTTACCGATAAATGGGTCTGCGATGGTCTTGAATACCTTCGCCGATACCGGTTTGTTCGCATCATAATCGGCATGGAAGTTCTCTTCGGTATTCACATTGGTACCGGTAACAAAGCCTTTGTTCGGTGAAGGAAAATACGTATCGATCTCCTGCATCAGCAGCTTAACGCCTTGTGCATGAAGTCCGGAACCCATAAGCACCGGAACAACAGATCCGTCACACACACTGCTTCTGAGTGCGGTTGAAATCTCCTGCGCGGTAAACTCTTCTCCCGAAAAATACTTATCCATCAGATCTTCACTTGTCTCTGCTACGGAATCCAGCAATGCTTCTCTATACTTATCCACATATTCCTTTGAATAATCAGGAATCGGGCACTCTTCATAATCACTTAACTTTGTAAATCTTCGTCCTTTCATCTTTACAACGTTAACGAACCCCACAAATTTTTCATTTTCTCTGATTGGAGAATGGAATGGTGCAACTCGTTTTCCGTACAGTTCCTGCAGTTTTTCAACCACTTCACGGTAACTTGCATTATCATCATCCATATCTGTTACAAAAACCATTCTTGGCAGATTAAATTTCTCACAAGCTTCCCAGGCTTTGATTGTCCCCACTTCAACACCGGCTTTAGCCGATACTACGATAAGTGCCGCATCTGCAGCATACAAAGCTTCTTCCACTTCACCGACGAAATCAAAATACCCCGGTGTATCCAGAAAATTAATTTTAGTATCTTCCCAGACAATTGGAACTACGGTCGTACTAATGGAAAATAAACGTTTTTGTTCTTCTTTGTCGTAATCGCTGATCGTAGTTCCATCTTCTACTTTTCCCTGTCGATCGACAACACCTGTTACAAACGCCATGGCTTCAACCAAAGTGGTCTTGCCACAGCTGCCGTGCCCTAACACGGCTACGTTCCTTATCTTCTCGTACTTGTAAACATCCATGCTCTTGTCCTCCAATACGTCGATAGTCGATGGCTGATAGGTCTTGTCAGCTTTTGGAGCACTGCTGACATCTTTGGCAGACACCGCTATGGATAGATGATTTATCCATGGATTTATTTTACTAAATTTCAGTGATTAATACAATAGTTTTCCGGTATTATGCATAATTATTTTACTTTTGACGTATTATTTGTTTCTATATTGCCTATATAGTTTATGTTATATTTCTTTTGCTATGTGTTTATGCACTATTTAACTTCATTTATCGCAATATTTGTATACATTATATACATTGTGTGCAATTGCCACAACATTCGTTGCTGTGATTATCCAGGCGGGCATAACGGCTGTACTTTTACTTTCCTTTGAAAATAGAGCCGTACGATGACCTTTGTTCTAAAAAAATCCCCGGTCATGCCAAACGCAGCGACCGGGGTTAATCGTTCTGTACTACTTATTTTTTTGTAATGAGCATCATGATTTCATTGCTTCTTTCAATGAATTTCGTCATCGCCTCTGGTTTCAGTGGCTTATGACTCAACATCGCAAGGTCATAAAGCTGTTCGCAGATCATGGTAACATTCTTGCTCTTCTTATGTTCCAGAACGTATTTTACAAGCTCGTTGTTCGCGTTCAGCACCAGAGTCTCCGAATCACCAAACATGCTCATATCCATACCAGGCATGCTGTACATCTTCATCATGTCCTGCATTCTGCGGTTTTCTTCTGAAAGGGTAATCATAGAAGATACTTTTTCGTTCTTTAACTTTTCAACTTTTACATCAAGCTTTTCTTTTCCAAGGGCTTCTCTGAAAAGAGACGTAAGTGTTTCTGCGTTTTTCTTGATAGTCTCAGCATCATCAGCACTTACTTCATCCTTGAAATGCTCTGTAAGATCTGAGTCGATCCGCTGGAAGTGGATCTTATCATTAGCCTGCTCTAACTGTGTGATGAAAGGCTGGTCAATGTTGTGGGTAAGGATAACCGCATTAATGCCTGCTTCTTTGAACATCTTCACATACTGACCCTGCTGCTGAAGATCTGTAACATAATAGATTGTATCTTTCTTTGGCTCTTTCTCGCCCTCAGCTTCAGAATCCTCTTCTGCTTCCTTATCTGCATCGCTGCTGTCCGCTTTCTCACTGCTTTCTGAAGCTTCTGCGCTTTCAGCGCCCGCTCCAGCCTCTTCTGCCGGTTTAACAGCAGCAAGATATTCTTCGAGTGTCAGATAAGCACCGTTGAGATCTTTAAAGAGCATATAATCTTTCATCTTATCACGGAATTTTTCATCTTTCAGACAACCGTACTTGATAAATGGAGAGATGTCATCCCAGAACTTCACATACTCTTCACGTTCTACTTTGAACATACCAGACAGCTTGTCTGCTACCTTCTTGGTGATGTAATCGGATATTTTCTTAACAAATCCATCGTTCTGCAAAGCACTTCTTGATACATTGAGCGGAAGATCCGGACAGTCAATGGTACCTTTGAGCAGCATTAAGAATTCAGGAATAACTTCTTTGATGTTGTCCGCAATAAATACCTGATTGCTGAACAGCTTGATGGTACCTTCCAGATTATCATACTCAGTGTTAAGTTTCGGGAAATACAAAATACCCTTTAAATTGAATGGATAATCCATATTCAGATGAATCCAGAACAACGGATCTTTATAATCACGGAATACTTTCTTATAGAATTCCTTGTAATCTTCTTCGGTGCATTCATTTGGGTGTCTCGCCCAGAGAGGAAGTACTTCGTTGATCGGCTTTGGACCCTTTTTCTCTTTGGTCTCTTTTACCTTTCCATCTTCACTCACTTCGGCATCGATCACATCATCGTCAGTTTCTTCCAGTGCGCGGTCTGCGATTTCTTCTGCTGTCTCTTCTTTTGTCTCTTCCGGCTTATTTGCGTTGGAGAAATAGATCGGAATCGGCATAAAGGAACAGTACTTTTCTACAACCTCTTTTGCTCTGTATTCATTCGAGAATTCATAGCTTTCTTCGTTCAGGTAAAGCGTGATCTCGGAACCACGTTCGGTTCTTTCCCCTACGCCCATATCGTACGTTGTCTCACCGTCAGATTCCCAGTGAACTGGCGTTGATCCTTCCTGCCAGGACAGTGTATCGATCGTAACTTTATGTGCAACCATAAAGGCTGAGTAGAATCCAAGACCAAAGTGTCCAATGATCTGATCCTCATTTGTCTTGCCTTTGTATTTTTCCAGGAATGCTTCTGCACCGGAAAAAGCGATCTGATTGATGTATTCCTTCACCTCATCTGCGGTCATACCAATACCGTTATCAATGATCTTAATGGTCTTATCTTCCGGATTAACGATAACTTTAATCTTAAATTCATTATCTTCCGGTACCGTTGCTTCACCGATCAGCTCCAGCTTCTTTAACTTTGTGATTGCATCGCAGCCATTCGAGATCAACTCACGCATGAAAATATCGTGGTCTGAATAAAGCCATTTCTTAATAATTGGGAAAATGTTCTCTGAATGAATGGAAAGATTTCCATGTTCCATACTCATAACTATGCCACTCCTTTGTGTTAATTTTAAATATTTTCGTACAGTATTTAATTATCAAACTTACTATAATACGAACAAATTCAATTGTCAAGAAAAAATTAGCACTCATATACAATGAGTGCTAACAAATTTATTCCGTAAAGAATATTCCTTTGCTTTTTAAGAATTTTTTGGAATAGGCATCCCATTCCCGTTCCATGGTCTTGTCGAGAGAAAAGGAAGCAAGGGAGGTCCCCGTTATAACAGACAGAGCGTCATGGTCAAAATTCAGGTTCAGATACAGTCCCTTCACATCTTCCGGTGACAGACTGCTAAGGGATACAGCTTCCACGACCCGCCTGGTATTCTCTTTTGTCAGCATCAAGACGATCCGAAAGGACAACGGTGTCTTATTTCCTTTGATCATCTGGTAAACGACCGGGCGCATCTCCTGCCACTGCATATATTCATCCTGGGGTAGGTTTTCTTTTTCTTCTTTATAAAAATTCATGTTCCTTCTGCCATCAATTGTAACTCCGTATGCCAACTGAATCTGTATTTCCGTTACCAGGAACCGGTCAAAGATCTCCTGTGTAAGAAGCATTGACATGAACTGTTTTACTTCACTAATTTGTAATGCAAGCACAAAATACGTCCTCACTTTCTTAAACTTCTTTACGTAACCGGTTTTTGTCCTGCACAAATTTATTGTGTGCTATTGTGTTGCCGGCTTCAGCCTATACCATTTTGTATTACAGAAGAAATGCACTGATTGCTCCAAGTACCAACAGATGGACAGGATAAAAGGCATAAAAAGCATACTTCATGGAAGGACCTTTCTTTCCATTATACAAAAAGATCGGTATAAATCCAAGTACTCCTATCATTTCAAAAGTATTCGTCCAGACAGCAGCAAAGATCACGAACATTACACACATCCATATCTTTTTGTCCTTCAACACATAAATAGCGGTAATTAACATAATTCCAAAGAAACCATAATCCGCACAGATCAAATCTGCTATAAATCCACCAGCAAAAGCAATCAGCAGTGCGTATATATTGAATTTTATCATATCGCCAGGGTAAATTACTTCGATCTGATGAATTAAAGCGATTACGATCAGCCCAAGCATCAGTTCAAAGTAAACATTCTGATAGTCCCAGCCAAAGTGAAAAGCATAATCAAACGGAAACTCAGAAATCAAGGCAAAGGCAGCCATGCGAAGTATATACTTTTTAACATTCTTTGTATGCCGCAATCCCTCGACCAAAAGGTAGCAAAAAATTGGAAAGGCAAGCCGCCCTATTCCTCTTCCGAGTGTATATATAACATTTGTCAGATCACTGCCTCCATTGCTGATGCCCCCAATCAGATTGAGTGTTATATGCCCCTCCGGGAGCAACATAGCTGTTGCATGATCAATTAGCATGAACAGACATGCCAGTAATTTTAAAACAAAACTCGTCATTTATAATTCCCTCTTTTTCATCCTTCGTTTTCCCTGCGAAAGGTATTAATCATAACAATATTCTTTCACTACTATTATAGATTCCGGTTCTGATGGTTAAGTACCTGCTGCTATTTATCTTATTGTTCCCTTTTGTATACCCTTTATTTTCACGTTCTGTTTTCTTTGCACAGTCTTTATTCTATATATTGTCTAATACGGACTGTGGCTTCTATTTATCGCCTGCCACGCAGACAACGGCAGATCTTGGCGGCAGCATAAGCCTCAGATTATCTTGTGCAAATTCCGGTGGCTCCTGCGACGTAGCAAATACAATCTTCCACTTTTTATCTGGGCTGCAGAATGGAAGATCGAAGGCATGTACTTCCCAGTGCATGTTGAACACCAGATAGTAGGACACATCATTCTCTGCTCTGCTAATCTTTGCATATGCTCCATTTAATAAGATTCCAAGCGTTCTGCAGTAATTTGCATGATCCGGATACCAGGCTTTCACCCCATGGAAGGATATGTCCGGGCATCCGCTCGAGATATAATCCATCTGCTTTAATTCCAGTGGATTATGAAAAACGACGTGCTCCTTTCTCATCCGGATCAGCATGGCAACAAACGCTCTGCTCGTCCTGGCTGCTTTTGTCTTCTTCCATTCGAGCCAGCCGATCTCATTATCCTGACAGTAGGCGTTATTGTTACCATTCTGGGAATTTCCAAATTCATCGCCTGCAAGAAGCATCGGCGTACCCTGCGATAAGAAAAGGGCTGTCACTGCATTCTTGAACATCTGAAGCCGCAGCATTTGGACACGCCTCAATGCAGTATCACCTTCTGCTCCGCAATTCCAGCTGAAGTTAAAATCCGTCCCGTCCTGATTCCGCTCACCGTTTTGTTCGTTATGCTTTCGGTCATAAGAATAGAGATCATACAAGGTAAATCCGTTATGATCCGTAATGTAATTGATGGTGCCGCATCGAGCCATATTTTTAATGAAGCGTGTGGTAAATGGTCCGATTTGCGCTTCATCTCCTTTTATAAATCTTCTGGCATCCGTCATGAATCCTTCGTTGCATTCTGCCAGATTACGATATTCTGGTGATATCTGGCTTCCATAAATTCTCTCAATATCCCATCCACTGCTTATAAGCTTGGTATCGGAAAGATATGGGTCTCTACCGGTCAGTTCTCCTTTTGCAGCATCTGCACTGATACGAAAACCGTCAATATGGTACTCAGATACCCAGAATCTGATTGCATCTAATATCATACCATACGCAGTACCCGATGCAAAATCAAGCTCCATCAGGACTTCGATGCCATTCTTGTGAAGTTCGCGAACCATTGTTTTAAACTCTCTGCATACTTGTTCCGGTTTTGAGGCATACGATGCTTTGGGGGCAAAATAAAAGCTCTTCGCTCCATATCCCCAGTAGTTTACCTTTCGGTATCCTTCCGCTTGTATAGCATGCGGAGCATGCCGGAATACCCCTTTGGCACGCATGCTGTCCGTAAGGATCGGTACGCCCTGCGCACTTTTGTTATCCGCTATCTCGTTAAAATCATAGCATGGCATCAAAAGTACGCCATTCACTCCCAGGTCTTTCAGATACCGGATCTTTTCTACGATCCCTGCAAAAGTTCCGGGATTCTTTACACCGGAGGATGAATGCTTTGTAAATCCCCGGACATGCAGCTTATACAGAATCAGATCATTGTAGGAATATTTCAGTTTTCTGTCGCCATTCCATAGAAAATTTTCTTTTTCTACGACTGCTTTTGCTGCTGAATCCCCTTCTGTCTTCCCAAATACCGACCGGCCGGAAATCTGTCTTGCATATGGATCTGCAAAAGTCTTGCCAAATGCCTCATACCAGTACAGGAATTTATTTTGCGTAAGTCCGCTTATGCTAAGTGAAAATACACTGCCATACCGGTTTTCTCTGGTCATAACAAAAACAGCAGTAGTCTCTTCCTGCTGTCCTTTGTTGTTTTTATTCATATAATCTATGTGGAGAATGCATTCGCCAGCATTCGGAACAGACACGGCAAAGTTATACTTTTTCCCGCATCTGCTGACTCCAAGCGGCATCGGATCTCCCGGTGCACTTACGATTCCAAAGGTGTCGCTGCTCTCCATCAATCTTAATCCTCGTCTTCGTCGTTTATCTTGAATTCCTGACGTTTCTTTGCCATTACATCGCTCTCAAGATATTCATCATACGTTGATACCTTATCAATCAGACCACCTGGTAAGATCTCCATAATTCGGTTTGCTATGGTCTGAATGAACTGGTGATCCTGTGATGTAAACATCGCTGCGCCAGGGAACTTAATCATTCCGTTGTTCAGGGCTGTAATAGATTCCATATCAAGGTGGTTCGTAGGTTCATCAAGAATCAGTACATTGGCTCCCATGAGCATCATCTTGGAAAGCATGACACGGACACGTTCTCCACCGGAGAGCACATTCACTTTCTTGCTTCCTTCTTCACCTGCAAAAAGCATACGTCCCATAAAGCCACGAACATAAGTAACATCTTTTTCAGGGGAGAAAGGCATAAGGAAATCAACGATCGTTTCCTGTCCTTTGAACAGCTCAGTGTTGTCTTTTGGAAAATACGCCTGTGTCGTTGTGACACCCCATTTGATTTCTCCTTCATCCGGCTCCATCTCGCCTGCCAGAATCTTGAACATCACAGTATTTGCAAGGGTATTACCACCAACAAAGGCCACCTTATCTTCTCTGCCAATAATAAAGGATACTTTATCAAGAATCTTAATGCCGTCAATAGTTTTGGACAGATTGGTGACTGTCAGTACTTCATTTCCGATCTCACGGCTTGGACGGAAATCTATATATGGATACTTTCTGCTGGATGGACGGATATCATCCAGTTCAATTTTTTCAAGCGCTTTCTTTCTTGAAGTTGCTTGCTTTGACTTAGAAGCATTTGCCGAGAATCTCTGGATAAATTCCTGCAGTTCCTTGATCTTCTCTTCCTTCTTTTTGTTTGCTTCCTTCATCTGCTTGACCATCAGCTGACTGGACTCGTACCAGAAATCATAGTTTCCGGCATAAAGCTGGATTTTTGCATAGTCAATGTCTGCGATCTGGGTGCAGACTTTATTCAAGAAATAACGGTCATGGGATACTACAATGACCGTATTTTCGAAGTTGATCAAAAATTCCTCGAGCCACTCAATTGCTTCGAGGTCAAGATGGTTGGTCGGCTCGTCGAGAAGCAGGATATCAGGATTACCAAAAAGAGCCTGTGCCAGGAGAACTTTGACCTTTTGTCCACCATTTAAGTCACCCATCATGGTGTAATGAAGGTCTGTATCAATGCCAAGACCATTTAAGAGAATTGCTGCATCCGATTCTGCTTCCCACCCATTCAGGGTCGCAAATTCTGCTTCCAGCTCGCTGGCTTTGATCCCGTCTTCTTCAGTAAAATCCTCTTTGGCATAGATTTCATCTTTTTCTTTTGAAATCTCATAGAGACGCATGTTCCCCATAATAACGGTGTTCAATACATCATAAGCATCGTACTTAAAATGATCCTGTTGAAGAAAAGACAAACGCTGACCCTTAGTAATAATTACGTCGCCCTTCGTTGGTTCAAGCTGTCCGGACAATATCTTCAAAAATGTTGATTTTCCAGCTCCATTTGCTCCAATCAGTCCATAACAGTTTCCTTCTGTGAATTTGATGTTCACATCTTCAAAAAGTGCCCGTTTCCCAAGCCTTAATGTAATATCACTTGCCTGTATCATATCGTTTTTATCTACCTTTCTTTTATAACAGGATCCGGTTCAATCCTTTTTCTTACCTTTTTTTATCCCTGCCAATAAAGCGCATCTTGTTATCCTTATTCGATGGTGTCTCACCAACCGATGGACCAGCATATCCTTTAAAATCAGAAGATAATTTTGCTGCACATGCAGGACAAAGCCTGCCGAATCTTATTTCCGCTCCACAGGTCTCACAGCGTATAAATACACCGGAACCATTCGGTATTTCAAGTCTGCCCTCCCGGAGCATGGCATTGATCTCACTGACAGTGACACCGGTCGCACTGGCTATGGCAACCGCTGAGGATGCGCCATTTTCTTCAATATATTCCCGCACCTTGGCATAATCATCTTTTTCAATAAATCCACACTTCGGACATTCATAAACACCAAGGCTCTTGTATACATAATCCGTTCCGCATTTCTTACAATGCGTAGGTTTTCCAAGCTTATTCAAACCAAAATCCATTCAGGGACCCCCTTTCAAGCCAGGCTGTATTCAGCTTCCTGCTGTTTTGCAGCTTCGCTCCATTCAGGTCATGCTTTGATTATCTCAACATCAAAGGAATTATGAACAGCACGTCTGGCTTCAAATAAATCTTCAAACTCACAATAGTGAATCATCTGTGCTAACAGGTTACCGATTGCTGTTGCTTCGGATGGACCTGCATATATTGTTTTCTTTGTCGTCTTCGCTGTAAGCTCATTCAGATAGGAAGCATTGCATCCGCCGCCGACAATATGAATGCTGTCGTATTTTTTTCCTGTCATGTTTTCAATCTCAAGTACTGTGCTTGCATAACTTTCTGCAAGACTCTGATAAATACAGGTCGCAAGTTCGCCGATGTTCTTTGGTTCCGGCATTCCCTGTTCTTTCAGGGCTGCTTTGATCTCTTCTGTCATACTTTCCGGAGACAGGAACCGGTTATCATTGATATCCACACGCCCTGGGTATGTATCTTCCTTTTTAGCCATCTCGCATAATTCTGCAAATGAGTATTTATTTTCTGTTTCTCTTCTGACCGACTGAATCATCCAAAGTCCCATGATGTTCTTCAGGTAACGGAAACGATAATCATATCCGCCTTCATTCGTAAAGTTACGCTGTCTGCTTTCTTCACTAAGGTCCGGTTTTTCAAGTTCCACGCCCATCAATGACCAGGTACCTGAACTAATGTAAACAACATCACTGTTGTCATATACAGGTACTGCCATAACAGCAGATCCGGTATCATGTGCCGCTGCCTGAATGATCTCACAGTCATAGCCCACATAATTCTTCAGTTCTTCTCGTAAGTTTCCTACTTTCGTTCCTGGTAAGGTAACCGGCAGAAACATATCACGATTCAGTCCCAGTTTTTCAATCAACAGATTGTCCCATGTCTTACTTGCAGCATTCAAAAGCTGTGTCGTACTTGCAATGGTGTATTCGCACATCTTTTTTCCTGTTAACAGGAAATCAAAATACTCCGGTGTCATAAGCATTGTTTTCGCTTTTTCCAGATACTCAGGATGTTCTTTCTTTACCGCCAGCAGCTGATAGATTGTATTAAAAATTGCTTTCTGTATTCCTGTTCTGGCATATAGTTCTTCCTTGGAAATAAGCTTTTCAAGTTCTTCGTCCATACCGATATTTCTCTGATCACGATATCCGACCGTTTGTCCGATTACTTCATCTTTTTCATCAAGAAGTACAAAATCTACGCCCCATGTATCAATTGACATAGATACAGGAACCTTATTCTGTAGTTTACATTTTCTCATACCAACACATATTTCGTCAAATAGTTTTTGGTAATCCCAGCACAGATGTCCTTCCTGCTCATATAATCTGTTCTCGAACCGGTGAATTTCCTCACATACGATCTTTCCATTATTCACATGACCAAGGATCAGACGACCGCTTGATGCTCCAATATCCACCGCTAAATAGTACTTCATTGAACTAACCTCCTGATTTCTTTTCTCATTCTATACCTATATTATTATATTCTTGGCTAATAAAGCCTTCTATCTATATAGACTCTATACGAGGATCCATTTTACTTTTCCGGCTGACTGTATAAAAGCTTTACTCCAGCATCCTCACACGATTTCAGCCACTGCTGATCCGGTTCAAACTCGGTTACCAGATAATCAATGTGATTCAGATCACAGATCTTTGTAAATGCCACCTTTCCCCACTTGGATCGGTCAGCCATTATAATGGATTGATTCGCAGCATCCAGCATTGCTTTCTTTATCTGCATATCAAGTTCAGAAGAATCTGTGATTCCGGCATACTTATCAATACCTTTGCAGGAAATGATGGCTTTATCCACATGGTATGACTGAATCATATTAACGGCCTGGTATCCGACCAGGGCTAGGGAACCTTCCTTTAAGCTTCCTCCGGTCGACAGAATGCGCCATCCAGCAACATCAGCAGCATCCAGCAGGATCTCGACCGAATTTGTAATGATGGTCAGATTCTTTTTGTGTTTCAGACTCTTTGCTGCATATACTGCTGTCGAACTTGCATCCAGCATCAGGTTGTCCCCATCTTCAACCAACTCATTGATTATTTCTGCAATGTACTGTTTGCTTTCAACATTGGCACGTTTTCTTACTTTGAATGGCAGGTCCGTATTCAGACTTTCATTTAAGACTGCACCACCGTATGTCTTTTTCGCAAGACCTTCTTTCTCCAGTTTATCAAGGTCTCTGCGGATGGTTTCTTCTGTTACCCCATAACGCTCACGCAGTTCAGCGACTACAACGCTCTTTTCCTGCTGAAGCAGGGCCAGGATCTCGTTTTTTCTCTCAATTGCCAGCATTGCTTCCCTCTCCTTTGCATTTTCAAACGATAGAAATATTTCGAAAATCATGAACCGGAAACTTTCAATACCCATAATTCTACCATAAGTCCTATGTTTGCACAATATCCACATCTCCGGTTTATTGAATGATTTTTCTGTTATAATGAAAAAGAAGGATAGTCAGAATTTTCATTCCCGACTATCCCGTTATTAAAATGGTCAGACAATCGTTTCCCAGAGTTTTTTGTCCGGATTTGCGATAATGGAACTGTCAAGATACATTCCTCTGTCTCCGGCTGCTGATTTTGCTCTGTCAATGGCTGCTGAAACAGCTGCCACTTCACCGGCTAAGAACAGGTACGATTTCCCGCACATTCCTCTTGCCAGACGAAGTTCGATCAGTTCAACTTCTGCTGTCTTTGCTGCTTCATCTGCGGCTACGATCATCGATGCAACGTCAAATGTCTCAAGGACCCCAAGGGCTCGAAGGTCGGTCACCTCACTGGCACCATAAATCGCAGGGAAGATACTCTCATGCGGATTACCAAGTACAAAGCTTCCGATCAGCTGTTCCGGCAACAGGCTCTTTGCAGAGTCAATGGCTGCGGATACTCCGCTGATATCTCCTTCAAAGATCAGAATGTATTTTCCCGGACATACTGTCTGTGCTTCCAGTATCGTGACCTCTGCTGTCTTGATAATGGTATCTGCTGCTTTGATTCCAGCTGAAACTGTCTTGTATTCTACCATCCCGATGGCTTTACTCATGACTTCCTCCCATCTTTCCTGTCTTCACGCTGTCTATTCTGATAAAGCGCTCGTTACACTCTCTTATTATTCCCGTTATGGATGCGTGTACGTTAACTGATAATTTCCCTTCCGGTGCTTTTGCAAGGATATCACCTTTTGTAACCGCGTCTCCCTTTTTTACCTGTGGTAATGCAGGCGCTCCGATGTTCTGATTCAGATAGACAGTAACAGATGACGGTACGACATCTTTTTCATCCATAGGCGCCGGCAGATTGTAACTTTGAAGTCCAAGTCTTCCGATAAACCGTTTCATGGATACCAGTCTGTATGATCTTGCCGGATCAGCCTTTGCTTCTCTTGTCACATTTGGTGTCGGTACGCCATTCTTTCGTAACTCTGCTTTGCATTCCTGCATGAGAGCTCTTGGTGACAGACCCTGCGGACAGGAAAAGAGTTCGCACACACCGCAGGCACAGCAAAAGTAGGTATCCAGATAGACCTTTGTATTCTTGCTGACACCGCTCGTTGCCGATCGCATAAAGGAATGGGGTTCGACCGGATGTCCAAGTAAGAATCTTGGGCAAAGGTCGGTGCACATCTGACACTGACAGCAACTGGCCATTGCACGCTTCATATCGATCTTTACACTCGCCTGTTTTCTGCCAATCAGAGAACTAGTCTGCGGCAGGACAAGAATTGCATTCGTTGTCTTTGTAATCACTTCATATCTTGCAATCACGCGTCCGGTCGCCGGTCCCCCCATGATATAAGCCACATCACTTCTTGTCTGTCCTCCGGCAAGTTCCACAACCTTTGAAGCAGCCATTCCTATCGGAACACGAAGTGTGCATGGGTTTTTTACTTCTCCTGCGACAGTGAGGTATTTATGTGTTACCGGTTTTCCTTCGTGAACTGCCAGATACATGTTGTATATCGTCTCTACGTTAAATACCGTTACACCGATCTGTATGGGAAGTCCCCCTGCCGGGACAATCCTGCCTGTTGTTTCATAGACAAGAATCACCTCATCACCAACTGGATACACTTCCTTTAAAAAATGTACTTTGATCTTTGGAAAACTCTCGTGCTCTGCTTCAACTGCTTCAACCGTATCTTTATAACTACCCTTCAAAGATATGTATACATTCTCAATGGAACAGACCTTTGCGATTTCCATCATCATTGTCATGATTTCATAGGCATGTTCTGCAAGCAGCTGTCTGTGCACTTTTAGCAGCGGTTCGCATTCTGCACAGTTCAAAATCAAGGTATCTGCCTGATTAGAAAGCTTCGCGTACGATGGAAAACCTGCCCCGCCTGCACCGATGATTCCGCTATCTCTGATGATTTCTTTTAATTGTTCAGCGTCCATTGGTTCTCCGATCTCATGCAAAACTTTATAATCTTTCTCCATTGTCAACGATACCTACAATGGCTGCATCGATTGGAGCATCCGGATGTCCACAGCCTGCTCTGGCAGCACTTCCAACAGCGACCAATACGATTTCGCCGATACCTGCTCCGACATTATCAATCGCAACCAGCCGGTCTCTGTTCTCGCCCATGCATGGCAATGGTTCAACGATCAGAAATTTATTTCCTACCAGCCGTTCATTTTTTCTGGTTGATACGATACTGTCTATTACTTTTCCGACCAACATCCTTCTACCTCCATTTATCATTGTTCCTTCAGACGTTTAACGTCTTCGTGAATTTATTCCTATCCTGCGGCTGCATATTTGAGAAACATACATCCTTATTCAGTGCTACTTACAGAATGGTGACTGCATCACCGGTTCTGATTTTAGCCGCATTTGCTTCGTCGGTGTCAATGTGCATTTCCAGTGTAAATGTTTTATCCACACGGATCTGTACATGATTGAATATCGTTCCACGTTCATTGTCAGCAACGACGGATACAATGTCATTATCCTTAACACCCGCTTCTCTTGCATCTTCCGGGGACATATGGATATGACGTTTTGCAATGATACAGCCTTCCTTCATATATAAAACACCTTTGGGACCAACAACAGCCAGTGGTGCTGAACCACTAATGTTACCGGATTCCCTGATTGGTGCCTTGATTCCAAGTTTAATTGCATCTGTAGAGGATACCTCAACCTGAGTAGCTTTTCTCACAGGTCCCAGAATACGCACATTTTCTATTGCACGCAGTTTCAACCCAACGATTGTCACTGCTTCTTTACAGGCATACTGTCCGCCCATCAGTTCTTTGCATTTTGTCAGCTGATAACCCTGACCAAATAATATCTCAACGTCTTCCTGCGTAAGATGGATATGTCTTGCTGACACACCGACCGGTACCTGAAAACCCTTCTTTTCTGTTTTACCTGTATTTGCCTGGGAGGATGAAAGCTTCCCGGCAACTGCCTCTTCCACTAACTTTGTAACCAGCTTGATTGTTGCTTCATCCATCACAGCCACCACCTGACTTCTTTCTTTCTGTACATATGTATGGTTTCTATGCACATCTGCATTTCTTAGGTACATTCCCATCTGCAGCAGACAGCATTCACGTCTGCAAACAGACAGCATTCATGTCTTCAAACAGACAACATACATGTCTTTAAGACTGACAATATTGTCTGTCTGGCAGAATCAATTTACGTTCCGCCAGACAGGCCTTTCATTGTATTGCTACTACGCTCTTGCCCAATAACTCAGGATACCTTTGGATTGCTGTACATGATGTACTCTCACAATCCTTACACACTCAAATTCAGCCAACGATGACCGCTCTCTCATGCTTTGCCAATCTCAAAATCATATAGTTTCATGCATGCATAAATCTTATGACTTTTGCTCCTGGTATCGTCAAATTATTTTAAGGAAGGTAAGATTTTCTCAACATCTGTGTGAGGACGAGGAATTACGTGTGTAGCTACTACTTCGCCGAGTTTAGATGCCGTAGATGCACCTGTCTCAACTGCTGCTTTAACAGCTCCTACGTCTCCGCGAACCATAACGCTTACAAGACCAGATCCGATTTTCTCTGTTCCTACAAGTACTACGTTTGCTGCCTTTAACATAGAATCAGCAGCCTCGATTGCTGCAACCAAACCTCTTGTTTCTACCATTCCCAATGCTTCCTGTGCCATTTTTATTTCCTCCTTTAAATTTGTTTCAGGTTTCCCATTTGATTTTGTGTTTGTTTCATTTATAATCAGCGGTTTTTCCGCCTGATTTTTAACTTCTGCAGCTTTGCTTTCGGTTCCCGAAGTTTTCGTCTTCTGAGTTCCTGTCATGACTGCTTTTTTTCTGGTCTGAGTTTCTTTTTTTTCAACTTCGAAACTCACCTTCTTCTTGTCATTGCTTTCGTTGCTTTCTGCCATCTACATCACCGCCTTAGCTTTTGTGCGCTTAACTCGACCATGCGACATGTTTCTTCGTGCGGGTTGGCAAGGACCAGGGTAACACATGGCTGAATGAGTGCTGTAGCAGCTGCCGCATCAACGGCCGCTTTCACTGCTGACATTTCGCCCTGAACAACTACGGTTACAAGCCTTCCGCCTAATTTTCGCTCCCAGGTAACAAATTCAACATCAGCTGCTTTACACATCGTGTCAAGTGCTTCTATTGCTGCTGTTACGCTCTGAAGTTCAATAAAACCCATTGATTTCATAGCTTATCCTCCATTTCCGACTGATTGCGTTAGTTCTTATCAAGCCCGTTGAGATGAAGCATCGGATCAACACCTGATTCCACATTGGCAATCACATGCTTTGATACAACACCTGTCAATGCGTTCACTGCAACTTCTGCAGCTTCCACAGCGGCTTTTACATCTTCAACGCTGCCACGGAATTTAACACATACAATCAATGGAACTGGAAGTTTGTCTGCATTCGCCGGCTTATTACGGTCAAAGGGCTCAACCGTAACATCTGCTGCCTTACATCCGGCATCACATGCCGCAAACGCTGCGACAAGTCCATACACTTCTATAAATCCGACCGCATTCCCGTTCATGCTGTTCCTCCTAGTTTACAATAGCTATCTTCAAGCCTTCCATCTTAACATTTGTTATGAAGCCTTCGTTGATATCTTCAAGTTTATACTTGTGAGTGATCAGCTTGGACATTGGAAGTCCGATCGCATTTGCTCTCTTTAAGAAATCAAAGGTCGTTGCATAATCACGAAGGGTATATACCCAGGATCCAACCAGTGTGATCTCTTTGGAACAAAGGTCAAAGTGCGGGTTAATGGTTGCGTCTCCGCCATTGATGAAGAAGCCAAGTTCACAAAGCCCGCCACCGTTACGGATGAATTTATAGATGTTGGAGTGTCCGACAGGAGAACCTGTACACTGGAATCCAAAATCTGCATAATAGCCGCCGAAGGCATCTTTTACACCTTCTGCTAAAGCTTCAATGCCTTTATGATTCTTAAAGTTTACCACTTTTGTTGCGCCCATCTCTTTTGCAAAGTCAAGACGTTTATCTTCTCCGTCGACTGCAACGATGTTCTCAATACCCATGGTACGAAGTACTGCGATACAGATCAGACCGATCGGTCCACATCCCTGAACGACAACGCGGCTGTTAAAACGTAAAATGTTGGTTGTTTTTGCTCTTTCTACTGCATGGATCAATACGGCACATGGCTCGATCAGAATACGTGATTCAAGATCAAGATCGCTTACATTGAATACCGTAGAACCGCCGCGGATCACAAGATAATCTGCGAACCATCCGTTGAGATGTGTTTCATCATCCGGAAGAAGACCGTATACATCAGCACCGCCAACGTTCTGCTTGTTCAAGTCGAACATAGTAATGTCCGGGTTATCCTTGAAGATCATACAGGTTACCACTTTATCACCAAGAGAAAGTGTCTTTCCCGCACTGTCTTTCTTTACATTCTTACCCATCTTTACGATTTCGCCGGTTCCTTCATGTCCTAAAACAATTGGAATCAGACCAAATGGGTCTCTTTTGTATTCATGTGCATCTGTACCGCAGATACCGCATCCTTCTACTTTTACAAGAATGTCATTATCGCCAAGTTCCGGGATCTTGAATTCTTTCATTTCAAATTTTTCGATACCAGTCAGCATGGCAGCACGTGATGTTGCCGGAATAGGTCCAGCGGCTTTGCTTGCTGCCGGAACATCCTTCATGCCCGCAAGCACCTGTTTTACAATATCTTCTATTGCTGCGGAATTCATTTCCATGTCTCTTCCTCCTAATCTATCGTATACAAAGACTGTCTGACATTACACATCTTCTTCTCTTTGTAAAGGTTGCTGCTGATGTCAGCCCCTCACCGGTACGGCTCGCAATTGTAAAGGTACAGAACCCTTCGCCGCCAAAACCAATGGCTGCATAGGAAGGTGCGTTTTTAACAAAAATTGCTGTATCAATTGCTTTTCCGTATTTCGTAAGGTTATCAATGTTCTTTGAATGCATATGTGCCGAATGGCGGTTGCCATGTTCAAGCCATACAGCCTGTTCAATGGCATCGTCTACATCTTTGGCACGTACAATGCCAAGGATCGGCATCATCAGTTCTTCTGCAATCAGCTTGTGTTCCTTTGGTCCTTCAAAAATCAGGCATCTTGTGGTCGATGGTGCTTTAACACCGATCATGGAAAGAAGTGTAATTGCATCTTTTCCAACACATTTTCTGTTCAGACCTTTTTCTGTTATGACAACACTAGTTAACTTATCCTGTTCCTCTTTGCTAAGGAGATAACATCCGTTTTCTTCTATCATGTAATGCATGAGTTCGTCCATAATACTGGAGACAGCAACCACTTCTTTTTCTGCAATACAGGGAAGATTATTATCAAAGGTACATCCGTTCACTATATCAGCTGCCGCTTTTCTGATATCGGCGGTCTCATCGACAAGGGCCGGAGGGTTTCCCGCACCTGCACCGATTCCTCTTCTTCCGGAGGAAAGGACGGTTGTAACAACACCCGGTCCACCGGTAGCAACAATAAGCTGAATGCTTGGGTGCTTCATCATGATGCTGCTTGATTCCATGGTAGGCTTTGTAACAGAGACTGCTACATTCCCAGGTCCACCGGCTTCAATGCTTGCTTCATTTACGAGCTGTACCGCATAATTTGATACTTTGATGGCTGCCGGATGAGGATTGAATACGACGGTATTGCCTCCTGCAATCATTCCAATGCTGTTGCAAATGATTGTTTCACTCGGATTTGTACACGGAGTAATTGCTCCGATCACGCCAAAAGGCCCCATCTCGGTAAGCGTAAGTCCACGATCTCCCGACCATGCCGTTGTTGTGATGTCTTCCGTTCCCGGGGTCTTCTCAGCCACAAGCTGGTTCTTTAAGATCTTGTGACTAACATTTCCCATGCCGGTCTCTTCCACTGCCATGCGTGCAAGAACTTCTGCATTCTCCATGGTTTTCTTACGGATGTTCGCAATGATTTTCTCGCGTCCGTCCATCGACATCTTTTTCATTACTTTTTGTGCTTTCATGGAAGCCTCAATCGCCTCTTCCATGGATTCGAATATTCCGTTTCCAGTACAGGAAACTCCTGCGACATTCATGCTCTTTAAGACCTGCCGTACGATATCCTGTATCTGCGCTTCATTGACTGCCATTTTGTAATCCTCCTTTGGAAAGTCAAGATCCTGCAAGTCTTATCTTATTTTAAACCAAGCTGTTCCATAACTTTCTTTGTGATTTCAGCTACTACATCAGCAGATGCTGCTCCGCCTGCTGTTTCTGTCATCTTTGTTGTAGGATTGCAGTTGTGACAGTTTGCAGTGCCGCCTTTCATGTTAAGGCAAAGATCAGCCGGGTGTTTGCCCTTCATACCAAATGCCTGTCTGATTTCATACAGACGCTGAACCTGTGCCTGGCTGAGTTCCTTTGGGCCTCCAAGAAGTTTTGCGTTGAATAATAACTGTGCATAGAACTCTAAGGATTCCATCTTGTGGTATGCGTTAAGAAGTGAATCGGAGAAGGAAAGTGCACCATGGTTCTCAAGAAGAACTGCATCAAAGTGCTCTAAGTATTTCTCTACTGCATCCGGGATTTCTTCTGTGGAAGGTGTGCCGTATTCAGCGATCGGTACACAGCCAAGTGTAATAACAGCTTCCGGCATAATTGGTGCGGAAAGTGGAATACCAGCGATTGCAAAGCTTGTTGCATAGATAGGATGAGCATGTACGACTGACATAACATCCGGTCTTTTTTTGTATACTCTCATGTGCATTTTGATTTCTGAAGAAGGTTTGAATCCTGCATTAGCCTGGATTACTTTACCGTCTCTATCTACTTTACAAATGTACTCCGGTGTCATAAATCCTTTGCTCACACCTGTAGGTGTACATAAAAATTCATTCTCGCTGATTCTTACGGAAATGTTACCGTCGTTTGATGCTACCATTCCTTTGTCATAAATGCGTCTTCCGATTTCACAGATCTGTTTTTTGATTTCGTATTCCGATGCCATTCTTTTTTCCTCCTGAATTATATTCTCATAATAATATGATGGTTTCTTCTATTTTTTAAGTATGCCTATGAACTAACTTACTGTGATGCTGCATACCTCAAACCCTAATTTGTTCTCTGCATACAGGACAACTGCCCGCATGGATTCCTCAACTTCTGATACACTGCCTGTTATGATAAGCGTCCCGGTTGTCAGATCGATCTTAGATAACCGGACACCCGAGGTCTTGATTGCTATATCGGCTGCAATAACGGCTGTCTCACCAGGTGTTATTGTCAGAATGCCAATTGCCGCACCCGCTTCTGTTGGCATTTCGCTGTAAACCGCTTCGCCTTGTGCTTTGTGGACCTGTGTTAACAGTTCACGATCCGGATTTGCAATAACATGAGCGATGGTGATCTGCTTTCCCGGTACAATTTCCTGAATGATTCTCATCTTTTCCCCTGCAAGTTCTGATAAAAACTTATCCATATGATTATCCTCCGATCTGACAGGTCAGACCTGATTTCTTTGCTTCGAGAAGCAAGATTTCTGCTTCTTCATCCGACATGGTCTTTATGTGTGCCATTTCATAGGGGCGGCCAAGCGCTTCGTACTTTCCCTCTCCATATCGGTGATAGGGAAGAAGATGCAGTTCTTTTACTCCGGGAAGCGTTGCAGCGAAAGCTGCAATGTCATGGATTTCTTCTTTTGTTGCATTAAAAGTCGGAACGACCGGAACCCGGATGATCAGTTCAGTATCGGATGCTGCGATCTTTCTTGCATTCTCAAGGATCAATTCATTGGATCTTCCGGTAAATTCCGCGTGCTTCTTTGGATTCATATGTTTGATATCCATAAGATACTGGTCTATATAGGGAAGAACCTTTTCTATAATCTCAAAGTCGAGTCCTGCTGTACTCTCGACTGCTGTGTGATAGCCCTCGTTCTTACAGGTCATTAGCAGTTCTCTGGCAAAATCGCTCTGTGCCAGGAACTCTCCGCCGGATAAGGTAACGCCACCACCGGAACGGTGATAATACGGCTGGTCCTTGCGGATGATCTTCATGACTTCTTCCACGGTCACATCTCTGCCGGCCTGCTTAACTTTTCCGTTCATCTGCATGGTCTGAAATCCAAATTCCTGTGATTCCGGATTACAGCACCACTTACAGCGAAATGGACATCCTTTTAAGAAAACAATGGTTCGGATTCCAGGACCGTCATGAACGGAAAAACGTTGTATGTCAAATATTCGACCCGTCATCTTTTCTCCATCCTTACATAATTTAGAAGTAAGCTTTCTGTTCGCTGGCATTAACATCCCAGACGAATATTCGCTGTCTGCTTCCTACTGTCTATTACTTCATTACAACATCAAAAGCAGTGAACAATTCTCAAGTTAAATTCCGCTCATATGCTCGGTACGATGTATGATATCATCCTGCAATGATTTTGATAACGTAGTGAACAACGCACTGTATCCTGCCACACGCACAACGAGACCTTTGTAATTCTCCGGATGCTTCTGTGCATCCAGCAAGGTTTCACGGCTTACTACATTGAACTGCATATGCATTCCTTTCTGATCAAAGAATGCCCGTATCAAAGCTACAAAATTCTCAAGACCCTTTTGTCCTTTTAACGCACTTGGATGGAACTTCTGGTTGAACAGAGTACCGTTTGAGGCGATAAAATGATCCAGCTTTGATACTGAATTTGCAGCTGCTGTAGGTCCGTTCACATCACGTCCGGCAACTGGTGAAACACCATCTGCGATCGGAGCACCGGCAAGTCTTCCATCCGGTGTTGCCCCAGTCTGTGCACCAAGGGGCACATTGGCTGATACCGGATACAAACCTGCCTGATACTGACCGCCACGCGGATTAAAGAAAGTCTCCAACGGTTTTGTATACGTATAAGCGGCGTCTCTTGCCATCTCATCCACTTCCTCGATGTCATTACCGAATTTCGGTACGTCTTCGATCATATCAAGCAGATATTTATAATCATGACTCATATATTCTTTTGTAATAGCCGCAATTACCTGCGCTGCCGTTGCAGCACTGATATCCTTTCCTGCTGCTTTCATACCGCTAAGAACTGATTTTGCAAGTTCAGTAATGGTCTTTTCATTTGGAATGCCAAAGTTAACGTCCAGTGCTTCTTTTAGTTCTGCCATAGAGATTTTCTTCTGCTCATAAACAAGTGTTTTAATCACATAAAGAGCATCTGCCATGTTGGCTATACCAAAGCCCTGAGGTCCGGTAAAGTTATATACCGCACCACCTTCCTGAATGCTGATGCCTCGTTTGATGCAGTCATCGACCATACAGGATTCAAAGGGAAGCGGACACCGTGTAGCATGAGCCACATCGATGGAGTTATCAGAATTCACAAGAAGTCCGATCTGATAGTTCATCTGAGCTTTGTAAGCATCGTAGAACTCATCAAATGTCTTCATCTTTGTAACATCTCCGGTCTGGATACTGATTCGTTCCCCACGGGAGTAACCATTGCTGAATACCAGTTCAAGCGGTCTGCACATGTTGAAGAAGGCGGCATCGTGCCAGCCATCCGTCATACCTGGCTTTTGTGGTTCCACACATCCAATGATTGCATAGTCTCTGGCATGTTCTAACGTAAGCCCTCTGCTTACCAGCGCCGGAATGATAACTTCGTCGTTGTAATATGCCGGAAGACCAACACCTGTCCTTGTAAGCTCTGCCGCTTTAATCATCAGTTCCTGTGGTGTCTTGTTCCAGACACGTACAGACAGGGACGGCTGCGGAAGCTGTATATGCATGGCTGCTTCGATGCACATGAAAGACAGATCATTCGTCACATCTTCGCCTGCTGCATTCTGTCCGCCGACAATCAGATTCTGGAACAGACTGTAGCCTGCAAATCCTTCTGCTGAAACAGCGTCTCTTACTTTATTTAAATCATTTAATTTTACCCAGATACAATCAATCAGTTCCTGTGCGGACTCTCTTGTGATTTTTCCTGCATCAAGATCTTTTTTGTAGTATGGATACATATATTGGTCAAAACGACCGGGTGATATGGAATGTCCGCTTGATTCTACCTGTAAAAGCTGCTGTACGAACCAGAAAGACTGACATGCTTCAAAAAATGAAGCAGCACCGAACTCCGGTACTCTTTTGCAGTTCTCGGCGATCTGTCTGAGTTCTGCCACACGGTTTGATAATGATGCAGCATTGCTCACATTTCGTATGGTTCCTGCCTCAAGCGCATCTGCCTGTTTTGCTGCAAGTTCTGCATAACGGTTCGCATAAGCAATAACTGCTTTGCAGCTGATCATGACTGCTTCCAGAAAATAATGCTTTTTAGCATATTCTGCATCGGAAACCTTCAGCTTCTGATCTTCTTCCAGTGCTTCCTTATATATACCATCAAATCCGATCTTCAACACCTTGTCGTAAGCAACGGTAATATGGCCAACACCATTGTAAAAATAATTACCTGTTGTAAAGACATCATGCTCCATGGATTTGATTGCTTCCGGTGCCATCAGGGAAGTCGCAAGTTCACTGGTCGTCTTTCCTGCCCAGTAAGGATGAATGCTTTTTAATTTATTTTTTGTTTCTTCTGAAATGTAGAATGGATCTGCACTGCGGGTCTCAACGGTATCAAATTCTGATTCCAGCCAGCTGAAAGAAAATTCAGGGAATGTCTGGCATCCGCGTGGTGCAATACTGGAACTGCCAACCACCAATTCTTCGTCTCGTATAATAATCGGGATATTTTTAAGAATGTGGGAAAAGGCTTTGGCACGCCTTGAAATGATTGGTTCGCCTTCTGTCTGGCGATAAGATTCGGTAAGAAGTACTGCTCTGTCTGCTTCAATCTCGGGAAGCTTTGCATACAAGTTGTCAACCAAATGTTGGATTCTTTCGCTTTTTCTGATACGAAATTGCTCTAATCCTGCCATATTTATCCCCTTTCATGTCTGTTTATGTCGGTTTGTCTTTGATTATACGGCATTATCGATTTGTTGTCAACATAAATCCACACGATTAATCTGTGATTTACGCATAAAAAAGTATGTTTTTCCTGCTTTTTCAAGAAAAACATACTTTTCACTTTGTTATAGTATGAGTTTTATAGCAACATTTTGTTGTTTTGCCTTTCTTTTCCGGATAAAGCAAAACATTTCTTTGCACTTTTTTCTATTAATAGTAAGGATGAAGTGTGAATCCTTCTGTCATCTTTTGGCCGTTTGCCATTCCGAATCCAGGATGCTTTATGCATTCTTTGTAAAACTCTGCAATTTCAGCTTCTGATCTTACACAATCGCATATACGAAGGTCACAAACGCGGCCACAGAAAGAAGGCTGATATCTGTCTCCGCCCAATGTGAACTGCTTTGTGATACGAAGAGCCGGAATGTGTTCAAGCACACCGGCTAATCCACCATTCTGATAATATCTGCAGACCTCACTTCTTGCATCATAAGTAATGGTAAGATACGTCCATTCACCAACTTGAAGCGAGCAGCATCTTGTATCATACCATCCATCGACCTCTCTTTCATCTTTCATACGGTAGACAGAGGTTCCTTCCCAGGCAGATGGCACCAGGCTTGCAAAGCCATTATCAAATTCCATGAACAATACACTGACCCAGTACTCCAGATGCTTTGGCTGTACCCACAGCGAAATGGTATAGCTTTCGCTCCGGAGTACATCCCCAGGGAATGAGACAAGGTTACGGTTGACCGGACCTCCGGGAAAACAAATTGCACCTTTCCCTTCCATAATACCCTGGCAATATTCAAGCTCGCTGCCTTTATAAATGCCTTCATAGGTTCCGCTGTCATCCTTCAAATCACAGCAGAACGAAAAAGTTATGGTATGCTCCTGTTTTCTCATTCGTTCCTTTGCGAATACCTCAAACTCAATCATAGGCAATGCTTTGCAGTAATAATGTCCCTGTGCCAGTTCACAGCCGCAGCCTGTCAGGAAAAGGACCTGTTCCTGTGACTCCACGCCCTCTGCGATCAATTCAAGCTTCAGATCTTTTCCCATAGAAAGTACATTTTTAATTATGATTCTTCCCCGTTCACCATGACCTGACAACGAAAGAAAGCTTCCATCTAGTTTTAATTCATCAATAAATGCATTCTTTAGCATATTCAAAGAAGAATAACCAGCTCCAAAATCATCAATTGAAATCCGAAAACCTGCATCTTTCAGTTTTTTTAGGTTCTTTTCAATCTGATGTGCATCTTTCACAAATGCACTTTCTGATATTTCAAGAATCAGTTCATTGCATACCGTTCCATATTTATTTGCCATGTTGATAAGGGTCTGTGCAAAATCATCCTGATAAAAATGCAGACGGGATAAATTCACCGATACCGGCAGCTTTGACAGTGCTGTTTTACTCCATATCTGTTTCTGCCTGCAAACTGTCTCAAAAACATACCGGTCAACTTCCAGAATAAAACCGGTGTTTTCAAAAACCGGAAGGAACTGTTCCGGATCCAGCAGTCCATCGACCGGATGCTCCCATCGAATCAAGGCCTCTGCACCGACAAGTTCTGAGGTGACCATATTCATACGTGGCTGATAATACACGCATAGTTCCTTATGCTTAAAAGCGGAACGCATTTCACTTTCAACTTTTCTCCATTCAAGAAACTCCCGTTCTATGATATCATAAGATACAAATTGATTCTTCCCGCTCTGTTTTGCGCGATACATGGCCGTATCACATTTGTTTAAAATTTCATCCAGCGAACAGCTGCAGGGCTGATGAATGACAATGCCAATACTGATTGATATATGTGTTATAACGTTTTTTCTTTTTCCAGTATGAAAAACAGCATGTAATATGGAAGAGGCTGTATTTTCCACCTCTTCCCTAGACATGCTGCCAGGTAATACGATTACAAATTCATCTCCGCCGATTCTTGAGATAAATGCATTTGCCGGAGCGTTGCTTACAAGTTCCTTGCTTACAAGAACCAAAAGCTCATCTCCCGTGCTATGACCATAAATATCATTAACTGATTTGAAATTATCAAGATCCAGAAACATATAGTGATTTACGGATGCTGTTTCCATTGACTCATAGAACCGAAACAATCCTCCTCTGTTCGATAATTTTGTCAGGTAATCGCATTCGCTCGCTGTTCCTTTCCATCCCCCTGCCATACTCATCGCCCCCCATTGCGTTAAGTAAGATATTTGTATGTATACTCCAGAAATGCTGTCATTTCACGGAATACTGTGTCTTTTGATGCCCCACCAAAATAAGCACAGATGTATTTTTTCCCTTCATCATTTACGACGGTAGCCACATAACAGGAACCTGCCGCATCCGTCGATCCGCTTTTTGTTCCGATTGCTGTAAAATACTCACTGGAGTAGGTATCCCCTTTTGTAAGGTACCAATTTGTACTCTCAATCTCACGAGAAGCCATGGCATCACAGGCTGGTACTGTATATTTTGCCTTTGCAACAATTTCACAGATTGCATTATTTCTCATGGCATACCTGGCAAGCTTTGCTATATCTTCCGCTGTGGAATACATTTCCGAATAATCATTTCCAATGTCAAGACCGATTGCATTATCGACCTTTGTATTGGCCAGCCCCAAATCTTTTGCCTTTTGATTCATCTTGTCTACAAAATCAGATAAACTTCCCCCGGCTGCGTTAGCAATGACATCTGCCGCATCACCATAGGACGAAATAAGAAGCAGATGCATCCAGACGCTTAAAGGATATGAAGTTCCTGCCACTACACCATATTGTGTTGCATCCCATTCGACCTGATCGAGCAGACTTTGTTCTGCCGTTATGGTTTCATCCATATCCAGATAATCAAGCGCCGTCAATGCCGTCAGCAGCTTTATCGTACTAGCAGGATAGATCTGTTTTTTCGCTTCACAGGAAAGCATGATTTTTCCGGTATCTGCATCCATTACTACATAGGACGTTCCGCTGAAGGATGGTACCTGAGGTTCTGATGAATCCTCGTTTGTTCCTGTTGTATCCGACGGTGTACTGGTAGGGGCTGCCGTAACGGTAACTCCGGCAGTCGCGTCTGTTGCTGTACCGGTTTGACCCGGTTCTACGGTCGGATCAGCTGTCGCCTGTGGTGTTGGGGTGATCGTCAGTGATGACAAATCTGTAACACCGTCATCCGGACTGTCGGTAGGTGATAAAGCTATAGAATCGTCCGGTGAATCACCCTGATTCGCACTTCCTGTACTATTCTCGTCTGTCGCTGCATCAGCTCCCGGCGTTGCTGACAATCCGTCAGAATCTTCTTCATTGTTTGCAGCTGGTGTTGGCGTAACCGTAACGGCTTTCGTTACTTCTGCTGCCTGTGCCTCTCCAGTCCACTGATGTTCTGCGGACAAAGACACATCCTGCATATATTGATTTGCTTGATCAGATGACGCACTGCAAGCAGTACTGCCTGCGAGTACCAGAACAAGAAGCAGTAACCCAGCAAAATAATTCCAACGTTTTTTCATATCCATCCTCAATTTATACATTTCCTTCTTTTTCACTTTTTTCTGCTGTGTGCAGCACAATCTGCTGATATGGAATATCGATTGTTCCGGCATCCACCTGCTTTTTAATTTCTTCCATAAGTTCACAACGGAGCAGCCAGAAATTCTCCTTTGCGGCCCAGCATCGGAAGCCAATATTAATTGCATTATCTGCAAACTTATCAACATAAAGATCGATTGGCTGATCCTGTAATAAGTACTCACTTTTCCTTGCGATCGATTCAAGTATCTGCTTTACTTCAAGCAGGTTGGCATCATATGCGATCGAAACAATCAGATCAACTCTTCTTTGTGGTTCTCTGGTCACATTGATGATATTGCTGTTCGACAGTGCACCATTTGGCATAACGATCACACGGTTATCCAATGTTTTTAGTTTTGTATAAAAGATGTCAATAGAATCAACAATGCCCTCATTGGTTCCGGTTATAATAAAGTCACCTATTACAAATGGTTTCATAATAAGAATCAGTACCCCGCCGGCAAAATTCGATAAACTTCCCTGCAATGCCAGCCCAATGGTAAGACCTGCAGAACCAAGAATCGCAATAAAAGAAGTCGTTGGCAGACCAAGTATATCTGCGACCCAGATAAGCAGCGCCACATACAGAACAACTTTTACCAATGAACTGACAAAACTTGTTACACCCGCCTCTGCCTTGGACTTCACAAAAATCTTTTTTATTAGCTTGAGAAGCAGCTTGATCAAATGCCTGCCGGCCAACAAAATAACGACTGCTATTAATAAGTTCTTTGCAAATTCAATTACCTGTGGCTGAAATGTCTCCCATATTTTTATCCATTCACTTGTTGTACTTCCTGTTAAAAACATAATTCACCACTTTCTTTTCTTCCTTCGTAAACCTGTCAGCATATACGAATGTATTCTATCCATTACTTATCCTGAATACATGAAAACACTGCAATTCCCAGAGGCGGTACCTGTACCTTAATGGAGTATTCTCTCCCGTCACAGGCTTCCTTTTTTGCATTCTTTTGTCTTGGATTTGTTACTCCGCTGCCGCCAAACTTTTCATGGTCGCTGTTGAACACTTCTTTGTAACGCCCTTTATAAGGTACTCCGAATTGAAATTCCTGATAGGATACCGGTGTAAAGTTACATATCGTCAGCAGTGTCTGAGCATCTTTTTTTGATTTTCGCAAGAATGCTATGATACTGTGATCCGCATCGAGGCAGCTGATCCATTCAAACCCGGAAGGATCAAAATCTTCTTTATATAATGCAGGATTCTTTTTGTAAAATGAACTCAGCTCACCCACGTAGTAAAAGAACCTTTTGTGGTCCTCTTTATTCATAAGTTCCCAGTCCAGACTTCTGGCTTCGCTCCATTCCCGTTCCTGCGCAAAATCCTGTCCCATAAAAAGAAGCTTTTTCCCTGGATGCGTCATAAGATATCCATATGCTATACGGAGATTCGCAAATTTTTGTTCTTTGGTTCCCGGCATTTTATTAATCATAGAACATTTTAAGTGTACCACTTCGTCATGGGAAAATGACAGAATGAATCGTTCACTGTAAGCATAGACCATACTGAATGTCAACGCTCCATGGCAGCCTTTACGAAACAGCGGATCCTGCTTCAGGTATTCTGTGAAATCATTCATCCATCCCATATTCCATTTATAGTCAAATCCAAGACCGCCCTGATCAAGGGCACCTGTTACCTGCGGCCACGCTGTTGACTCTTCCGCAATAACAACCGCATGATCTGCATGCTTCTTAAAGATCGAATTCAAATGTTTTAAAAATTCTACTGCTTCCAGATTCTCATTGCCGCCGAATTGGTTCGCGACCCATTCCCCATTTCCTCTTCCATAATCCAGATACAGCATGGAAGCAACGGCATCCATACGGATTCCATCTATATGATATTGTAAGACCCAGAATAAAGCATTGGCAATCAGAAAATTCTTCACTTCGGGTCTGCCATAATTATAAATCAGAGTTCCCCAGTGTGGATGCTCTCCCTTACGCTTGTCCTGGTGTTCGTACAGACAGGTTCCATCAAAGGTCGCCAGTCCGAACGTATCGCGCGGAAAATGTGCCGGTACCCAGTCAAGCAGTACGCCATATCCCTGTCTGTGCATATAATCCACAAAGTACATGAAATCTTCAGGAGAACCATACCGTGCCGTTGGTGCATAGTATCCGGTTGTCTGATATCCCCATGAACCATCGAAAGGATGTTCCATAACGGGCATCAATTCCACATGTGTATATCCGGCTTTTTTCATATGTTCCGCTATCATGACCGCAAGTTCCCGGTAATTATAAAAGCTGTTCTCCGATTCTTCCGGCTTTTTATAGGAACCCAGGTGAACTTCATAAACAAACATGGGGGATTCATCGAGATCAGTTTTCCTTCTCTGTCTGAGCCACTCTTCATCCTTCCAACCAAATCCGGAAATATCCGCCACTACCGAAGCATTGGCCGGACGCAGTTCTGCCCGGTTCGCATAAGGATCTGCTTTACAGTAGGTCAGATTCCCTTTTACCTTTAATTCGTATTTGTATACTTCACCTTCTGACAATCCTGGTATGAACAATTCGAAAACACCGGATCCGCCAAGCCTGCGCATTGGGTGCTTGCGTCCGTCCCATTGATTAAAATTACCAACAACACTGACACGTACTGCATTGGGTGCCCACACAGCAAAAAGAACTCCATTCGTGTTCTTGTGCTGAACACAATGTGCTCCAAGCCTTTTGTAAATTTCATAGTGTATACCTTTGTTAAAATCTTCAAGCTCTTTATCTTTTATAAAGGGGGCAAAGGCATACGAGTCATAACATTCTAAAGTATGATTATCCGGATAGGTGATCACGAGCACATATTGAATATGCTTCTTGCTGATAAGACAACTGTAAAAACCTGCTTCATCAACACATTCCATGGAATAAAGCTTCCCTGTACCGGTATCCTTGACCAGGACTTCACTCACTCCCGGTAAAAATGCATTGATCTGCATGCCATACTCTGTCAGATGCGGACCGAGTATATTATGAGGATTGTCATGTTCCGAATAAACGATTGCTTCAATTTCCGGCCAATTCAAGGTCTTATAGAGTGTCTCATCCATGCAGGTGTCCTCCCGTTATTCCAGATACCACTGATCCTGACCGGACTCCTCCGGAGATTGATCTGGTTTTGGCATATATTTTTTAAATACTCGTTCAATCAAAAGAGAACACAGCAAGCAGCAAACCCCCGGAAAAATAAAGAATGTCGGGTATGGCCATAAAAGATAGGTACCTATACCAAAAACACCAACGATCAGAACCAGTAATATTGTTGTTGGCAGATGCCGTATCGCCATAATGAAAGAGTTACGGAACAATAATTTTATCGTAAGGGTAAATCTTGAAAGAATCGGGAAGAGGTACATCAGCATAATTACAGCAATTACCGTTATAATGTTAAACACAACCGTCATAACGATAGAAAACTTGGAATTGTCTCCGCTAAAAGACTTTACCCATGTATAATCCACATAAAGAATAATTGTTATAACGCCGATAATTAGTGAAAGAATGGCTCCCTGCTTGAAATTATTTTTAAAGGAATGAAAAAATTCACGGAATACATAGCCTCTTTCTCTTCTGATAACCTTAACAATGGCATAGTAAAGAGCCGTTGTCGCTGGTCCGACCGGTATAAGTGTAACCAGAAAAGCCACCCAAAAGAGCAGATACTGTCCGCCTTCACTTACGATCATATAGCCCGAAAATGTACATAAAGCACATAAAAGTGACCACACCGTACTTAGAATAATAATATCAATGATCTTATTTATTGCCTGAAAAAACGGATTCTCCACATTAAACAAACTTCCCATTCATTTTACCTCTTTTCAATATGTTTTACGGTTTATTTTAACATTTGTTCTATCAGTAATCAACCGTTTCCAGAGATTATTTATGAATTTAAAATAAAATATGTTACTGTTCACTCCCCACATAAATTCATTGTGAAAAGTGCCGAAAATTATTTTTTTATTTTGTGGATATAAAGAAACAAGCATGGTTATCGTATTGGCGGTTTCCTTGCTTGTCTTTTTTTGATATATATTATCCACATAGA
>QKJQ01000019.1 GCA_003249225.1 Clostridia bacterium | reverse complement strand
ATGGATACCATGTCAAGCCATAGTATGACTGTTAACTCGAACAGGATGCAGATATCGGTACTGGTCTATAACATTTTCAACTGGTTCCGCCGCATGGTGCTACCAAAGTCAATGAGGAAGTTCCGTATCGACACAATCCGGCTGAAACTGCTGAAGATCGCAGCAAAAATGGTACACTCAGCAAGATATATAACATTCAAGCTCTGTAGCAGTTGTCCATATAAGCAAGTATTTATTGATACATTGAATAACATCAGGCTGCTTCCAAAGCTGGAATAACAAATGAAGTACATTGACAGCTCAAAAAACATAATTGTGGATAACACAGGGATTTTCTACCCTTTTTTCAGAAAAGAATCACCAGTTATCAACAAAGAGAGTTGTAAAAGTAATCGGGTGGGTAAAATATTTTTTCTACATCACCGTGAATAATTCAGGGTTAATGTTAATTTAAAAGAAAATCCTTTGTAGTAAGCGCCCCCATTTTTATTACTAATTCTACTACTAACAGGTATTAATAACTTGCTGAATCTTGATCTGATTTGACATATTCACACATTTTAACGCAAAATACTAAATAGCCGAGAACCCTTGAAAACACGGCATTAGTTTGCAAAATGAGAGGAGAAAAAATGCCTATACGTATCCTATTCGTTTGCCACGGCAACATCTGCCGTTCGCCCATGGCAGAATTCGTTATGAAAGACTTAGTAGCAAAGCGTGGTCTCGAAGCGGACTTCTACATCGCTTCCGCAGCGACCAGCAGCGAAGAATTCGGGAACCCTGTACATCATGGGACCAGGAATCTGCTGAACTCCCTTGGGATCAGTACCAAAGGAAAGTGTGCCGTTCGTATGACAAAGGCAGACTATGATAAATACGACTATATAATAGGTATGGACCAGTACAATATGACGAACATGCTTCGGATTGTCGGCAATGATAAAAAGCATAAACTCTCGTTGCTGCTCGATTACACGAACCGGCCGGGGAGCATCGCAGATCCGTGGTACAGCGGAGATTTTGATGCGACATACAAGGACGTACTGGAAGGCTGCCTTGGACTGCTTGAACACATCGAACGTTAAACGTGGTCTTTACCTGGAAGCAGGCAAAAGGATTCGTTCTTTACAAATGTTACAAAAAAGAATACTCTTATCTTAAGATTAGAGCATTCTTTTTTTGTTCCGGGAGCTGCAAATGTCTTCCCGGAAGAAAAGCACGCATACTGGATGCGCACCTACGCGGAAGGAGACAGCATGATAGCAAATACGCAGACTGATGTTAAAGTGAATAATCAAAAGGCCATTCTCGAATACTTATTGGAGCATGGAGCTACCTCCAGGGCTGACATAGCAAAGGGGATATCCTCTTCCAAGCCTACGGTGTCAAAGAACGTGGAAGAACTGCTTGAGAAGGGACTGTTGGAAGAAGTCGGCAAGGGCGATAATTCCCTGGGGAAAAAAGGCCTGCTGCTTGATATAAACTGCGAATATGCTTCTGTTCTTGCTGTTGACCTGTCAAAGAACGCCATCCGGTTTCAGCTCTGTAACCTGCGAAAGCAGGAGAAGACCTCTAAGATCTACCAATATAATAAGGTCGAAAATGCAAAAGAGCTGCTGATGGATTTTTTTGCAGACAGCAGTGAAAGCATTCAGAAGCTTGGAAAGGTTGTTGTTGCTTACCCGGGTGTAATTGCGCACAATGGAAGCTTTTATCTTTCTGCAATCAAAGAGAGAGAGGCCGTGATGCAGGAGCTTGTTGAAGCATTGAAGAAGACGGTATCCTGCGATGTCATCGTAAAGAATGACATCAATCTGTCGGTGCTTGCAGAACAGACCTATAACACTAAGCTGCAGGCAGAGAATCTGTACTACATGAGCTTTGATTCCGGGGTCGGGGCAGGCATCATGATCCATGGGAAGCTGTACGAAGGAGACCGGAATGCGGCAGGCGAGGTTGGTTTTATCCTGAGAAATAAAAACCAAAGGGAAGATAGTCAGGAGTATCAGACGCTGGAAGAGAGGGTCAGTCTTGGCGCGATAATGGAGCGCTATCGTATCGCTTGTGGGAAGACGCTTACGAGCATTGATGAGTTTTCAGAGCTTGTTCAGCAAAAGAATGAACTGGCAGAAAAGCTTTATCAGTCGATCCTCGAAGATATCAGCGTGGCAATCAGCAACGTTACTTCTGTACTGGACATTGAGACGGTAGTGGTAGCGGGTGCTGTCATGAAGATATCTGCTGACATGCGAAAAGATATTGAAGACAGGATCAATGCCATGTCACCCTTTCAGACCGCTGTTATGATCTCAGAGGTCGAGACGGCTGCAGTGAAGGGCTGCATCCTTTATGGAATTCAATCCTTTTTTTCGGAATTATGGAATCAATGATTTCATTAACATTTTACTTTACAAAAAGAAAAAAATGAAGTATCCTTAGTTAGTAAACATTATTAACTAAATAAACATGAGACGCAGCAACTCCCGTTTCTCATGGAAGGATGATATCATGAAAGTAAAAGTAGGAAATATAACGGTATTTGTACTGGATTCATATGAAATGATCAGTAAAAGAGCAGCTGCCTTGGTGGCCTCTCAGGTAAATGTAAAACCAAAGAGTATTTTAGGGCTGGCAACAGGTGGAACCCCGGTTGGGATGTATAAAGAATTGGTGGAGATGTATCAGAACGACGAAGTGGACTTTTCAGAAGTCAGAACCTTCAATCTGGACGAGTATTATCCGATTCAGCCGGAGAATGAGCAAAGCTATGCTTATTATATGAACAAGAACCTGTTCGAGCATATAAACATAAAAAAAGAAAGAATTCGGATACCAAATGGTGCAACGCTCGACGCAGAGGCGGAATGTGCAGCCTATGATAAAGCAATGGATGAGGCTGGTGGGGTTGACCTGCAGGTGCTTGGCATCGGTAACAATGGCCACATTGGCTTCAATGAACCGAATCTCCACTTTGAGACCGGAACCCACGTTGTTGAGCTTGATGCCGGTACGATTCTGGCCAACGCAAGGTTCTTTGCCTCGGAGAAGGAAGTGCCAAGACAGGCAATCAGTATGGGCATCCGTAATATAATGAATGCTAAGAAGATCGTCCTTCTGGCAAATGGTACAGCAAAAGCAGAGATCATGGAGAAGATGCTCTTCGGAGAGGTCTCTCCCAAGGTACCGGCTTCCGTACTTCAGCTGCACCGAGATGTGACGATTCTGATGGATAAAGAAGCCGGAGCAAGAGTACTGACCCATGTAAAATAAATACCAGACAGATATCAAGTGACGACTGAAGTTATCAGTCCGCTGGATATCTGTTTTTTTTCTGACTTTGTGTCTTAGATTGGGAGAAAATCCTTTGATTTCATTTCATTCAGAAATAAGTTATTTTACTGTTTGGCATCTTGAATTCTGCAGTGCTCTCTGCTGCCAGATCCTTTCTTTCGGTAAGTAAAAGAAGCAGGAACCTGAAAGTTAGGAAGCTGAAAAGAAAGAATTTGTTATCTTTTCGGAGGAATCTTAGCATTTTTGTCAGATTAGCCAAAGATTTAAAAGAACAATCAAACAGGGAATTAACAAAGAGGCAGAGAAGAAGGAGTCAGGGTGTAGTTAATGGTTGATGAATTAAGATGGTTGAGGTATACTAACTTACTGAAAGTTTGAAAATAAAGATAAAGTGTGAAAGAATTATCTATTTCTTTCACAAGCAAGTTTGTGCTTCGCGTATCACCGCTCGTTCAAACTTGATATGCGCAAAAAGAACGCAGAAATGGAGAAAATATGAGACGAATATTTTGGGCAAGTGATTCAACGGTAAAGACTAATTTTTTTACGACCTATCCTCAGACTGGAATCGGCCAGGCATTTGACCGATTCGTTAAACAAAGTGTAGTCGTATATAATCATGCAGAAAACGCACGCAGCACCAAGACTTTTATGAAAGAAGGAAGACTTGGACGAATTGAAGAAGAACTGAGCAGAGGGGACTTCCTTTTCATACAGTTTGGACATAATGATGAGAATACGGCAGATCCAAAGAGGTTCACCCAGCCAAACGGTGAGTTCTTTACGAACCTTGGAATCTATGCTGAGACGGCACGCAAATACGGGGCTTATCCGGTGTTTATTACACCCCTTGAAAAAAGAGAATTTGGTGAGGACGGTACGTTAACAGAATCCATTCATAAGAACTATTATGAAGCCATTGTAAGAGCCGCAGAGGAATACAAGGTACCTCTTGTCGATCTGACAAAAATGAGCCGTGAGCGATTAGAAGAAGTGGGTCCGGCAGCGACCAAAGGATGGTTCATGAATCTTGAGCCGGGAGTCTATGAAGCATTCCCCGACGGAAAAGAAGATGATGTCCATCTGCAGTACCAGGGTGCCTTTGAATTCGCACGACTGATCGCAAAAGGTCTTAAAGAATTGAGCGGAATCTATCTGGATCTTTTAGAAGCACCGGATAAATTGTAATACGCAAACAGAAATGAAGAAAAGCTGATAACCATATGGTTTATAAGGAATTACTTCAACCAGACAGCTTCACAAAACAGGAAATTTAAGTTTAAAGGACACAGAATAATCAAACATTTATCACAATATGTTTTCAATTCTTCTTTATAATCAAAATGAATGCAGCAAATATAACAGCGAAAGTATTGATCGATGGAAGTAGTAGTCATTAGATAATTAGCCTGACATATTTAGCATAAAGCATTCAGCATATAGATATGCATCATAAAAACATTACATGAAAGTATGTTGAGTATGGCAAATGAGCATTGTATATATGTTTATAATAAGGAGGATTGTATGAGATATTCGAAATATGTAATTGTGGGAACGATTGCGACTACGGCATTATTGTTCAGTGGCTGCGGCAGTACAAACGCAGGGACGAACACAACAGGGAATACCAGTATTGTATCAGAAGCTGATTCACAGAGCAGCGACAGCAGTACATCCATCAGCGCAGACGCTTTGGTGGGTGAAGTAACAGCAATTGATGGCAGCAGCTTTACTCTTTTACTTGGAACGTTGACTGATATGAGTGACTTGCCCGGTATGACAGATGGAGCTGGAACCAGTGATGATTTTAATAATCTAACGAACGATACTACAACAGACAGTACAACAGACAGTACAACAGACAGTACAACAGACAGCACCACCACAGACAACTCCACAGATAGTTCCGCTCCGGACAGCAGTACGATGCCATCTGGCGGAATGGGTGACGGAACAGCTCCGTCCGGAGATAAGCCATCCGGTGATGCTCCGTCCGGAGATAAGCCATCCGGAGATGCTCCAACTGGCAGCTCTTCCGATAGTAGTACAACTTCCGATGGCAGTGCTCCATCTGGTAATGGCCCATCTGGAGATTCAGTAAATGGTACAATGCCAGAAGGCAATGGTCAGGATTTTGGTCCGGGCGCAATGTCTGGTTCAATTTTTACAGCGGGAGAAGAATCTGTCTCTGTGGTCATAACAGAAACTGCGACGATTTATGCAGAATCGGATACTGACGGAGAAGATACACAAGCAGCACTCTCTGATATTCAGGTTGGTGATATCATAGCATATGAGCAGAATGATGCCGGAGAAGTGACCTCTGTAACGATCATGAATGCATTTTCTGTATCTGATATGCAGGGTGGAGCTGACGGACAGGGGCAGTTCGCACCAGGAACGGATAGTCAGGGAAGCGATGGTCAGGGAATGTCAATGCCTGGCAGCAGTTCTTCCGGTGTTGACAGCTACGATGCAGTTACAACATATTCAGAAGATACAACAGTTGATTCAGAGACCTTTCTGTCCACAGGTACCGATGAGAACGCCATACTTGTACAGGATGGTGCAACCGTAACTCTCAACGATATAACCCTATACAGAAATTCGGACGACAGCACCGGTGGTGATAATTCAAGCTTCTACGGTGTAGGAGCGGGCTTACTGGTCACGGATGGAACAGCATACATCAGTGGTGGTCATATAACAACCGATGCGGCAGGCGGTGCCGGTATATTCTCCTATGGTGACGGCGTTGTCTATGCAGATGGAACTTCAATTACAACAAAACAGAATACATCAGGCGGAATCCATGTTGCTGGTGGCGGAACTTTATATGCGTGGGATCTGACCGCGGAAACTGACGGCGATTCCGCAGCAGCGGTTCGAAGTGACAGAGGAAGCGGTACCATGGTTATCGACGGCGGCTCTTATACCTCCAACGGAAATGGTTCGCCGGCGGTGTATTGTACTGCCGATATTACGATAAATGGTGCAAAGTTGACCGCGAACGGATCAGAAGCAGTTTGTATTGAAGGCCTTAATACATTACGATTATTTGATAGTGATCTGACAGGAAACATGTCAGACGATGAGCAGAATGACAGCACTTGGACCGTAATTCTCTATCAGAGCATGTCCGGTGATTCAGAAGTAGGTAATTCAGAGTTTGAAATGAACGGCGGAAAACTTACCAGTGAAAATGGTGGTGTTTTCTATACAACAAATACAGAATGTACCATTACCTTAAAAGATGTGACCATTGATACAGCAGACGACAGTGAATACTTCCTTATGTGCTCAGGAAATGCCAATACCAGAGGCTGGGGAACCACAGGAAGCAATGGATCGGATTGTCTGTTCACTGCAATCAGTCAGGATATGACAGGTGATGTGATCTGGGATTCAATCAGTAATCTGGACTTTTACATGACGGAAGGAAGTACCTTGACCGGTGCTGTTATAGACGATGAAAGCTATGCAGGCACAGGCGGTGATGGTTACTGTAACCTGACAATCAGTGAAGACTCCATTTGGACAGTGACCGGAGACAGCTCACTCAGCAGCTTATCAAATGCAGGAACGATTGTTGATGCTGATGGCAAGACTGTAAGTATTGTTGGTACAGACGGAACTGTATATGTATCAGGTGACAGTGCATATACTGTTACAGTAGCGCAGTATTCAACATCGGCAGATCTTTCCGGAGCAGGAAGTGCTGACAGCTTTTCCGATTACGCAGTAGAAAAACCAGCTGAGTTAGAATAAAATATATATCAGATAAGCATCTTGCATGCAGCAAAAAGAGGGAACATTCCAAATGGTTTGTTCCCTCTTTTGTGATATTTACAGATATAAAAACTACAAAAAACACAAAATCAAATCTATAAAAATAATAATACGTGAATATATTGAAACATAACACATAACGTGATATCATGAAATACACATGGAACTCTTAACCGAATAATGGAAAAAGACAAAAAACAAAAACAAAAGACAAAAAGACCAAAAGACAAGAAAATCAAAAAGACAAATATGACAACGAAAGAAGGTGTAATGATATGCTGCCGGAACTTCAAAAACTTAAAGAAGCACTGGAACAAAAAAAATCTGAAATGGGTGAAGAAGAACTGCATCAAGTACAAAGAGAGTTATTGAGTGAACTTGCATTTTTGGATTACATCGGAGAATCAAAGTTAATACAGATGGAAATACCGGAACAGATGCAAAAGAATATCTCTGCCGGAGTCCATAGTGTTTGTCCATGCTGTGGAAGACCTTTTGATTGATTTCCACCGCATACATTTCAGAATAGTTACCTGATACATTACACTTGATACATTTCATTTGAAATATCACATAAAAACACCACATAAAAACACCACATAAAAATATCACCTTCATTTCGTCAGAAAAGGTAGTTATAAGAACCTGGATGAACACTGCAAACACGACACTGCGACTGCCACAAAAAACCGATACGTAACAAGGCAGGAAGAATCAGCGAATAATGTTTGGTTGGTGGATTTGCTGCGTTCACAGACCAATAAAGTACAGCAGCGGAAATGAGGTATAGTATGCAGGGGTACTTTCTGGTACAGCCCGATGAGGCGGACCGATATGGTGTGTTATGTGAGCTGCATCCAAAGTTTGCAAAAGATGAAATACCAGAAGAACAGCAAAAGCTTTATCTTGAGGTGGTTCGTACCAATTCAACGATTAAATCATTGAAATATGCAAAGGAAGATTTGAAATTCAAGTATTTTCAGCGTCTTCTCGGCATCGCAAGGGCCGGACTGGTTGGTGAGACAGCACAGGCACAGCTTGCAATGAAGTCTATGATGAAATTAAAAGAAGAAATGGTGCTGATCGAAGGACCTCGAATCAAAAATGAATATATGAAACGTCTTGGTTTGATAGCGTTTACCTTCATCGTGATTCTTTCCATCACTGCATATCTTTTAAACTACTTTTTTGATAACAATTACGAGATGTACTGTGTTACCTTTATTGGTGCTCTGTGTGGTACGTGGATTTCTTATGGTGCAAGGCAGATCACATTGAAATTCAAACATTTAAGCCTGTTGGAAGAAGATATGATGAATCCCTTTATACGTCTGCTTTATATGGGAGTTTGCTCTGTGATATTGCTTTTCTTTCTGAATACCAATATAATACAGATAAATATAGGAAGTATCTCCAGCAAAGACATTCCAACGTCCATAGAACTTCAATTTGCAATCGGTGCGATTTGTGGTCTTATCGAGCGGAGTATGGGCTCGAGGTTATACAAGACAGCAAAATCAGCGTTTCAGGATGATGAGGAGAAAAATGCAGTATCCCCTGAGGGTTTAGCAGGCTCCGGTGATAGTACAAATGGACCCAAAGAGGACGTTCCTAAAACAAGTGATAGTACAGCAAGCACAAGCGATAGTACTGCAAATACAGGCGAAAGTACAACAAGAACAAATGACGGTATTGCAAAACCAAAGGAGAGTACTGTCACAAGAACAAAGAAGACAGAGGGTACAGCATCCGATGCAGAGCAGGCAGAGCAGGATAAAGTAGAAGCCGCTGCGACGGGTTTGGTAAAATCAAAGGGTAAACAGTAATTGTGACACTGCAAAAGATAAAACAGCACCAGAAAATGAGGAATAGAAAATCATGAAATACACTGACAATAAGGACCGGATGCATAGCGCATTAAAGAGAAAGAAAGCAAAAAAGAACAGATTTCTTACAATAGGAAAAGCAGGGTTACTTACGGGACTGCTGTTCCTATTGCTTTTTGAGCAAGATAGTTTAATCCAGAATAAACTTTTCGCGGACAGCTCTTTCGTAAATGTTTATGCCAGTACGGCAAATGCCGATAACAGTCCGATTATGGCAGAGATATACTATACGGAATCGACTGGAGAAGTAACGAAGAACAGTACGTATGAGCTGCCCTATAACGAAGCAGTCTTTCAAACATCTTCCTATGAATATCAGAATGATCTTGCCAGAATATCCCTGGGGCTTTCAGCCAGCGCAGGGACCTCTGCAGTTTCTGATTTGTTTGAAAATTTTGTCTTTGATTCAGCGGATAATCTGCGTTCTGCGAATTGCAAAGCGACATTAACCAGTCTGGGTTTTTCGGATCTTTCTTTTTATCATTATGAAATTCCAACCACAGATTCCTCTGATAAAGTAGCCTTTGTTCTTGGAAGTAAGACGATTATGGTAAATGGTGAACAAGTTCTGCTTGTAGCAGCAGCACTTCGTGGGATTGGCTACGGAAATGAATGGGCCAGCAATTTCAAGGTCGGAACCGGTATGGAGCATCAGGGTTTTTTGGCGGCGGCACAGGATGTGAAGGAATCTTTGGATGCATATGTTGAACTGCAGTCCTCACAAAAAGGAACTGCTTCGGTGAAGATCTGGATAACCGGATACAGCAGAGCCGGTGCAGTTGCTAACCTGGTGGCAGCAAGGCTCGATGAGGATAGCAGTTATTCACAGAAGGATGTATATGCTTATACCTTTTCCGCGCCGAACACAGTCAAAGACACAGAAAAAGCAGAGGAGAGTGTATATCAGAATATATTCAATCTAAGAAATGCTGAAGACCTTGTGACAACGCTTCCATTTCCGGCTTGGGGATATTCGATCTATGGCAGGGATTGCAGCTTTCCTCTCCTTTTGGAAGGGTATGATTCCGCACTTTTCCAAGGAGCAGAGATTTCATCGGGAAATGGAATGGCAGTTGTCGGGAATCTGGATGATTTACTGGTTCGGTTTTACCCTACGGTTCAAATCTATACCGCCAGCCTTCAGCAACAGCTGATTGAACAGATTACTCAGTCTGATTCAAGTGGCGAGAATATGTTTGATATCATGAATCAGTCGATGTCAGAATCTTTGATGGGGTCTGCCTCGGATTCTTTATTTTCAGGAATGGATGCTGCGTCGGTCGCATCCTCCCATGGGCCGGATGTTTACCTGTCATGGTTCGAACTTGGAACAACGATGGATACATTTCAATATGCATCTTACCTCAGGTTTATAATAGATGATACGGCAGATATAACAATAAAAGGAGCTTCCGGAACGATACTTTTTCAGAGCAGGAGCGGAGAAATTCTGACGTCGGTACTACCAGCCCAGATTAATCTGGACCGTTTTGTTATCTATCTCTACGGGGACTCATCTTTCTCCTACGAGATAACAGGAGCCGCAACCGTTGGGTTCCATATTGAAGAATATAAGAAATTGCTGGCTTGTAACCGGGTCGTGGCATTTGACCTGCTGGAGTTATCCAATCAGCCATGGAAGGGGACTGTTTCTTATGATATCATTTCCAGTCCGCAGGATTATGTGCTCCAAAAGGATGGCCAGTCAGACTATCTTCCGGAACATGATTCAGGAGAAATCCTGCCGGGTCAGTATCTCGATTATTCAGCATTTGAAGGCATTAATACCAGTGCAGTCACGGATGATACGGCATCAGAATCATCCGGATCCGCTGCAGGAGGGTCAGAGCCGGGAAACGAAGGACTTTCAGAAACAGAGTCCTCGGGACAGTCAGCAAGTGAGAATGGATCGGAAAGTTCCTCTGACAATAAGACAGAAACATCCGTTGGGGAGTCGAATAATTATTCAACGGATACCTCGGATTCGACAATAAATGACAGCACCGATAGTGATGCCAATGCATCAGCGAATGAAAATTCCTCATCAAAGGAAGAAGCCTCAACTTCCAAAAGTGGTATGCTTTATATTGTACTCGGTGGTGCTGCAATACTGATTGCAACTGGATTTTTGCTGCTTAGACTACGAAGAAAAAAGTAAAATCAGAGTTGCCATGAACGGGAATATGTGGAAAACGCACAAAACAAATGGAAGTTTTGTGCGTTTTTTTGTTGACAAGGCAGAGACACCTGCCTATAATGTAGTTAGTTTAACTAACTAAAGAGAGGTCCGTGTATGAGTGAATTTGCGAATCATCTGAACAGCATACTAGTAGAAACATATCACAACATTGTCAGGGTAGAAGAGGATTTTCTGCGGAACAATCACAAGATCAATCTGTCGATACGGGAGATGCATCTGGTAGAATACGTCGGTATGGATAAGGAGAATGGAAAGACCATAAGTGAGATTGCAGAGTATCTAAAAGTTGCCAAACCTTCTGTAACGGTGGCTGTCATGAAGCTTGTAAAAAAGGGTTACCTGATCAAAGAAGGATCGGACAGTGACGGACGTGTTGTCCGGGTCATGCTTACCAAAGCAGGACGTGTCGTGGAAGCTTACCACCATATGTATCATATAGGTATGGTGCAGGAGATTGAAAAAGGATTTGATGATGAGGAACAGGAAGTGCTGATTCACGCGATTAAGAAGTTGAATGAATTCTTTAAACGAAGTATTGGAGAAGAGTAATGAACTTTGAAGTTATCGGAACCGGTCATTACGCACCGGAAAATGTAGTAACAAATGACGATCTGGCCAAATTTCTGGACACTTCTGATGAGTGGATTTCAACCAGAGTAGGTGTACGGGAAAGAAGAGTATGCACCACAGAAACAACTGCTGAACTTGCGTACAGGGCTTCAAAAAATGCGCTTGAAATGGCTGGCACGAACCCGGAAGAACTTGATCTGATCCTGTGTGCAACGATCAGTGCGGACGATGCTTCCCCGTCCCTTGCCTGTAACCTGCAAAAGCTCCTTGGTGCAGAATGCCCTGCCATGGATCTGAATGCTGCCTGTTCAGGGTTCATCTATATGCTGGAAACAGCAGCGGGATTTTTTGCACGGGGAACGGCGAAGAAAGTCCTGGTTGTCGGAGCAGAGAGAATGAGCCGTTTACTCAACTGGAATGACAGAAGTACCTGTGTGATTTTTGGGGATGGAGCCGGAGCTATGGTTCTTTCAGCCGGAAGTTCCTATCTTGCCTCGAAGATTTATGCAAAAGGAAACACAGATGTAATCAGAATTCCACATCCACAAGGCATGTCTCCATTTTACAAGAATGAGTCTGAAGAACCATTTGTACTGATGAATGGGCAGGAGACCTTCAAGTTTGCAGTAAATGCCATGACAAAGGATGTACAGGAAGTTATCGAAAAGGCTGGTTTAACGCAAGAGGATATTGCCTATGTAATACCACATCAGGCAAATTTAAGAATTATAGATTCAGCAAAGAGGAAACTATCCATTCCACCGGAACGCTTCTGCAGCAACATAGAAAGATATGGCAATACCTCTGCAGCGAGCATACCGATTCTGGTAGATGAGCTGAACCGTGATGGAAAATTCAAAGATAACGATAAATTAGTTTTATGCAGTTTTGGCGGTGGATTATCAAGTGCTGCCTGTGTCCTTGAATGGAAGTGCAGGTAGATGAAATTGCAGCGAAGCGATGAAATACGTATCGCTTTGACATAGAAAATTAAGAACAACAATATAATAAAAATCTGGAGGACAAAAAAATGGTATTCGAAAAATTAGCAGCATTGGTAGCAGATCACTTAGGATGTGAAGTAGAAAAAATTACAAAGGAAACAACCTTTGAATCTCTGGGAATCGATTCTCTTGACACAGTAGAAATGGTAATGGAATTAGAAGAAGAACTTGGAATTACAATCGCACTGGAAGAGAAAATGGCTACTGTAGGCGAACTTGCTGCATACATCGAATCTTTAACAGCATAAACATGAAATAAAAAGCGATTTCATACAGCAGGTTTGTGCCTCGCGGTCACCGCTCGTTCAAACCTGTTATGCGCTGGAAACAAGCGCGGAATGTGAGATAAATATGAAATAAAAAGCGATTTCATACAGCAGGTTTGTGCCTCGCGGTCACCGCTCGTTCAAACCTGTTATGCGCTGGAAACAAGCGCAGGAATGGAGAAACTATGATTAAATCACCGATATGTGAGTTGCTTGGGATCGAGTATCCGATCTTTCAGGGAGGTATGGCCTGGATCGCTGACGGTAAGCTGGCAGCGGCAGTATCGAATGGCGGAGGTCTTGGAATTATCTCAGCTATGAATGCGAACGCAGAGTACCTGAAGAAACAGATCGATATTGTGAGAGAACTTACAGATAAACCATTTGGTGTTAACATTATGCTGATGAGTCCATTTGCGGATGAAGTAGCAGAAGTTGTTGCAAAAGAAAAGGTACCGGTCGTAACGACTGGTGCAGGAAATCCGGGAAAATACATGAAACAATGGCTGGAAGCAGGCATTAAAGTTATTCCGGTCGTTGCTTCGACAGCAATGGCAAAGATGGTAACAAGAGCTGGTGCTTCTGCGATCATTGCAGAAGGCGGTGAGAGCGGCGGACATGTTGGTGAGATAACGACCATGGTCCTGATACCGCAGATCTGCGATGTAACCAATCTTCCGGTCATTGCAGCCGGTGGAATCGCTGACGGGAGACAGCTTGCAGCAGCCTTTATGCTGGGCGCGCAGGGGGTTCAGGTAGGAACAAGATTTCTTGTTGCGACCGAATGTTCCGTACACCAGAATTATAAGAATAAGATCTTAAAAGCTACAGATATATCTACCATTACGACCGGCAAGCGACTTGGTCATCCGGTACGAAGTCTGAAGACACCGTATTCGAGAGATTACTTTAAAGCAGAATACAGTGACATGTCTGACGAAGAGCTTGAAAAGCTTGGCAGCGGTTCCTTATACCGTGCAGCCATTGAAGGAAATGAAGAGACCGGTTGTTTCCTGAGCGGTCAGGTAGCAGGTATGATCCATGAAGAAATGCCGGCGGCAGAGATCATTCGTGAGATATTCACGGAAGGTGAAAAAACTTTACAAGGAGCTTGTGCATGGGTAAAATAGCATTTTTATTTCCGGGACAGGGCGCACAGTACAGTGGAATGGGTTCTTCCCTCTATGAATGCAGTGCGGCAGCCAAAAAAGTATTTGATACAGCAGAGGCAATCCGTCCGGGCACGAAAAATCAATGCTTTCAAGGGACTGCAGAAGAGCTGACCATTACAGAAAACACGCAGCCGTGTCTGTTCTGTACGGATCTTGCAGCGGCGTATGCATTGAAAGAAGCAGGCGTTGAACCTTCTGCAGTAGCTGGCTTTTCACTGGGTGAACTGGCGGCACTTACCTTTGCGGAGAGCTTCACCCTGGAAGACGGATTTAAAACAGTATGCAAAAGGGCTGTCGTCATGCAAAAAGCGGCTGCGTCCCAGAATGCGTCCATGGCAGCTGTTGTAAAACTTGAAGATGAAGTGGTCATACGGTTATGTAATAGCTGCAAAGGTGTTTATCCGGTCAATTTCAACAGCAATGGACAAGTCGTTGTTGCCGGTGGGAAAGACGAAATCACCGAATTAAAAGAGCTTGTTATGGCAGAGGGCGGAAGAGTCATGCCGCTTGCTGTCAGCGGAGGCTTCCATTCTCCATATATGAAGGAAGCAGCGCTTGAGTTCAAAGCAGAACTTGATGATATCGAGGGTAACGTACCAAATGTTCCTGTATACTCAAATGTTACAGCAGCGCCGTATAATTCAGAAATCAAAGAAATGCTGGTTTCACAGATCGATCACCCGGTACTTTGGAAAAAGTCGATTGAAGCCATGAAGGAACAGGGAATTGATACATTTATTGAAGTGGGTCCGGGAAAGGTATTATCTGGCCTGATCAAAAGGATCTACCCGGAGGCTCGCATTTTGAATGTAGAAGATAAGGATAGTTTGCAAAGTACGATTACGGAGGTAAGATAGATGCTACAGGGTAAGGTCGCAGTCATTACAGGAGGGTCACGCGGCATTGGTAAAGCAGTTGCACTGCGTCTGGCTTCACTGGGTGCGGATGTTGCGATAATTTATGCCGGTAACGAAAAAAAGGCGGAAGAGACTTGTGAAGAAGCAAGACAGATGGGCGTCCGTGCCAACGCATATCAATGTAATGTTGCAGATTTTGAAGCAGCAGCGTTGACGATTAAAACCATAAAGAATGAATTTGGCACTGTAAATATTCTGGTGAACAATGCAGGAATCACAAGAGATGGTCTGATTCTGACCATGAAAGAAGAAGCCTATGACAGCGTGATCGATACGAACTTAAAAGGTACCTTTAATATGATCCGTCATTGCGCACCATTGTTCGTGAAACAGCGTTCAGGAAAAATCATCAACATCAGTTCGGTTGCCGGTGTTATGGGAAATGCCGGACAGACGAATTATGCAGCTTCCAAGGCAGGAATCATTGGGCTGACAAAATCAGTGGCAAAAGAACTGGCATCACGAAATGTATGCTGCAATGCCATTGCACCTGGGTTTATTGAGACAGATATGACAGAAGCAATTGATGAAAGCAATGAACTTATGAAATATATTCCGCTCAAAAGAATGGGAAAACCGGAAGAAGTCGCAGCGCTTGTTGCATTTTTATCACAAGACGCAGCGGATTATATTACCGGGGAAGTAATCCGTATCGATGGCGGATTGGCTATGTAGAAAATGTACAGCAAGTGCGTACAAAAGGAGGTAGCAATGAAGAGAGTTGTAATCACCGGTATGGGGGTCATTACGCCGGTCGGAAATGATGTTGACTCGATGTGGGACAGTCTGATGGCTGGAAAGCACGGTATTGCCCCGATTACCAGATTTGATGTTACAGATTTTAAAACAAAGCTGGCAGCAGAAGTCAAGGATTTTGATCCTTTGCTGTATATGGAAAAGAGCGAAGTAAGAAGATCGGATCTTTATTCCCAGTATGCGTATGCAGCAGCTGCGCAGGCTATGAATGACAGTGGGTTAGAGGGTAAGGTCGAACCGGAACGATTCGGTGTTTATTTAGGATCCGGGATAGGCGGCATTGACAGTCTGACCAGAGAGCATGAAAAGCTGATGACAGCAGGACCCAGAAAGGTATCCCCTTACTTTATTCCTATGATGATTTCGAACATTGCAGCAGGCAATATTGCGATCCGTTATGGAGCAAAAGGTCCCTGTATGGCAGTTGTTACAGCCTGTGCTACCGGCAGTACAGCCATAGGTGAATCCGTTCGTGCGATTCGGCATGGTTATGCAGATGCTATGATTACAGGAGGGGCAGAAGCAGCGATTAATCCTCTCGGCATGGCAGGCTTTATTAATATGATGGCACTTTCAACCTCGGAAGACCCGGATGCAGCTTCGCTTCCTTTTGATGCCCGCAGAGGCGGTTTTGTTATGGGAGAAGGAGCCGGTGTTATGGTTCTGGAAGAGTATGAGCATGCCGTGAACCGCGGAGCTACCATTTACGGAGAGATACTTGGTTATGGTTCTACCTGCGATGCTTATCATATGACATCTCCGGATCCGGAAGCAGCCAGCAGTTCAAGAGCAATTCAGGATGCATTACGGGAAGCAGGTTACAAAGAAAATGAATCTGTCTATGTGAATGCACATGGAACCGGAACCGCAATGAATGATACGTCAGAAACCATGGCAATTAAAAAAGGTTTTTCAGGTCATACGGAGTCCGTGGTTGTAAGCTCTACAAAATCAATGACAGGTCATATGCTTGGCGCAGCGGGAGCAGTAGAAGCAATCATCTGTGCAAAAGCTTTACAAAGCGGTATGGTTCCGCCTACGATCGGTCTGTTGGAACAGGATCCGCAGTGTGATCTTGATTATGTTCCGTTAACAGCACGCAAAACAGATCCGGAACTTGCAATTTCAATGTCACTTGGATTTGGCGGACATAATACCTGTCTGGCACTTCGAAAGTTGAACTAGGAGGAATACAATGAATTTAGAAGAAATTCAGGGCTTGGCAAAAATCATGAAAGAGATGGAACTTTCCGTCCTAGATATAACAGAAAATGGTCTTGAGATCCATATGGAACGCCAGATGCTGCTGCAGGCACCAACACAGCCACATGCTGTGTTGCAATCACAAACTGTGTTGCAGTCACCGTCCGCTAGTCAGCCTGTGCAGACCACACCAAACGCACCGGCAGAAACAGCGGCAGCGCCTGCAGCAGAATGCAATCCTGCCTGCGCGGAGACAGAGACCATAACCTCCCCTATGGTAGGTGTCTTCTACTCTTCCTCTGCACCGGGACAAAAAGCATTTGTATCCATTGGAGATAAAGTTAAAAAAGGTGATGTTCTCTGCATTATTGAGGCAATGAAGATCATGAATGAAATCAACTCGGATGTTGACGGAATTATTACAGAAATTTGTGTCGGAGACTGTCAGGTCGTTGACTTTGGACATCCGATGTTCAGAATACAAAAAACAACCTCCGGCGAGGCGTAAAAAGGAGCCTGTATATGAACCAGGAAGAATTAAAGCAGATCCTTCCGCATCGTGATGCGATGCTGTTGGTTGACGAAACAGAATTAATTGGCAATGAGGCACATGGAAAGTATCATTTCAGAGGAGACGAGTGGTTCTTCAAAGGGCATTTTCCGGGGAACCCGATCTGTCCCGGTGTAATCTTGTGTGAGATCCTGGCACAGTCTGCCGTGGTACTTTTGAAACAGGAAGCATCAAAGGATGCCTTGTATCTTTTTGCAGGTCTTGAAAAGGTACGTTTCCGTGAGTCCGTACGTCCGGGCGATGTAATCGAAACAAATTGTATCATTACAAAATCAAAACCGCCGTTTTATTTTGCTAAAGGGCAGGGATATGTGAATGGAAAGCTCTGCATCTCAGCAGAATTTTCTTTTGCCATGAAAAAGGAGTGAACCCATGTTTTCGAAAATACTGATTGCAAACCGCGGCGAGATCGCCATTCGTATTATTCGTGCCTGCAAGGAAATGGGAATTGCTACGGTGGCCATTTATTCGACCGCAGATAAGGATTCCATGCACGTTGCCATGGCGGACCAGTGCGTCTGCATCGGCAATGCATTTCCAAAAGAAAGTTATCTGAACATGGAGCGCATTATCAGTGCGGCATTGATTACAAAGGCACAGGCAATCCATCCCGGCTATGGATTTTTGTCAGAGAACAGTGAATTTGCTGCTTTATGCAAGAAAAACAACATTACCTTTATCGGGCCGGATGAAAAAGTCATCTCCATGATGGGTGACAAGGATCAGGCCAGAAAGATGATGATGGAAGCCGGTGTTCCGGTCGTTCCGGGAGCAGATATCATAGAGACCGTAGAGGAAGCCAAAAAAGAAGCGGAAAGAATCGGATATCCGCTGCTGATCAAAGCACGTTCCGGCGGAGGCGGGAAGGGCATCCGTCTGGTAAGAGAACCGGAACAGATGGAAAAAGCATTCTATACAGCGTCCCAGGAAGCAGCCAGCTCCTTTGGTGATGGTGCGGTATATCTTGAAAAGTACATACATCCGGCAAGACACGTAGAAGTTCAGATTCTTGCAGACGAAGGTGGTAACGTACTCTGTCTTGGAGAGAGAGACTGCTCCATTCAGAGGAACAACCAGAAACTGGTCGAGGAATCCCCTTCACCGGCCGTTGATGAAGTACTTCGTACCAAACTGATGGAGGCAGCCAGAAAAGCAGCAAAAGCAGTTGGGTATGTGAATGCAGGTACGATAGAGTTCTTGCTGGATACCAACAAAGAGTTCTATTTCATGGAGATGAACGTGCGGCTTCAGGTGGAGCATGCGGTCACGGAGCTGATTACGGGAATCGATCTTGTAAAATGGCAGATTCGTATTGCTGCCGGTGTTCTTCTTAATTTTAACCAGGAGGATGTCCGAATTCAGGGATGTTCCATTGAATGCAGGATCAATGCAGTTTCGGTCGGTGAGGTGGCTCTGCTGCATGTACCCGGGGGCTTGATGGTTCGTTTTGATACCTGTCTCTGGACAGGCTACAAATTTCCGCCTTATTATGACTCCATGCTTGGCAAGCTGATCGTGTACGCGGGCACCAGAGAGGAAGCCATACGAAAGATGAATGCAGCTCTTTGCGAGTTGGTTATCGATGGCCTGCCCAATAACATAGACACACAGATCGACATTTTATCTGATGACCGATTTATTACCGGTGAATATAATACTACTTTTATGAATAAGTGAGGTGAGCTTCTGTGGCATTACCAATGATTTTCAGAAAATCGAAGAATGAACTGGAAAAGGGCGGACGCCCCATGGTAGTGGAAAGCAGCAGGGAAATACCGATGGTAAAATGCCCAGCCTGCTCCAGAAGCTATCTTCCGGAAGATATAGAAAAAGAAAAGTATGTCTGTGGGTGTGGACATCACATCCGCATCAGTGCAAGAAAAAGAATCGAATTCCTGACAGACAAGGACAGTTTTACAGAACTATTTACAGATTTGTTTGGTGGTGATCCGCTCAAGTTCCCGGGATACCAGGAAAAAGTAGATCAGGCAAGAGAAAAGTCAGAAGAACTAGAAGGCGTGATCTGTGGAACAGCTAAAATCCTGCGTCAGTCCTGCGCGATCTTTGTCATGGAGCCTCAGTTCATGATGGGAAGCATGGGTACCGTCGTTGGTGAGAAGATTACAAGACTTTTTGAATATGCAACAGAGCATAGTCTGCCGGTCGTTGGCTGCACAGTATCCGGCGGAGCCAGAATGCAGGAGGGAATTCTGTCCCTGATGCAGATGGCAAAGGTGAGCGGTGCAGTAAAACGTCATAACGATGCCGGAGGATTTTATCTTACAATACTGACGGATCCAACAACGGGCGGTGTAACAGCAAGCTTTGCCATGGAAGGTGATATCATCATCGCTGAACCGGGAGCTACGGTTGGATTTGCAGGAGCGCGTGTTATTGAGCAGACCGTCAGAAAGAAGTTGCCAAGTGGTTTCCAGAAGGCAGAATTCCTGATGGAGCATGGGTTCGTAGATAAGATCGTAGCAAGAAGCAAGCAGAGAAATGTAACAGCGCATCTTTTATCTCTGCATGCTAAGAATTGAGGTGGATCGAATGACAGCATATGAACGTGTAAAAGAAGCCAGATCGGTAGAACGTCCGACCGGTCAGGATTTTATCACCGGATTATTCCGTGGATTTATTGAGCTGCATGGTGACCGTAGATTTTCAGACGATACCGCAATGCTCGCCGGACTTGCAAAATGGAAAGATCAGCCGGTCACGGTGATCACCACGGAAAAAGGAAAAGATACAAAGGAACGGATCTACCGTAATTTTGGAGCACCGAACCCGGAAGGTTATCGAAAAGCTCTGCGTATGATGAAGCAGGCTGAAAAATTCAAAAGACCTGTCATTTGTTTCGTGGACACATCCGGGGCCTACTGTGGAATCGGAGCAGAAGAACGCGGACAGGGACAGGCCATCGCTGAAAACCTTATGGAAATGATGACGCTTCGAACACCGATCCTTACCATTCTTATCGGAGAAGGCGGAAGCGGCGGTGCACTGGCACTTGGTGTTGCCGATGAAGTGTGGATCCTTGAGAATGCAGTCTATTCAGTAATATCTCCGGAAGGCTGTGCAAGCATACTCTGGAAGGATTCTGCGAAAGCAGATGAGGCGGCAAAAAGTCTTCATCTGACCGCAGAAGATGTGAAAGAACTGAATGTGGCAGAAAAGGTGATTCCTGAATTTGAAGGTGATTTTAGCGCCTTGTTAGAAGAACTTCGCAAACAGATCGAGGCCTGGATGGAGAGAGTGAACAGCTGCTCCATTGAGGAATTATTGGATAAAAGATACAAGCGTTTTCGTGCAATCGGAAGTGATTGTGTGAATGAAACAGTAATTGATTAGGAGGGCGGCCAGTGAAAATCAAGATAACGGCAGACAGTACATGTGATCTATCGAGTGAACTGTTGGAACGCCATAACATTTCTATTATACCTTTGTATGTTGTTAAGGAAGGACAGGCGCTCCGAGACGGTATTGATTTATTGCCGGCAGATCTGTTCCGCTATGTTGACAATTGCAAATGTCTGTGTACGACTGCAGCGGCAGGTGTTACAGATTACGAGGAACGCTTTGGCAGGTTTGTATCAATGTATGATGCAGTCATTCATATCAGTCTTGGCTCTGCTTTTTCCTACAGCTATCAGAATGCTTCAACAGCGGCAAACTCCTATCCGAATGTCTATGTCATTGATTCACAGAATCTTTCGACGGGACAGGGGCATCTGGTAATGGAAGCAGCTATGATGGCAGAAAGCGGTATGAACGCCGAAGAAATCGTCGGGGAACTGGAAGATCTGAAAGAACGTGTCGAGGCCAGCTTCCTGCTGGATCGTCTGGATTACATGTACAAAGGCGGAAGGTGTTCTCTCGTTTCAGCACTTGGCGCAAAGATCCTTCATCAGCATTACTGCATCGAAGTAAAGAACGGACGACTGCAGGTAGCGAAGAAATACATCGGTAGTTTCGAACGCTGTATGGATGAATATCTGCATGACAGACTTTCAGAACGCGCCAAAATCAACAAAAATCGTGTGTTCATTACACATACGGATGCAAATGCAGGACTTGTTGAGATCGCAAAACGCAAGATTTCAAGTCTTATGAATTTTAAAGAGGTTTATGAAACAAAAGCAGGCTGCGTTGTATCCTGCCACTGTGGCCCGGGGACGATTGGTGTTCTGTTCACGGTTTCGTAACGAAAAAGTTAGTATAAAGATACTGGATGGTCTGATCAATTTACAGACTGTCCGGTATTATTTTTTTAAAGAAAGTTCTTTGAGCTTTCTTTTTTTTCAGGACGATGGTAAAATTATGGAATCATCGCCATACATTACTTTGTTTCGAATATTGAAGCAAGAAGAAGGCGCATAATAAGAATCATTCTGCACAAATAAGGAGTAAGACAGACTTTTTCAGGTACAGGTTTTAATTCAAACTGCTGACGATTCGATATTTCTAACACTGGAGCCAAAATGTTTTGATCTCCGGCTTCCCATATACGAATGATCTGACAAGGCGACAGGAGGAAAATATGACAGGACAGGAATTGGCGGAAGAGGCATTGCAGCAGTATGCGATAGAATACGAGAAATGCGAGCTGATCCGACATAATGAAAATATGACATACAACATTGATGACCGTTATCTGCTTAGAATTCACAGATCGAAAGAGGGTTTTACAACATCGGTCATGCATGAGGAGATTGATGCTTGCAGACTTCATAATGCGGAAGCAGAGTTTTTGCTTCATTTAAAAAAGAATGGACTCTATGTTCAGACGCCTGTAAAGAACAGGAAGAATGAATTTATAACGATACTGAAAGACAAGACACCCGCAACCGTGCTCACCTGGATTCCAGGCAGAACACTTGAAAAAGAGGATCTAAACGAGACGACAGGATATCAGCTGGGTGTGATGCTGCGTTCGATGCATAAGGCAGCGCAGGGATTTTCATCTTGTGATACTTATCGTTACGATAAAGCTGTTTGTGACAGACTTTCTAAAATGTTTGAGGATGCGCCAAGAAATGAAACAATCGAGAGCCGATATTACGAGATCATAGTACAGACCATAGCGTGCATAAGAACAAAACTAAAGGAAGCAGAACCAGATTTTCTATGTCTGCATTCGGATCTTTCGTTATCGAATGTACTTCTTACCGGGCAGGGGCTTGTTCCCATAGATTTTTCCTTGTTCGGTGTTAGTTCCCCTCTTCTTGATTTTGGAAGCTTCTATTGTTTTACACAGGAGGAGAAGATAAGAGACAGCATGATCAAAGGATATGAGGAAAAAGGGGAAGTTTCGCTGAATAAAGATGAAATCAAGCTGTACTTTGCATTTCAGATTCTGCTTGGCATCGGCTTGCACTATGAATTGTGGTACAAAGAAGAATGGTTCTGCAAAAGACTGCCAAAGTGGTGTCAGGAAACGTTTGAACCGGTGCTGGAACGATGGAAGGACAAAGTTTAGGAGTTGTTTAGGTCAAAGGATTCATTTTTTAATACAGGTATTGAACATATGTTCTGCATGTGGTAGAATAATCAAAATGAAAAGTAAAAATCTGTTGAATTCTTCTGTAGGAATAGAAAAGCAGGGGATAAGCGGTGGAACTGTTTTATAAAAAGTTGCGTGGTTGAGCTTTTTCTGAGTTTATCCGGATTCTGTACTTACATGCAAAGACATCAATAGACCGCGTATCCTTGCATATCATTTGCTTTGGATTTTTGTTGTTTAGCATTGGATAAAACAAGAAATAAAGAGAAATACTATGAAATAGGATGAAAAATACGGGATATTCATAGGCGTGCAGTGACTCGTAAGATGTTATGCGCGGTAAGATGCAGCGTATATTCGGATATTACGTAAAAGTACAGTACTCAGTAAGATACAGTATCGTTAATGTTGTAGCACTTACGCAGATGCAGTTCTTATACAGATACAATTAATAAAGATACAGTAAGTAAATAAAGATACAATGAGTAAATAAAGATACAATGCGTAAATAAAGGTACAATGCGTATAAAGATATAATGTGTAAATAAAAGTACAATGCGTATAAAGATACAATGTGTATAAAGGTATAGTTCGAATAAAAAGTTATACATATACTGGTAAAGTATGAAAAGATTATTTATGGAAAAGGAAACGGCAGGTATGGGAACGGCGAATACGAAAAACAGATTAAAAGAACGGGCACGAAAACTTAAAACAGATATACCTGCTGTATTTATTGCGTTAAAAAGAAAGGACACACCGATACCGGCAAAAGTGATCGCAGGTCTGACCATTGTATATGCATTGTCACCGGTCGATCTTATTCCTGATTTTATTCCGGTCTTGGGATATCTTGACGACATCCTTTTGCTTCCGGCTCTTGTCGCTTTGACAATTCGTCTCATTCCATCGGAAATAATGGAGGAATGCAGAAAAGAAGCAGCAGGAATATGGGAAGGCGGAAAACCTAAAAAATGGTATTATGCAATTCCATTTGTACTGGTTTGGTGCATCGTACTGCTTCTGGTTATTTTTCTTATGAAAAGTATGTTCACGAATTAATTAGGATAGTATTTCTTGATCGAAACAAAACTACAGGAAAGGCAGAACGATGACAGAGTTTAATTTCACGGCAATGGTACCGATTCTTGAAGGATGGTCCAGCGATAAAAAATACAAGGTAACAAAAGATGGAACCGATTATTTGCTTCGAATCTCCCCAAATGAAAAGTACGAGAACAAAAAAGAGCTGTTTCGCATACAGCAGATCCTGATGCAGAAGGAAATCCCAATGTGCCGACCTGTTGAATTCGGAAGCTGTGAGGAGGGGACTTATCTTTTACAGACATGGATCAAGGGAGAATCGGCAGAAAAAGTAATTCCTGATCTGTCTGATTCAGAACAGTATGTCTATGGACTGGAGGCGGGAAGAATATTAAAAAGAATCCATTCAATTCCTGCGCCGGCAGAACAAATGGGATGGAAAGAACGTTTCAATAAAAAGATAGACAAGAAGATTGCAATGTATCGTGACTGCCCTATCCAATTTGAAGATTCCGATAAAATAATCGCTTATATAGAAGAAAACAGGTATCTGCTTTCGAATCGGCCTCAATGCTTTCAGCATGGAGACTACCACATCGGAAACATGATGCTGGAAGATGGAAGTTTAATTATCATTGATTTTGACCGCTATGATTACGGAGATCCATGGGAGGAGTTTAACCGAATCGTCTGGTGCGCAAAAGTTTCTCCGATCTTTGCGTCCGGACTTGTGAATGGATATTTTGATCATAAGGTACCCTACGAATTCTGGAGGTTGCTTGCTTTGTACATCAGCAGCAATATGTTATCCTCCATTCCCTGGGCGATACCGTATGGTGAAGGTGAAGTAAGGACAATGGTCAATCAGGCGAAGGATGTTCTTTGCTGGTTTGATGCTATGAGGAACCCCATTCCGACCTGGTATTTTGAGGGCTATTTTTTGCAGGAAATTGATGGGTTGCAGTATAAAATGAAATCAGAATTTAATTTTGATTTCATCCATGAATATGGAAGTGTTTTTAAGGTATTTGATGATCAGGATTCCGGCAACATTTGTTTTGGAACAATGAAAGAGGGGAAAAGGTATTTTCTGAAAGTCGCGGGAGCACCCACAGAAAGGTATGACGGTTCTGTGGAGGAGGCCATTCAAAGATTGAAAGATACGGTACCTTTGTATAACGATTTGGAAAGCAGCCATCTTATCCATCTGATTGATTCCAAAGAAATCGGCGGGTGTTTTTTATTGGTTTTTCAATGGGTCGATGGAGACTGTATGGGACGAATGTATCCGGCAGCACATAAAAGATTCAGGAACCTTCCGGCAGACATAAGAATGAAAGTATTTTACGACATACTGGATTTTCTTGTGCTTGTGCATGAAAAAGATTATGTCGCGATTGATTTGTATGACGGAAGTATATTATATGACTTTGAGAATAGAAAAACTACGATCTGCGATATCGATCTGTTTGGAAAGAAACCATATATCAATTCGATGGGTCGGATGTGGGGGAGCTCCAGATTTATGTCCCCGGAGGAACTTGAAAAAGGAGCTGTAATTGACGAGATAACGAATGTGTATACAGCAGGAGCAATGGCTTTCGCTTTGTTTAGTGAATACGAAAGGGATAAGGAACACTGGCCTTTACAGGAATCACTTTACGAGGTGGTCAGCAAAGCAACAAGGAAAGACCGAGGGCATCGACAACAGTCCATAAAGCAGTTCCTGAAAGAGTGGAAGGAAGCGATGGATTAGGAAAGAACCAAAAGAGATTACGAAGGAAGTGTTAGAATAGAGCAGCTGTGCCAGAATAGAAAGCAGAATAAAAGTAGATGTAAAGCAGAATTGAGAAGATTGTTAAGCGGGGAGGGGAAACGATGAAAGTTGGTGAGGTATGCCTGATGACTGGCGATGTTGTAAGGCTGGCAGATTTTTATAAAGAACTTTTGGGTATTGAGAATGGCAGCAATGACAACGTACATCAGTTTATTCTAAGTGAGGAAACGACGTTAACGATTTATAATGACGGTGTGAGCCGGATGAGTAATCCTCATAATATCTGCATAGCTTTTACAGTCGCAGATGTCGATGCAGAATACGAAAGATTGAAACTTCTTGGTGTTACTATTGTGGATCCACCGATAGTAAGACCCTGGGGGGCTAAGAATATGAGCTTTCTTGACCCGGATCAAAATCTGATAACATTTCGAAGTATCCTTTAGAAAATACAAGGCTCAGGACAGGTGGCAGGATGATTGTTTCAAAAGACCAGATTATAAATGGATTGCGAGAATTAGGAATAAAGCTGGGTATGGAACTTGAAGTTCACAGTTCACTTAGCAGTTTTGGCTATGTGGAGGGGGGAGCTGCAACCGTAATTCAGGCATTGCAGGAAACGGTAGGTTTGGAAGGAAGTATCTTTATGCCGGCACTTCGTCTTAGCCCGGAACTCCCTTTAACTGAGACTGACAGGCAGCTGGGAATTCTTCGAAAGATTGCAATACTGCCAATGGAATATGACAGAAGTGCGATGGGGCTTATTGCAGATACCTTTCGTCGTATGGAAGATGTAATTGTTGGTGATGGAATATTCCGTATTGCCGGATGGGGAAAACAGGCAGAGAGAGTGGTAGATGGGTTGCAGTACCTAATCTCAAAGAATGGGAAAGCACTTTTGCTTGGTGTCGATATTTACAGTCTGACAGCGATGCATTATGTTGAAGCAAACCTTCCAGAGCGCATAAAAGATATATTTAGTCCCTCCAAAGAACTATCAAAGATGTATCCGGCAGATCAATGGCTCATTGAAACAGGGGAGCCACCTGTGAAAGCATGGTATACAATCCAGGATATGGCATATGAAAGAGATATGATTCAGGTTAGTATGATCGGAGAATGTCGATGCATGTTTTTTGATATATGGGATGTAGTTGGGTTGTATGAACAGGAACTTAAAAAAAATCCATATAAACTGTATGGGCTGGAATAGTGGTGGCAGCTGACAAGGAATGTTTGAATGTAAAACATAATAAGAAAATATGGATACAGAGTAACAAAAGAAATTATTGCTAAGAAATCTGGAAACTAAAAAAAGATAACAGAAAGATTTTACGATAGCAATAAACAAAGGCAATGAGGAGGAGAGTTATGGAATTTGGCGGTGTTGGGCTGTATGTAAATAACAGTGTAGAAGCAGTTGAATTATACAAGGAGGCGTTTGGTGTTGAGCTGGGATATCATGTATTGAACGAGGATGGATCCTTTTATCATTCGGACCTTTCAAGAGATGGAAATTATTTTTTCTCTGTTGTTGAATCAAAGGAACTTGTCTCAAGAAGAAATCCAGTTCAGATCGGTATCACCTGCAAGGATAGGGATGAGCTTCAGCATGCCTTTGCGTGTCTGGCAAGGGAAGGTGAGATTTCAATGGAAATTCGTGAATTACCATGGAGTCCCTGTGCTGCTGAAGTTGCAGATAAATTCGGTGTTCGATGGTATCTTTCAGTCCCGCAGCACAGACCGCCAGACGATTTTGAGCGGGTATAAGGTAACATTGAGCAGGATAATAACAGTAAGACAAAAGTAAGATACATAGACAATAAGATAAATTCTGTGTTTGGATCTGATAAAATCAATCAGAAAGTATGGAAGAAACAGATGAATCAGATGAATCAGATCAAACAGATTCATCACACCTTTACAATGTGCATGGAAACAGCACAGGAGGCAGGGGAAACATGGGCAAGAAAAAAAGAGAGCATGTAGTCTTTGACAAGATGCTTGTTCTAAAGAAAAAGGTACCTATAACAAAAGTTAACAGGATGGTTGGAAAATCAATGGAAAAAAGAACCGTGAAAAAATCGGTATAAAGGAACGGAGTTACGATGAAAGCAATAATTTTAGATATGTATGGAGTAATACTGAAGGACCCAGGGGAAGGATTTCTTGCTTTTGTTAATAAGACCTTTCCTTCTCTGACACCGGCAGATATTTATGAGCACTGGAATAAGGCGGACCTTGGAGAATTATCATCCCTTGAGGTGTTTGAACGAATTGGCTTCCGGGGAGATCTCGCCGAGACAGAGAAAGTGTATCTGGATTCTGTTGAGCTCAATGAATCCTTTTATGATTTTGCAAGTAAGTGCAGAAAATCAGGAAAACTTGCACTGATATCGAACGATCTAAGTGAATGGAGCGCATATTTTCGAGAGAAGTTCAAAATGAATGGTTATTTTGATGCAATCTCAGTCAGTGGTGATCTTAAGATGAAGAAGCCGGATGAGCGCATCTTCAGGTACACGCTGGAGAAGCTGGGCTGTCTGGCAGAAGACTGCACTTACATTGATGACAGAAGATATAATCTGGAAGCGGCCGGATCCCTTGGTATGAAAACCATTCTTTTCAATAGCAGAAATGTTGAATATGAAGGTATCTCAGTAAAAAGTTTTGAAGAACTGGAAGAGATATTGCTGCCTTGATAAAAAGGTTCCTTGGGTACTTTGACATAAGGTAACAAGAAGACAGAATTGTTAAGCCGTATAATTGATAAGATTGAGGCAAGAGAAGCTGCCAATGGAGGTCCTTTCTATGAATGTATTACTTTTTAATGCCAGTCCCAAGAAGAATGGCGCGACCCAGGAGATTTTAGCAATAATGAAAGAGCAGATTTCAACGGATGTGAATGTAGATATGTTATGCCTGGGGGATTTCAATATAGCTTATTGTCTTGGTGAAAAATGCTGTTATGAGACGTGTACTTGTATTCAGGAGGATGATATGCAGCAGATTATCGACAGAATCGATCAAGCAGATAAAATTGTGATTGTTGCACCATCCTACTGGGCTGATGTACCGGGACAGTTCAAGGTATTCATAGATCGCTGTACGCCTTATAGTGATACCAATCCAAATCAGGAACACAGGAAACTAAAAGCAGGAAAAGTATGCTATGCAGTTGCATTACGGACAGGAACCAGACCTATGGAGTGTGAACATATCATTGATACGATAAAACACTGGTGTGGTCATATGAAGATTGAGATGCCGGACAGTATGTATTTTTGTGGCATTAATGATAAAGCAGACATTGGCTTGTATCAGGACCAGATTGCAAAGAAAGCAATAGAATGGTTCCTGTAAATGATTAAAAAGAGACGAATGGATGAACATTCTGAGTTAAAGTAACAAAGGACAATATGAGACAAAAGCAACTTCGTCTGATAATAGCAATGTGAAAATAAATGAAAAAAAATGATATTGAATGAAACGAAACTGCTATTCGAAATCTTTTCAAATGGAAAAGAGATAACTACCTTCATCCAATAGGGAGATGCAGAGAATAATACCAACGACCAGCAAATGCTTATTCTGTTATCATAATGAAAGATGATAGGAATAGAAAGTAAGTTGTGCCAAAGAGCACAGAATGGAGAATTCTTGTGGAAGTAATAATTACAGATGGAACGGATGAAAGATTTATAATGCTGTGTGAAAGGCTTGATGAATATCTCAACGAAGCGGTAGGCGGTGAAAAACAGAGAAGTCAGTATGTACAGTACAATCAGTTGAATAATATACATGACGTTGTATTGATTACAGAGAATGATAAAGCGGTGGCATGCGGAAGCTTCAAAGAATATTCCTGTGAAGCAGCTGAAATCAAAAGAGTCTTTGTAGCAGGGGAGAGCCGTGGTAAAAAATATGGACAGAGGATCATGCAGACACTTGAAAGCATAGCAAAAGAAAAAGGATACAGTCAGTTGATCCTTGAGACAGGAAATAAATTATCACATGCCAGGACGCTTTATGAGAATCTTGGCTTTGAACAAATCAGCAACTATGGTCAGTATGCAGATATGCCGGATTCTGTCTGTATGAGAAAGTATATATAAGTAATCTGGAACATTACAGGGATTAAGAAGGAATATTGAAGTGAGGGAGAAGGGCTCCCGGTCAAACAGATACGGAGCATGAACAGACAGAAATCGCACGGGAATATGCAGAAACAAAGCGGGGATGAATTAGAAATGAAGAAGAGTAAACTTTTATTTTTTAAGATATATGAGAAATTTTATAAGATGGTGCGAAAGTCAGATGCATTTTCAGCTTATTGTGTTGATGCATTTGGTGAAGATTTTTCGCAGGATGGCTTCAGTGACATAGAGCAGATCAACCGGATTCTGGAATTTATACCGGATCGGGAAGAAGTGCATATACTGGACATTGGATGCGGAAATGGGAAAATGCTTTGCTATCTGCAGAAAAAGACCGGAGCTTATATTCATGGATTTGATTATTCCTCGAAAGCAATCGAATCTGCCAAACTAATGCAGAAAGAACGGGCTGAATTTCTAGAAGGCATCATTGGAGAGATCGAATATCCGCCGGAACTGTTTGATGTTGTCATTTCTATGGATACCATGTACTTTACACAGGACATGTCTGCCTTTGTTTCACAGATAAAAAAGTGGATGAAGCCGGATGGAGTTCTGTTTATTGCCTATCAGGAAGGCGATGTGGTCGCAAAGACGCAGAACGGGGACACGACGTTGATCAATAAAGCGTTACGAGCAAATGACATGAAGGCATCTGTTATTGACATAACAAGGCAGTCCTATGATCTGTTAAAGAAAAAAAGACTGGCCGCGCAGGCACATAAGAATGAATTTATAAAAGAGCGTCATCGGAAATGGTATGACATTCTGATCTATCAGACAGAATATGCATCCGTACCTTATGAGGAGTTTTCAAAAAAGATGGCAAGATACATCTACATAGCCAGAAAGTGAATTAGGCATCAAACGTTGACTGAATGCAGATAAAAAAGAGTTCTTTCGTCATGCGAGGAATGAAATGGGAGGCATTATGAAACTGGTATTTCCAACAATAGAGTATAAAGATAAGGCAATACAGTATATCGGGGAGTTTTATGATTATAATTCAGAGATCAATGGATGCGGAGGTCTTGATCGGTTTCTAAAGGAGTCTGATTATGAAATGTGGATCGAGCGAACCATAGCGTATATGGATATAGCAAATCCAAAGGATGGGAGGGTCCCTTCGCTGACCTATTTTTATGTAAGGGAAGAGGATGACAAGATACTTGGAATGATCAATATACGTCTTGCACTGAATGATTTTCTGAAAAAAGAAGGCGGACACATTGGGTATAGCATCAGACCGACCGAACGAAGAAAACATTATGCAACGGATATGCTCCGGGAAGGTTTAAAAGTATGCCGTACGATAGGAATTCATAATGTAATTCTGACTTGTGATAGATCAAATCCAGCTTCAGCAGGCGTAATTAAGAACTGCGGTGGAGAACTGGAGAAAGAGTTTTACAGCGAACATTATGAAGGGGTCATACAAAGGTATGTTATTAAGGAGAATGATTCCTGCTTTAAAAAACAATTCAGCGAGTACAATGAAGAATTCTGGAAATCACTTGAGACAGTAGTTGCCGAATCGGAGCTTATAATCGACAGGCCAAAGGGAACAGCACACCCAAACTATCCTGACTTTATATACAAAGTGGATTATGGATACTTAAAAGGCACCACTTCTATGGATGGCGGTGGAATTGATGTATGGGTCGGAACCGGTGAAAAAAGAATTGATGCCATACTTTGTATCGTTGATTTACTAAAAAAAGATTCTGAGATAAAAATACTGCTTGGCTGCACGGAAGAAGAAAAAGAAATTATTTACAATATGCAGAATGAGTCAGAGTATATGAAAGGTTATCTAATACATCGTAACAAGTAGTGCGACATACTGATTAAAAGGAGAATGTGACATGTTATATCAGGAATTAATTAATGAATTTATTGATGAAACAATAAAAATCTTTGGAAATGACCTTACCGGTATTTATTTGCATGGATCAATGGCAATGAATTGTTTCAATCCGGAGAAAAGTGATATCGATCTGCTTGTCGTTGTAGAGAACGATATCACTGAGGAACAGAAAATGCTTTTTATGAAAGAAGTCGTTCGAATAAACAAGAAAGCAACGGCGAAGGGGCTGGAGGTTAGTATCATAAAAAGGGAATATTGCAATCCCTTTGTATATCCGACACCTTTTGAACTGCATTTTTCGAATACTCATCTTTTATGGTTCCAGGAAAAGCCGGATGACTATATAAAGTTTATGAAAGGTACCGATAAAGATCTTGCGGCTCATTGTACCATAATCAACAAATTTGGGGTAACCCTTTATGGAAAAGAGAAGGATGATGTATTTGCAAAGGTTCCTCCAAAGGACTATGCAGACAGTATATGGTCAGACGTTGAAAGTGCAGAAGATGACGTAAAAAGCGACCCCATGTATTGTATACTCAGCCTTTGCAGGGTACTGGCATTTCTGAAAGAAGGAGTCAGCCTGTCAAAGCAGCAGGGTGGTGAATGGGGAATCACAAATCTTCCGGATCGGTATAAGGAACTAATCGCTCAGGCGTTAGCGTGTTACAATTCGGACGTTGTTATGACAGCAGGAGAGTCAGCGGATGCATTTGCCCGGGAAATGCTTGATCAGATTCGAACAGAAATGAAAGCATTGTAAACTTGCAACGCGAAAGCTTAGTTAGGTAAAGCACCCGTAACGGCGAAAGGAGGAGATTTTGCTATGGAAGTAAAAGACAATGAACGCAAAGACAATGAACGCAAAGATTTTGAAATCAATGACCTTGTTATTAAGAAGCTGACGCCAGAGTATGCAGAAGATTATGTGCATTTCTTTGATACGACAGAACATGATGATAACATACCGGAACATAAATGTTATTGCGTTTGCTGGTGCAATGATGATTATGAAGGGAAGGATTTTTCTTCAGCCGAGAAAAGAAGAAAAGCAGCCGTTGACTACATAAAGGGTAATAATATTCAAGGTTACCTGGCTTTTTACGAAGGACAGATCATTGGATGGTGCAACGCGAATACCAAAGCGGACTGTTTAAAGTGTGCCAGTTGGAGACGGTTTATGAGCTATGTGCCACTGGAAGATACGAATTCAGAAGTAAAAGTAAAATCAGTCTTCTGTTTTGTTATCGCGCCCGAAATGAAAAGAAAAGGCATAGCTACCAGACTGCTTGAGCATGTCTGTCAGGAGGCGAAGCTGGATGGATTTGATTATGTGGAGTGTTATCCTTATAAAGAATCCAGTTACCAGTCATCAGATTTTGGCGGACATTATGAGATGTATCTGAAAAATGGATTTATAGTTTCAAATGAGGCCAGGCAGGGACTTGTTATGAGAAAATATTTAGAGTAATCTGTTTGTGCCGGATGAGCTTATAAACAGGAGATAATGCGGATAAAAGATATGTAGTTTTGTCTTTACAGGAGAAGAGAAAGGTATCACTATGCAGAGCACAGAAATACAGGATTACTGCCTAAGCAAACACAAAGCATATGAAGAATTTCCGTTTGGAAGTGTACCAGTATGCTACAAACTGAATAACAAGATTTTTGCTCAGCTTTATCCGGAGAAAAGTGACTATAAGATTACCTTGAAATGTACAGCCGAATATGGGCAGATGTATCGTATGCTGTATCCGGGGATCGTGGTACGGGGATATCACTGTCCGCCAATACAGCAGCCATATTGGAATACAATATATCTGACTGATTTTCCGGAAGATGTATTGCTTGATATGATCGATCATGCGTATGAAACGGTATGGAAAAGTTTTAGCCGAAAAGTACAGCAGCAGATCATGGAACAGGAAACTTGACTCTCTCATTGTGTAAGGGTTTATACTTCATTTACAGTTCGTAAGAATGGAGGTAATAACATGGCGTTTGATTTTAAGAAGGAGTACAAGGAATTTTATATGCCAAAAAGAACACCAGAGATCGTAGAGGTTCCTTCGGCAAACTATATTGCGATCAGAGGCAGCGGCAATCCAAACGAAGAGGGAGGAGCATACAAACAGGCTATCAGTATTCTTTATTCTCTTGCTTATACAATTAAAATGAGCTATAAAGGACAAAAAAGAATTGAAGGTTTTTACGAATATGTAGTTCCACCCCTGGAAGGATTTTGGTGGCAGGAGGGGATAAAGGGGGTCGATTACGATAAGAAGGATCTGTTCCAGTGGATATCTGTAATCAGACTGCCTGAATTTGTCACAAAAGATGATTTAAACTGGGCCATGGAAGAGGTAAAAACCAAAAAGAAGCTGGACTGTGAAGCGGCAGAATTCTTCACACTAGAAGAAGGATTATGTGTTCAGATCATGCACATCGGTCCTTTTGATGATGAACCGGCCTCTGTTGCCCGCATGGAATTGTTCCTGGCGGATAACGGTTATGAGAATGACTTGTCAGAGGAACGAAGACATCATGAGATCTATCTTTCCGATATGAGAAAAGCAGATAAGAGTAAATGGAAGACTGTGATACGGCATCCGATACGGAAGGTAAAATGACTTTATGATTCTTCTACAAGCTGGTTTGTGCCTTGTATCACCATGCATGTAAACTTGATAAGCCTAAGAATAGCGCAGAAATGAGGATAAAGATGAAACAATCGATCGTTCACATTGCACTTGTCGTTCGTGATTATGATGAAGCAATTGAATTTTATACGAAAAAGCTAAGATTTACGCTGGTAGAAGATACCTACCAGCCAGAACAGGACAAACGCTGGGTCGTCGTAGCACCACCCGGATCTGCTGGAACGACCCTGTTACTTGCCAAAGCTTCAAAACCAGTGCAGGAACCCTTTATTGGAGATCAGGCCGGAGGCAGAGTATTTTTATTCCTTGGAACCGATGACTTCTGGCGTGATTTTAATGAAATGAAGAGCAAGGACATCGAATTTGTAAGGGAACCAAAAAAAACAGACTATGGAACCGTTGCTGTGTTCAAAGATCTGTATGGAAATCTGTGGGATCTGGTCGAATTTGAAAATGACCACCCTATGTCAAAGAGAATTTAACAAAATTGGAGCAGATTATGTTTGATCTATCATGGGAACGTACCATTCCCTTAACAGAAGTTACACTGGAAGAGATAGCGGATATCTTTGGAAGATTTGATAGTGAATGCAGAGTTCTTGCATTTCAAGTAATTCAAATCGGCTGCCGGAACAGTAATATGAAAGTAGTGACAGACAAAGGGGAGTATCTTTTACGAATATCACCAGAAAGTGAATTGAATAATGAGCTGAGTGTTTATGGACTTGTTTTTGAGAGTGTTCCCGTACCAAAGCTTTTCTTTCATCAAAAAAAAGACAAGACCAATCTTTTCATCTATCAGTTCATACAGGGAGAATCCCTGCAAAAACACATTATTAAAATGAATGGCTGTGAAACAGAAGTAATGGAGCAGATTGCAAAGGCTGCTGCGGCAATTCATAACATCCAGGTGGAAGACTGCCAGAGGTTGAACCAATATAAGGTCCCACCTTTTGCTGACTGGTATGAATTATTTTTACGTAATGACACAACCGTTCAAAAACTTGGTAAAGTGCGCTGCGCCAACATAAAAGAATTACTTACGAAAGAACACAGTAAAATCAATGAGATCGATCAATATAAATCCTTTATTCACTGCGATTTCAGACCAGCGAATATGTTGCTTGATGAAAATCAAAACGTGATATTTGTTGACTGGGAAAGCGCTTCCATTGGCCATTCACTGGCAGACATAGGACAGTTCTTCCGGTATAGGCAGTTTTTTCAAAAGCAGGATTATGAACTTTTTGAAAAAGTCTACAATATGAATGCGGTACAAAAACTGCCAAAAGACTGGGCAGAACTATCATTGCTGCGTGATCTGGTGAATCCGCTTCAAATGCTTTCTTCGGTACAAGAGATGCCGCAGAAAGAAAAGGATCTGCTTCAATTGATTGACCAGACAATGGAGTATTTCAAAAATAAATCATGAATTAATAAGTGAGCAATTATTCAGAAAGCAAACAGGGAGGTAAAGAGTGAAAGAATTATCCAATTCTTTCACAAACAAATTTGTGCCTTGCACGTCACCTCTCGTTCAAACTTGATATGCGCAAAGATAAGCGCAGGAATGGAGAATAATATGCAGGATTGTAAAATCGCAGATGTCGATGAAGTAGCAGGAAAGACAAAAAATGAGCATGAAGCATATGGTTACAGCAAAAAAGAATTTGTATCTGATGAAGCAAAACAATGCAGAGTAGCGGTATATGAAATCGAACCCGGAAAGTCAGCCTATCCGTACCATTATCATGTAAAAAATGAAGAAGTATTCTACATTATCAGCGGGACTGGTCTGCTTCGAACTCCAGTAGGCGAACGGGAAGTAAGAAAAGGAGAACTGATCTTTTTCCCGGCCAACGAAAAGGGAGCCCATAAGCTGACGAATCATTCCTTAACAGAGAAACTTGTCTATATCGATTTTGACACATACAATGATTTAGATGTTGCGTTCTATCCAGATTCCGGAAAAGTTGGGATATGGGGAAGGGACATTAGTCAGGTTCATAAAACAGACAATGCTGTCCCATACTACGAAGGTGAATAGGAAGGACAATTACAAAATTTTAAAAATCAGCTTGTAAATCATTTTAAATCAAGGTACGCTTCTGAAAGAGGGAGGCGTGACTATGGACTATGACAGCGTAACAATTAATAATCTTGATGAATTAATCGAGAAAGAATACAGTAACATAAATGGTATCATTATTCGACGTGACAATGCTGTGGTCTTTGAAAAGTATTTCGGGGATTTTATGGCGGCAGACACAGCACACATTGCATCGGTAACAAAAAGCGTATTGTCTTTGCTGATTGGAATTGCCATGGATAAAGGGTTGATCAAAGAGGTATCACAGTATGTATTAGAGTTTTTCCCAGAGTATAGGATAAAACGAGGCGAAAAGAAGATACAACAGATACGAATAAGAGATCTGCTGACAATGACAGCACCTTATAAATACAAATCAGAACCATATACGAAAGTTTATACAAGCAGCGACTGGACAAAAGCTGCACTTGATCTGTTGGGTGGAAAAAAAGATGTTACATTTCAATATTCAACGGTCGGGACGCAGATTTTATCGGGGATTCTTGTAAGAGCAACCGGACAGTCAGTACTTGATTTTGCCTCAGAGGTTTTGTTTTCTCCGCTTTCTATAAATATTCCAACGGTAAAATTCTTACAAAGCAAAGAGCAACATATAAACTTTATAAAAAGCAGAAAGAACAATGGCTGGGTAACTGACCCACAGGGGATTCAGACAGCCGGCTGGGGATTGACCCTGACGGTTTCCGATCTGGCAAAGATAGGGCAGTTATATCTGAATCACGGTATCTGGCAGGGAAACAGGCTCATTTCAGATAACTGGATCAGGGAAAGCACAAGGGAGCAGAGCTACTTTGGGAACCTTCGCTACGGCTATTTATGGTGGCTTACCAAGACGGGATATGCTGCTTTGGGTGACGGTGGAAATACGATTTATTGTAACGAAGATAGAAAGATTGTCATAGCGATCCTGTCCGGCTTTCTGCCAAGAGCAAAGGACCGCATAGAACTGATAGAAAGATTTATACTGCCTGCGATTGAAGGAGGAGCGAATGAGTGATATAATACTGGAAACGGAGCGTTTGGTGTTACGGCAGCTGACGCAGGATGATTATCCTGCTTTATGCAGGATACTAAAAGATAAAGATGTCATGTATGCTTATGAAGGAGCCTTTAACGATCAGGAGGTACAGAACTGGCTTGACAAACAGTTATCGCGTTACGCTGAATATGGTTTTGGTCTCTGGGCTGTTCGTTTAAAGTCGTCGGATCTAATGATCGGGCAATGTGGACTCACCATGCGGGATTATAAAGAGAGACAGGTGCTGGAAATCGGTTATTTGTTTCAGAAAGATTACTGGCACAAAGGGTATGCCAGTGAAGCGGCAATTGCCTGCAAAGAGTATGCCTTCCGTGAAATGGACGCAGAAGAGGTATATTCCATAATAAGAGATACCAATCTTGCTTCCCAGAAAGTCGCTGAAAGAAATGGAATGCATAGAGTTGACGAGTTCATAAAACATTTTCGAAATGTTGATATGCCGCATTATTTATACTGTGTTAAAAGAAATGAAGGGAGCTTTACATGATTTATTATTTTTCGGGAACAGGGAATTCCGAATGGGCAGCAAAGAGACTTGGCAGGATTACCGGTGAAGAAGCGTTATCGATTACAGATTTGATGAAAGAAGGAAAACGACCAAAACCAATCAAGTCAAAAGAAAATCTTGGAATTGTGTTTCCCATCTATGCCTGGTCGGCACCTAAAATTGTAATGGACTTTATTGAACAATTGGATGTGGCTTCTGATGCTTTTGTTTATAGTGTATGCACCTGTGGTGAGAATTTTGGTGATGTGTTTGGATGGTTGAGGAAAAAGCTGCCGGTCAGCAGCTGCTATTCACTTCGTATGCCAAACAACTATGTATTAGGTTTTGATGTGGACAGTGAAACACTGGCAAATGAAAAAATATCCGAAGCAAAGGAACAAATTGAAAAAATCGGTGACAGCATAAAGAATAAGAAAGCAGAAGAGATTATTGCAAAAGGCAGTATGGCAAAGCTCAAGACTAACTTTATCGGAACCATGTTTCGTAAGTATTCCAGAGATACAAAATTTTATGCAGAAGACAGTTGCACTTCATGCGGTATCTGTGAAAAATACTGCCCTGTCGGTAATATAGCCATTGAGAATAAAAAACCGGTCTGGAAACATAACTGTATTCAATGCTGTTCCTGCATCAATCGCTGCCCGGTCAAAGCCATTCAATATGGAAAAGGCACAAAGGCCAGAGGTCGATATGTAATGAAACAGCAAAACTGAAAGATAGAATGAGCCTATAATGAAAAAAGAATGTGTTTCGGCACATTCTTTTTTTAGTTTGCGCGAAAAGACAAAGGATAAGGAAACTTTGTCTATTGATTCTTTGGAAGATTCGTATGGACATGCTTTTTTATAGCATCAAAGCTTTCTTTGCTGATAATGTGTTCAAGCTTACAAGCATCGTCTAAAGCGATTTCTTCCGGAACGCCAAGTGCCATCAGCCAGGCTGAAAGCAGTCTATGCCGCTCGTAGATCATCTCAGCGATTTGTTTTCCGGCATCGGTAAGTGATATATAACCTGCTGGTGTTACCGTTATATGATTGTTTTCACGAAGATGTTTCATAGCAACGCTTATGCTTGATTTTTTAAAGCCAAGTTCTGTGGCAATATCCACGGAACGAACAACAGGAAGCTTTTTACTAAGAAGCAGAATTGTTTCGAGATAATTTTCAGCAGATTCATTGGTTGCAGAATACACAGTCAGTCACCTCCCAAGGTAGTGTTTATGCTTCAATCAGTATATCATGGGATGTTTAAAAACACAAATATTGAATTTACATGTAAAACGCATCATTAGGTTATTGACAACTCACACGAGTTAGTATACACTAACAAAAGTGAAAATCAATTCGTCATAACGATAAAAGTAAGCCGTTTTTATTCGTTGAGATTGGAGGAATGAATGTATAATAATAAATCAATGATAAAGCCTGAGAAATCTTTAAAAATACTCCCTAAAGAAAAAGAAATCGATTTGATCATGAAGAAGGAAAGATTGTTAGACCAATTGAAACAAAAGAAATACAGGATAACAAAACAGCGTCAGCTTCTATTAGATGTAATTTTATGTGGGGAATGTTCAAGCTGCAAGGAGATATTCTATACAGCATCGCATCTTGACAGTTCTATTGGCAAAGCAACGGTTTACAGAATGGTCAGTTTATTGGAAGAGATGGGTGTGATTGATCGTAAAAATATATACAAAGTTGCAAAAGACAATGACAGCAAGCAAGAAACTTGTCAGGACAAGAATGAATTCAAGATAAATAGAAAAACTTCAGAACCCAGATTTATTTCTTACGAAATATTTCCCGAATACTGCAGAGTATGCTTTTCTGATGATTCAATACATATTTTATCAAAAAAATCATGGGAAGATGTCATTCAACGAGGACTGGATGCATATCACTACCCCAGAGTTATAGCATGAATTATATATTTTATGAGATTATAAGAATGTGTATTGGCACATTCTTTTTTATTTTATAGGAAAGTTCTCTGAACTTGTCTATAAAATAAAAAGCATTCCATGCAGGATGCGCACTCACGCGGAAGGTAACTTTCAATTTTTGAATGCGTTCGGCGTGAAGAATGTGCCGGAGCACATTCTTTTTTAAAGATATCAAATGTATTCTCCGTAATGATAATTTTTAATCAATAGGAGAGTTGACGAATCACTCGTAATTAGTTATTATAAACGTAAGTTAGTAATGACTAACCAAGTAATGACAAACCGCGTAACAACTAACCAAGTAACAGCATTACACCACAAGGCTGTCTGTGAGAGGAGATAATTCATGTGCGAAGAGATGAGGGAAGAAGTATTCGCTTTGCTGAAGGAAGAAGAGAAGGATTTTGTGGAATGTCAGTTTGTATTGCAATGTGCCCCTTTGATAGCCGGGCTTAAGGTATCGAACTTATTCATAATACCAAACGTTCCATCAACCAGCTTACGTTTTCTTATCAATCAAAAGAACACTGGTCTTTCTTTCTATCTTTTAGCCGAGTATGCGGGAAAAGCAGCCTATTTGATTTACAGAAAAGAAGAACTCGAGAGCTACATAAGACAGGATAAGATTCAGCATGCAATAGAAAGCTGGTGTCTGACGGAGGGAAAAGATACTTTCTGTCTTTCCAAACTTTTGATTTATGCTCGAAAAAGATATACTGCCTATTGCCTCAAAGAAGGAGCATTTCCTCACGAACTTGGAGTTTTACTTGGTTATCCGATTGAAGATGTAAGTGGATTCATAGAAAACGATGGACGACACTGCTTGCATTCGGGATATTGGAAGGTATATGCGAATAAAGAAGACAAGATTGCTTTGTTTCGTCGGTATGAGGAAGCCAAAATTATGCTGATTCGAATGTTACGAAGCGGATGCACTATTGGGGAATTGTTACAGATATCTCAACAAAATATAATATGCGTTACATAAGCGCAGGATTGGAGACAGTATGGATAAGATCAATGTGATTTACTGGTCACAAACAGGTAATACAGCAAGCATGGCAGCTGCTTTTGGTGAAGGAATCGTGTTAGGAGGACTCGAAGCCGCTGTATTGGAAGTTGGTTTGGTTCAGGCATCCATGGTTAAAGATGATGCTGTTCTTGCACTAGGATGCCCTTCGATGGGAGCGGAAGTGCTGGAGGAGACTGAGATGGAGCCTTTTATGGAATCATACGAAGCATTTGCAGAGGGTAAGACAATCGCACTGTTTGGTTCCTATGGCTGGGGAGACGGTGAATGGATGAGAGACTGGGTAGATCGAATGAAAAAAGCAGGTGCGCATGTTTTAGGAGACGAGGGTCTGATCTGTCAGGATACGCCGGATGAGAGTATACTTGCGAAATGCAGGAAAATGGGAGAGGAACTGGCACATAAAGCAGTAAAGTAAGCTTCCTCTGGGTCGGGAAGGATAGGAGGACACATGAGTATTGTAATAATTGGCGGTCATGACCGTATGATCTGCCAATATAAGAAGATATGCAGTGATTACAGTTGTAAAGCAAAAGTTTTCACACAAATGTCAGGAAATCTCAGCAGTCAGATCGGAAGCCCTGATTATATAATACTTTTTACGAATACTGTATCTCATAAGATGGTTCGATGTGCTGTATCCGAGGCAGAAAAATCAAATTCTGAAATCATCCGGTGTCATACAAGCAGTCAGAAAGCGCTATGTGAGATTCTGGATACTGTTTGTGCTGAAATATAGATATAGATTCAAGAACTTTAGTTGCAAGCCGTAAAATACAATAGTATAATATAAGATATCAGACAATTAGCAATAATCTATGGAAATTTCTTCAAATAATAAGAAATCAGGTGAATGCTATGAGAACGGATTGCAAACTGACAAAGGCATACAATAATGCAAAGACCAGGTATTTTGATGATGATTCAAAGTATATTATCTTTAGTGACTGTCATCGTTCGGATGGAAGCCGTTCGGACGAATTCACAAGAAACCAGAATATTTTCTTGTATGCGCTGGAGCACTATTACAAAAATGGATTTACCTATATCGAAGCCGGAGATGGAGATGAGCTTTGGGAGCATCCAAAATTCCGCTATATTCGTAAAGCACATTATTATGTGTATGATCTTATGAAAAAGTTCTACGATGAAGACCGCTTGGAGATTCTTTATGGAAATCACAACATTTATTTGAAAAATGAGGATTATCTGAAACGGTTCTTTTATACGTATTACAATGATTCCAAGGAAAAGACCATGGATTTTTTTCAGGGACTTAAACCCTGCGAAGCTATATTGTTAAAGCACAAGTCAACAGAACAGAAATTCCTCGTTCTGCATGGTCATCAGGGTGATTTTCCAAATGACCAGTTATGGTTTTTCTCCATGCTTTCGCTTAAGTTCCTATGGCGTTACATTCATGCAGTGGGAGCAACAAGCCCGGCCAGCCCGGTCAAGAATATCACAAGACAGCATAAGATCGAAAAGAATTTCAACAAATGGATTGAGAAGAATAAAACGGCAATAATCTGTGGGCATACGCACCGTTATAAGTTTCCTGCCCATGAAGAACCGCCTTATTTTAACAGTGGATGCTGCATCTACCCTGACAATATAACAGGAATAGAGATTCAAAATGGTGAGATTATGGTGGTTCGATGGAAAGTGACACCAAATGACGAAGGACTGCTGAAGATATCAAGATTTGTAATTCGCGGACCGATGCCATTGTCCTCCTTTGCCTTTGAAGAAGAAAATAAAATGCAAAACGAGTAGAAAGAAGAAGCGATGCTGTTACGGCACCGCTTCTTCTTTGCGTGGAAGGGTAAGGGTTGCAGTGGTTCCTTTTCCTGCCGTACTTTCATAAAAAAGTGTGCACCCGGAACCAAAGAATATATTGAGGCGCTTCAAAATGTTATAAATACCGTAATGTTTCAGGGTAGAGGGGTAGGATCCCTGATTTAGCTTCATCACAAGGTCAGAGGGTATACCAACACCATCATCGGTTATTTTGATACGGTATATGGACGGGGAGCTGTCAACAGACAGACGAATAACTCCGTCCTTTTTTTGTTTCATAAGAATACCGTGGACCAGGGCGTTCTCTATCAACGGCTGCAATGTGAGTTTTGGAATGATAAGAGAACGAAGTGCTGTGTCCATATGGTATTCAATGCGGATGTCTGTGCCAAAACGCATTTTTTGTATATAAAGGAAAGAGTCAATGATCTGTATTTCTTCATCCAGTGTTATGTAAGCATTTCCCTTGTTCAGGCAGAGTTTATAAAAGCTCGAGAGTGAGCCGATGACCTTAGTCACATTCTCGATGTCGCCATCCTCTGCCAGCCAGTTGATCATAGCCAGTGTATTATACAGAAAATGCGGATTGATCTGCTCATAAAGTGCTTTCATCTCAGCGGTGCGAATCTGGTTGCCAAGAGCATACTGTTCACGCAAAAGTTCGTCCATTCGGGTGAGCATAAAGTTGTACGCGTTGATCAGATCATCGATTTCATCGTTGTTCTTCGTATCGGAAAGCAGCGGCGGTAACGAGTTCTTCACATCTGACATATGATTCTTGATCGAGCCGATGCGGTTAAGGAAAAGTTTGACGAACAGGCGAAGAAAGAGCAGTCCAAGCAGCAGTACAAGAAGAAAGAAAACAAAATACAGCAAGACCTGTGAGAGCATTCGGTCCGTAATCTGAGTTGTCGGGATAACTTCAACAAGGTACCAGTCAAAATCCTTCAGCAGAACAGAGTACATCAGATACTGATCTTTTTCGATGGACAGCCGATGCATTTCGCCATCTGCTGCTAAGGTAAGGGTGTCAAATGGAATCTCGGTTCCATGATCCGAATTCTGCGTAATGAGTTCACCCTTTGCATTGACTATATAAAGATAAGAATCGGTTTCTGCATTAAATTCACCAAGCAGTGTTTCGAGCTGTGAAACTTTAATATCAAAGCGGATCAATCCAATGGTATTCGCATAATTAACAGAGCTGCGAACTGGTTTGATCAGGGATATGATGGAACCATTCTCAAAATAAGACGATGGTACAATTGATTTTTCCGGAAAGCTGTACTGTGCATACTGATACCAGGAAGTCGACTCAATACTGGTTATCGTCTGTACTGCCGATTCATCGCCAATGTATAAGGCTTCATTTTCTATATACAGACAGATGTCATTGATTTCACTTTTGCTACGGTAACTTGCTGTCAGACTGCGCAGATACATCATATCAGATATCTGGTCCTGCATACTTCTTGTGGAATTGTCACATTCGATGATCTCATGCAGTTTGTCATCGTTGAGATAAGTATTCATATAGTAGTTGGCATTATTCATAAAGTACGTTACCAGTTGTTGTGTCTGCGTAAAGTTCGACTGGCTGTTGGCATAGATGGTAGACCGTACATTTGACAAGGCCAGAATGATAAGGGCACAGGCAAATACTAACGTTGGAGTAATGACAAAGCAAAGGTATAAAAAGATGAATTTTTTCTTTAAGGGCAGAGCTTTGAATTTATACTTCTTCACTATTCTCACTCCTTCTGCCGGTTTCACGGAATTTACTGGGAGAAATTCCGTAGTATTTTGAAAAACACTTTGTAAAATAATTCTGGTCGGAAAATCCGCACTGTTCTGCAATTTCTGCAATCTTGGAGGAAGATTCCAACAAAAGTCTCTTTGCCGTCTTCATCCTGGCATCAATGATATAGGCACGAATGGTCGTCCCGGTCTGTTCTTTAAAATACATACAAAGGTAAGGCACGGACATATAATTTGCTTTGCTGATATCTCCCAGAGAAAGTCCTGGATCTGACAGATTTTTGTGAATGTAGGTAAGGGTGTGATTGATCTGCTCAGTCCTTGGATTTTCGGCGGCCAAGGGTGCAAAAAAAGTGTCCAGAAGTTCTATTGTATAATTATTGAGTTTATCAAGGGAGGTGATGGGGGATAAAATCTCCCATAAGCTATGCTCCGTATGATCAAGCAATGCTTTGAAGGAAGGGATTTCAGAAATGATTAAAAGCAATAGTCTGAAATAATGGTTTTTTACGTCACGAACCAGTGTTCCGGTATTAGCAAGAAGTCCCCGGTACAAAGATTCCATATATTCATAGCAGGCTTTTTTATCGCGTACCGTAAGAGCCTGCTGAAAATCTTCAAATGCCTTTTCCTGAAAGGTATAGATTGTTTCCTCGTTGCAGCTAGAGAGCAGTATCGGTTCATTGGAGAAAAAATGTCTTTTTGAACCGATGACAGCTTCCTGATAGGACCGGTGAAGCGTTAGATAGCTGGTCACAACGGACCCCGCGGAAAGATGCAGACGGAACATGGCATAATGCTCCTGTAATTCTTTATAAAGCTTTACGGCAGCATCTTGTCTTTGGGCCGGATCAGGAGCATCAAGGCAAAGGTGAAATATAATATACTGTTCTTTTGTCAGTGCGATGATTCCGCAAAGTTTTAGGTCAGACAGAATCTGGTACAATTCGGGATAATGAAAGGAAAATGCATCCCGCTCGGAAAAGATATTCTTTTCTTCTTCTCCTTCTTCTTCAAAAACGGCTAACATAGTAACATAGGCGGAGTGCTTCATAAATTCCTCGCATCCGTTCAATTTTTCTGCTATTTCATCCTGGTGTGTTGCATACCTGCAAAGCATGGTAGCCGCCTGTGCACAACGAAGCTGTCCACGTAATTCCTTTGCAACGGTGTGTTTCTTTCGATCCTCGATCGACTGTACCGCTTCCGATACTGTCTCAGTTACTTCTTCCAGAGAAAATGGTTTCTCCAGATATCCGACAACATGAAGGCCGATTGCCTGCTTTAGAAAATTCTTATCGTCATAAGCACTCATAAAAATGACTTTTATGTCAGGATTATGTATGAGTGCACTTTGAGCCAGTGTAATTCCACTCATTCTTGGCATCTTTAAATCTGTCAGCAAGATATCGACGGGTTGTTCATAGATTTTTTCGAGTGCGGTGTCCCCGTCATCACACATCAGAACCGTGTCAATACCAAGAGCCTGCCAGTCGACCTTAGTGGACAGCCTTGCCCTTACATGATATTCATCATCTGCCAATAACAGAACCATAGCAAAATTCCTCCTTACCTTGTCTGCGTATATTCTATCATTATTACTAAATAAATTAAAGAATAAAACTAAATTACATTATGATATTACTAAATATGTGTATGAAATTACATTGGAATTGACTAAATTTGAGGGTATTATAAATAAAAAGACGGAAGGAAATTGCAGAATGAAAAGCAAAACGACCAAACAGAAAGAAAATGCCGGTACCTTGCCTGCACCTGAAAAGAGCAGCGTGTGGAAAGATTTAAAGAAAAGCAGGATGCTCTGGCTCATGGTCTTACCCTCGGCAATTCTGGTAATTATATTCAATTATGTACCTATGGCCGGCGTAATTCTGGCATTTAAGAAATTTAACTATCAGAGCGGAATATGGGGAAGTCCTTTTGTCGGTTTAGATAACTTTAATTTCTTTTTCAAGTCGGGAAAAGCGTTGCTGGTCACAAGAAATACCGCTTTGTATAACATCGCCTTCATTGTGATCAACACAGTAATGGAGATTGGCTTTGCCATCATTTTAAATGAAATGATAGGAAAACGAATAAAGAAACTGATACAATCGTTCATTTTTTTACCTTATTTTATTTCCTGGGTCATCGTTGGATCCATCGCCTACAGTCTCTTAAATTATGAAAGCGGAACCTTGAACTCGGTTCTGACAGGACTCGGTATCGACCGGATCAATTTTTACAGCAGCGGCGGATACTGGCCATGGATCATTATTTTCTTTAATGCCTGGAAAGGTGTTGGCTATGGAATGGTCGTATACCTGGCAGCGATTGCCGGTCTCGACGGAGCGCTTATGGAAGCAGCACAGATCGATGGAGCCGGGATATTTCAGAGAATAAGGTATATTACATTACCAAGCCTTACACCAACGATCATAACACTCACCTTACTTGCACTGGGCCGTGTTTTCCGCGGAAATCTGGATTTGTTCTACCAGTTAGTCGGACAAAACGGTGTGCTGTTCAAGTATACCGATGTTATTGATACCTATGTCTTCCGGCTTACACTGGCTGCATCCGATATGGGACAGACCGTGGCCATTGGTTTTTATCAGTCAATCCTTTGTTTTATTACCATACTGATTGCGAACTTTATGGTACGTAAAGCTGACCCTGATTATTCATTATTCTAAGGAGACTGGTATGAAGACTGAAACAATACAACATAAAAATATATCTTCACATAAAAAAACATCAACCGATGCTATTATTTTCAAAGCAGTCGGGTACCCACTGATCACGATCTTTGCCATAGTTTGCCTGATCCCATTTTTGATCGTGATAGGATCCTCGTTCACCTCGGAGGCAGAGATTGCAAGAAGCGGATACCGTATTATTCCAAGTCAGTTTACACTGGAAAGTTATAAGGCTGTGTTCCAGAATCCGGAATCGATTCTTCGGGCATACGGCATAACCATTTTCATAACAATTCTTGGAACTGCACTTAGTACTTTGTTCAGCATGATGACGGGCTATGCACTGATGAGAAAAGATTTTCGCTGGCGTAATCAGGTGTCCTTCTTTTTCTTCTTTACTACCTTGTTTTCCGGCGGGTTAATGCCCTGGTATATGGTATGTGTGGCACTTGGATTCAAGGATAATATCATGGCACTTTTGATTCCCGGAATAATCTCAGTGTGGAATATCATTCTTGTAAAAGGGTTTGTGGCAGGAATACCCTATGAAATCACGGAGTCGGCAAAGATTGACGGAGCAGGTGATTTTCAGATATTTTTCAAGCTGATCTGGCCGTTATCAACCCCTGTTATTGCGACCATCGGACTGTTTACGGCTTTGAACTATTGGAACAGCTGGTACAATACCATGCTTTTTATCAATGACAGCAAGCTTTACAGTCTGCAGTACCTTCTATATAAGCTGATCAATGATGCAGAAGCAATGCGGAATATAGCGGCTGAATCCGGTGAAATCATTAATACGGTTCCGATCGAATCCATGAAAATGGCACTTACAGTAATCGTGACCGGCCCCATACTTTTATTATATCCATTTGTACAGCGGTATTTTATCAAAGGGTTGACCCTTGGAGCGGTAAAGGGCTGATGCAGTGCAGATACAAACAGTTAGAGGAGATTAAAAGCTGACAGAGTGCACTGTGTAAAACTAAGCTGAAAAGGAAAATGAAAAGAAATTCAAAAAACTGATTCGAAAATTAGAAAACGTGTAAATAGTAAGAAACGGATCTGAGAATTAGAAAGCTGAAAAAGCATAATCCGGAATACCGCAAAGAATGCAGCGAAGAATGCAGCAAAGAAGGCTGCAAAGAATACAGCAAAAAATGCAGCAAAAAATGCAGCAAAGAATGCACAAATGATTTGTAAGTAAATGAAAGCTTTACCAGTTCGAAGGAGTTTACAGGAAAGGATGTCAGATGCTGAAGAAATAAACTGTACAGGCAGCATTTCACATAAAATTGAAGGAGGAGCTATTTATGTTGAAAGGAAAAAGATTTACAGCACTGGTCTTAACGGTGATTATGGTTCTTACGTTGTGTGCCTGCGGCAATAATGCAACGAACAATAATACAAATACCGGTGGGAGTGCGGCGAACACTCCGACATCATCCGGATCAGCAACGGGAGATGGGGATACTGCAACAAGTGAAGCAGCAAAAACCTATATGGGTAATGATGTATCGGATCACGTTGACCTGACACTTTATTACGTAGGCAATGAATACGGTGATGAGGATATGATCTTTGAAGCCATAAACAAAGTTATGGAAGAACAGATCAATGCAACAATTACATTTAAGGCAATCAGCCTTTCTGATTATGCGACGAACTATTCCCTGCTTCTTGCAGGCGGTGAAGCCATTGACCTGATTTATACGAGCAGTTGGTGCTATTATGTCGATGAAGCCGGAAAAGGTGCATTTCTTGAAATCACAGATGACATGATCAAGCAGTATATGCCGCAGACATATGAAACACAGGCAGAAGCATCCTACGAGCAGGGTATGATCGATGGTAAACTATACTATATGCCGGCTTGCAAGATCGGCTATGGCACCGACAATGTATTGATCCGTGGTGATCTCAGACAGAAGTACGGACTAGAACCGCTCGAATCAATTGATGATCTTTATAACTACATGGCTGCGGTCGCAGCAGACCCGGATTCCGGTGTGGCATATGCTTATAATGCAGCACTGAATGGTGAAAGTCTCCAGGATATGATGTGTGTTGTGAATAACAACATGGTATCGGTTCAGAACAATTACTTCTATTATGATTATACGGAAAATCCGTCGGCAGACGATATCTTCTTCCTGTATGAATCCGATGAGTTCAAGGATTTCGCTTACAAGATGAAGGACTGGGCAAGCCAGGGATTCTGGAGCTTAAGTGCGATCAATAACCAGACCGATGTGAAGGATTCCTTCCTCAATGGAACCTCGGCGGTATACATTGAAAATCTTGGAACCTGCGGAAATGTTGCAAATTCTGTGAAGGCTTCAAATCCAGAATGGCAGCCGGAGATCTATTACCTGAATATGGACAATGTTGTTTTTGCACAATACGACAACGATGGTTATGCAATCCCTTATACCTCCGAAAATCCCGAACGAGCATTGATGGCACTTGATATATTAAAGAATAATCCGGAAGCTTATGTAACCGCAAGATATGGAATTGATGGATACCATATTACCGTGAATGATGATGGAACCTGGTCACAGGCAGCCAATTACGGAACCTGGTCTTACGGTGCAGCTGTTTCCTGGGGGCTCAAGAATACAAATCTTGAAATGAATCAGGATAATGCCTTCCCGGATCAATTGGCAATCTTTGATGCACTGCAGACGAAGGCGATTACGAATCCTACCGTTGCATTTTCATTCTCCACAACAGATATTGCAGATTCCTGGGCGAATCTGACCGAAGTATATACAAATTATATTCCGGTCCTGCAGCTAGGACTTGTGGATGATGTCGATGGATGGCTGGATGAGTTCTATCGGATGGCAGATGCAGCAGGACTCGAAGAAGTCCGGGCAGCAATCCATGATCAAGTAGGAAGTTATATAGAATCACACTAAAGAGAAATGCACAAAGAGGCTGACGCTGCAGCCTTTTTTGTGCGTTATAAAATTTAATGTAAAAGGAGTCTGTTATGCTGTATACGAAGAGATTTGAAAACGAACTTACCAATGAGGATTTTATGTCACCGGAGAAATCGTATTTTGGATGCCCGTTCTGGGCATGGAACTGTAAGCTTTCCAAGGAGTTGATTTCGCAGCAGATCGAAGCATTCGAAAAAATGGGTGTCGGAGGAGTCATGATTCATGCCAGGACCGGTCTGGACACAGAGTATCTGGGGGATGAATTCATGGACCACGTCATTTTTGCCAAGGACGAATGCAAAAAAAGAGGAATGCTTTGCTGGCTCTATGATGAAGACCGGTTTCCATCCGGAGCAGCAGGAGGAATTGTAACAAAGGATCCTTCCTTTCGTGCCAGATACCTTCGTATAACAAAAAAACGTCATGAGGAATTCGAGGATTCCTATGAAGCATATAAAGACCGGCTAAAGAGCGGAGAAATTCCATCTGGCTATTATCTTACTTCCTACAAAATAGTGTTTGAAAATGGATGCCTTATAAAGTATGAGCAGGTAGGTACAAAGGAAGAGAAAAGGGAAGACAGCGAAGAGGATACCCATTCCATTTACCATGTATACGTTGAACTGATGAAAGAAGATCCGTGGTTCAATGGACAGTCCTATCTTGATGTTTTGAATCAGTCAGCGGTGGAACGGTTCCTTGAAGTAACCTATGAGCGGTATGCTGACGTTCTGGGTGATGAGTTCGGAAAAACGATACCTGCCATTTTTACAGATGAACCACATATGAAAGGGAACTTTACCCTGTCTGCTCCAGATTCCGAGCAGGAAGCAACACTGCCCTTTACGGATGGCATTCTGGATTCTTTTGCAGCAGAGTATGGGTATGATTTCCTTTCCGTCCTGCCGGAACTTTTGTGGGAACTTCCTGGTGAAAATCTGTCAGTCCATCGTTACCGTTATCGGAACCATCTGACGGAACGCTTTGCTAAGTCGTACGGGGATACCATTGGTGCATGGTGCGAAAAGCATAACATCATGTTCACCGGACATTTTCTCTCTGAGCGAACGTTATATTCACAGACACTGGCACTGGGAGAGAGCATGCGCCAGTACAGAAGCTTCCAACTGCCCGGCATTGACATTCTGGCGGATCAAAAAGAACTCTCAACCGCTAAGCAGGCCGTCAGTGTGGCAAGACAGTACGGCAGAGAAGGTGTCGCCAGTGAACTGTATGGGGTGACGCATTGGGATCACGATTTCAAAGGCCACAAGCTGCAGGGAGACTGGCAGGCAGCGCTTGGCGTTACAGCTAGAGTACATCATCTTGGTTACATGTCCATGGAAGGAGAAGCAAAGCGTGACTGGCCGGCTGCCATCAGCTACCAGTCGCCCTGGTATGACAGGTATCCTTATATTGAAAATCATTTCGGAAGAGTAAATACAGCACTTACAAAGGGAAAAGCATTGGTCCGCGTCGGAGTTTTATGTCCGATTGAGTCGTTCTGGATGAAATTTGGCCCCAACTCCCAGACGCAGACCGCCAGAGATCAGATGGATGAGAATTATGAGAATCTTATGCGGTGGATGCTGTATGGAACAATAGATTTTGACCTGATTTCGGAAGCTCTTCTGCCAGCTCAGGCAAAGGAAATCTCTGCCCCTCTGCAGGTTGGACAAATGTCATACGAGGTTATCGTACTTCCTGCCATGCTTACGGTACGAAGAAGCACAATTCAGATCCTGAATAAATTCCTGAAAAAGGGCGGGAAAGTCCTGATAGCCGGGGAGATGCCTGTCTTTGTCGACGGAGTATCAATCGCTGAAAAACTATCGAAAGAGCAATTACCGACAGGGCATTTACCGAAAGGACAGTTTCCGAAAAAGCAGTTGCCGGAAGAAGTATTGCGGCCAGAAGCAACAGGAGAGGTACTGACTCTGTCAAATACACCGATTGCTGAAACTGATTCTGAGGATCCTGTTGCTGGCAGCAGGGCAGAATGGATGGAATTTGTTTCGAAGGCAGAAACTATAGCATATAACAAAGAGCGGCTTCTGGCAAAGCTGGAAGAATACCGCGATTTGGATGTCCGGGAAGCGGCAAGCGGCAAACGTTCTGCGAATCTTTTCTATCAGATAAGAGAAGAAGGGGAGAACCGTTTTGTGTTCCTTTGCCATGTAAACAAGAAAATCAATAAAGTAGATCAGGCAGAGAAGTATGTGCTTTCAATAAAGGGAAGCTGGAACGTAGAAATTCTGCATACCATGACCGGAGAGGTCGAACCAGTCGCCGCGGAGTATAAGAATAGTTCGGGGGCTGGCAGCATTCAGACATGTTTGTTCTGGACAGCTTATGCAGAGGACAGTCTGCTGCTTCGGCTGCGCCAAAGGACAGAGGAGGAGCAAACGGGTGCCTTCCCTGCTCGGCAGTATCTGGAAAGTCTCTCTATGAAAAAGGAAAAGTCGTTACAGGTGAATAATACATTGGCAGAGACGATTACCTTTCATCAGGCGGATCAATATATAGGCAACGAACCGAATGTATTGCTGCTTGACCGATGTGAGTACCGATTCGATGACCAGCCGTGGCAGCAAAAAGAAGATATCTTACAAGCAGATAACAAGATTAGAAAGAGTCTGGGACTTCCCATGAGACAGGATGCAGCCGTCCAGCCCTGGTGCATTAAAGAAGAGAAAAAAGTACACACAGTGCATCTTCGCTATGAAATACAATCAGAAATTGATGTTCATTTTGCAAGTCTGGCTATGGAAAGACCACAGGAAGCTGCGATTTTACTGAATGGCACAGCGATTGAGCCTACCATAACAGGCTGGTTCGTTGACCGTTTCATTCATACGATCGCATTGCCAGTGATACCGGCGGGTAAGAGCATACTCGAACTTATCATACCCTTTGGTCAGAGGACAAATCTTGAAGCACTGTATCTGCTTGGCGACTTTGGAACAGAGTGTACCGGAAACCAGGCTGTGATTACAGAAAAACCAAAAACACTTGACTTTGCTGATATTACTAGGCAGAGGCATCCGTTCTATGTGGGAAATATGACGTACTGCATTACAATTACCGCAGAAGAAGACTGGGAAGAAGCAATTCTTGAGATACCGCAGTTTGCCAGTCCTGTACTGGAGGTTCAGATAGATGAAAAAGAGAAGACAGACTGGAACGATTGTCTGATCGCATTTGCACCTCATAAGCTTTCGCTTGGACAATTACCAAAAGGAGTTCATAAAATATCGATCACAGCCTATGGGAACCGTTTCAACAGTTTTGGAACCCTGCACAACTGTGATACGGAATTCATGTGGTACGGACCGGATTCTTACCGAACCAAAGGAAGCCAATGGACCGATACCTATTGCATCAGACCATTTGGAATTCTGTCACCAATCCATATACACCGGATGAAGAAACAGTAGAAACCGCTCGTTCAAACTTTATATGCACAGAAACCGTGTGCGGATAGGAGAGAAACATGAAATAAAAAGCAATTTCATGTAGAAAGTTTGTGCCTCGCGCGGCACCGCTCGTTCAAACTTTATATGCACAGAAACCGTGTGCGGATAGGAGAGATAATGAAAGCAGAGGAAGGTAAGGCATATCTGCCGGTTGTTGATTTTCAGGAGACGACAGAATGTGTTAAGCAGGAACTTGAATTAAGCAGTGATATGCTGGAAGTAACAAAGAAGGGGACAGCAAGACTAAAGACCATGTTATCCGTTCCAAAGGAATGGAGAGATAAGTGCATCTATCTTCGTTTCGATCAGACCGGGTGCATTACCAGAGTGGAAATCAATGACAATTACGTGGGACAGCATTATGGTGGTTATACGACCTGGGATATGGAGATAACAGCCTTTGTCAAAACAGGGAGCGATAATAAACTTGTTCTTACGCTAATGGAAGACCGGACGAGCATGAATCCGTATGAAATTATAGGAATCCATGGGAAAATAACGTTGCTTTGTCTGCCGGAGAATCACATCAAGGATGTAGCTATAGCTACATCTATACAAAAGGAAGAAGCAACGGTACATATAAAGGTTCAGGGAAGAAGTTTTAATGATCCTGCCTTTGCGGTACATAAAACCGCCTGCGGCTGTAAGATATTTGATAAGGACAACCGCATTGTGGCTGAGAAAATCGAAAAAGTAGCCGAAGCTACATTAGAGATGAGGATGAAGATTACGAATCCGGATCTTTGGAGTGCCAGCCATCCGGATCTCTATAAAGTACAGCTTGACTGGTTCGATCATGGTTCCTGTCAGGAAACGGCAGTCGTTCTTTTTGGAATCCGAACCGTGGCTGTAAAAGAACAGGAACTATGCATAAACGACATTCCGGTAAAGCTAAAAGGTGTCTGTATCAAAGAGCCTCATGGGAAAGGGAGCTTTGAAAAGCTTACAAAGGATCTGCTTCGATTAAAAGAAGCAAATGTTAATTATCTGCGTGTAATGTACTACCCGGCTTCCACACAGCTGCTGTCTTTATGCGATGAACTTGGGTTTTATGTGCAGGAACAGGCATCTGTTCACTGTGTGGATCAGATCAATACAGCTATGGCATCAACACAGAACGCACCTGAGTACAGAGGGTGTTATCTAAATCAATTTAAAGAAATGCTCCAGAGGGATAAGAATCACCCATCAATCCTAATCTGGAGCCTGGGAAGTGAAAGCACCTTTGGTTCGAATATGAAAGCTATGTATACGTATTGCCGGGAGTACGATCCTTCAAGGTTATTGAATTTCAGTTACCCGATGAGTATCCCGGAGGAAGAAATCAGACCGGATCTCTGGTCACTTTATCATCCGGATGTACGGCTGGATTTTGCAGGACATTATGACCAGTTCATCATCTTCCATACTCCGGGTTCCGACAATGAAATCGGATATCAGGTAGGGTTTGCTCCCGAAGAGACAATGCCGGTCATCTTTGATGCCTACGCAAGGATTCCGGCTGACTGCAGGGATGAAAGAAAAAGAGATCCTGCAATTCATGAATTCTGGGGTGAAAGTATATATCGTTTTCATGAGAAGATAAGAGCCACAAAGGGTTGTGTCGGAGGCTCGATTGAATCTTTGTATGACGAGATTTTTGCAACGGAAGAAGAACAGCTTCCGGCAATTATGTATGAAAGAGAGACCGGATTACTGACACCGGAAGGATATGAAAAACCGGAATTCTATCATATGAAAAAAGCTTTTGATGACACACAGGCAATAATAGCAATGGATAAGAGTGAGCAAAGTATTGTGGAACATGGTAAAGCAAAAGAGCTAGAACTATCTTTGGCAGAGGATATCTATTCCGTTAAGGATGGCGATATCACCTACACATTTGATAAAGGAAATGGTTATCTCCTTCATGCATTCTGGGGGGATGAAACAATTATCGAGAAAGGACCAATGCTCATAACAACCGGGCTTACGCTTGGGGACTGGCAGGACGCCTCCATTGAGATATTCAAAATGGATTGTAACGTCAGGGTGTTGCTTACCGGATGGTATGGGACCATCGTGAAAGTTTGTTATACAATTGATATCTTTCAGGGTGGAAAACTTCATACAGAATACGAAATTCTTGATTTACATCAGCCTATGCCGCACCGGGTAAAGATAAACATCGGGGTTACGCCGGGAGGTGTTGATGAATTCGGTGTATCATACCAGCTGCCGGGAGCCTTCGAGGAGGTGGCATGGGAAAGAAAGACAAGATTTCAGGATTATCCGGCGGACCATATCGGAAGACCAAAGGGAAGCGCGAAAAGGTCCTGTACGAATGCTGATTTTAGCGGAAGCTCTGTTGAACCGGTGCTGTATGGTCCTTATGATCTTGGCTGGAAAGGCTGCAATGATTTCAGGGCGCTGCGTTTTGACTGTTCCTTTTATAAAATAGCTTCCTTTGACACACAGATTACAGCGACTTGCAGCACCAGTACCTTTGCCGCCAGACCGATGATTATTCCGAAAGCAGAAGCCTGCATAGATGATCGTGATGACAGAATTGTTTATCACGGAACCTGGTTTGAGATGAACGATGCCTGTGGTAATTACAAAGGGACAGAGACACTTAGCAGGGAGGCAGGAGCGAGTGCTGAAGTAAAGTTTACAGGTACGGGAATCTGCATTTATGGGCCTTCTGATATGATATATGGAAAAAGCAGAGTTTATCTTGATGATAAAATCGTGGCAGAAGGGATCGATCAATATCCTTCCAGAGCCGAGCTCTCAGGAATGAGCCGAGGTTATGAAAAACGCTACAGAACACTAATTTTTGCGGCAGACAATCTGAAAAAGACAGAACATACCATAAGAATCGAGGTCATGGGTGAAAAGCAGAATCGGGCACAGGAATGCTATGTTTCACTCGACGAATTTGTAATTCTTGATCAGGAGGATACTATGAGCGTTCAGTTGCTGCTTTTGCAGGACTTTCAGTATAACCGCATGGTGTATGGTAATTATAGAAAAGAGCCAATCCTTTTTGAGACAGGAAGCAAGGGGCAGATCGATCTTTTGATTGAAAAACAAGCCAAATGATTCCGATTTGACAGAGGTAAGAATAACGAGAAGGAATATTCCTTCTACCACACAGGAATGGAGAGAAGCAATGAAAATACAAGCAAATGAACCGCAATGGACGCAGTTGGTACCGGAACCCATACTGTCTCAGATCATTCCGCCGCAGACTATGTTGCTCGACGGTATCTGGAACCTTCGAAATAAGAACACAAGTGAACCGGAGGAAGAAGTAACGGTGCCTTTTGATATCTCAGTGACAAAGGGATACAAGAAGACTTGTTTTGTTCTGACTAAAACCGTTGAACTGCCTCAGGGCGCAGAGAATTTTGACAAGATTCTGCGTTTTGAAGGAATTAATGGATATACCAGGATTTATGTTGATGACAGCTTCGTGATGGAGCATTGGAACTCGTTTCTGACCTTTAACAGCAACATTACAGCGTACCTTAAGGGGAAGAAATCATTCGTTCTGACCGTGGAGCTTTACCCCGGTGTGGATAAAGTGTGTTCCTTTTCCTTTGGGGGAATCCTTCACAGCGTCAAATTGTTTTTCGTACCAAAGGTTCATGCAACGAGCCTGCATGTCAGAACAACATTTACGGACACTGCCTATACGGATGCGCTTATGGAAGTCATGATGTCAGTGGAAGGAATCGAACAAGCTGATAACAGCATTTACGCAGACTTTGTACTTACTTCAGACAGAGGGGAACGTTTTGTTTTCCCGGAGCGGCTCATTTTCCAAAAGGACAGAGAAACAGAAACAATAAAAATTCCGGTGCCAGCTCCGGCAAAATGGGATTCGGAACATCCGAATCTCTATACACTTACGGCACAGATCTATGATAATGGAGCGTTGCTTGAGACCGTCATGCGCACCTTTGGTTTCCGGCAGATTGAACGAAGGAAGAATCAGGTCTTTGTAAATGGAGATGAGATCAAGCTGCGTGGGTCTTGCCGCCACGAGATATCAATGAAAGGCGGACGGTGCATAACGAAGGCAGACATCGAGCAGGACGTCTCACTATTCCTGGAAGCGAACTGTAATTACATTCGTACCTCCCACTACCCCTGCAGTGAATACTTTCTTGATTTGTGCGATAAGTATGGGATCTATGTGGAACTTGAGATGGGTCTGGCTTTTATTGCAAGGTCGTTAGACTATACCCAGAGAGACCCGGAGCAGACAGACCGGTATCTTTCGAATTTTGCAGAGACCGCGGCGAGAGATATGAGCCATCCAAGCATACTGATCTGGTCATTGTGCAACGAATCCTTTGGGGGTTACAACTTTGACCTCCTGAACCACTATGTACACAAAACAGATCCGAGCAGGCTGACAAAGTTCAGCTACCCGATGACCATGCGGGAAGAGCACGAACCAATCGATGTGTGGAGCATACACTACTCCAATCTGGAAGAGGACCTGGCAAAGCTCTGTGATAATGTCAGTGTTGGCGGAGCCTTTGGATATGAACTCCCTGTTCTGCATGACGAATATGCGCATATTCCCTGTTATAACAGAACGGAGCACAGACGGGATCCGAATGTCCGGAACTTCTGGGGAGAAAGCATCAGGTTATTCTGGGATAAGATCTGGAATACGAAAGGTGCGCTTGGCGGTGCCATATGGGCAGGCATAGACGAGGTAAATGTGGTAAATGGTCAGGATACGGCACTGGAATGGGGAATCATAGATGTTTATCGGAGAAAAAAACCGGAACACTATCTTACAAGAAAAGCTTATTCCCCAATCAAACTATGGAACAGGGAAGCAGTACTTTGTGGCAGCATAGATGAAGTAAAGAAATCAAAGGAACAGAAAAGTACGTCGGATGAAGGCAGAAATAATGATACATTTAATGAAAAAAACAAAGAAGACACGGCTTTTTTTACCCTGCAGATCGAGAATCGCTTCTGTCATACGAATCTTTCGGAGGTTCGCCTTACATGGGAGTGCGATACTATGTCCGGAACACTGAGCGGTCCTGACCTGAAACCATTTGAAACCAGGGAATGGAACATAACACTTACAAAGGAACAGGCACACCATCTGCAAAGAACAGCAATAATGGAAAGGAATGGCTCAGAGAGTAATGGAAGAACAATGAAACTAAAGTTTGTTGATGCAAGAGGTATTCAGGTCGATGAATATGAACTGCCGCTTTTGACAGAGGTTTCTTTTCCTGAGAAGAAAGAGAAGCTCGAAACGGCATCAAAGAACAGTTTATACGATGATCTTTACAAAAGTCCTTTTGCTAAAAAGCTTCCTGAATTTTCAAACCAGGGAGAAATTCAGATTCGGGAAGATAAAGAGAGTGTGCTGCTTACATCCCAGCATATAGCTATCACATTTTCAAAGAAATCCGGTATGATTGTAAAGGGAAGCATAGACGGAAAACCAGTTATCACGAACGGGCCGGTACTTAATGTGCCTTACCTAAAACTTGGTACGTGGAAGTTATCTGCTTTTTTCTACACACAGGGGGTCAGTCTGGCGGTAGTTCAGATTGAAGGAAGTTACGAAGGTACAATGGATGTGAGATTTACGCTCAAGATTGACAGCAGTGGACTGATTGAGACTGCTTACAGGATTGAACGGCTGTATGTTACCATGCCAAGAGAAATTAAGCTGCGTGTCGGCGTTGACTGCGGTGGGATTGACGAACTGGGTGTTGCTTATACGATGAATGGAAATACAAACTGGCTGTCATGGGAGAAGGATGGATTGTGGTCGGTCTATCCAGACGATCATATTGCAAGACGAAAAGGAATTGCACAAAAGAATCCGGGTAAAGATCTTTCAGCATTTGAACTTCCGGTGGTAAGCTGGGCAGAAGAAGCAAAAAGTTATGCATTGTTTGGTCCTTATGCAGTAAACAAGCTTGGGAGCAATGATTTTCGGAGTTCAAAAGAATTCATCCGGGAGGCGACTGCCGGCGGAGAGAATATGGGATGCCTAACGGCATTGTCGGATGGCAGCCACGCAGTCAGAATGGAGACTGTGCTGCACCCGGATTCCCTTGTATATTCGCAGGATAACAGAATAAAATATCAGGGAACATGGGTCACACAGACAGACCTGACCGGCAGCCGGTCTCTGCATGAAGTCTGGTCAAAAGACCCTGAAAGTTTTCTGGAGCTTAGCTTTACCGGCACAGGTATCATCTGGTATGGATCAGTCGATACGATCTATGGATATGCCAGTGTCAGCATTGACGGTAAGCTGATCGATAACAAGGTTAACCAGAAAGTTAACGGCGTTGAATTCCCGGGAAGTGCATCCGGTACGGACAAAAAGTATCAGATACCGATCTTTTCTATAACGGACCTGTCAGAAGGCGAGCATACGATACGGATCTGCCCGACCGGAGAAAAATCGCCGGAAGCAAAAGACAGCTACATTGTTATTGATTACTTCTGCATTCTATCCGGACAGTATCAGGATGAAGTGGCTATGATCATTAACAATGCATGGAATTATCCGCAGATATCCTGGGGGAATTACTGCAAACCGCCTATTAGGATAGCAGCAGGTTATGAGAATAAAGTAATGATGAGGCTGGATGCAGAACGATAAGGTATGGACGAAAATTTAATTACTTGCTTATTGAAATATTTTTCAGTATAATGAAGCAGAAAATCCAGTACCGGAGGGCTTCACAGATCCTGGAACATTGCAATATCCGGTATTGCATTGACCTGATTACATGACAGAAAATGAAATATTTTGAATAGAGCGAGGAGAATACAGTGAAGTACGAAGTTGATTTGACCAGTTTTAAAAATAAGAACATTACAGCATTACCGGAAAAATTCTCAGGAACGAATCCGCAGAATGAATATCTCTCTTTTACAAATTACTATATGGAGAAGAACCACAAACCATTTTATCCGGTCAGCGGTGAATGTCATTACTCCAGGGTAAAGGCTGCCGACTGGCGGGATGAATTGATCAAGATGAAACAGGCCGGCATTAATATCATATCAACGTATCTGTTCTGGAATCACCACGAAGAAACAGAAGGAACGTACCGGTTCGACGGCAGAAGAAATCTTCGAAAGTTCATTGAAATCTGCGGTTCCCTTGGCCTTTACGTCATTGTGCGGATCGGACCATTTGCCCATGGGGAAGTAAGAAACGGTGGCTTCCCGGATTGGATGTATGGAAAGCCCTTTGAAGTAAGAAGCCTGAACGAAGGATTTTTACAGTGCGTAACAAAGCTGTTTGGCCAGTATGGCGAGCAGATGAAAGGTTTATACTATAAAGACGGCGGACCGATTATCGGAACACAGATCGACAATGAGTTCATGCATGCCGGCGCACCGTGGGAAATGACGAACGGTGTCTCCAATGAATGGGTTCCGGCTGGTACGGAAAAAGAGCCTTACATGAAGAAAATCAAGGAGATTGCGGTGAATGCGGGTATCATTACACCATTCTACACAGCAACCGCCTGGGGCGGTGCGTATGCACCGATCGATGATATGCTTCCGTTATGGGGCGGTTACCCGTATCGTCCATGGATCTTCCCGAATCACAAAGGGCCGCATCCAGCGACCGAAGAATATATCTACAGAGACCATCATAACAATGAAATTCCGGAGACCTATAACTTTGAACCAAGATACCAGCCGGAACAGGTACCATACTTTTGCTGTGAAATGGGCGGCGGTATGATGTGTTCCTATTTGTATCGTTTCCAGCTTCCCTTTGAAAGTGTAGATGCCATGGCCAATATCAAGCTGGCATCCGGCTGCAATTTCCTTGGCTATTATATGTTCAAGGGGGGTACGAACCCGCTTACATCGACCGGTGGTTTCTTAAATGAAGGACAGGTATCGAAGGTCTCTTACGATTATCAGGCAGCAATCGGTGAGTTTGGACAGCTTCGGCCTTCCTATCAGAGACTGCGAAGACTTCATATGTTCACGGACAGTTTTGCAGACACGCTCTGCAGGATGAAAACGGTATTGCCAAAAGGTGCGGAAACAATTGATCCGACAGATCTTGATACGCTTCGTTTTTCCCTTAGAATGGCTGAATTTGATAACCCTGAGTCATCAAAAGATTCAATAATAAGAGGATTCCTGTTCCTGAATAACTTTCAGGATCATGCCGTAATGCATGAGAAGAAGCACGAACAGATCCTGTTACATGTAAAAGAAAAAGAAATAAGCTTTGACATATCGCTGGCATCCGGTGAAAATGCGATCCTCCCGGTCAATCTGGACCTCGAGGGAGTACTTTTGGTATCCGCAACCACGCAGCCGCTTACCATTTTGAAAAATCAGGGTCACACGACCTATGTATTCTTTATGCCGGAAGGCTTACAGCCTGTTTATGAATTTGAAGACAGGAAGGTCAGTGCACCGGAGGACAGATCGAGTTTATTTACCGTGGAAGGCTTGAAAGGCAACGTCACGATCCTAACACTTACCCAGAACGACAGCAGGATTGCATCAAAAGTTTCCTTCAAAGGAAATGACTATCTTGTTCTGTCAGAGCAGACAGTTCTCTGGGAAGAAGACTGCATCCGTGTACAGTCAGAAGATGGTGGCAGCAGAATTGTGAGCTATCCTGGAATTGATTTTCTTACTACACAGGAACAGGTAGGCGTATGTAAGATACAAGAAGGAATCTTTGAAGGCTGCGAGGTAAAAAGCAGAACGGAAGGAAAAGAAGGCAGCGATCTTGTGATTGAGCAGGTCGGACCGACCAGATATACCATACAGTTCCCGAAAGAATTTATGGAAGGAAAGAAAGAAGTACTTCTTCGTCTTTCCTACCAAGGAGATATCGGACATGCTTTCCTTGGAAACCGAATGATTTCAGACCAATTCAACAATGGAAGTGTATGGGAGATCGGTTGCAAGGATATCGCAGAAGAACTAGCAAAGGAAAAGATGACCATCTGCATTACCCCCAGAAAAGAAGGTGTTGTGATCGAGGCTGAGACTACAATGGCGGGCAGATTTGAAAGAATGGAATCTGCTGTCGGTGAACTGGAGAAAGCGGTCCTGGTACCGGTCTATGAAAAAGCGATTCAATTTTAGAACAAGGCCACAATGAAGTAAGAACCATTGAAGCAGAAGTTTATGGATTATTGAGGAGTTCCTCATTGAATAGAAAGCAATTTCTTTTATCGGAAAGAGTACATCTGATGAAAGAAGTTGCTTTTTTGATAAAGCAGATCTCGAATTCTTCAGCAGTGTGACGTAACAAAAGTAGATACTCTGGATAGAATACATGTCATATATGGCATATTAGACAATGTAAGAATATATAAAATGCGTAATATTGCATTTTATAAAGATATGTGATAGACTGGATTCAACAAATACTAGTAAAAAGAGGTGAAGGTATGAATAAATATTTATCTTCTCACAGTGCACTGGCTGAGATTGGCGCAAGACTGAAAGCCTACCGAGTTGATTATCCGTTATCACAGAGTGAATTGGCGGATCGTTCCGGTGTTGCCATTCGCAGCATTTCAAGGATGGAGAATGGGGAAGATGTGCAGTTTGGAAATCTGATAAAGATACTGATTGCACTGGGACTTGATTCTAATCTTGATATGCTGATTCCGGATCCGTTAAAAAGACCTTCCTATTACCTGAAAGAAAAGGCGACTTTACCACAAAGACAGCGAGTTAGAAAAACTGAAACCGAAAAGTTCGAAAGGAATATCTTGTGGGGAGATGAGAAGGAATGAACGACACAGCGACTGTAATGCTTTGGGGAACAACCGTGGGGTACTTTCATCTGGAAGAGGGAAAACGGTATGTATCCTTTGAATATGATAAGGATTTTGTTCGCATGGGAGTGGAGATAGCACCCCTTATGATGCCGCTTTCAAACAGAATATACGAATTCCCTGAACTTGCAATCCCTGCTTTTCGTGGTGTACCGGGATTGCTTGCCGACTCTTTGCCGGACAGGTTTGGAAATGCGGTCATAGACCAGTGGCTTGCGTCAAATGGGCGGACACCGGAGTCTTTTCAGGTGGTCGAACGTCTGTGTTATACAGGAAAACGAGGAATGGGAGCCCTGGAATATGTACCATCAACAAGTCCTCATAGTGATTCGAAAGAGCTGGTGAGTATAGCCGGAATGGTCGAGTTTGCTTCGTCTGTCCTGGCGGATCGGGAAAGCATTCATCTTTCTGCAAAGAATGACATGACATATAACCAGCTGCTGAAGCTTGGTACTTCGGCAGGGGGGGCCAGAGCCAAAGCAGTCATTGCCTTTAATGAGAAGACCGGTGAGATACGTTCCGGACAGATCGATCCGTTGGACGGATTTGATTTCTGGCTGATTAAGTTCGATGGTGTTACAAAGAATGGCGATCATGACTTGGAGGATGTGCCGGAATATACGATGATAGAATTTGCATATTATGAAATGGCTAAAAAAGCAGGCATTACCATGAGTGAATGCAGGCTGCTTCCGGAAGGCGGCAGAAAGCATTTTATGACAAAGCGATTCGACCGAGTGAACGGTAAAAAGATTCATATGCAGACATTAGGAGCACTTGCTCACATCGATTACGACATTCCCTGCCTGTGCAGTTACGAGATGGCGGCATTGTATGCCAAAAGAATCGGACTTCCAAACAGTGATATTGAGCAGTTCTTCAAAAGAATGGTGTTTAATGTGCTGGCTGTTAATCAGGACGACCATGTGAAAAATATATCGTTTCTCATGGACAGGAACGGTGTCTGGTCCTTGTCACCGGCTTATGACGTGACCTTTGCATGTGACCTGAATAATAAATGGCTTAAGGCGCATCAGATGACGATCAACGGGAAGAATTCAGCTATTAAAATCGAAGATATGATTCAATGCGGACAGAACATGGATATAAAAGCACAAAAATGCAAAAAGATAATCGATGAAGTAATCATTGCAATCAGAGAATGGCCGGAGATTGCACGGAAGGTTGGAATCAGAGAGAAAACAATACAGATGGTTCAAAAGGAAATAAGTAAGCTAAAGAGTCAATAAGAAAACGCGGCGTATTTTTGTTGATTGCAAGTCATAGGTGGCTTTGATAGTCTTTTGATCTAATTAATGTGCCATATATGACTTGAAAAGTAATCAATCTAATTAATATGCCATATATGGCTTAAAAAGACAATAAATCTAATTAATATGCCATTTATGGCTTAAAAAGACAATAAATCTGATTAATATGCCATATATGGCTTTTAAAGATATAGCGATCAAAAACAAATTTTGTCTGTTTATAAAAGTATAACCTTTTTTCCTGTTCCAAAAATGACGGGACAAACTTTTCGGATTTCGTTAAACTACTTGTAAGGAGGTGTGTGATGGATTGGATTAGTCGATTTAATCAGGCTATCGGGTATATTGAGAAGAATCTCGATGGAGAAATCAACTACGATGAGGTGTCTCAGATCAGTGTATGTCCTATAGGGCTTTTTCAGCGGTTCTTTGTTCTGGCAACAGGCTACACGCTTACAGAATATATCCGCAGACGGAAGCTGTCCCTTGCGCTTATGGATCTGTGCAATACAAAGAAGAAGATTCTTGAGATTGCCTTACAGTATGGATATGAGACATCGGACGCATTTGGGGTAGCCTTTAAGAGACTGTACCGTGTAACACCCACAAAAGCACGGCAGTCAGGTGGGGATGGACTAAAACACTATGATCGCATTTATCTGACCTTAACGATAAACTATATCAGAGGAGATAACGAGATGGTATTATTAAATGTTGAGAATTACAGGTATTATGATCCATTGTTCGAAGGTGCGCGTATTATTATGACAAATCTTGGTGAAAAGCTTTCAACAGAGTATATGCTGGGCATTTCAGGTTCAGTGTTTAAGATTGCAGGCGGGTGTCCAAGTCGTCCGACCTGTGTATATGATCAGTGGACAACAGAATTCATTCAAAAGCTCGGGTATGAGATTACGGAACTTCCTTGTTTTGACCAGGCAGGCAATAACGTGGGGAACGAAATGATTGCCGGGGTAAAGGAGCATATCAATAAGGGAAAACCAGCCCTGGTATGGAATGCATTTACCAATGCAGAATGGGATGTCGTCTGCGGCTACGATGAGGAAGCAAAACAATTCATCGGCAGGGGTTCTTATCTTGGCAGGGATGAGTATCATCGCGATGCCTTTGAACGAGCTGTGAATTGTGAAGTGGCGCCTGCTTTTGGAGCCATTCTTATCCATGAGAAAAAGACGGAGCTTCAGGCAAGAGATGCTGAGATCAAGTCCCTTGAAGCAGCCGTAAAGCATGCAAGACAGGAAGCAGATCCGGAAGAAGAAGTGGGAGAGGGAATTGCATTCTATAAACGGTGGGCAGATGAATATGCGCATGAGAACAAAGAACGAGGTGTGGCAGATGCCTATTGCTATGATGTGTATTCATCGGTGCGAAAAGCAGCTGTGCTGTATCTTCGTGAGGTTGGCTCAAAGTATGGCGGCGGGATTCTTGAGAACCTGCAGTATGCAGCCATGAACTTTGAGAAAGAGACAGAACTTCTGGCAGGTGCCCGTCCTTATCTATCCTGGGATTCACCCTGGGGTGTTGATGAAGAACGCAGTAAAATGGTTGCTCCGATCCTGTATGAGGCAGCAGAATGTTATGAAAAAGCAATAGGATACCTGGAAAAAGCGCTGACTTGTTTTCGGCAGTAAACGGTAAAAGATAAGAATGGTTTATGACTGCCGTTATGAGAGGTTATTTTGTTTTACGGAATTCCCTTGCCGACTTATGATAATATCGTTTAAATGCAGTTGAAAAATGTTCTACCGACGAATAGCCAAGATGATTTGCCACTTCTGTAATGCTGACCGAGGCATCGGACAGCAGCAGGGCAGCAGCAGACATCTTGGCTTCCGTTTTTTTCTGCATAAAGGTCTTATCGTAATGCTGGCGAAGCAGACGCTCTGTCTGACGTGAGCCAAGACCAAGACGTTTTGAAAGTTCTTCCAGAGTAATGGAGGAGTATTCATATAAAAAACATTCTTCGATAATAAGATATTTACTGTCGACCAGATTGGAAGTCGGATAATGGATCTTGCTTTCCTGACGGTCCTCATAATTTCTTACCAGTTGTATGATGAGCTGACGAAGCAGTGCATCGACCTGTGACAGGTACCCGGTGTGCTCATGCTCCAGTTCATAGAAGATCTGCTGGATGACCGGATATAGATTCTGGGTATCCTGCCCGAACCAGAAATGTGTAGTTTCAAAACGATGCAAAAAAGAAGTTCGGGAAACCTTTTCCGGTCGTTTTTCCATCGCTTTTGGCTCGATTTTCAGATATATACAGTATTCAGTCATGGGATCCTGCTTATCAGGTACCTGTTCGTGTTCAATATGAGGACCTGTAACATAAAGGGTATTAGGTTCAACCGAATAGACCAGACCGTCAATGGTAGCCTGACCATGCCCTGATGAAATGTAGTGTATCTCATAGCTGTTACTGCTGTGACTATGTCTGGGCACCGAACGAAGAAATCGTTCCACAACGAAATTCAACGCATGAAATTTATAGTTTTCTAACGTAAACTGAATATCCAGATCGTGAAAAGCAGTTTGCATATAGTACACCTCGTCACAGAATTAATTACTTTTATAGTATCAGAAGCTTGTTGTTACGTCAAACTAAAATATGCGCCGATGCGACATAAAAATCATAAAAATGTCATGTATTTCTATTACAACCTACACAGGTTTTGATATAATGAAATCATGAATAAAAAGGTACGTTATATTCAGAAACGTATGCATACAAAATTCATCACACAGTGATACGAAGAAATGTTAATTTATTTATGGAGGTAATTACAATGGCTAAAATGATGGGTGCGATCTTACCCGGTAACAGTACGGTAGAATTAAAAGAGTTTGATATTCCAAAGCCGGGACATGGTCAGGTTCTGGTAAAAACAAAAGCAACAACAATCTGCGGAAGTGATATCCGTTGCATTTACAGAGAGCATCTTGGAAAGGGTCCGGAAGGATATACCCCTGGAATGGTAGCCGGACATGAACCTTGCGGTGTGATCGTGGAAGAAGGCGAAGGATTAAAACGCTTTAAAAAAGGCGACAGAGTCATCATTTATCATATTTCAGGCTGTGGTGTCTGCAATGACTGCCGCCGCGGATATTATATCTCCTGTTCCAGCCCTCATCGTGCAGCATACGGCTGGCAGAGAAACGGTGGAATGGCTCCTTACATTTTAGCAGATGAAAAAGACCTCATTGCACTTCCTGATGAACTTACATACAAAGATGGTGCTCAGGTAGCCTGCGGATTTGGTACTGTTTATGAAGCAATCGAAAAAGTCGGTGTATGCGGAAATGATGCCGTTCTTGTTGTTGGTCTTGGTCCTGTAGGTCTGGCAGCATTAATGCTTGCAAAGGCAATGGGAGCAAATAAATTAATCGGTGTTGAGACAAACGATTACAGAATAGAACTTACGAAAAAGCTTGGACTCGCAGATCATATCATCAAAGCTGGTCCGGATGCCCTTGACCAGATACTTGCTGTAACAGGCGGACATGGCGTGGAACGTGCATTTGATGCCAGTGCCAGTGATCCGGGCAGACAGCTTGCAATCCGTGCGACACGTGAGTGGGGCAAGATGGCTATGGTCGGAGAAGGAGGAACCGTTTCCTTTAATCCAAGCCCTGATATTATACATGGTCAGAAAACGATCTATGGTTCATGGGTTACCAGTCTTTGGAGAATGGAAGAACTTGTGGAGCGTCTGGTTCGTTGGAACATTCATCCGGAAGACCTGATTACCGACGAATTTGAATTAGAACAGGCATCCGAAGCGTATGCGTTGATGGAAGGCGGACACTGCGGTAAAGTAGCCGTTGTCTTCGGAGATCAGAGTGAAAAATAGAGGTCGGGTTAAAACCAAACTTACCATGCACAGAAACTAAGTGCAATAAGGAGGAAGAGTGAAAGAATTAGGTAATTCTTTCACAAGCAAGTTTGTGTCTCGCGTGTCACCGCTCGTTCAAACTTGTTATGCGCAAAGAGAAGCGCAGGAATGGAGGAAATATGAGTGAAGTCGTGAACCCAGCCCTGGTTCCATCCCATACCCTGTTTACCGGAGCGGTAATGCCGGGGGTTGGTCTTGGAACATTCGGCTCGGACAAATACGGTGCGGATGTTGTATCAGAAGCGGTATATCAGGCAATCAAATGCGGATATCGTCTGATTGACTGTGCAGCTGTTTATCAGAATGAAGATCAGATCGGAAAAGTATTGAGCCGTGTACTGTCAGAAGGAGTTGTAACAAGAGAAGAACTTTTCGTTACCTCAAAGGTATGGAATGACAGACACAGAGAAGTAATAAAAGCTTGCAAGGAAAGCCTGAAAGATTTACAGTTAGAATATATCGATCTGTATTTTGTCCACTGGCCTTTCCCGAACTACCATGCACCAAAGTGCAGCGGAGATTCCAGAAATCCTGATTCAAAACCATTTTCCATTGAAGAATTTATGGACACATGGCAGCAGTGTGAACAGCTGGTCGAGATGGGACTTGTAAAACATATCGGAATGTCGAATATGACAGTGGCAAAATTAAAAGCTGTGCTTCCTCTTTGTAAGATTCAGCCGGCAGCTCTTGAGATGGAACTCCATCCAAGCTTCCAGCAGCAAGAACTGTTCGATTATGCTGTTGCGAATAAGATCATTCCGATCGGCTATTGTCCGATTGGTTCCCCGTCCCGTCCGGAACGTGACCGAACCGCAGAAGATGTTGCAGATACAGAGCTGCAGGAGATTGTAGCAGCAGCCAAAGCACACAACATTCATCCAGCCGTTGTCTGCCTGAAGTGGGCTGTTCAGCGAGGACAGGTTCCGATACCGTTCTCTGTAAAAGAATCACAGTTCGTCAGCAATTTAAAGTGTGCTACCGAAGACCCGCTTACCAAAGAAGAGATGGACAAGATTGCGGGAGCAGACAAGAACTGCCGTCTGATCAAAGGCCAGGTATTCCTTTGGGAGGGCGCAAAAGGCTGGGAAGATCTGTGGGATATGGATGGAACGATAACCAAGTAATAAGTTATCGGGATGCATATTCTGACGCCAGTTGAAATAGTAAACTGATCAAAATTTCAAGATTTACGCTATAAAGACATGAGTATAAATGCAGGAGGTTGTTATGTTAAAAGGGATTCCAAAGATTTTATCACCAGAACTGTTAAAGGTATTATGCGAAATGGGACACAGTGACCGGCTTGTTATTTCAGACGGTAACTTTCCTGCAGAAAGTATGGGAAAAGACGCGATTGTGATTCGTTGTGACGGACACGGGGTGCCGGAGCTTCTGGATGCAATTCTTCAGGTATTTCCGCTGGACACCTACGTGGATCATCCGGTGAACCTTATGGAAGTAATGCCAGGCGACCCTGTAAAGACCCCAATCTGGGATACGTATAAGGAGATTGTAACAAAACATGACAGCCGTGGCAGTAAGACCGTTGGCAACATCGAGCGTTTTGCCTTTTATGAAGAAGCAAAAACAGCGTATGCCATTATAGCGACCGGCGAAGCTGCTTTGTATGCGAATATCATGTTACAAAAAGGTGTAGTCATTGATTGAAAATGAAATTATCATCGGATATTCGACCTGTTTTTTCGCACAGCAGACCGGCATAGATCATTTCGACAAGGGATAACTGAGAGGTTACGGAATAGATCGAGTTTTCATAAGGTGATGGATGTGGTGTCGTTACAATACTGATATCCGCAAGTTTTTTTAATGCCGGTAGTTCACGGTTCACGAGTACTGCAAGTGCAGCATTTGATTTTGCTGCATATTGCAGTACTTTTGTTGTTTTCGCTGGGGATACGGCGCAGGAAAGAAATACAATGATATCATTCTGTGTCAGATTGCTCAGGTTCAGCATTTGAAACGTATGAACATTATAGGAGGTGCAGTGAAGTTCAAGATGCTTTAATTTTGAAGAAAGTTCCTCCACAACAAAGCCGGAAGTTTCTTCGCCGACAAGAACGATATGCTTTGCTTTTGCCATTTTTGAAATGAGTTTCTTATATTCGATGGGAGACATTTCAGCCAACAGAGATTGCAGCATCCGGGAAGCGTTCGAAACGACCGTAAGAGGAACCGCATCCAGTTTGCTTGATTTTTCATTTGGTAAATAAGCCGCAGGATTTGACTGGGATTGCTCCGATAAACCTGATGAAGGAAAGGGATGATCGGACAGAGCAATTCCCTTCTGGGTTGTAATTCGGTTGGGGTAGTCTATCAGCAATCGTTGTTTTAATTCACGAAATCCCCGGCATCCTATGGTGTTGGCAAAACGCATTATGGTAGGCTGGCTGATACCGGCAAATCTGGCAAGATCAGTCATGGTCAGGTTTTCAGGTGAGTCATTCATGCGTAGGAGGTAGTCTGCGACTTTTCTCTCGGATGGTCGAAGCCGTTTGTAATTCCTCCTGATTTCATATTCAATGTCTCTGTTCATGCCGGTATCCTTTCCTGAAATCTATGAAACGTTATACAGTACTTGATATTTTTTCGATCAGATAACCTTCTCTTACACCCCAGGATGAAATCTCAACATGCTTGCAATCATAGAATTTTATGATTTCATCGAGTATTAATAAGCCTGGCAGTATAGTGTGAATACGCTCTGGAACGATCTGAAGCAGTTTCTTCATGCAAAAATCTTTATCTTCCTTTAATTCTTCAAGAAGCTTTGAAAGCATATCACACTGAAGTTTACGATTGGATATCGGTAAGCCGTAATAATCGTTGTACAGCTTGCATACAGCACGGGAAGTTCCGCCAACACCAAGGATGGCATTGTTTCCACTCCAGGGTTTTAAGTCGTTCAGTTCCTTTTTAACCAGAGACTGGATCTCATGGACTTCTTTTTTCTTAGGGAACAGTTTAGTGACATGCTTTGTGAACATATTCAGGGAACCATAGGGGATGGAGATCGCCTCCTGAGCCTGATTATCTGAGAAGAATACCAGCTCCGTACTGCCGCCACCGATATCAACAACAATCCCTTCGGCAGCCCGTGTAAAATGCGTAGCGCCGATGAAGTCACACATAGCTTCTTCTCTTCCCGACAAGACCTCAATATCAAGGCCAGTCCGTTCTTTGATCTGTTCCAGAATTTCTTCGGTATTCGTAACATTTCGAATGGAAGCAGTTGCTATGATGGATACGTCTTCAATGCCCACGCTTACTATGATTTTCTTGAAATCCTGCAGGATCTCCACTGCTTTGTCTATGCCTCGTTCTGAAAGCAGGTTCTTTTTTGTGACATAGCTTGCAAGACCAGCCATGTACTTTTTGTGAAACACATAGGAAAGCTCTGTTTCCGATCTTTTAAAGCAGGATAACCTCATTGAGTTCGAACCTATATCAATTATGCCATACATATCTTTTTACTTCCTTTCTTTTGCTTATTTCTTACAATTGATTGTTCATGGATGAAAAATATTCCTGTGAATTGACCAGAGCTTCCGTTGCTTCGATTCGTTCATAATTTCCGTCTGCATGAAGGATTCTGGTCTTACAATTATCACGAAGCTGTATCGCAAAGATGGAGAGCAGCTTCTTTTTCAGGTCTTCATCAAAAATAGGGACAGCGACTTCAATCCTGCGAAGTGTATTTCTTGTCATCCAGTCGGCAGAACCAATGTATATTTTGGAATTTTCTGCACCAAAGATGTAAATTCTGGAGTGTTCAAGAAATCTTCCGACGATACTTTTTACTGTAATGTAGTCGGTAACTCCTTCGACCTCCGGAATCAGACAACAGATACCGCGGACAATCATTTCGATTTTCACATGATGCATAGAGGCTTCGATCAATTTGTTGATCAATGTTATATCGGTAATGGAATTGATCTTGATTCCAATGTAGGCTGGTTTTCCAAGCTCAGCAAGTGCAATCTGTTCATCGATCATTTCAATGAGTTTGTTCTGCAGACCGCTTGGTGCAATCAGGAGATTTGGCTGTGCGGTTGCAATTTCATCCACACCAATCTGGCGAAAGAGTGCGGCAATTTCATTTCCAAGAACCGGATTGGCGGTAATCAGAGCCAGATCAGTATAGAGTTCTGCTGTTTTTTCATTGAAATTACCGGTTCCGATCTGTGTAATATATTCTAACTTTTTATCAACTCTGCGTGTGATAAGACAAAGCTTTGAATGTACTTTAACGCCATCGATTCCGTAGATGACCTGGCAGCCTGCGTTCTCAAGACGTCTTGACCATTCAATGTTGTTCTCCTCATCGAAGCGAGCTTTTAATTCAACAAGAACGACAACTTCTTTTCCGTTTTCAGCCGCTTCGATCAGTGCTTCAACGACTTTGCTCTGAGAAGCCAGCCGATACAGGGTCATCTTTATCGAGATGACCGAATCGTCGTCAATCGCTTCCTGAAGCAGGTTCAGAAATGGCTTGATCGAATCATAGGGGTAGTGTAACAGGATATCTTTTTCAGCGACTTGTGCGAACATACTGCGGGTTTTATCAAGAGAAGCAGGCCATGCCGGCATATGTTTTGGATAGAATAAATCACTGTATTCACGAAGGGCATCCCGAATACGCGGAACAAAATTCATATTCAGGGGAACATTGGACAGAAATACACGGGATTTCGAAAGTCCAAGATTTGAACACAGTGCCTGAATGATCGTATGATCCAGTTCCCTTGTCAGTTCCAGGCGGACTGGGGCCAGTTTCTTACGCATACGGACTGCTTCTGCCATAAGGTCACGGTAATTCAGATCTTCGTCATCAAGCGCTTCCATATTGATATCTGCATTTCTTGTTATTTTAACCAATGACTTGCCAAGGATATTATACTGGTCAAATATCTTTGGAACAAAATGAAGGATAAGTTCTTCGACAAGCATATAGGTGCCGGGTCTGGAAGGAAGTGAGACCATACGCTCGAAAAGCATGCCGCCACTGTGGATGATACCGATCTTTTCTTTGCCGCGGACGGTTTCCATAACAACAACCGCATAGATCAGTCCATTTGCCATGAAGGGAAAAGACTGCTTCTTACCCACAATCATAGGAGAAAGAAGAGGTGATATCTCCGAATCAAAATAATTCTCCATATAGGAAGACTCTTCTTTTGTCAGATCTGTGAATTTTATGAACTGGACGCCATATGCAGCAATCTCTTTCATAATTGAAGCATAGATCTTGTCACGTTTCAGGCAGAGCGGTGTTGTGATATCAATGATTGCCTGAAGCTGCTCGCGATCGGTCATGTTCGTTTTGTTGTCGTGAATGGTATCTTTTAACAGCATTTGATCTTGTATTGTTCCGACACGAATCATAAAAAATTCTTCAAGGTTGCTTTGAAAGATCGAGATGAAGTTCAGTCTTTCACACAAAGGGACGGCCGGATCCGTTGCCTCATCCAACACTCTTTCATTGAATTTCAACCAGGAGACTTCCCGGTTCATATAACAGTTCTTTTCCATAAACTCCTCTTTCTGTTCAGTTAATACTAGTATAGATTAAATTACATTCTGCTGATTGCATCCATTGCCAGAGCGGAACGCTCACATTCATCTGAACTAAGTGTAATCTGATAGCATAAAGGACTACCTTTCATTTTTTCAGAAGCATAGGATAATCCGTTCGTCCGTTCGTCCAAAAATGGTGTGTCGATCTGTTTGGGATCGCCAAGCAGAATGACTTTTGTTCCTTTTCCGGCTCTTGTAATGACACCTGTGATCTGTTTTGGAGTCATGTTCTGAGCTTCGTCAATAATAAGATAAGTTTGAACAAAGGAACGTCCACGGATAAAATTCATGGCTTCTGCTACTATTATACCACGTTCGAAAACTTCTTCAATTTTTCCTGACAATTCTTTTTCATTCTTATAACGCTCTTCCTCATCAGAGTCGAGAAGCTGTTCCAGATTGTCTATGATCGGACGCATAAGCGGAGATATTTTCTCCTGTTCGGTGCCGGGAAGGAATCCGATATCGTTGTCAAACTGGGCATTGGGACGGCTGATCAGTATTTTTCGGTAGGATGGCTTCTCGCTGTTCAGTATTTTTTCAAGTCCGACGGCAAGCGAGTAGAAGGTTTTTGCCGTACCGGCCATTCCTTTAACAATAACAAGCGGTGCATTTTCAGGACTTTCAAGAAGTGCTTCCTGTAAAAAGTACTGACCTGCGTTTTTGGGCTTTACGCCATAAGGACGTGCCTTTCTGTATTGGAGGGCTACGATTCGTTCTCCGTCAAATCTTCCAAGCTGGGTCTTTTTATTCGACTGGTCAGCTTTGATCAGGACAAATTCATTTCTGATAAGCTGTACATCCTTTCGACTGCCTTCTTCATCTGTGATGTAGACATCATTTAGTGAAAGGCCGTTTTTTTTGAAGTTCAAAAAAGCAGCCTCATCAGCAAATAATTCGCTGCGGCCGTTGTATTGTGAATATTCACTTGCGACTTGTTCGGTTGTGTAATCTTCGGTCATAATACCCAGAATCTGGGCTTTGATTCGCAGCAGTATGTCTTTTGATACCAGAATGATCTTTTCGGTTGCATTTGCATCCATCAGACCCTTGCAGACCTTTAAGATTCGGTTGTCGGATTTATTATCCGGAAGATCCTCCAAAAGGGTTACGTCTATATAATTTTTCTCAATTCGAAGCATTCCTCCATTTTTCGTTGGGGTTCCAAGCAGCAGATTGCCATTTTGCCGGTAGTGCTCAAGCAACCGTATAGCACTTCTTGCATTCGCACCTTTTTCGCCTTCGGCGTTTTTCAGATTATCAAGTTCTTCAATAACAACAAGCGGAAGTACGACAGTGTTATCCTCAAAGCATTCAATAGCATTGGGAGATTGAATCAAAACATTTGTATCGATGACATAAGTTTTCTTCATACAGTTCATCCTCTCGTGCGTATTTCACTTAAAAAGTGAGTATTTTGAGTGAATTATGAATCATATAAATATCAGACAAAGCGAACCTTTCATGCCAAAAGATATTTACAATAGTATTGTAGTGAAAGTATCCCGGGTCATTCTACCGGATTTTGGTTAAAACTACATGTAATCTACGTAAAGAAACTGGCGTAAATCTTGTGCAGGCTGAATTTTCATGGAATCTTACAGGAAAACATGAAAAAAACTTAGGATACATTTAACTTGAAGGGTATATTGTAAAATCTAAGTGAACGTTAAGAAAAACAAACGACAGAACAAAATAGAGTAACAGAACCGAATCTTTGGCAGGATGAATATCGTGGTAAATTTTATGCTTCTGGCAGTGAACTGTGATGTGGTCACGGTTATTTTTTTACTATGGTGTATGATAGGCTCATAAGAAAAAGGAGGCACATGCCATGTTTGGATTATTTGCAAAAGTAAAGTCAGAATCGATTAATAGTGTGGATGAATTAATTGGAACGATAAACCTGATCGATGTAAGAGAAGTACAGGAAGTAAGAATGGGAACTATCAGAACAGCAAAGAATATTCCGATGGGAAATCTGCTGTCAACACCAGAGAAATACCTGGATAAAAATCAAACATATTATCTGATGTGTCAGTCTGGCGGAAGAAGCGGCAGATGTGCGAAAGCACTGGCAGGCAAAGGGTATGATGTTGTCAACCTGACCGGTGGATATGGTTCTTACACTGGTTCCAAAAGAAAGAAATAAAAGAAAAAGAAAGAAACAAAATTAATGGTCATATATAAAATAAGCGGTTGAACTTTAGCAGACATTCTGCAAAGGTTCAGCCGCAAATTCTGAAATCATAGCCGCTATGGATGCCTGATGCTTGCTGCCATTAAATTCAACTTTCATTGGTCTTGACAAGTCAAGGCTTAAGATTCCAAGTATTGATTTTGCATCGACATAACATCTTCCAGAGCAAAGATCAATATTGTCATCAAGCTTCGCCACAAGTTTTGTAAATGCTACAACTTTCTCAAATGAATTTAGTAAAATCTCCAAAGCTAAAATCCTCCTTATTTCATTGTTGAGATAACTATAACACACAAAAATATCAGTTGTTATCACGGTTTGGTTAAATGAAAGTAAAGAATTAGAAAAATAAGGCTGGATTGTCAGATTTACAAATTGAATTTCTGTTTGTCATTATGTCTTGACTTTACCGGTATCAGCTTTTATGATAAGTAACGGTGAGCAAAGGCGCTTGGTTTATTCCAGGCGCCTATTTTTATTGCATTGAAAGAAAATTTTAATAAATCAATGTGATATCGTCGGACCTAACGCCAATGATTGTCTCACCGGAACTTTTTATATATTTTATTGTAGAAGTGCAGAAAGAATCTACAAAAGACAACGGCGTCTTTGTTTGTAAGATGCTTTATGCGCTTTATTTGCGTTAAGGAGGATAACTATGGATACGGGAAATATTGCATTTATGTTGATTGCAGCGGCAATGGTGCTGTTCATGACGCCGGGACTCGCATTTTTTTATGGAGGAATGGAACGAAGAAAGAATGTGCTTAATACGATCATGTCTTCGTTTTTTATAATGGGTTTAGCGTCAGCCATGTGGGTCGTTGTTGGGTACTCACTTAGTTTCAGCGGAAATCTCTTTGGAATTGTCGGTAATCTTAAGTGGATCGGTCTCAACAGTGTTGGGTTGGAAGCAGGACCTTATTCCGAGGATATTCCGCATCTGTCCTTTGCTGTCTATCAGATGATGTTCGCAATTATTACACCAGCTCTGATTACAGGATCGGTCGCAGGACGTATGAACTTCAAAGCGTTGTTCATCTTTGTTGCACTTTGGTCTTTACTGGTCTATTATCCGCTGGCACATATGGTGTGGGGCGAGGGTGGATTCCTTGGAGAAGTACTTGGGTCGGTAGACTTTGCGGGTGGAAATGTAGTTCATATCAGTTCTGGTGTAAGTGGTCTTTTGCTTTCAATAATGCTTGGCAAACGTCATGGATATAATAAGATCAATTACCGGATACACAATATACCATTTGTCATTCTTGGTGCTTCCATCCTATGGTTTGGATGGTTCGGATTTAACGCAGGAAGTGCTCTTGCAGCAAATGGGCTTGCCGTTCATGCTTTTGCAGCAACCAATACTTCAGCAGCATTTGCAATGCTTTCCTGGATGGTGATCGATATGATCAAACAGGGAAAACCAACCGTGATCGGAGCAGCGACAGGTGCCGTAATAGGACTTGTTGCCATTACACCGGGCGCCGGATATGTACCGATCTGGGCAGCTATGGTGATTGGAGCAGCCGGAAGTCCAATCTGTTACTTCGCTATGTCGGCTGTTAAGAAACGCTTTGGATATGATGATGCACTGGATGCGTTCGGATGCCATGGAATTGGCGGAATCTGGGGTGGAATCGCGACTGGTATCTTTACAAATACCTCCATCAATGGTGTGGCACGCTGGAATGGTCTGATCTACGGAGAGTACCGATTGTTCCTTGCTCAGGTAGTCAGCATTGTATTTACGATCGGTTTTGCACTTCTTGGAACCTTTGTCTGTGCAAAAGTTGTGAGATTATTTGTTCCTCTTCGAGTTACAGAGGAAGAAGAAAAGAAGGGTCTGGATATTACACAGCACGGTGAGAATGCATACCCTGCATTCAACGGTCTTGACTAAACAACGTTAAATAGGCTTTTCAAACTATAAGGAGTCAACTATGTATAAAATAGAAGCAATTGTCAGAGAAGAAAAGTATGAGGACGTAAAAAACGCCCTCAATGCAATTGAAGTTCATGGAATCACCGTTTCCCAGGTCATGGGCTGTGGTATACAAAAAGGATATGTGGAGCATGTGCGGGGTACCAATGTCGATGTCAACATGCTGCCAAAAATTAAATTTGAAATCGTAGTATCGACCGAGGAATGGGCCGAGAAAACAGTTGATGTCATCAGCAAAACTGCCTGTACAGGCAATTTTGGTGACGGCAAGATATTTGTATATGAGGTTAAGGATGCGGTAAGAATCAGAACCGGACAGCGAGGTCAGGAAGCGATTTATTAAGCGTAGAGTTAATTAGCTGCAAGACTTCCAACAACAGGAAGTGTTTTAAAAACGGAATCACCATGTGGAGAACGGGATAAGTCATTGGTAAGATCAGTGCCTGCCTTCTCACCATTGTGCTTTCCGTTTTTCCAGTTTTGGTTATCAGAAACATCATAAACTATACCATTATAAGCGACATAAGCCGGCTGTCCATTCTGTCCGTTATAAGTTGCAAGTTCCTCCAGTGTAAATATCTTGTCCGAGGCGGATGTCTGCGATGAACTTGATGATGAAGTAGGCGAAACGGAAGTAGTAGAATTTGCCGGGGATGAAGTGGTGGAAGCTTTGATCAGATACGGGAAATTAATGTGAATTAATATACCAAGGACCAGTAAAACGGCAACCACCCTGTGAAGATTGAACCAGAGACCTTTACGGGGTCTTTTTTTTGTTACGGCATAGACACCCAGGAACAGCTGCAGACAGATCAGTGAAGCAGCGATGCCACCGGTGATATTCAGTCCGTAGGTAATAAACTGAAGTATAAAGTGCAGAATCAGAAAGGTAAAGGCAGCTATTCCAAAGTACTTGTGATTTCTGACAAATATTTTCATAAGGATTGGGGGCAGCTTTCTGGATTTACCTTCTTTGTTTTTAGTTTTCAAAAGTTGTTTATTAACGAATTTCAAAACATAATTCAAGAGAGTGCCAACATAAGACCAAAGAATTAACCATCCAAGTAATCCACCAAATTGATGTAACATAGGGAACCTCTTTCTGCGCAAGTTTGCGGCTGTGTTTTTTAGGATTTCATATTTTTCTACATTTATGCGCTGTTTTGCGCATGTCAAGTTTGAACGAGCGGTAACGAGCGGGATACAAACCTGTTTCTGAAAGAATTATCTTTTTCTTTCACTTATTCTCAGGCAATTATAGGACCTGTTATTAAAAGTGATTATAATGCAAGTTATGGAAAATTACAATATGTCAATAAAAATATGAGAAAATTAATGCAAAATGATTCAAGATGTGTTAAAATAAAAAATGTAACATTAAATAAATGCAAAACATAAGAAAAAGTGACAAAGTCACAGAGATTTATTTTAATTGCATTATAATGAAAGGGACAAGGAAAGGAGGTGCCTGTTATGTTTGAATTTTTTTACAGAAACAATGAAAAGGTAACACATGTGAATGATATGGATGGGTTGTTAGGGAAGGTCAACGTAATCGATATCAGAGAGCCTTACGAATTTGAGACAGGCAGTCTTGAAAGTGCTGTCAATATTCCGATGGGTTCGTTAGTCAGTGATCCAGAGAAATTCCTCGAGAAGGAAAAGACATATTACATCCTTTGTCAGTCCGGTGCAAGAAGCAGTCAGACAGTAAATTATCTCAGTCAGAAAGGATACAATGTAATAGATGTAGTTGGGGGTATGGGTTCATATCACAGTTTTAGACAGACATCTTTTTTCAGGTAAACTAAAATATGACAAACAAAAGAATAATGATAGACGGATATGTTCCATCTTCGTAAGACCTGTTTTCTTTCTATTGATAGAAAACGGGTCTTATTTATTGCTCTGCCTTGACAAAGGAAAATAAAAATTTTACTATGACAGTATGCGTGAAGAAAATCATAAAAATATGAAGAAAAAGTGAGGAAAATCATGAGAGCAGAAGCACCGTTATTCAGGGATCCAATTTATGATGCACCGACCGATCCTGTGATTATATGGAATCTGAAAGAGAAGTGCTGGTGGATGTTATATACACAAAGGCGCAGCGCTGCGAATACTCCGGGAGTGGCACATATACATGGAACGGCCATTGGTGTTGCGACTTCACAGGATGGCAGCGGCTGGCTGTACAGAGGTACCCTTTCAAATCTCGAATTTGAAAAAGGTCATAACACATTCTGGGCACCGGAGGTAATCTATGAACTTGGTAAGTATCATATGTTCGTTACCTATGTCAGGGGCATCCCAACCGATTGGAACCGGGAACGCCACATTGTCCACTATACATCCGATGACCTTTGGGACTGGAAGTTTGAGTCCATTTTGTTATTATCCTCTGACAAAGTAATTGATGCGTGCGTTTATAAAGTCGATAAGAATACATATAAAATGTGGTACAAGGACGAGCGCCATGATTCTCACACCTATACAGCAGTCAGTAATGATCTGTATCACTGGATTCCCGGTGGTGCTGAGATAACAGACTGCTCTCATGAAGGTCCGAATGTTTTTGAACTCAGTGGTCAGAAGTGGATGATTACCGACGAATGGAATGGTCTGGGTGTATATAAAACGGATAATTTCTGTGATTGGGAACGGCAAGGTGTTATACTTCGGGATGCAGGGAAACGTCCCATGGACGGAGGAATGGCCGACCATGCGGATGTTGTGGTATGCGGTGACAGAGCTTACATTTTCTACTTTTTACATCCCTTTTTTGAGAATGAAAAACGAAGATCCAAAGATTATATACCTGGACCGGATCAATTCAGAACCTGTATACAGGTAGCAGAACTTACCGTGGAATCAGGAAAGCTTTGCTGTGACAGGGATGCCGACTTTTCTTTTGAATTACGCTATGCAATAGATTAGGTATTCGACAGCAGAAATGAAAAAGGATTTATATAAAACAGCTAAGCAGCTATAGCAAAGCTGAATCGGTACTATGAACAAAAACTGTGGAACATACAAAATGTAACCTGCGAGTAAACTAGAACAATCAAAGCCTTTGTAGTAGTTAGAATTTGCAATCGGAAGAAGCAACAGAAAGGAATGCCATGAATTACAGAAGTGGAAACGCAAAAGAGGAATTATCCATCCTTGGATTTGGATGCATGAGGTTTAAGAAAAAAGGAACATCCATCGATATGGAAGAAGCAGAAAAGGAAATTCTGCATGCAATCGAACAAGGAATCAATTATTTTGATACGGCTTATATCTACCCGGGAAGTGAAGAAGCACTCGGTACGATACTTGATAAGAACAAGTGCAGAGATAAAGTAAAGATTGCAACAAAGCTTCCTCATTATCTGATCAAGAAAGAGGAAGATATTACAAAGTATTTTGAAATCATGTGCAAACGCTTGAAAACGGAGTACATTGATTACTTCCTTATGCATATGCTTCCGGATGTGAAAGTGTGGGAGAGATTGATATCTCTTGGAATTCTGGAATGGATCGATAAAATGAAAGCAGAAGGCAGAATCCGAAAGATCGGTTTTTCCTACCATGGGAATACTCAAGCCTTTCAGGAATTGCTTGAGGCTTATGACTGGGAGTTCTGTCAGATTCAGTACAACTATATGGACGAATTCAGTCAGGCAGGCAGAGCTGGCCTGCAAAAAGCGGCGGCAAAGGGAATTCCTGTCATCATTATGGAGCCTTTGCGTGGAGGCAGGCTGGTAAATGATCTCCCCAAAGCAGCGATAAAGCTTTTCGAAGAGAACAAATACAAAAGGAGTCCGGCAGAATGGGCATTTCGCTGGCTTTGGGATCAGCCGGAAGTTACGGTGGTCTTATCCGGAATGAACAGCATGGAGATGCTTGATGAGAACATCAGAATCGCGTCCGAGGTAACGGTAAATGCATTTGCCAAGGAAGAATTTGCTCTGATCGAAAAAGTGAAAAATGCAATAAACGAAAAGATCAAGGTACCCTGCACCGGCTGCGGTTATTGTATGCCCTGTCCGTTCGGAGTCGATATACCGGGCTCATTTCGAAGTCTGAATGTGAGCTATACCGATGGTTATATGAATGGGTTCCGGGAATATATCATGAATACGACCATGCGTGTGAATCAAAGCTATGCGTCTTTATGCACGGAATGCGGAAAATGTGAAACACACTGTCCGCAGGAGATTAAGATCCGTAAAGAACTAAAGACGGTTAAAAAACGTTTTGAATCACCAGTCTTTAAAATGGTTTCCTGGTACGCAAAACGCAGAATGCTGCGATAAACAGTAGAAGACAGGAAACTAAAATTCCAAAATGATTTGCAAATAAACAGCAAAAAAAATGCAGCCGGTCTTGGCTGCATTTTCTTATAAGGGGAGTAATATGAAATCTATTTAAAAGGTAATTAGCGTGGTTATCTTATGTACCAATAATATAGTATAAATATGTTTTGGGTGTGAGCGCATTATGTATAAAAAATGAACTTTTCGTAAACAGTCCGGACATAATTCTAAATCAACTGAAAACTACTGTGGATTTAAGCCTGTTATTCTTGACATAACCTTATTTGGGAAGTACCATGAATGGTAAGCTTATAAAATGAGGATACTATATGGAATCGGAAAAGAAGACAATATATCTTGACCACGCGGCTACAACAGCAGTTGATCTAAAAGTTTTGGATGCTATGCTTCCGTATTTTCGGGACAGTTATGGAAATGCTTCCGGGATATATGGCCTTGGAGTCGATGGGAAAAGAGCCATAAATAAATCAAGGGAAACCATTGCCGGGATGTTGCAGTGTGAACCGGATGAAATAATATTTACCAGCGGTGGAACTGAAAGCGATAATCTGGCAGTACAGGGAGCTGCTTTCGCTGCCAGGCTGCATGGAGCGGGAAATCATATCATAACAACAGCGATTGAACATCCGGCTGTATTAAACACCTGTGCTTATCTTAAAGAACAGGGCTTTGATGTTACGTATCTGCCGGTCGATGAACAAGGGCTGGTCGAACCGTCTCAAGTGGAAGCGAACCTAAGGAAAGATACCATTCTTGTATCGGTCATGCTGGCGAACAATGAGATCGGAACTCTTGAACCGATAAACGAAATTGCCGGGATTACGAAAAAGCAAGGAATCCTTTTGCATACGGACGCTGTTCAGGCATTTGGACAGATACCGGTCAATATAAAGGAACTGCAGGTCGACCTTCTCAGTGCCAGTGCACATAAACTTTACGGTCCAAAAGGAATTGGGTTATTATATTGCAGGAATAAGACCTCTATTCTTCCGCTTCATTATGGAGGCAGACAGGAAGGCGGAAGAAGAGCCGGTACGGAGAATGTACCTTTGATTGCCGGATTCGGGACAGCAGCTGAACTTGCTTTTGATTCTATGGAAGTTCGCAGTTCAGCCCTGATGCAGCTGCGAAACTTATTTTTACAGCGTATTCTTTCCGAGATACCGGGAAGTCACAGTCATGGTGACTTATTGAAGCGTCTGCCCGGAAATATTAATGTAGCCTTTGATGATGTTGAAAGTACAGCATTGCTCCTTATGCTATCAATGAAAGGAATCTGTGCTGCGAGCGGTTCAGCCTGTTCTACAGGTGCAAAGGAATCCTCCCACGTTCTGCGTGCCATAGGATGCACAGAGAAGGAAGCAAGAGAAACAATACGTTTCAGTCTAGGTAAAGAAAATACAATTGAAGAGATAGATATCGTAATGCAGGTCCTAAAGGAATGCATTGAGAACCTTCGGCTCATTCGAGGAGCATGAAAAAAGAATAATTTCATGCAGCAGGTCTGCGGCTCGCGTGTTTGCTTGCTCAAGCCTGGTATGCACAGTGAGCATGTGCAGAAAAGGAGATAAAATGAAGAAGAAAGTAGTAGTCGGAATGTCCGGTGGAGTTGACTCCTCGGTAGCCGCTTATCTATTAAAAGAACAGGGATATGAAGTTATTGGTGTGACCATGCAGATCTGGCAGGATCAAGAGACAGAGATACTCGAAGAACAGGGCGGGTGCTGTGGTCTGACTGCTGTGGATGATGCTAGAAGGGTGGCTAATCTGCTGGAAATCCCGTATTATGTAATGAATTTTAAGAATGAATTTGACCAGCATGTGATTCAGAACTTTGTCGATGAATATAAGCATGGCAGAACACCAAATCCCTGCATACGCTGCAACCGGTATGTGAAGTGGGAGAGTCTTTTGCAGCGTGCCCTGCAGCTTGGGGCGGATTATATCGCGACTGGACATTATGCCAGGATCGTTACGACACAGGAGGGGCGATATGCGTTAAAATTATCGGCAACGCATGCCAAGGATCAGACTTATGCTTTGTATAATCTGACGCAGGAGCAGTTAAAACGTACCTTGATGCCGGTCGGAGACTATACAAAAGATGAGATTCGAGAAATTGCGAAGAAAATCGGCCTGCGCACAGCAAATAAGCCGGACAGTCAGGAGATTTGTTTTGTACCGGATAAAGACTATGCCGGATTTATAAAAGAATACACTGGTGAAGAATCTGCTCCGGGTAATTTTGTGACGCCGGACGGCAGGATTATGGGGAAACATCAGGGAATCATGCACTATACGATCGGGCAGCGAAAAGGTCTCGGTTCCTTTGGCGTACCGGTTTTTGTATCGGAGATACGTCCCGATACGAATGAAGTCGTGCTTGGCAGCAATGAAGCCTTGTTCCAGAACGTCGTTCTGGCAGACAATGTGAATTATATGGCGGTCGCTTCGTTCCCGGCGGGAATGCAGGCAATGGCTAAGATACGGTACAGTCATAAAGGAGCACCTTGTCGTGTTACAGTGAATGCCGATGGAATACTCCGCTGTACCTTTGAAGAGCCGCAACGTGCGATTACCCCGGGACAGGCACTGGTCCTGTATGATAATGAGCTTGTACTTGGCGGCGGCACGATTATAGGAAGAGAATAAAAATAATGTAAACAATGAAAGAAATGAGGCAGCTATGGCATTTGACGGTATCGTGGTGTCCTGCCTGGCACATGAATTACAGGAAACGATTGTGAACGGAAGAATCCTGAAGATCAGCCAGCCGGAACCGGACGAGATTATCTTAACAATAAAGAATTATGATCAATATAAAGTACTTTTATCAGCGAGTGCAGGACTTCCGCTCGTTTATCTGACGGAAAGCAGTCCTTTGTCACCTATGACGGCTCCTAATTTTTGTATGCTCCTGCGAAAGCATCTGAGCAGTGCAAGAATTATATCTGTAACACAACCGGGACTCGAACGTATCCTGCGTTTTGAGATCGAGCATCTGGATGAAATGGGAGATGTACGGAAGAAATACCTTATCCTTGAGTTAATGGGAAAACACAGTAATTTAATCTTCTGCGATGATGAGAACCGAATTATAGACAGTATTAAACGCGTGTCCGGATTTGTTAGTTCGGTTCGTGAAGTACTTCCGGGAAGGGATTACTTTATACCTCAGACCTCGGAAAAACTGGATCCTTTTACTGCGGACCTGGTGAGCTTTCAACAACTTGTACTGCAAAAACCAATGCCGCTCAGTAAGGCGATTTATTCGGGGCTGACCGGGTTCAGTCCGTTGATGGCAAATGAGCTGTGCCAACGCGCCTCTCTGGATTCACAGCAGCCTGCAAATACCTTACAGGAAGACGAAGGAATACATCTTCACAGGAATCTGGAACGAATGATGGAGGCAGTAAGCAATCACGAGTATATGCCGGTAATCTATTATAATGGAAAAGAACCGGTTGAATTCTCGGCAATGTCTCTTCAGTGTTATGAGGACCTGGAAGCAAAAGAATATAGTTCGGTCTCTGCCATGCTTGAAGCTTACTATGCAGAAAAGAACCAGCTAACCAGAATTCGTCAGAAATCCGCGGATCTGCGCAAGATCGTGGGGACTGCCATCGAGCGGGTGGCTAAGAAGTATGACCTGCAGAGCAAGCAGTTAAAGGACACGCAGAAACGTGAAAAGTATCAGGTGTATGGTGAACTTTTGATGACATATGGCTATGAAGCAAAGCCGGGCGATAAAGAGATAACGGTTCAGAATTATTATACCAATGAGCCTTTAACAATTCCACTTGACCCGACCATAAGTGCTCTTGATAATGCAAAGAAATATTTTGAAAAATACAGCAAACAGAAAAGAACCTTCGAAGCACTGACAAAATATATAGAAGAAACCAAAGAAGAGATGGAACATCTGGATTCCATACGAACAGCACTTGACATTGCGGAAAAGGAAGAAGACTTAGTAGAAGTTAAGGAAGAACTTACTGAGTTCGGATATATCAGAAGACATTACGACAGAAAAGTCCCACAGGGAAAGAATGGGAAGAAGCAAAAGAAGGTTAAGATAACAAGCCAACCATTTCATTATATTTCATCGGATGGATTTTCGATGTATGTTGGTAAAAATAATTTTCAGAATGATGCACTGACCTTCGAATTTGCGAATGGTGATGACTGGTGGTTCCATGCAAAAGGAATCCCAGGCTCCCATGTCATCGTAAAAAGCAAGGGACAGGAACTGCCGGACCGGACGTTTGAGGAAGCAGCAAGTCTGGCAGCATTTTATTCAAAATCCCGCGATGCGGAAAAGGTTGAGATTGATTATGTGGAAAAAAAGCATGTTAAGAAGCCAGGAGGCGGTAAACCTGGATTTGTTGTGTACTACACAAATTATTCCATGCTTGCAAAGACCGATATCAGTCATATTACATTAGCCGGAGGAAGTAAAGGTTGAAAGAAATCTGTTTCAATCTCAAAAGTTCGTGCCTTTATTAGCAGCACAAACTTCATATACGCAGATAACAAGAGCAGGAATGGAGCAAAGAATGATAGGTGATTATCATGTACACACAAACTTTTCTACAGATTCGAGAACCCCGCTGAATGAGATGATCGAGAAGGGGATCGAACTTGGACTTGAGAGAATCTGTATAACAGATCATATGGATTATTTATATCCCGAAGAAGGTGAATTTATCTTTGATCCAGCCGTTTACTGGGATACTTTAGAGCATGCAAAAACAAACTATGCAGGCAGGATCAATGTGCTTACCGGTGTTGAGCTTGGTCTGCGGAATGAAGCCGATCTAAAAGACAGGGTGAAACAATATTATGATAAGATAACAACACAGTATGATTTTGACTTTGTTATTGGCTCGACACATGCACTGGATTATCAGGATCCTTATAATCGTAAGTATTGGGAGAGAAAGACAAAAGAAGAAGGAATGCTGGAGTATTTTCAGTCGATCATTGATAATACAAAGATTTATGACTGTTTTCTTGTGTACGGACATCTTGATTATATTGTCCGTTACATAAAGGAAGAAGTAAAAGACTATCGCAGTCTGGATTATCAGGATCTTCTCGATGAAGCATTACATACCCTCATAGCAAAAGGTAAGGGCATCGAGCTGAATACAGCAGGTTGGAAGTACGGTCTGAGTTTTGCACACCCAAAGCCTGAACTTCTAAAACGTTACAGGGAACTTGGTGGTGAGATCATAACGCTTGGCTCGGATGCACATGAACCAAGGCATCTTGCCTATGATTTTGCACGGACAGGAGAACTGCTGAAGTCCTGTGGCTTTGATTATATTACTGTTTTTGAGAAGAAAATACCGAAGTTCATAAAATTGTAGGAAAATGGATTCTGTTTGACAAGGGTATTTTCACTTACTATAATAAACTTAAAAAGCAGTATCTTGAGAAGAAAATAAGGAGAAACGAATGAATTTTATTAATAGACTTGAATGTAAATTTGGTAAATACGCCATTCATAATTTAATGAGATATGTAATTGCAGTCTATGCCGGCGGTTTTGTGCTCAGTCTGATCGGCAGTCTGTATGAAGTGGACTTTTATTATAGTTTTCTGTCGCTGGATGTCAGCAAGATAATGCAGGGACAGGTATGGAGACTGGTGACCTTCATCATTCAGCCACCAAGTATTTCGGTATGGACACTAATCTGGCTCTACATGTATTATATGATAGGTACGTCACTTGAAAGAGCCTGGGGAGCCTTCCGGTTCAATCTGTATTTCCTGTCAGGAATTCTGTTCAATATCATTGCGGCATTTTTGATTTATTTTGTAACAAGCGTAGTACCGGGTGCAGTTTATGTCCCTTATACAGGATCTATAACTTATATTTATCAGGCAATGTTCCTGGCTTTTGCTGCTTTATATCCAAATATGCAGTTCCTGCTTATGTTCATTCTTCCAATCAAAGTTAAATACCTTGGCTGGTTCTATGGTGCATTCCTTGCATGGCAGGTATTCACTCTGATCGGATCGGGACTTTTCAAAGGTGACATTCAGAGTATTAGTCAGGGTGTAGCCATTATTATGTCATTAATGAACTTTTTGATCTATTTCTTTGCAACCAGAAATTATCATCGTTATTCGCCTTCCTCGATCAAACGTAAGACTGCATTCAAACGAGATATCCGGCAAGCGGGAAGAGAAGGCGGCAAGATAGTTAATTTTAATGGAAAATCTGTTATAACAAGACACAAATGTGCGATTTGCGGAAGAACAGAACTGGATGATGAAACGCTGGAATTTCGTTTCTGCTCAAAATGTGAAGGAAATTACGAATACTGTTCGGATCATCTGTATACACACGAACATGTGCATAAAAAGTAGTAAAAAAGTAAAGAATTGAGGGGATAAGATCCATGGAGGAACAAAGACTCATTACAGATCGGTACAAACAACTGCAAAAACAGATCAAAGCGTTAGCAAAGCATCAGAGTGCGGCAGAGCAGAAGAAGCTTGAAAAAGCTATGGCAGATTTTTATTATCTGCATGCCAAGTATCATTTTGTGATTGCATACTATAACTTTTATGAACGTTATATGGCGGAGGAAGAAGGCATGCTGACCGAACAGGCGGCACTTCTTGCCAATGAATTGTTTCCATTGATCCATACGTATCGTGCAGCATCCAAACAGGATGTCCATGAGGAAAGTCAGGCAGAGAAAGCCGGGCAGGAGAGTATGGAATATCAGGGGACAAAAGCTAAAAATAAAAATACTACACTGACAGAAGAGCAGATCAAAGAGAAAACTGAAAAAGTGAATGCTATCCGTTCCTCCATGATACGGCATATGGAGTGCATTGGTGCATATACAGATCGTTTTACCTTGTTTGAATACATTCTGAACCGCCTTGAAAAAAATTATGAGACAGATACCGATGGATTTGCAAAGGATGCCGGGAGCTTTGATAATCAGGCGGCAGCCAAAGAGATCGTACAGGCCATCTTCTCGAATCAGGATAATAATGCAGTGAATATGAAATTACAGATGATGCTTGCGCAGCTCCCAGTCCGGATTACCAAAGCAAAGTATTATCAGATCATGGAAGAAAGTCTGAACCTGTATGAAGGGGCAGAACTATCCAGTGTTGAGAAATTTATCTATATGATGCGCAGTGCGGCTGGCCTATACCGACCGGATCAGATGGAAAAGCTTTATCCTCAGCTTGAGAAATGGGCATTAATCCTTACAGAGACAGAATTCCGTAAACTTACAAAAGATGAGTATTATGAGAAGTGCAAAATTCTTGAAGAAGCTTCTGATTTTTTAAATCAAAGTTCTGAATGCTATATGGATCTGCAGGAAATGATCAATCATTTCTATGTCATGAATTTACTGCAGAATGAGGTTGACAGTGAGATAGCGGAGCAGGGAAGACTGCTTGATTCCATCTTTGATTTCGTTGATGTAAGTATACTGAATAATGATGAAATCCTTGTTCCGGAAGAACTTCTGGAAGAGTTCGAGCAACTGGAAGGCGTTCTTGAGCAGATCAATGAAGCCGTGGAACTGTCTGGTACCTATATAGTGGATATAATCGAAAACAGACCTGAGGATGACACAGCCGATGAACAAGGGACAGCTGGACCATCATCGAATGCCCTGGATAATTCAGAAGAAGGTTTGATGGATGATAAATTTATAAATTGTCTGGATACATGCAGAAAACTGATTTCAAGCAGTGCTTTTGTACAGCTTGAAGAAGAGGATGAAATTGAACTTGCGGATAAAGAATATCTGCAGAACCGGCTGGAATCTTTAAAAAGTGAGTTTGAAGAGTTGTTCATCAGAAATAATGCGAAAGTGAATCGTGCGGTCATGGCTTCTGTATTAAAAGAATTTCCGACATTTTTTAGTTCAGGAAAAGAGGTTATGAGTTATGTGCAGTATTCTCTGGAAAACTGTAAAGACATGTCGGAAAAAAAGGTAAGCTATACTCTTTTGATGGATTCTCTTTCTTCGTTTGAATAACATCAGTGATATAAAAAAGCAGGAAGATTACATGCTTTTTCGTGCATGCGAGCAGTAAAAAAAAGCTGTTTTTTTCTATATGTTATGGTATAATAACTCTGTGTTGCACATTCCGTGGAGTGCAACAGGCTTTGTGAGAAATCTTCGCAAATGGTAAGAATATCCACTTTATCAAGCGGCAGCATTCAACAGCACGGACTTCATAAGTGCAGGAAACGCGCGGGAATGAGGTAGGAATGATAGTCTGGAGTGAGAAGCTGTACCTTGGGAAAAAGGTAAAGAGGAACAGTAAAAAAATAATTAAAAAGATTGAGAAACGTAAAATGACACGGGAGATTTTCTGTATAACATTTGCCTCTAATCCGGAAAATCTTTTTGATATTATGAATGCCAGTGAGTTTAAATATCCGTACTATGAATCGAAGGAGATTCGTATCGTCGGACTTGGAAAAGGAAAAGAAGAAGCACAGGATCTGGTAAAGGATATGCTGGAAGAGATCTATCAAAACACCGGCGATTTTAAAGTCCGAGAATATTTTATCTGACGGGATGGGGGAGTATGGCTGTATTTCTTTTGATAGTAAAAATCATAGGAATTCTACTTGCTTCAATTGTTGGACTGGTTCTTTTGCTTTTAGCACTGATTTTATTTGTACCGTTCCGATATAAACTGTATGGACAAAAACATGATGATCTTTATTTGATGGCAAAGGTGACCTGGCTCCTTCATATTGTTTCATTTAAATTTGAATATACGGGAGAGGGAAAACCCGTATCAAAAGCAAGGGTATTTGGTATTCCTGTTTATAACAGTACAAAGCCCAAAAAAGATCAGGACAGTGAAAAGGAACAAAAGGCAGAAAATCACCAAGAGGATAAGAAAGACACTGAAGAAGGTAAACGTGAGCTCACAGAATACAGAGAAGGTATCAGTAAGGAAACCGCTGTAGAACTCGAGCATGAGACCGATATAAGATTTGATTCCGATGAAGAGACGGAAGAAGATACAGAGAAAGGGTCCGATCAATACCATGATGAACCGGAGCATTTGCCAGAGGTAAACAGAACAAATTCTTACGAACATCAGGAACAGGAAACGGATACAGACGCCGTAAAAAAAGCGGAAAAAGCACCGGAAATTAAAAAACTTGACATGAGGCTGCCAGTCAGCGACACCTCCACCTATGACAGCGAGAAGGATGCCGATACATCAGGATTTACAAAGCGATATGAAAAAGTTAAACGAAAAATCATTCAAATCGCAGAGAAAATTAAGAATTCGATTCTGGCACCGATACGTTTCATAAAAAAGACGATCCTCCAGATACAGATTTTGAAAGAATTTCTTGAAAATGAAGTAAATCAGGAAGGTATAAAAGTAGCATTACGCAGCATTGGAAAATTATTAAAACACTTAGGACCAAGAAAAGCATCCGGACTGCTGGCTTTTGGGACAGGCGATCCGGCTACGACCGGTTATGTATTGGCCGCCCTTGGGATGTTTTATGGAAAGATCGGAAAAAACTTTTCCATACAGCCTAACTTTGAAGAGAGCATGTTATATGGTAATATTAAAATAACAGGAAGATTTTACATCATAACCATTACGGTAATTGCCTTACGGTTATGGTTCAACAAGAACTTCAAGAAGCTTCGGGAGAATTTTGACAAGTTTAAGAAAGACATGAAACAGCCGGTATCTGTGTGATAATTCGGCATGATGACAAAAGAAAGGCTGAAATAATATTCAGCCGGCAAGTTTGCACTTTGCGCGTCACCGCTCGTTCAAACTTGATTTGCATAAAACAGTGCTAGAACAGAGAGAAAGTTGAAGGAGGAGACGGTTATGGCAGAAAGTAACTTTATCACGACGGTAGAATCATTATTCAAGGGTATGGATGGTTTTATTACAACAAAGACGGTAGTCGGTGATGCCGTTCGATTTGATGATGGAACCATAATCCTGCCGCTGGTAGATGTGAGTTTTGGTGTGGCTGCAGGAGCGTTCAACAATACAGGGAAGAACAATGCCGGCGGTGGTATGGGAGGGAAGATATCCCCAAGTTCCGTTCTTGTTATACAGGAAGGCAAGGCAAGACTTGTAAATGTAAAAACACAGGATGCAGTAACTAAAATTATCGACATGGTTCCGGACCTGATAGATAAATTCAAAAAGGATGCAAAGACGAAAGCTGCAGAAAAAAATATGGATAAAAAAGCGGCTGAAGCAGCAAAATCAAGTATGAAAGACGATGAAAGTGTAGCAGATGAATAAACAAATATAAAAAGTCCTTGCAATTCTCCTGGATTTCTGCTAAAATCGATTTGTTTGTAGGCAATCGTGTTGCAGTGGTATACTGAACGGAAACCAGGGGATACGCGAAGCTTAATTTTTCAATGATTAAGGAGGTGCTCATTCATGGCAAGATGTGCAATTTGTGATAAAGGTGCTCAGTTCGGAAAGGTTGTAAGCCATTCCAGAAGTCAGGTATCAGGAAGATCAAACAAAATGTGGAAATCAAATATCAGATCCGTTAAAGTTAATTTTAATGGAACATCACAGAGAATTTCAATCTGTGCTTCATGTCTTAGAGACTTGAGAAGAACACAGGCTGAGTAATTCAGTTGGTAATTAGGCAGAACCTTGAAAAAGGTTCTGCTTTTTTTGTCTTGGGAGAGCTCTGTCAAAAGTGCTGTTTATAATGTAAATAAAACAGTAGTAAATTTAATGCAGATTTTTATAACAAGGAATTAAAAAGAATTAATGCAGGTAATTAAAAGCAGGTAACTAAAAACAGGTAACCAAAAACAAGTAATTAAAAACAGATAATTAAAAACAGTAATTAGAAACAGGTAACTAAAAAACTTGTAATCAAAAGCAAGGAATGAAATACAAAGAATTTTCATTTTCAGAAAAAAATAACAGGCTACCTTCAGCGGACAGCCTGTTATTCCTGGTTTAAAATCATTAATGGAGTAAGTGTTTCATCAGAATAAAAAAATGTTATACCTTTGTCGACCAGTCGCTGCAGTCAATGACTCTGGTCGCAAAATCTTCATAAAAGTATGGTTCGTGGCAAATCAGAATAATTGTTCCGCTATACGCTGAAAGTGCTCGTTTTAATTCTTCCTTTGCGTCATTATCAAGATGATTGGTCGGCTCATCGAGCAGCAGAAGATTGGTCTCTTTGTTAATAAGTTTACACAGACGGACCTTAGCCTGTTCACCACCGCTCAGGACTCTTACCTGGCTTTCAATGTGCTGCGATGTCAATCCGCATTTAGCAAGCTTTGTACGAGCTTCGTACTGGGTTAGGGCAGGATATTCACACCAGATCTCTTCTATACAGGTGTTGTTCTTTGCTCCGGACATTTCCTGTTCAAAGTAACCGGTATACAGGTAATCCCCAAGCGTTATATGACCATGGAGCGGTGGAATCAACCCCAGAATACTTTTCATCAGTGTTGTTTTACCGATTCCGTTAGCACCCTTCAGAACAAGTTTTTCACCGCGCTCGACCGTTAATGTAATAGGTGAGGACAGCGGTTCATCATATCCGATAATAAGGCCTTCGGTACGAACAATGAAGCGGCTAGCCGCGCGGGCTTCCAGAAAGTTGAATTCCGGCTTTGGTTTATCCTTTGCAAGTTCGATCACGTCCATTTTATCCAGTTTTTTCTGTCTGGACATTGCCATATTACGGGTGGATACGCGGGCTTTGTTCCTTGCCACGAAATCCTGCAGCTGGCTGATTTCCTGCTGTTGCTTTTTGTAAGCAGATTCAAGCTGTGATTTCTTAACGGCATATACTTCTTCAAATTTATCGTAATTACCAACATAACGGTTCAATTCGCCGTTTTCCATATGGTAGATCAGATTCACAACAGAATTCAGGAATGGAATATCATGAGAAATCAGAATAAACGCATTCTCATATTCCTGAAGGTATCGCTTCAGCCATTCTATATGATTTACATCCAGGTAGTTCGTAGGTTCGTCAAGCAGTAAAATGTCCGGCTTCTCAAGAAGAAGCTTGCCAAGAAGAACTTTGGTGCGCTGGCCGCCGCTCAGTTCATTTACATCTTTATCAAGCCCTATGTCTGTCAGTCCAAGGGCATGTCCGACTTCTTCGACCTTTGTATCAATTATATAAAAATCGTGTGCATCCAGTGTGTCTTGTATAATACCAAATTCCTCCATCAGAACTGTAATTTCATCATCGGAAGCATCGGACAGTTTTGTACATATCCGGTTCATTTCAGCCTCCATGGTAAAGAGAAATTCGAATGCGGATTTTAACACATCGCGTATGGACGAACCTGGATTTAAAACAGAATGCTGATCAAGATAGCCGACACGCACATTTTTATTCCATTCGATGGTCCCTTCATCCGGCATAAGTTTGTTGGTGATGATATTCATGAAGGTCGATTTTCCTTCTCCATTCGCACCGATCAGACCGATGTGCTCACCTTTTAACAGACGAAAAGTCACATTTTTCAGCAGGGTACGTTCACCAAAACCGTGATTCAGATTTGTTACATTTAGTATACTCATTGAAATCCTCACTTTTCTTAGTTGTGCTTTGGGTATAAAGCATTCACACTATAGCATAAAGCGTTTTGTTACGCAAGAAAATTTATCTTTCGAGCCTTTGTTTCAATAGGAAAATCATGCATATGAAAAAAAAGTGTTTATTTTTCCAAAAAATCAGGTATAATAAGAATAGTATCTGAATTAGAATAGGAGGATTGTGTATGAACGGAGCGATGAATACGCAGATGGGCGAAATACTGATAGATACAGCTGTCATTGCGAAATACGCAGGGTCTGCCGCAATTGAATGTTTTGGGGTAATCGGTATGGCTTCCGTGAGCATGAAGGATGGTCTGGCAAAGTTGCTGCGACTTGAGAATCTCGACCACGGTGTCAATGTATTTGTTGATAATAATAAAATAACAATAGACTTGCATATCATTGTATCTTACGGCGTCAGCATTTCTGCAGTAGCAGACAATCTGATCGGCAATGTTAAGTATAAAGTGGAGGAGTCCTCCGGTCTTGAAGTTGTAAAAGTCAATGTGTACGTAGAAGGCGTACGAGTTATTGATTAATTTGAAGGAGGACACTACGGTGGTTTTGAATCAATTGGATGCCAGACTCTTACAGAAAATGTTTCTGGCAGCTGCAAAGAGTATAGAAGCAAAAAAGGAAATCATTAATGAATTGAATGTATTCCCTGTGCCGGATGGTGATACAGGTACGAATATGACACTGACAATTATGGCTGCAGCGAACGAAGTCAGCCAGATTAAGGAGCCAACGATCGAATCTCTGTCAAAGGCAATTTCCAGTGGGTCTCTGCGGGGAGCCAGAGGAAATTCAGGCGTTATTCTTTCACAGTTGTTCCGTGGATTCACAAAAGAAATCAAGCAATATGAAACCATTGATGTATCAATTATATCAAATGCGTTCGCAAAGGCGGTCGAGACAGCATACAAAGCTGTTATGAAGCCAAAAGAAGGAACCATTTTGACTGTTGCAAGAGGCGGAGCAGAACGTGCGGCGGAACTTGTGAATGAGACCGACGATCTTGTCTTCTTTGGGGCTGAGGTTTTAAAACATATGCAGAAGGTACTGGACTATACACCGGAACTGCTTCCGGTATTAAAAGAAGCCGGTGTTGTGGATTCCGGCGGACAAGGTCTCTTAGAGGTTATGCAGGGAGCTTATGATGCAATGCTGGGCAAGGAAGTCATCTTTGAGACGACGGTCAAAACATCCTCTTCGGGAGAAAGCAGAGCAGCATCAAAAGAGAATATTTCAACAGCTGACATTAAGTTCGGATATTGTACCGAATTCATTATATTACTTGAAAAAGAGTTTAAAGATTCTGACGAGCTTGATTTGAAATCGTATCTTGAATCGATCGGTGATTCTATTGTTGTGGTTGCTGATGAGGAAATCGTAAAAGTACATGTACATTCCAACGATCCTGGTCTTGCGATTCAAAAAGCCCTTACCTACGGCGGTTTGAGCCGTATGAAGATCGACAATATGCGCGAAGAACATCATGAAGTTCTTCTGAAAGAGATGGAAGCAGCACAACCGGAACAACCAAAAGACAGGGGGCCGATGAAACCGGTCGGATTTATTGCAGTTTCGATCGGTGAAGGAATTAATGAGATATTTAAAGGTCTTGGTGTTGACTATTTAATCGAAGGTGGTCAGACCATGAATCCAAGCACAGAGGATATGCTACGTGCAATCGATGAAGTTCATGCGGAGACGGTATTTATTCTCCCCAATAATAAGAATATCATTCTTGCTGCAAATCAGGCAAAAGAAATGACTTCCGATAAGAATATCATCGTAATACCATCCTCTACCATTCCACAGGGTATTACAGCAATCATTAGTTATGTTTTTGATAATTCTCCTGAGGAGAATGAAGAGCATATGATCAATGAGATGGACAAAGTGAAGACTGGGCAGGTAACATATGCAGTCCGTGACACCAGCCTTGATGGAAAAGAGATAAGACAGGGCGATATTATGGGTATCGGGGATAAGGCGATCTTATCAGTCGGTTCTGATATCACAGATGTTGCTTTTTCCATGGTAGATCAGCTTATTAGTGACGAAACAGAACTTGTCAGTCTGTATTATGGTGCGGAAACATCAGAAGAATCGGCCGAAGATTTGGCATCAAGGATTATGGATGCAAATCCGGATATCGATGTTGAAGTACATTCCGGCGGACAGCCGATCTACTATTATGTAGTATCCGTTGAATAATTACAAAGCAAAGCAGCGTAGGAAGTGATTCTGGCAGACAGAATGATTTGCTGCGCTTCTTATTTTCATGAGTAAATCAGCACTGGGTCTATCGGAATCAGGGTAACCCTGTGTTCGTTAAGATACACAATCGGAGGAAGTTTATGCAATGGAATGATTCCGTCATCACGGTCAAAGGCATTGGCGAAAAGACAGCTAAAAATCTGCAGAAAATGGGAATCTACACAGTTGCAGATCTGGTCGAGCATTATCCAAGAGAATATAAGTTGTTTGATTATCCGGTCTATATTGATCAACTTCAGGCAGAACAGACACAGGCGGTGGAAGCCATCGTTAACTCTACACCGGAGTTAAAGCGTTCCGGGAACAGACAGATTGTCAGTTGCCGTATACGTGATCCCAAGGGGACTATGACACTGATCTGGTACAATCAGCCCTATATAAAACAACAACTCCGAATGGGTACAAGATATGTCTTTCGAGGCAGAATAGTATGGAGAAAGAATGAACTTGCCATGGAACAGCCTGCCCTTTATACAGTTATGGATTACAGAAAGCTTATGCATGTACTTCAGCCGGTCTATCCATTGACAGAAGGCGTTACAAATCACTTGATATCTAAGGCTGTTGCTACGGCAATACGAGAATTGGACTTTCCGGAAGACTACCTGCCCGCAGGCAGTAAGAGAAAGTATTCGTTAATGGGACGGCAGGCAGCCATACAGGAAGTACATTTTCCAAAGTCTGAGGAAATGATGAGAGAAGGCAGAAAACGTCTGATATTCGATGAATTCTTTTTGTTTCTGATATCCGTCCGCGCAATAAAGGAAGAACAGGGGAAAGAGAAAACTCCGTATACAATGCAACCAAGCAAGGATTGTCATCGTCTGATTAGTGGACTGCCGTATGAACTTACAGGGGCGCAGAAAAAAGTATGGATGGAAGTAGAACAAGATCTGACTGGTGAGCATGCCATGAACCGACTAATTCAGGGGGATGTTGGTTCAGGCAAGACAATTCTTTCTGTACTTGCACTTTTGATGACCGCAAAAAATGGTTATCAGGGGTGCCTGATGGTTCCTACGGAAGTTCTTGCAAGACAGCATTATCGTACGATACAAAGTGTCTTGCAGCCCTTTGGACTGCGCATTGAACTTTTGACAGGATCGATGACAGCAGCGCAGAAAAGGGCGGCATACCAGAGAATCGAAACGCATGAAGCAGATGTTATCGTCGGGACGCATGCCCTGATACAGGAAAAGGTAATTTATGATTCACTTGCTCTTGTTATTACGGATGAACAGCATCGTTTTGGTGTACGACAGCGTGCAGAACTACTGCAAAAGGGAAAACAGCCGCATGTTCTTGTTATGAGTGCGACTCCGATTCCAAGAACGTTATCTTTGATACTGTATGGTGATCTGTCGGTATCGATTCTCGATGAATTACCAGCCTCGAGACTTCCCATCAAGAATTGTGTTGTGCCGACCAGTTACCGGCCTACAGCATATAAATTCATAGAAAAGCAGGTATCGATGGGACATCAGGCTTTTGTTATATGCCCGATGGTCGATGAGAGCGACGAGATTGAAGCAGAAGCAGTGACTGAATATAGTGATACGTTGAAGGAAGCGTTGGATAGCAAGATAACGATTGAATATCTGCACGGAAAGATGAAGCCCAAAGAAAAGAATGAGATTATGGATCGATTTGCAAACGGAACGATTAATGTACTGGTCTCAACAACGGTTGTTGAAGTCGGAGTAGATGTTCCGAATGCTACGGTAATGCTGATTGAGAATTCGGAGCGCTTTGGACTTGCGCAGCTGCATCAGCTGCGCGGACGTGTCGGCAGAGGCAATGCACAGGCATACTGCATTATGATTACATCCTCTGCCAAAAAAGAAACAAGAGAAAGGCTGGATATCATGAATCGGTCGAACGATGGCTTTGTCATCGCCGAAGAAGATCTGAAACTTCGCGGACCGGGGGATATCTTTGGAATCAGACAGAGCGGAGAACTGGAATTCTCTCTGGCTGATATTTACCGAGACGCTGCTTTGCTGACACAGGCAGGAGAAGCGGTACAGGAATTGCCAGAAGCAGAATATCAACAGATCGTAAAATTATCTTTTTGTTCGGCTCCCATCATATAAGTGACCTGTATATGGATCTATAGTCAGAAGGTATCAAATGTCAAATAACTTTTGACGACCATGTGCAAATATAGTATAATTGTGGATAGCTTAATAGAAGCTGTGGATAACACTACCTATAGGTTTTGACCTGTACCCAGGGGGATAAGAGATGCAGCAGCTTTATACAAATAGTAAATTATATACCATTGCGGGAGAGAATTATAGGATTCTGCTAAAGTTCTGCCGTCTTCTTGATGAAGAAGGATACTGGGAGAAACCATCCCTTCTGCTCGAACGTGACATTCAGGATATCCTGGACATATATGTACAGTCGGTTCTGATCCGGCTGGCATTACACTGCAACAGAATGAATCTTGAGGAACGAAGATTTATTGCGGCGGTGGCAAGCCAGAATCTCATGGGTGTGACACAGGACGAAGAACCCTTAGATCAGGTTTACCTTGATGCTGAACGGATCATGAAATCACCGCCAATTTTAATTCAGCTTTGCGGCCTTCGCGACAAAGAGAAGCAGACAGGGATAACTGGATTATTTTTTGATGCGCTTATGAATATAATTCTGGCAATGGCGTATCTGAATAATCAGCAGAATGCAGCTGTTTTTGAGTTCATAAAACTATATTTTCGCAGTATCGAAGCCTTTTTGTATGATCGGAAGATGACCGGTGCTCTGGTTGACGAAAAGTATATTTTCAGGAAGATCTGCAACGGAGAACTCGAGGCATCCGGCAAGCATTTGGCCGAAGTAAATGATGATTTTGAACTTTACAAAAAAAGGTTTCTTTTCTACAAAGATGGTTCTTCGAACTTTGGTATAGAAGAGGTATCAGCCAACAGCACCGGAGAACCGGTGAAAGCGGATTCTGTACAGAAGGAAGCGGCAGAACGGACCAAGGAAACCATCATAGAAGAATGCAATGCTAAGACACAGGAGGAAGTATCAAGAGCTGAGAAACTGGAACTTTTGATGTGTGAGCTGAATGGACTTGTCGGACTGTCAGGAGTAAAAGAAGAGATAAATTCCCTGATAAATCTGATCAAGGTCAGAAAACTTCGTGAACGATATGCGCTGCCCGATATGGACATGTCTTATCACATGGTCTTTACGGGAAATCCAGGGACCGGTAAAACGACAGTTGCCAGGCTTGTTTCTGCCATCTACAAGGAGATCGGACTGCTCAGCATTGGAAATCTGGTTGAGACGGATCGATCCGGACTGGTTGCCGGATATGTTGGACAGACTGCATTAAAAGTCAGGGAGGTTGTTGAAAAAGCCATTGGCGGTGTACTGTTCATTGATGAGGCTTATGCGTTAACATCTTCCAGTGCTGGCAATGACTTTGGAAAAGAAGCACTGGAGACACTTGTTAAGTTGATGGAAGACAACAGAGATAATCTGGTTGTTATAGTTGCAGGGTACTCTGAAGAGATGAAACAATTTCTGAAAGCAAATACCGGCCTTGTATCTCGCTTTAACCGATTCATAGAATTTCCGGATTATGATCAGAAAGAACTGATCGATATCTTTCTGGCAATGGCAAATAAATCAGGTTTCGTTGTTGAAGAAGATGCACTTACCAGATTAAAAGAATATCTGCTTGGCATGGAGGATCAAAGAAAAGAATCTTTTGGAAATGCCAGAGGGATACGAAATTTATTTGAGAGAATCGTAGTTAACCAGGCAAATCGTGTTGTTGGATATCCAGAGCCTACGATACAGCAGTTGTCTTCGATTCTGGCGGATGATATACGCATAGGATAATTACAACCGGGCTAAGGAGATATAAAAAATGTTGGCAGTCATATACTTATTACTCTGTTTATCAACTGGCTATGTATTCTGTTCTGTCTTTTTACCCAGACTGGGTGAACTTGGCAGGGAAACCTGCTTTAAAAAGGAAACCGGTCTGAGTAGAATTTTTATATTGCTGCCTGCCTGGTATCTGACCGGAACACTTCTGGTTACCTGGACGGCTTACCTTCTTGCCTATGTTTTTCGCAATGTGGAGGTACCGGCATTTTTCTCACACATTTATCAGAACAGCAGCAGTCCGCTGGCAATAGCGGACACCATAACGTTGTTTCTTTATCTTATTCTGACCATAGGCGGAATCCTGTATCTTCGCAGCCGTGAACGTAACACCCTGCTTAAAGGTGCGTTTCACCTGCTGACAATTCCCGAAATGATTTTTATTACACTGGTGATCGGTCTGGTATACCAGCTGATGTGGACGACCTTTTTTGTTGCTCATGATCAGTTGTATGTCGGACTGTCTGTATTCAGCGATTTTTCACCGCATCTTGGAATGATTCGTTCCTTTTCTTATGGTAATAATTTTCCGACGACCTATTCGCATTTTGCCGGTGAAGATATCCGCTATCACTTTATGTTTCAGTTCCTGGCTGGGAATCTTGAATTTCTAGGCATGAGACTGGACTATGCCTTTAATGTTCCCAGTGCATTAAGTCTGATCAGTGTTTATTTCTTATTATATGCTGTCAGCATAAAATTATCAGGGAAACGCTCAGTTGGTTTTCTGGCGTGCCTGTTTTTCACATTTCGAAGTTCTCCCAGCTTGTTTTCTTATATTGCCGACATACCACAGGGGACGTCAGTACTTGATACGTTACGCGATAATATATCTTTTATCGGGTATACCACAAACGAGAACTGGGGCTTGTGGAATTTGAATGTGTATTGTAACCAGAGACATCTGGCATTTGGACTTGCAACGCTTCTTCTGGTGCTGTTATTCTTCCTTTCGCAGCCTTATGACATGGCAAGACGTCTTAAGAGAATGCAGTTGACGGCTAATGTGAAAGAACAGGAAGAAAAGCAAACTACAACATACATAGCCGGGAAACAGCTTCCTGCCGGTAATTCTGCCGTGAAAAAGAATTCTCAGAAAAAATCTGTTACAGTTTTTATACAGGAATGCAAAAGCTTTTTACACAACAGTTTGTTGCATAAAGATGGCTGGATGCCAAAGTACATCGTACAATCTGTCATATTGGGAATCATTCTGGGAGGGATAGCATTCTGGAATGGTGCTGCAGTTTTTGCTGCACTGATGGTATTATTTATGCTTGCAATCGCTGCAGACAGACGACTGGAGTATCTTATTACAGCTGTGATCACAACAATACTTTCCTCCTTGCAGTCAGGATTTTTTATTGACGGAGAGGTTGTCAGTCCTCAATATTACTTTGGATTTATTTCGGAAAACCGATCGTTGTTTGGTGTTATGGATTACATATGGAGATTATGTGGTGTTATTCTGATCATACTTCTGGCAGCTTTTCTTGTTGTAAAGGGAATAAGAAAGTACACTATGGTTGCATTTATGGCACCGTTTGTATTTGCTTTTACCATATCATTGACCATTGATGTTACGGTAAATCATAAGTACATTATGATGTCACTTATGCTGCTTGGTATTTTTGCTGCAATTTTTGTTGTGAAGTTATTCAGCAACCGGAATTTCTGGGCACGGCTGCTGTGTGTTCTGATTGTAATTGCTATGACTTCGACTGGTGTATACGATTTTATCACTGTACTTAAAAGAAATACACCACAGAACGATCTTGTTTTTAATCTTGAGGACGAGCTGACGTTGTGGATCCGTGACAATGCAACATCACAGGATATCTTCCTGACGTCAAATTATGCATTGAATCAGGTGGTGCTTGGGGGTGCCATGTTGTATGAAGGATGGCCTTATTTTCCATGGTCTGCCGGGTATGATACGTACGGCAGGACGGAGCAGGTCAAAGAGATGTACGAGGCGTCAGGTTCGGATGAACTGAAAGCTCTGATTAAAGAGAATAACATTCGCTATATTATTGTTGACCATGATAACCGTACATCGGAGGATTATGAATTGAAGGAAGATGTTATCTCGTCAACATATGAAGCTGTTTTCAGCAGTGGTGAAGGTGAATGGATGACAACAATTTATGACACAGACCAGCCCAAATAGCAGGCAGAAATGGAGTGGATTATGGAAAAATTATATATTGTTATACCGGCTTACAATGAAGAAGAGAACATAGAGCAGGTAATCAGGGACTGGCACCCTGTGGTTGAAAAAATTGGTGACCAAAGCAGACTTGTTGTAATTGATGATGGAAGTAAAGACACGACGTATGCTAAAATGCAGCGCCTCCGCAGTAAGTACCCCTATCTGGTTCCGCTGACAAAAACGAACAGTGGACATGGTTCGACCATTCTTTACGGATATAATTATGCATTAGAACACCAGGCCGACTATGTGTTTCAGACCGATTCTGACGGACAGACACTGCCATCGGAATTTTGGGAATTCTGGAATCACAGAAAACAATACGATATGGTAATCGGACACAGAAAAGGACGTCAGGATGGTTTTTCAAGAGTTGTCGTAACAAAGACACTAAAGCTGGTATGTTTTCTTTGTTTTCATGTCATGCTGACAGATGCCAATACACCGTATCGTCTGATGGAGGCAAAAGCGCTTCGTGATGTGCTGAAGCAGGTACCGGAAAATCACAATCTTTCCAATGTTCTGATTTCCGTGGTATTTGCTAAGAAAAACCGTAAAGTAAAATACCTGCCGATAACGTTCCGTCCAAGACAGGGCGGTGTAAATTCCATTAATTTGAAGAAAATTTTTAAAATAGGTGAAAAGGCTGTGGTCGATTTCAGAGAGATCAACCGTTGCCTGAAAGATACAACAATGAGGGACAAAGAAGAGGTAGAGAAATGAATGGAAAGAGAATACTTGGGAAATGGCTGATTCCTGCAGGTATATTATTGATTGCTGCAGGAATGGGTATGTCACGTCTGGGGGATGACATGACAGTGTTTTTGAAATGGTGGCTTGCTATTTTGGTACTGGGCATTGTTTTCTTTCCCATATCCTCACTGATTTTTTCAAAATTTCATGACAAAGGCTGGCTTTTTTCCAAAACCATAGGACTTGCGGTAAGCGGCTGGTTGATGTGGTATCTTGCATCCCTGAAGATTTTGAAATTTACGCAGCTTAATTGTTACCTGGCCATTGTGATTTGTCTCCTGGCGAATGCCGTGGTGCTGGTCCTTACCCTACAAAAAGAAAAAAAGAATCCGTCAGACAAGCCGTCGGTATTTGCACTTTCCGAAAAAAATCTGAATGCCATGCTGGTATCTGAAATCATATTTTTTGTTTTCTTTTTGTTCTGGACGTATCTTGGTGGGTTCAATCCAAAAGCCTATGGTACGGAAAAATTTATGGATTATGGTTTTATGACCAGTATGATGCGCACAGATTATATGCCGCCAAATGATTTCTGGATGTCAGGTGAAAAGCTGAACTATTATTATGTAGGACAATACCTGATCGTCTATCTGACGAAAGTGTCCGGTGTATCTGTGGGAGTTGCTTATAATCTTGGTTTGATGATGATTGCAGGATTTGGTTTTGCACTTCCCTTTTCTTTGATGTATCAGGTCGCAGCGGATTGCAGACCTACGATTTATAATGAAAGAAAGGGAAAAGAAGAAACAAAAGAACCAGGAAAGCTGTTCCCGGTCATAGTTGGTTCTGTGTCTGGCATCGCCGTGTGTTTCGCAGGAAACATGCATTATGTGATTTATGGTTTGTTTAAGCCATTTATTCAAAGGATAACAGGTGTTACCATTGACAATTACTGGTTTCCGGATGCGACCAGGTATATCGGCTATAATCCAGAGACAAATGATAAAACAATACATGAGTTCCCGCTATATTCCTTTGTCCTTGGTGATCTTCATGCTCATGTAATAAATATTATGTTCGTCCTTACAGTACTGGCCATGTTGTATGCAATTCTTCAGCATCGAAAGTCAAGGATGGATGATCTTCGGGCGGGACTCACCATTGGTCCGATTGATTTGAAAAAAGAAGCCTTGCAGCCTGCAATTCTTATGATTGGGTTTTTTATTGGTCTTTTCACTATGACGAATTATTGGGATTTTCCGATCTATTTTGTTGTATCAGGTGCTATCATTTTATTTTCAAATCTGGTTTTATGCCGGTTTACAAAGCAGGCCTGGATACTTACTGCAATTCATGCTGCGATCGTTTTTGTTGTGGGAGTAATTGTCTGCCTGCCCTTTACGCTCTCCTTTGACCAGATTGCATCCACGCCGCAATTTACGGTAGCAAGAACACCTTATTATCAGCTGGCGGTTCTATGGGGACTTCCTATTACAGCAGTAATCAGTTTTTTTATTGTAATGGCAAAGAAAACACCACAAAGAAAAAGAATAAGATTTATAAGGAAAACCAAGGAAAATGATTTGGAAGTTGTTTTGCAAAAGAACGAGCATAATGCAGCAAAATCCAACACCAAAAGTACTGTAAAAACTATTTCAAAAAATTCATTCAGTATGCCAATCGAGAGCAGAGGGTTTATTACACGGTTTATCAACTCACTGCAGATTTCTGATTTGTTTGTAATTACCATAGGGCTCTGTGCGGTCGGATTGATTCTCATACCTGAGGTGATTTTTATTAAAGATATCTACTCAGGAGATTACAAACGTGCCAACACCATGTTCAAACTGACGTATCAGGCTTATATTATGTTTGGTCTGTGTATGGGATATATATTGATCCGGTACGTGCGGTTCAGAGAGACTGTGACACAGATCATTACCGGCTCCATGCTGCTTGCATGCCTTACCCTGACCGTCGGATACTTTGGAAATGCGACGGATAGCTGGTTTGGAGATTATAAGGATGTGGACAGGTACCAGGGGCTTGACGCTACGGCTTATCTGGAGACGGAATCGAACGATGATTATCTGGCGACGAACTGGTTGAACGAGAATATAACTGGGGATGCCGTGGTTCTTGAAGAAGCTGGAAATGGATATACGTTCCATGAGCGGGTATCCGTTACGACAGGACTTTCAACCGTACTTGGCTGGAATGCGCATGAGTGGTTGTGGCGCAGTAACCGTTCAGGAGGAAAACCTGCCGTTATCGACGAAAGAGCAGCAGACATTGAAGCGATTTACACTGGTACGAACATTAATGAGGTAAAAGCTCTGATCGAAAAGTATGATATTGACTACATCTACGTCGGAGAAGGTGAACTTGTGGATGGAACCGATTCTGCATCAAGCGCTGATGAAACGCATACATACTATTATCATGGATATTATTACCGGCCAATTGAAGTAAACCATGAGTTGCTGAAAAGCCTGGGAGAAGTTGTATTCGACAGTCCGGCAACCATCAGCAAAGATTATGAGACCTATATCATAAAAGTAAACAAAGAGTAAAAATACAGGACTTTTGCACTACGCAAAAGTCCTTTTTGTATAATGATTGTAAAGTGTGTTAAAGTTCCATGATATCTATTGTAAAGCTGATTTTCGAAAGATATAATTGCCTCCATGAATAAGAAGAGAAAACAAACAGATCAAATCATGAAGAGGAAATGATTTGAATGAGAATCTGGAGGCATTATGGGAAAAGGAAAGATTGATGGTAAAAGACAAAAGAATAAGAGTATGCTGGTACAAAATATTTTGATCAATATCTGCATCGTACTTTGCGTCTCACTCAGTATTGCATTTATTGCATACTTTATCAGTTCAAGACAAATTACAAAAGAGATAAAGAAAGAACTCGGGCTGCAGCTGGATATGGAAATTGCGGATGTGGTACATACAAGGGAAGCTCTTGAAATTCAACTATCCATCATTTCTGATTCACCAATGATGACAGGATTGCTGGCAGGATATGCTTCTGCCGAGTTTTCGGATGAAGAAGCGAGCATGCGGGAAGTCTATGGTGACAATCTGGAAAACCTGTTTATTCTAAATAAGAATGGAATTGTGGTTTACGATTCGAGTGGAGAATTGCTTGGTATGGATATGTCCGGAAATGATTATTTTACAGCCAGTATGATGGGTGCGACCGCACGCAGTAATATGCTGGTTTCTTTTCTTACAGGAGATTATGCAGAAGTGACGAGCGTTCCTATCTACAGTTATGGATCGGTTGCCGGTGTTCTTGCTGTATCCATGAATATGGATTATATACATGATGAACTGGAAAAAATACAAATCGGTGAAAGCGGCTACGCATTTTTACTGGACCAGAATGGAGCATATTTATACCATAAAGACAGTAATCTGCTGGGTACGAACATTGACGAATCTGGAATAATTGAGCTGAATGAGGCAAAAGAAGCCATGCTTGCTGGTGAAACCGGAGAAATAAGTTATGCTTATGATGACAGCCGTATGCTGGTACTATATAAACCTTTGGGAAACTGGGTCCTTTGTATAACGGCCGTGCAGAAGGAGTATTTGAGCGAAGTAAATAAAATGCTTTTCTATATTATGGGAACAAGTGCAATTCTGTTGGTCATAGCATCTGTGATATCCGGTCTGTACAGTTATCTTATGGTAAGAAAGATACGCAGTCTTCAAAAGATAATGAGTGTAGTTACCAGCGGTAACCTGACTGTGGAAATCGACATAGATCGTAAGGGCGATGAACTTACACAGATGACAGCAGGTCTCGGAAAAATGGTCGGAAATATAAGCAATCTTGTAAAAGGCATTCGTGAGATTTCGGAAAAGATGAGTCTGTCCAGCAAAGAACTTTCGGATGCGTCCGAGATGACAACGATTACAGCGGAGAACATTTCAGGAAGAATGGATGATATTAACAAAGGAGTTCAGGATCAGACGTCATACGCTGAAAGTGTAAGTGCTATGGCTGGTCATATGAACGAAAATCTTGTACTTTCAGCGGATAAGATATTGTCAATGGCAAAAGAAACAGAAGCTGTGAACCGTAGAGCCATAGAAGGTCAGATGACCATGCAGAATATGATAAGTGATATGCATTTAATACAAGAGCAGACCGAGAAGCTCGACAATGTTATGAAGGAATTATCGAAACGATCCGAAGAAATTCGAAAAATCAATGAACTGATCAGTTCCATTGCAGAAGAGACCAATCTGTTATCTTTAAATGCGTCCATAGAAGCGGCAAGAGCCGGTGAGCAGGGAAGAGGCTTTGCAGTTGTTGCGACAGAGATAGGAAAGCTTGCTCTGCAGTCAAGAAATTCAGCAAGTGGAATCGCAGAACTGATCAGCAATATAACAGGAGATATCAAAGGTGCGGATCAGCTGATGAAAAAGGAAAAGATGCTGGTAGGAGAAGGCATACAGTCGGTACAAAACTCTGCAAATGCGTTTACTATTATCGGTACGGAAGTTTCTGCTGTTTCTGAAGATATGAAACAAGTCGTTTCTTCGGTCGATGTTATGAAGGAATCAAGCAGGAAGGTGTCGGAGGCTATTATGAAAATGACTGCGATCATTGAAGAATCCGGAGCAGATATTGAAGAAGTGACAGCGTCTGCACAGGATCAGACTGCTGTTTCAGAAGAGATATCCGCATCGGCATCGGAACTCGCCGCAATGTCTGAGGATCTGATAGCAGCAATAGGGCAGTTCGTTCTATAAAATAATAGTACAAGGAAAGTGCAAGTCCGTTTTTTGGGACACAGTAACGAATAAAATGAATTCATAAGAAACGAAAAACTAAGTTTGCGCCATGACAGCGCAGGAATAGAGGTTATTATGAATTCAAAAGGAATTGTAAAAGATCAGGCAAAAAAAAGAGTACAGGAAATCCTGATGGGCGGTATGGGCATTGGTCTTCTGATGTTTATGATCAGTGACGGACTGCTCGCCATTGTTATAGCAGCTTTATTTGGTATTACTCTTGCTGCAATAAATTTAAAGTAAGATACAGTAGATTTGGGATAATGGCAGAAAGTGCAGGGAAACCTGCACTTTTTTATTGTGAAAAACTGTATAATTGGTCTCGTTAGGGAAAAAGCAGTTGACAAAAATGAATAATATACTAAAATGAAACTATGATTTTGAATCAGAAAGATTACAATCTTCCTGAATAATGTCTATACGGGTGATGATATGAGAGTTATTGCTGGGAAAGCAAGAAGATTACAGTTAAAAACAGTACCAGGAATGGAAGTACGGCCGACAACGGACCGGACAAAGGAAACTTTATTTAATATCATCAGTTCTTCAATACCGCAGTGTAATTTTCTGGATCTGTTCAGCGGCAGCGGAGCGATAGGAATAGAAGCGTTAAGCAGAGGAGCCAAACTTTCTGTATTTGTTGAGAACAGCAGGGCGGCGATTCAATGTATAAAACAGAATCTTTCTGCGACACACTTGGAAAATGATGCCAGAATTGTAACAAATGATGTTCTTTTGGCGCTTGGAATACTTGAAAAAGAGCAGCTTACCTTTGATGTGATTTTTATGGATCCGCCATACAATCACGGTCTTGAGCTTGAAGTTCTAAAGATTCTTGGTAAATCATCACTTATTAATTCAGATACAGTAATCATCGTTGAAGCATCACTTCAGACAGATTTAGACGAAGCTGAGATGTATGGTTTTGTGTGTGACAGAGTGAAACGATATAAAACGAACCAGCATATTTTTTTATCTCGAAAGGGGAATTATGAGAATAGCGATTTATCCGGGGAGCTTTGATCCGATTACACTTGGGCATCTTGATGTAATTAAACGTTCAGCAAAGATAGCTGACCTGTTAATTATAGGAGTTCTGAATAATAACTCAAAAAGAGCTTTATTCACAGCGGATGAGAGAGTTGAACTTATTCAAAGGGTAATTCGGGATATACCTAATGTACAGGTGGAAGCGTTTGGTGGTCTGACAATTGATTATGCCAGAGAGCGTGGGGCAAGTCTTTTGGTACGAGGGTTACGAGCCGTAACTGATTTTGAATATGAATTGCAGATAGCTCAGACAAATCATAAATTAGCACCGGAAATTGATACCGTATTTTTTACGACCAGTGTTCAGTATTCTTACCTTAGTTCGAGTATTGTGAAGGAGATCGCAAGTTTTGGCGGAGACATAAGACAGCTTCTTCCGGAATGTATCGTACAAACGGTTTATGACAAATATATAGGAGGAAGCATAGATGGGAGCAAGTAGGATAGAACAGATAATTGAAGATATTTATGAATATATTGAAAGGTGTAAACCATCTGCTTTTTCGCAGAGCAAAGTAATCGTTCCAAAGGATGAGTTATACGATCTTCTGGACGAGCTGCGTCTTCGAACACCGGATGAAATAAAACGCTATCAGAAGATCATAAGCAACCGAGATGCGATTATTAAAGATGCTGAAGATAAAGCAGCAGCTATTATTGAAGAAGCAAAGACAAAAGCAGCAGCCATGGTCAGTGAGAACGAGATTATGCAGCAGGCATTTTATCAGGGGAATGAGATGATTTCCAATGCATCCGCACAGGCAGAGGAATTGCTGTCTTCTGCGAACCGTGATTCCGAGCAGATTCGAAGCGGTGCTTTATCGTATACGAATGAGGTACTGGTGGACATAGAAAATATGTTATCCGACGCGTATGAAAGTACCAAAGCTAAAAGTGAAATGCTGCTTGCAACCCTTAAGATGAATCTTGATACGGTAGTCAGCAACCGTATGGAACTGAACGGACAAAACATGCAGGAATCTGAGTATGAAGATTACAGCATGTACGAAGAGTCAAAGCAATCAAGTCAGCAGGACGAATCTGAAGATGAGTTCAGTTTTGATGAGAATACCTTTATGGAAGATATTGAATGAAAAAAGTCTTGTTCACATTACCCAAGGAACGGGTGCGGTGAACAAGATTTTCTTTTGTTTTGAAAGTGGTCATAAAGTTACAATTACCGGTCCTTTTCTATATTCAGACGGCAGAGAATACTGATATTTCTGCGTTAACAGAGATCGGTACAAATCGGCAGCAAAGATATCTTCCAGGAACATCTGCATACAGATTGGGGATAAGATGCTCTCTGCATCCGCAACTTTCGTTATCAATGGAATCGCGGAGCGATTGGACATGACCCGCAGCAGGGATGAAGAAGATTTGCAGAATCCAAGCAGTCTGGCGTAGGTTTGGTGCGTGTTTTTCAGCGATAATCTGACATTTTCTGACGTTATCTGCAGAACAATATGGAGCAATGCCCGCTGGCATCTGGTCAAGGTAAGATCCTTTGACTTGATCGATTTACAGCATTCAGAAAATGTGGTACAGGTGCTGAGGGTCTGTTTTATCTTGTTACTTAAATCAGAAGATACATCAAAGTAGCGTGCGTAGCCATCCTTTTGCTCCAAACGCAGTTTATAGAGCAGGAGTGAAGAAATATCGTCTGGCTGAACGGGAAAACAGATTTTATAAAACTCTTCATAAAGAGGCAATGCTTTTGCAGGGAGAAACGATTCCAAAGAAGATGGAGCTGTTTCTTCCAATGCATTACGAAGAGAGGTGGCTGATGTCATCTGTATAGATTTGGGTTCGATAATATCTTCCTGATTTGGAAGGCTAGCGGCATGATATCCTGCATCCATTCGCTTAACTACAACGGGCTGTATGCGACTGTTCAGGGTAAGCAGCGCTTTACAATATTCGATGCCAAGAAGATCATTTGGTGAATCAAAACAGGAGATCAGATCGGGATTATTTTTAGCAGTCTTGGTGGACAAAAGATAGTCACTAACTGCCAGTTTTCTTGCGACCGGAAATGAATTTCCTTCTTTGCAGTATTTTTTTAAAGACAATTTATATTCGTCTGGCTCTTTATATAGAAGATGTGCCGCCTGAAGGAGCGGTTCAAGCTTTCCGGTTTCACTTCCAAAACATAAGTAGTCAATGCAGTTGAGATAATGAAGTATAGAAACCCCGCCGAGTGCAAAAATTTCAGCACTTGCCGTTGCAAAACGAACGGGCAGTTCAAGGACGGCATCGGCACCGGAACGAAGAGCAGCTTCTGTACGAAGATATTTATCCATTACGCTCAGTGTACCTCGCTGCACAAAGTTTCCGCTCATGATAACAACACAAAAATCAGCACCGGTCATTTTTTTAGCCTGTTCGATCTGATAAGCATGCCCGTTATGAAATGGATTATATTCTGCGATAATACCGACTGTTTTCATAAAAACCCCCAAATGCATTTGTATTTTACCGAATGGGCATGAACAAAAATGGTAATAATAAAACCAATTTCTGCACTGAAAGTATCGTATCATACAATGTTGGATTTCACAATGAAAACAAGCGTATTTTATACTTGTAACCGAAAGAAGTTAGTATTATAATGGGTTGCGAGTGTTATAGATTCATGGTAGAAATGAAAGGAGAAAAAAATGAGTTTTATTGAGGACATCAAAGCGAGGGCAAAAAAAAGCCTGAAGACAATCGTACTGCCGGAGACCGAAGACAGAAGAACCTATGAGGCAGCAGCAAAAACACTTGCAGAAGGAAATGCGAACATTATCCTGATCGGCAGCGAGGAAGTGGTTAAAAAAGGCTCTGAAGGCCTTGACATTTCAAAAGCAACGATCGTTGACCCAAGCAATTGTGAAAAACTGCAGGAATACGTAGACTTACTGGTAGAACTTCGTAAATCAAAAGGAATGACACCGGAGAAGGCAAAAGAATTATTAACGACAGACTTTATCGCATTTGGTGTAACTATGGTAAAAGCAGGAGATGCAGACGGACTGGTGTCAGGAGCGTGTCATTCAACAGCAGATACACTGCGTCCATGCCTTCAGATCCTTAAAACAGCCCCGAACACAAAACTAGTATCCGCATTTTTCGTTATCGTGGTTCCGGATTGTGAATATGGTGCAAATGGAACCTTTATCTTCTCAGATTCCGGGCTTGTACAGAATCCTACATCCGAAGAGCTTGCCGCAATTGCAGGATCTTCCGCAAAAAGCTTCGAACTTCTGGTAGAAAAAGAAGCAGTGGTTGCTATGCTTTCCCACTCAACAAAAGGCAGTGCAAAACATGCCGATGTTGACAAGGTAGTGGAAGCAACGAGAATCGCAAAAGAATTATATCCTGATGTGAAGCTTGATGGTGAATATCAGTTAGATGCTGCAATTGTACCAAGTGTTGGTGCATCCAAAGCTCCAGGCAGCGAGATTGCCGGAAAAGCAAATGTTCTTGTCTTTCCTGATCTTGATGCAGGAAACATTGGTTACAAACTGGCACAGAGACTTGCTAAAGCAGAAGCTTATGGCCCAATTACACAAGGTATTGCGAAACCTGTCAACGATTTATCAAGAGGATGTTCTTCAGATGATATCGTAGGTGTAATCGCAATTACTGCTGTTCAGGCAAGCGCACAATAAGGTTGATTTAATAGGAATACATCATACAGGAGATAAAGAAGCAGAGAGCGGCTTTGAAAGATTTCGGGTTCAGGAAGCGTTGCGTTCACGGAATTCTCCTTGCATGGATTAAAAGCAGCGCAGAAAGAGGAAATGTAATGAAGATTTTAGTTATCAATTGCGGAAGTTCATCACTGAAATATCAGCTGATCGATTCCGATACAGAAAAAGCATTGGCAGTCGGACTTTGCGAGAGAATTGGAATTGACGGTAAATTAAATCATACCCCAGACGGCGGAGAGAAGATCACGCTTGAACTTCCATTGAAAGATCATAAGGATGCAATTGAAGGTGTTCTTTCAGCACTGATGAATGAAAAATACGGTGTTATTAAAGAATTAAGTGAAATTGGAGCCATTGGACACAGAGTTGTTCATGGCGGAGAAAAATTCACCAAGTCCGTTCTGATCACACCGGATGTTATTGCAGCGATTGAGGAATGTAACGATCTTGCACCGCTTCACAATCCGGCGAATCTGATTGGTATCAATGCCTGTACAGCAACCATGCCGGGTGTTCCGCAGGTCGCTGTATTTGACACTGCATTCCATCAGACAATGCCGATGAAAGCATATCTTTACGGCCTTCCTTATGAGTATTATGATAAATACAAAGTTCGCCGTTACGGATTCCATGGAACCAGCCACAGCTTTGTATCGAAAAGAGCAGCAGAAGTTGCAGGACTTGATCTGAATAACTCGAAGATCATTGTTTGTCACCTTGGAAATGGTGCAAGTATTTCTGCGGTTCATAATGGTAAATCTGTTGATACCAGCATGGGACTCACACCACTTGAAGGACTTATCATGGGAACAAGAAGTGGTGACATTGATCCTTCCATCATTGAATACATCGGTAAAAAAGAAGGAAAATGCCTGGAAGAAGTTATGGGCGTTCTGAATAAAAAATCTGGTGTACTTGGACTTTCCGGTGTATCAAGTGATTTCCGTGATCTTGATCAGGCAGCGAGAGCCGGCAATGAACATGCGATTGAAGCAGTCGAAGTATTTGTTTACCGTGTTGTTAAATACATTGGCGGCTACGTTGCAGCGATGAACGGAGTTGATGCCATTGTCTTTACTGCAGGTCTTGGAGAGAATGACAAAAAGATCCGTGAAATGGTATGTTCTTACTTTGGCTATCTTGGTGTGGAGCTGGATACTGAGAAAAATGCAATTCGTGGCAAAGAGCAGGTCATTACAACAGATGCATCTAAAACCAAAGTTCTCGTAGTACCAACAAACGAAGAACTCGCAATTGCAAGAGAAACAATCGCAATTGTAAAATAAGATATAAAAAAATATTGACAATTCTTAAGTTCACAAGTATACTAAATAAGTGCGTTAAGTGGACAGTAATCGGCTGCTAGGACAAGAGCTTGTAAGTTTGTGTTTTTGTCGAAAACAAGCTGTCCTTAGCAATTTTTACATAGGAAAAGTTAAGGAGGTGTAATCGATGGGAGCTATTTGTCCGAAGAATAAACATTCAAAAGCAAGAAGAGATAGTCATAGAGCACATTGGAAAATGACTGCTCCGAACCTTGTTAAATGCAGTAAGTGTGGAGCGCTGATGATGCCTCACAGAGTTTGCAAAGCTTGTGGTTCATACAATAAGAAAGAAATCATTTCTGTAGAAGCATAAGTTCATGCATTTGAACATGTGAAGAACTGATAAATCCAGGGTATTTTGCCCTGGATTTTTTTCGTCTGCATTTTAACCATAATTCAACCATAATTCAACCTTATACTGCATTCGAATGATTTGAAAGATTCTGTCATATAACACTTCCTGACCGAAAGAAAAGGAAATAAATGCAGGAGCGGCGTGATATTGCTGGTTGCAGGTGCATTACATTTCCTGCTTTACTTTTAGAAATTATCATTCATAATAGAAGTAAGAACATGTCATCTGATTCAGCACAGGAACCTTATGAATAAGATCAGTTACAGGCAGTTTTTCATTGAGAAAGGTAAAGTGATCTGACACAAAGATGGCAGAACATGCATTGTGATTTACGATAATAGAATGAAGCGGGAAGACAGATTTATATAGATCAGATCATGCTGTGAGTATGAGATGTAACGATATGAGGTGGATGCCATGATTTATCAGATTTTAGTAGTCGAAGACCAGCCAGAAATAAGGGAATTGCTTTCAAAGTATCTGAAAAAGGAAGGATACGAAGTATTCCTGGCATCTCAGGGCTTTGAAGCTTTGGAATTATTTGATAAAAATGACATCCACCTTGTTTTACTTGATATAATGATGCCAGGAATCAATGGGTATGAAGTTTTACAGGAGATTCGTAAAGTATCAGAGGTTCCGGTCATCATGCTCACTGCCAGGAAAGACGAAATTGATAAACTAAAAGGATTTGAATATGGGGTGGATGATTATGTAATCAAACCGTTCAGTCCAAGGGAAGTCATGAAGAGAATCCACGTATTTCTGCGCAGAATCTACAAAGAGGATGATGAAATTGTATATGTGCATCAGAACTTGAAATTATTCACAAAAAAGCTCGTCGTTACAAAAAACGAGGAGGAAATCAGTCTTACGGCTGCTGAATTCAAAGTACTGGAAGCTTTTTTTAAGCATATTGGGCAGGTCTTATCCAGAGAACAATTGATAGAACAGGCATTTGGTGATGATTATGAAGGTTTTGACAGAAATATTGACAGCTTTATCAAAAGAATACGGCAGAAAATCGAAACGGATCCAAGAAACCCAAAGCTTCTTATAACAAAGTATGGTGCCGGCTATATCTTCGGAGGTGAAAAATGAGCATTCGAAAACGATGGATCCTAACATTTGGTATTATTGCGATTCTGGTAGTCATCGTGAATTCTTTTGTGCTTGGTGTATTGATCAGCCGGTATTTTAATCGCTATCTGGATCAAAACTATGAACAGACATGCAATCAGCTGTCCGATTATCTGAAAAACGCCCTGGCTTCTGACGTGGTCACTGCAGAGCAGATGAATGTTGAACTCGAAGCCTATCTGGATGATTCCATTACAAAAATAAAAGTATATGATATAAAAGGCAATCTGCTTGCACAGGCTTATGATTCCTCTGCCAGCAATTACTCCGGAATGGGTATGATGCATGAGCATATGATGTCAGGTACTGATGAGACAACGACGGGATATGAGGTGGTTGATTCTATCACCATCCAGAATGAGAATGGTACACTCGGAACGGTTCATATCACCAGAGAATCTGTATCGGGTAATTCAGAAGCAGCAAAGATGTTTCAGAAATCACTAAGGATCAATAGCTTATTCACCATTGGCATCCTGCTGCCGATTATAATCTTATTCGCTGTTCTTATGAGCCGCCGCGTCAGCAAAGATTTGAAAGATACAGCGATTATGGCACAAAACATTGAAGATGGAAAAGAGAATTCGATACAGCACTCAAAGACGCAGGAAATTCAAATCATCCAAAGAAGCCTGACTTCGCTGGAAACTCGATTAAAGATGAAGCAGCAGGCCAGGAAAACACTGGTTGATGAGATGGTCCATCAGACCAGAACACCACTTACGATTTTAAAAATGCACATTGAAGGGATTGAAGATGGTGTGGTCGAGATGGACAAAGAACACATACGGATCTGTGAAAACCAGGTTGATAATCTGGAAGATATCATTACGAACATAAGCAGTCTGATCGATGCAAAATCCGACCGTCCACAGGTAAGTCTTGAAGAACTCGATCTTCATCCGTTCATTAAGCAGATCGGCAATGGCATGAAAGCACAGTTCCACAAAAAGAAAATTGAGTTTATACTGCCATCCACAGATCATATTATGATACACACGGATAAATACCTTCTTGGTCAGAGTATATATAACCTGCTGACCAATGCTTATAAATTCACACCTGCGCATGGGACGGTGCAGCTTTCTTACCGCAAGGAAAAAGAAGCTGTTATCATTGAAGTCAATGACACTGGCTGCGGAATAAAAAAAGAAGATCAAAAGAAAATATTTGACGCATACTATAAAAAGAATTCAGAAAACGGCAAAGCCGGAGATGGACTGGGACTATTCGTTGTAAAAGAGAATGTTGAACGAGTTGGCGGGAACGTCAATGTCATATCTGAAGAAAATCAGGGCAGCACATTTTATATAATCCTTCCGGCGTAATCTGTTTTACATGTTTATTGCCTGTGGATTTATGGTGTGGTATAATCATAGCCGGTATGGAAGTAAGGAAACTTGAATTAAGGCAGGACCCAAATTGAACCATACGGGATTGGAGAGACGGATGGAAAGCGAGATAGACAGCATAAAAAAACAGCTTAGAGCACTGGTCGTATTCCGGCACATCCATAAAGACCCTGTTATACAGGCACTGATGGAAATGCTTGAAAGCATTGATAAAGGCGAGAATGAAAGAATTGATGCCTATGCGGCATTTACACACCGGTTGTTCACGAGAACAGAGAATCTTACAGAATACATCTGGGAGAAAGTCTTGTCGGATGAGAATCTGTATGTTAGAAAGAAAGCATCAAGAGAAAAGATATCTGAAAATCTGGCGGACTGTATTTTTAATGAGTTGATGACATTGCAAAGAATTGCAGAACTTCCGGCTGGAATATTGATTGCTGATATAGATAAAGAAGTGAGACTGCCAAAGTGGATCTGCACTGAAATGGATTTTGCAGCAGCCTATGAAGAAAGAATGAGTCAGCTCTTTACCAGGGGATTTGGTATGTATGCTGAGCACAGTATGTTCGTCTACTCAAAAGGTGAGATCCTGCCGGTCAAGAACTCAGACCGGGTAAAACTGTCCAGTTTGTCTGGCTATAATGATGAAAGACAGACTGTTGTTCAGAATACTCTTGCCTTTCTGCATAATAAACCGGTTGCCAATGTATTACTATATGGTGATGCAGGAACTGGAAAATCATCAACTGTAAAAGCAGTTGTAAATGAGTTTTATGAGCAGGGGCTTCGAATGGTCGAGATTAAAAAAGGAGACTTGCTGGAGATACCTCAGCTTCTTGAAATGCTTGCAAAAAATCCTTTGAAATTTATATTGTTTCTGGATGATTTGTCCTTTTCTGAGAGCAATGAGGAAGTGGGTGCTTTAAAAGCAGTGCTCGAAGGTTCCGTTCTTACAAAAGCTCCGAACACGGTGATCTATGCGACCAGCAATCGAAGACATCTTGTGAAAGAAACATTTTCCGACAGAGAAGGGAATGACATTCACCGGAATGAGACCATTCAGGAACAGATTTCTCTGTCAGACCGGTTTGGACTGTCGGTACGATTTGCCAGACCAGACAGAGAAGAGTATTTGAAAATTGTCCATGGACTTGCAAAAGAATATCAGATCGAGGATATGCCGAATCTTGATATGCTGGCGGATCAGCATGCGATCCAGCGAGGCGGCAGATCGGCAAGGGCAGCAAGACATTTTATAGAACAGCTTTTTATGAAAGAAGAAAAAATACAATAAGTCACTTTTAATTGGATAAAAAACGCAGGAACAGTTTACATTATTGATGAAGCAGGCAGGAGTTTTATGGGACCCATAAAGCTCCTGTTATTTGTTCTGGAGACGAGCGGAGGTCAGCAGCTGGACTGCATAAGCCTGCAAAAGCTCAATGTTGGAAAGAAGCTCTTCTTTATATTCAAAATAAGATACAAAAGAGTGCAATTCCGTTGATAATTCGGGAAGGAAGCCGCCGGTCTGCGGGAGAAATTCTCCCTGTTTTCTGGTGTATGCGGTTGCCGGTGTTGCCTTTTTACGGTGTGACTTATCAACAAAATCTGCAATGCTTTTATGTATGGCCTTATCCTCGGCACTTAAGTAATAATAATTCTCATAATCGGTGAAAAAATATTTTAATTCTCCCTGAAGGACCGGAACCTTTAACGTGCATAAGTTATTATACAAAGAAAAGGAATAGTATGGTGTCTTATAATGCAAAGTAACCGGGCACGGAAGATCAAAGGTAATCAAAAATGCCTGAGGCGGAAACAAAAGCAGTGTTTCACCGGGCATATCCTCATAATCGTCCTGCTTAACTGCTGATTTTATAGGAGGAACATTGCCTTCAAAAAGTTCAAAAAGAGGCAGTAAAGCAGATATTTTCATCAGGCCGGTAACATCTTCAGCGTTGTGAAGAAGCAGCATGGCAAGTAACTGCTTTGCACTTTGTTCTGGTATTTTCGGAAGACCGGACTGATAGGTCACATGGTAGGAAGTAGCTGATTGATACTTTTCATACCCGGCACGTCCCAGGTATTTGGTATAGACCGGGATCAGATCCCCACCGGAATAGGTATCCTCACGCTTGATACCCAGAAACTCCTCCAGAGATTTCTGCTTGTAGTTTGGAAGCTGGAATCTGCTTTTAAAGGGAAGTATACGTTTATAAAGATCTAAGGACAGGATATTGTCAAAATGATAATTCCTTTTGTACTGGCGGGACTTTTTTAAAAGGTAATTCATATCAAAGGTCGTACCATTGTAATGAACAAGCATCGTATAGTTCTTCATGAGCGTAAAAAAAGCATCAAGAAGTTCAGGTTCATCTTCTATGCCTTCGGAAAACCATTGTATAAGATTACATGTCTGCTCCTGATAATAACCACAGCAGATTAGATACAGGTAGGATGTATCGGCTGAAAGACCGGTGGTTTCAATATCGAAGAATAAGATCTGATCGAGTGGTTGTTCTTTCCAGTAGGTGCATTCCGGCCGTGCAAACTGGCTGGTGATAATTTTCATTTCTACCTCATTCCTGCGAGCAGGTTCGCATTTCTGAACCAAGCCTGATTTTCGAACAGAGAATCCTTTCGTAATCATCCGGCACCTGCTTTGTAGTAACAGTATGAACATGATTATAGCATACAAGGTAGATTTATCATAGGATGCAGGGTACATTTTTATAGTGATTTTTTATTAAAAATATGATAGGATTAGTAGGACTAGAACAAATACAGTCGCTCGCCGCGTTGAGGAACTGTATGGAATACTATCAGGAGTGGGATAAATGGGAGAGAATAAAATCGATAAGGGGATAATAAAGAGCTACTGGAGTGGTATAATCAGGGTCAGTATAGTGGCGGTGCTTGTTTTGGTGCAGCTGGCGGCCATAATTGGTTTATCGATCTGGCTGACCGGATATACGGTCTATATTTATGCTGCCATAGAGATTGCCAGTATATTCATTATGATTGGTCTTGTAAATGACAACCGCAGTCCGTCTTTTAAAATAAGCTGGATCTGTGTCATTCTGGTGGTACCGTTAACGGGACACTTGATGTATGCCTTATGGGGCAAGAACGGTTCAAAGAAAAAAATTGACAGAAGAGTTAATTATAAGCTGCGTCATGGAGAGACATTCTATGAATATAACCCGGAAGCGGTTGAAGAGTTCACAAGACGTTTTCCTACAAAATCAAGGATTGTCAGGAGCATGGAATCGTATTCTTTCCCTTTGTATAAGAACAACCAAATAACATATTATCCAATGGGCGACGAGACCTTCAAAGCAGTTTTTGAAGATATGCGAAATGCAAAAAAATTTATTCTTATTAACTTCTATATCATCGGTGACGGAATTCTGTGGCGGGAGATGCGCTCGATTATGGCGGAAAAAGCGGCAGAAGGTGTTGAAGTGCTTCTCGTGTACGATGATTTTGGAGCAGCGCTGCGTACAGAAAAAGACTTTCGTGCAAAGCTTGAGCGCGATGGAATAAAAACACGTGTCTTTAACCCGATTCATAAATACATGGAAAAACTGTATATGAATTACCGGAATCATCAGAAAATTGTCGTTATCGACGGGGAGATCGGATATACCGGCGGAATGAACATTGCAGATGAATATGTAAATCTTGTAGAGCGTTTTGGTGTCTGGAAAGACAACGCTGTCAGAGTCGAGGGTGATTGTGTATGGGGAATGACGGTAACGTTCTTCCAGATGTGGGAGGTTGCGGGCGATGAGCCTCTGATGGACTATTCACCCTATAAAACGGAGCGGGTATTTCCAAAGAACGATGTATACTGCCAATTTGTATCGGATGGTCCGGCGAATAACCCAAGAAATCCGATTGTTACGATCTACAAGGAAATCATGTATTATGCAAAACGGTATCTTTATATAACGACACCGTATCTTGTAATCGACGATGATATAAAGGATGTGCTGATTACAGCAGTACACAGTGGGATTGATGTCCGGCTCATTACCCCCAGCATACCGGACAAAAGAGGGGTAAAGATGCTGACAGAGTACAACTACGGTCCTCTCTTACAGGCGGGGATCCGAATTTTTGAGTATTCACCCGGATTTATTCATGCCAAGACGATCATCAACGAAGACTGCGGTGTGGTCGGAACCATTAATATGGATTACCGGAGCTTTTATTTACACTACGAATGCGGTACATTTATATGTGACAGTGATACCATTGATATCATAAAAAGTGATCTTTTGGACACAATGAGAATTTCAAAGGAAATTTTTTATGAAGAATGGCTGAATCGGCCATGGCATAAAAAAGTCTGGCAGGAAGTATTAAATCTTTTTGCTACATTGATGTAATAAGAGGCTTGAGAGGTGTTGGAAAATGCAGACGAACATATGCAAAATCTGCAGAAAAGTGTTTATCAGCAGAACATTATCAAGGACATGCAATGAATGCAGAAAGCTTGATGATGCTTATTTTTCACGTGTTGCCGGATATCTGGCAGAATATCCGAACAGCAATGCCATGCAGATTTCAGAAGCACTGGATCTTCCGATTGAACTTGTTGTCAGTTATATAACGGAAGGAAGACTGATAACATCACCGGGGACTTTTGAAAAGATCAAAGATGATGAATGAGAGTGGGGAATATTATCGAAATCCGTGCAGGAATGGAGTAATGTGTGAACGAAATAGATAATTCTTTCACAAGCAAGGTTGTAACTTGTGCGTAATCGCTCGTGCAAACTTGATATACACAAAAACAGTGCAGGAATGAGGAGAAATATGATTGCTTATATAAAGGGAGAACTGGTCGAGGTCAGGACAAAAAGTCTGATACTTGATCATCATGGTATGGGGTATGAGATAGCAGTACCGGATTCCGTAATTGCAGAAGTTGCCGGAATGCTTGGAGAAAGTATTAAGATCTATACGTATCTTCATGTTAAAGAAGATGGAATGTCATTGTTTGGCTTTGCATCGAAAGATGATTTGAACGTATTTAAACTTTTATTGACCGTGAATGGAATCGGACCCAAGGGAGCACTTGGCATATTATCCTCGATAACAGCGGATAATCTTCGGTTCGCTGTGTTATCCGAAGATGTAAAAGCTATCTCGAAAGCACCCGGCATCGGTGCTAAGACAGCAGGAAAGCTGATTTTGGAGCTAAAGGATAAGTTCAAGCTGGAAGATGCTTTCGAAGCGAAATATGCACAGGGAGAAGGACTTGAAACAAACGGTACTTTGTCGGTCGGAATAAGAGAAGAAGCAGCACAGGCATTGGTTTCACTCGGGTATTCACAGACGGAAGCATTACAGGCGGTACGTAAAATAGAGCTGACAGAAAGTATGACAGTAGAGGATATCTTGAAATTAAGCTTACGGCAGTTATAGGATGGAGAGGAACATGGGAAAAAGAATAATCACTACAGAAATCAGTGAAGAAGATCGTACGCTTGACAAGAATCTTAGGCCACAGATGCTGAAGGATTACATTGGGCAGACAAAAGCAAAGAACAACCTGAAAATATACATAGAAGCAGCTCTGCAGCGTAAGGATGTACTGGATCATGTGCTTTTATTCGGACCACCCGGACTTGGAAAGACAACACTCGCAGGTATCATCGCCAATGAGATGGGTGTGAACATGAGAACGACCGCCGGACCTGCGATCGAAAAACCTGGCGATATGGCAGCCATTCTGAATAATCTGCAGGAAGGTGATGTCCTGTTCATAGATGAAATTCATCGATTGAACAGGCAGGTAGAAGAACTTCTGTATCCGGCGATGGAAGACTACGCTATAGATATCGTGATTGGACGTGGAGCAACGGCCAGATCCGTTCGGCTGGATCTTCCAAAATTCACTCTGGTCGGTGCTACAACAAGAGCCGGAATGCTAACAGCACCTTTACGAGACCGATTTGGTGTTGTAAATCGTCTGGAATTCTATAGTACTGATGAACTGTGTGAAATAATTTTTCATTCAGCTGGTGTTCTTGGGGTATCGATTGATGAGAAAGGCGCTATGGAGCTGGCTCGTAGGTCAAGAGGAACACCGCGTCTGGCAAATCGCCTGTTAAAGAGGGTAAGAGATTTTGCACAGGTGAAATACGATGGAGCGATAACACAGGAAGTCGCTCAGTATGCGCTTGATCTCTTAGAGGTTGATAAGCAGGGACTTGACCATATAGACCGGGAGATTCTGACTACAATGATTCAAAAATTTGGTGGCGGACCAGTGGGAATCGATACCATCGCAACAACCATTGGTGAGGACAGCGGGACTGTAGAAGAAGTATACGAACCATACCTGGTTCAGAATGGATTTATACTTCGTACACCGCGCGGACGCGTGGTCACGGACCTTACTTACCGGCATTTTGGACTGGAAAGAGCTGAATAAAGAGAAGACTTCTAATTTGTGAAAAAAAGGATTGTTTTATGTCAAAGTACAGCATATAATGAGAAAAAGAATAGCATGTCGAATTATCCACATGGAGGGCCGAATGAAGAAGCGTACAGACATTGAAGTTATTATAAATCATAAAAGATATACGATATGTGGATATGAGAGTGAAGAATATCTTCAGAAGGTGGCTTCTTATATTAACAATAAATATGCGGAGCTTAAGCAACAGGAAGCTTATCGCGTACTCGACTCCGATATGAAGATTGTATTGATGCATATTAACATTGCTGACGATTACTTTAAAGTAAAAAAGCAAATGGAAGACATGGAAAGCAACAGTGACAGCAAAAGTAACGAGATTTATGATTTAAAGAGAGAGATCATTGCCTTGCAGTCAAAACTTGAACATGCAGAAAAAGAAATTACATTGCTGAAGAAAGAGAACATTGAAGAACAAAAGAAAGTCGTGAGACTGGAGACAGAATTGGAACGCAAAAAATAATTATAACTATTAATTTCTTATTATAACATACCGATATAAAGATTGAGTGGTACTAGGTAAATGTGTATAGTACGGACAGGGAAGTCTTACTTAGCAAAGGAGGGATGGTATGTCGATCAGTACGACATATTCAAATTACACATCGTTGTTCTATTCATCGTCTTCTAGCTCGGATAGTACAAGTTCGACCAGCTTATTAAGTGATTATGCGTCCATAAAAAATGGGTCCTATAAAAAGCTGCTTGATGCGTATTATACAAAGCAGGAAAGCGAAGCCTCTTCTGATAGCGGAACAACGAAAACGAGTCTTGTTCTACTACAACAGAACGCGATTGATTTAAAGACTGCCGCTGATGCATTAGCTGCGACGGGGTCAGATTCACTATTTGAAAAGGTAGATACCAAGACAACGGATGAGACAACCGGGGTCACATCAACAACTTCGGACTATGATTACGATTCCTTGTATGAAGCAGCAACAGAGCTGGTTGAAGCATACAACAGTATTCTTGAAGCTTCCTCCGAACAAAGCTCTTCTCTTGTTACAAAAAAAACAGACATCATAACATCGTACATTGGTGCAAATTCATCACTGCTTAGTGATGCAGGGATTACGATCAACGGAGATAATTCATTATCCATTGATGAAGAAGATTTTAAACAGGCCGACATATCAACGTTAAAGACATTGTTCAATGGAAGCAATTCACTTTCTTCCTATCTGAGCAGTAAAGCCAGCAGTTATTTTTATTCGGCACAGAATCTTATCTCTGCACTATCCGGATCTTCGTATACAAGTTCAGGATCGTATACAGCTCTTAGTACCGGATCGTTGATTGACAGCTTAACCTAAAACACAAAATGACAGATTCGAAAGAGAATGATTCTATTGAAACAGTTGCAATAAATATGTAATAAAACAAAAATAAAGAGTAAATAAAAAGCGCGGTATCGATACCGCGCTTTTATTAAATACAGATTTTATTTCTGCTTACTGTGGCTGTTTGCCGATGTAAGCAAGAATACCACCATCAACATAAAGAATATGTCCGTTAACAAAGTCAGAAGCTTCTGAAGCAAGGAATACGGCAGGTCCCATTAAGTCATCTGCTTCACCCCAGCGAGCAGCCGGTGTCTTAGCAATAATGAACTGATCAAATGGGTGTCTGGAACCGTCTGCCTGAATTTCTCTTAATGGAGCCGTCTGAGGAGTAGCAATGTATCCTGGTCCAATGCCGTTACATTGAATGTTGAATTCACCGTATTCAGAACAGATATTTTTTGTTAACATTTTTAAGCCGCCCTTTGCTGCAGCATAGGCAGAAACTGTCTCACGGCCAAGTTCACTCATCATGGAACAGATATTGATAATTTTGCCATGTCCCTTTTTAATCATGCTAGGAATAACAGCTTTTGATACAATGAAAGGTGCATTTAAATCTACATCAATGACCTGTCTGAATTCTGCTGCTGTCATATCGCACATAGGAATACGTTTGATGATTCCTGCATTGTTTACGAGGATATCGATCACACCAACTTCCTTCTCGATCTGTGCTACCATAGCGTTTACCTGGTCTTCATTAGTTACGTCACAAACATAGCCGTGTGCTGTGATTCCGGCTTCTTTGTAAGCTTCAACACCTTTATCCACCAGTTCCTGTTTAATGTCATTGAAAACGATTGTAGCGCCACAGGAAGCATAGGCACTTGCGATTGCAAATCCGATTCCGTAAGATGCACCTGTAATGAGTGCAACTTTGCCCTCTAAAGAAAATTTACTTGCAATATCCATTTTGAAACCCTCCATATCTGATAGTCTATACATTGAAATTATAGACTATCGTTTTAGAAATTGCAAGCGATTGAAGCTAATACGATATGTACTGACACCATATGATACATGTGGAACGATAGAAAGGAAAGCTTGAAAATTGAAACTCTATCAGATATAATTAACTTATTGTGATGCAGAGAAAGGAAAAAGTATGCTACGTATATTTTATCCGACGGAATGGATCGATTCGTCATACAATATTGATTATCAAAAACTTTATAAAAAAGGATTCCGGTTTCTTTTGTTTGACATCGATAACACATTAGTAGAGCACGGGGCACCGGCCAGTGAGAGAGCAATACGACTTGTCAAATATTTAAAACAACTGGGATTTCGAATATGTCTGATGTCTAATAATAAGGAAGATAGAGTCGGTGGGTTTGCGAATCAGGTAGAACTTCCCTATATTTATAAAGCAGGAAAACCATCGAGAAAAGCATATTTGAAAGCAATGGAAAAGATTGATGGTAATAAAAAGACGACCGTGTTTATTGGAGATCAGCTTTTTACGGATATTTATGGCGCGAACAGAACCGGTCTGTACAGCATTCTGGTGAATCCTATTGATAAAAAAGAGGAGATTCAGATTGTTTTTAAGCGTCATCTTGAAAAGATCGTTCTGTTTTTTTATAAAAGGCACAGTGAAAGGTAATAATGGAGGCAAAGCGAAATAAATTTCGCAGGAACGTTTGGGCTACGCCAAACGTAAGCCATTAGCTACTCCTATAAATCTTAGTCGTAGCATTGGAGGCTGTATGCGGATTATTGTTTTGAATGGGCCGAATCTTAATTTCCTTGGGATACGGGAAGTCGGTGTATATGGAACATCGGGGTATGAAGAACTTGTTTCATCAATAAAGGAAAAAGCTGAGAAAATGGGAATCCAGGTCGATGTGTATCAGCGAAACTCAGAAGGTGAGTTGATCGATCTGATCCAACAGGCATATCATGAGAAGGCAGAAGGAATTATAATAAATCCGGGAGCCTATACACATTACAGTTATGCACTGCACGATGCACTTGCCAGTGTATCTATGCCAAAGGTTGAGGTTCATTTGTCGAACATACATAAAAGAGAAGCATTCCGACATGTATCCGTAACGGCTCCAGCCTGCGACGGACAGATTGCAGGCCTTGGGTTTTTAGGATATCAGCTTGCTATGGAAGCTATCATGGAACATTATGAAAAGAGAGACTAGTATATACCAACAAAAGGATTGAAATGGAGACAGGAATGAAGGAAGAAGAGTTAAAGCGCATATTTAGCGAGAAAAAAATCGAAGCATTAATAATATCAAACAGAAACAATATACGATACTTAAGTGGATATTGCGGAGACACAGGAATCTATTACTTATCAGCAAACAAAAAAGTTATACTGACAGACTTTCGATACATTTATCAGGCACAGGATGAAGCAAAGGAATGCGAAGTTATTGATGTTGCCAGAGATGGTTATGCAAAAAACATCGCGATGCTTGCAAAAGCAGAGGGTGTAGCTCGAATCGGAATTGAAGCAGATCATGTTCTTGTTTCCTCCTATAAAGCATGGCAGAAAGAACTGGAGAATATTGAACTTGTACCCGTAGATGCAGAGCTTGAAAACCTACGTACGATTAAGACAGAAGACGAATTAAGTAAAATTCGCAGAGCAGAACAGATCGGTGACATTGTTTTTGAAGAGATCTGTAAAATCATCAAGCCAGGAATGACAGAGCTTGAAATTGCTGCACACCTTGAATTTGGTCTGAAAATGAATGGAGCTTCCGGCAATTCATTTGATCCGATTGTAGCTTCTGGTGTAAATTCCGCATTACCTCATGCCGTTCCAACATCAAAGCCCGTAACAGAAGGTGATTTTTTAACAATGGATTTTGGATGTATTTACGAAGGGTATTGCTCTGATATGACAAGAACGGTTGTTATAGGAAAGGCGAGTGACAGACAAAGGGAGATATACAATGTGGTCTTACAGGCACAGGAAGCTGTTCTGGCTCAGGTCCGTGCTACCATGAAAGGAATGGAAGCAGATACCATTGCAAGAGATATCATAAATAAGGCTGGCTTCGAAGGATGCTTTGGACATGGACTTGGACATGGGGTTGGTCTTAACATTCACGAGGAACCACGTGCATCACAAAAATATGACGGAATTTTATTGCCGAACATGACGCTCACGGTCGAACCTGGAATTTATATCAAGGATTTTGGTGGTGTAAGGATCGAGGACCTTGTCATTATTACTGAAAATGGGTGTGAAAACCTCACACATTCGCCAAAACATTTGATAGAACTATAAAAAGTAGTTGAAAATTTTGCAGCTTTATTATACACTTAAACGTAGTCAAATTCTAAGGAGGATATTTTATGATATCAGCAGGTGATTTTAGGAATGGTATAACATTGGAAATTGATAATTCAGTTTTCCAGATTATCGAATTTCAGCATGTTAAACCAGGAAAAGGTGCTGCTTTTGTAAGAACGAAATTAAAGAACATTAAGAGTGGTGGAGTTGTCGAGAAAACTTTCCGCCCAACTGATAAATATCCGCAGGCACATATCGAAAGAAGTGATATGCAGTATCTGTATTCAGACGGAGACTTATATTACTTTATGAACGTAGAAGATTTTGAACAGACTGCTATGTCTGATGAACAGGTCGGTGACGCATTAAAATTCGTAAAAGAGAATGATATGGTAAAGATGTTATCACATCAGGGTTCCGTATTCTCAATCGAACCTCCATTGTTCGTTGAACTTTTAATTACAGAAACAGAACCAGGCTTCAAAGGCGATACAGCAACGGGTGCTTCAAAGCCGGCAACGGTTGAGACAGGTGCTACCGTATATGTACCTCTTTTTGTTGAGCAGGGCGATAAGATTTCCATCGACACAAGAACCGGTGAATATCTGAAACGTGTATAATCCTATAATTGTATATTGCTTTTGTATGAGGAAGAGTTTTTGATGATACCATCAGGAACTCTTTTTTTGTAGGAAAATTTCGTTAGCTTTCCTACAAAATATAAAGCACTCCATGCAGGATGCGCACGTAAGTGAAAGGTAAATTCTAAAAGTATGAGTGTGTACAATGCGAAGAATGTACAATGCGAAGAATGTGTCGGGACACATTCTTTATTTTTCAACAAGAAAGTTTTTCAAATGGTAGTAGAATAAAATATTCTATGCAGGGTACATACTCAATAATAGAACGGTTTTCGTGCCGGTGAGTTTTGCAATTTTGAATTCATGAGAATGTTGTCTGAGACAAAAAAATTGATATTATTTATCATTAATGTTATATTATGGATATTAGGAGGGACAATTGTATGAAAAGAATTACAATTCTTCTGCTATTATGCAGCTTATTAATGGTATCCTGTTTTAAAGACGAACAACAGATATGGGATCCTCCTATGGATGGAATAAAAATGGGAATGACATTAGAGGAAGTGAAGACTGTATTGATTTCTTCTGATGTTGAATTTACAGAGACCTATATAGAAGACAGCCAGCAAACCAGGATTGTTATAACAGAGCCTTTTATGACCAATTATGATATTGCCATGTCAGTCGACCTGTGTATTGATGATGATCTGCAATTGTTTAGCTTTACAGGCTATTGTGATAAAGAAGATGTTGATGACTTAAAAGAGAAAATGGAAGAACGATATGCCTATGAAGAAAGAGAAACAAAGGAATATCTCGATGGAAAATATGTAGAAGAATATTTTCGGTGGAGCATAGGAAAGGTATCCGATCTTATGGAGCTGGATCAGATCATGAGTTGGCTCGATGAGTCAATGAAGGAACCGTATGAAAAATTTTCATACGAAGAAGACTACGAGACCTGGGTCGAAGGAATTAAAAAATCATTTCAGGATAAAGATTTGATTTCGGTTCGGCTGAGTGAACCGTCAGATGGGGTGGGAATCCTGATTATTAACAGCTGGGTACAGTTACAGGTAGATAAGATACTGAGTGAATAAAGATGTTGAGTGAATAAAAGACATTTAGAAAATAAAAATATTGAGAAAATAAAAATATTGAGAAAGCAAAAGATATTAGTAGAAGAAAGAATGATTTAGAAAGAAACATATGGAGTGTTATTGGGGAAGGACCACTTTTCTTATGTGTATCTTATTGTTATTAAAGTTTGGTAAAAGAATAGAAAATCATGAACGTATGTGCTATACTTAAAATTGGGACAAAAGGTAGTAAATTATGGGGGATGAGGTCACAGGGAAAGGTTGACCGGCAGGTCTGGGCTACGCCAGATTTGTGGCATTCGCGGCTTAATAATCTAAATCGTAGCATGGAGGCTGAGTATGGAAATACAACTTTGGCGAGAAATACTAGATCCTTATGTGTTGGCTGTTGATGAGATCATGATAAAATTTGAACACATGAAGACCTCCTACCGGAACAAAGGGTTATACTCTCCGATTGAGCAGGTCATGGGGCGTGTCAAAACAATTTCAAGTATTCTTGAAAAAGCACAGAAAAAGAATATTCCACTGGAACGAATTGAAGAAGAAATCGATGATATAGCTGGAATCAGAATCATATGTCAATTTGTAGATGATATCTACAAAGTAGTGGAGATGATCAAACAGAGAAATGATATGAAGGTGACCAGTGAACGGGATTATGTAGCAGAGAGAAAAGAAAGCGGCTACCGAAGCTATCATATGAATATCCTTTATACAGTAGAATTGTCGGATGGTCCGAAGGAGCTGATTGCGGAAATTCAGATTCGAACATTAGCCATGAACTTTTGGGCTACAATCGAGCATTCTCTTCAGTACAAATACAAGAAAAACATGCCGGATAATTTGAAAAAGCGGTTGTTAAATGCATCAGAAGCAATTGTCGTACTTGATGATGAGATGTCAGAAGTGCGTGAAGAAATCATGGATGCACAGAACTCATTTCAGGCTAAAGCTAGTGTTGTTGCTGATATACTGACGAATATTCAGAATCTGTATAAGGTTGCAAATAAGCGGGAAGTCATAAAAATTCAGGATGAATTTTTGAAAATATATGAAACAGAAGATATCACGCAGTTGGTTCGTTTTCATAAAGAACTGGATATGATATCAGAAGGTTACAGGGCGCAGAGCCTGAAATAAATGCAATTGGAAGGGTTAAAAGAATGACAGTATTACCGGATTCCTTTTTGGAACGAATAAAAGGACTACTCGAAGATGAGTTCGATGACTATCTCGAGTCTTTTCAAAAACAAAGCTACAATGGGTTGCGCGTAAATCGGCTGAAATTGACACCGGAAGAATTTGAAGCAATTTCTCCGTTTGGGCTTCGTAAAATTCCATGGGTAACCAACGGATATTATTACGAAGAGGAACAACCGGCCAAGCACCCTTATTATTATGCAGGTCTATATTATCTGCAGGAACCAAGTGCCATGACACCCGCCAGTTTGCTGCCTGTAAATCCTGGAGAGCGCGTACTTGACCTTTGTGCAGCTCCAGGCGGAAAAAGCACAGAACTTGCGGCCAGACTGCAGGGAAAAGGGGTTTTGGTCTCAAACGATATCAGTAATTCAAGAGCAAAGGCATTACTTAAGAACCTTGAATTGTTTGGAGCAAGGAATTCATTTATTGTCAGTGAAGCACCGGCAAAACTGGTTAGTTATTTTACCGGTTACTTCGATAAGATACTGGTCGATGCTCCTTGTTCCGGCGAAGGAATGTTCCGTAAGAGTCCGGCTATTATAAAGAACTGGGAGCAGTACGGGGTCGGTTATTACCAGAAACTTCAGATGGAGATCCTTCCTTCTGCCATAGAGATGCTGCGTCCCGGCGGATGCCTGCTGTATTCGACCTGTACATTTTCACCGGAAGAAAATGAAGGAACCATCCAGGCAATTTTGGACCAGTATCCGGATATGCATCTGATCCCTGCCATCAGCAAAGAACTGGAAGCAGAAGGACGAAGCTTTCAGGGCTTTACGACTGGTCATCCGGACTGGGTGCCAGGAAAGACCGGATCTAAAGATCTAAAAAAGACAATTCGTTTATGGCCGCATAAGATCGAGGGAGAAGGCCATTTTATAGCTTTACTGCAAAAAGATGCGGGTGATGAAAGTGCCATGTCCATACGTGCAGATGCAGCTTCTGAGAAAGAATATACGGATAGACAAAACGGGAAACAAAGCAATCAGTCAGGTAAACAATACAACCTGCGAAGCGGCAGACAGGCAGGTGCACAGAATGGGAGATTTAGCAAAGAGCAGGATCTGAATGCAATGTCAGAAGAAGCAGAGGCTTTTTTTGCTGCACTTGCATTTGACATAGAGAAAGATAGACTTCAGGTGAGAAATGGAAAAGTGTTCTTACTGCCGGATTGTGATGTCGATGTAAAAGGTCTTCGAATCCTGCGCTCCGGTCTATTTATGGGAGAGATAAAGAAGAACCGGTTCGAGCCAAGTCAGGCACTGGCGTGCGCATTAACAGCAAATCAGTATGAGGCGGTATATTCGCTTCCAGCCTCTGACCCGGATGTTATAAGGTATCTGAAATGTGAGGCTTTAGAAGCAAAACAGCCATGCCCGGATGGATGGGTGCTGGTCTGTGTTGATAACTATCCGCTTGGATGGGCAAAATGTCAGAATGGAAGTCTTAAGAATAAGTACCTTCCCGGCTGGCGCTATATGTAATTATAAAATGCTGAATCATATCCAAGATAACAAATGCTGGATAATTTCCAATACAGTTCAAATACATTTCAAATACAGGAATTATAGAATGGAGCTATAGAGAATGGGATCAATTCGACTTGACCGATACCTTACTGAGTTTGGTGTTGGAAGCCGCTCAAAAGTAAAAGAACTGATACGACATAAACGAATTTCAGTAAACTGTGAGATCGTTAACACTCCGGAGCATAAGATTGATCCAGAGTCAGACAGAGTGTCAGTTGATGGGAAAGAAATCCTATATCAGAGATTTGAATATTACATGCTGAATAAACCGCAGGGGGTTGTTTCTGCTGTAACCGATCGATTTGATCAGACGGTTGTGGAATTGATTAGAAGCTCTGACAGAAAAGGGCTGATTCCTATCGGCAGACTTGATAAAGACACAGAAGGGCTGATGCTTATTACCAATGACAAAGCACTTGAACATCTTTTACTTTCCCCAAAGAAGCATGTAGATAAGACCTATTATGCACGTATTGACGGAATGGTGACCGACGAGGACATCCGGATTTTCGCAAGCGGTATGCAGATCGATGAATCAATTACGGTAAGCCCTGCAAAACTTAAGATCTTACAGCAGGCAGAAGAATCCGAAATCCTTCTGACCATACAGGAAGGAAAGTTCCATCAGGTAAAGAAGATGTTCGAAGTGATCGGAAAACCGGTCGTATTCCTGAAAAGAGTACAGTTTGGCCCCTTGGAGCTTGATGAGAATCTGACTCCTGGTGAATATCGCAATCTTACCGAACAGGAAATTGAACGGTTACTGGAATTTAAATAAGTAGAAAGCAAGTTAATTACTTTATGTTCATGTGCTGCCATCATGAAGTAATGGAAAAGATCTGGCGGTGCAGAAATGAGGAAATATGTTTCGTGATATAGATGCGGTGATATTTGACCTGGATGGAACTTTGGTTGATTCCATGTGGATGTGGAGAGCCATTGATGTGGAGTTCCTTGCCAGATATAACATAGAAATACCGGAAGATCTTCAAAGTAACATTGAAGGAATGAGTTTTTCGGAGACAGCAGATTATTTTAAGGATTACTTCAAACTGGAACAGTCTGTGGATGAGATAAAAATGATCTGGAACAAGATGGCATTTGAAAAATATGCGAAAGAAGTACCGTTAAAACCGGGGGTTGAAGACCTGCTTACTAAATTAAAAGAGAAGAACATAAAGACTGGTATTGCAACCAGTAATTCCAGAGAGCTTCTTGACACGGCGCTTCATTACCTTAACATCAAGGATTACTTTGATGAAGTACACACAGCCTGTGAAGTGGAAAAAGGAAAGCCGGCCCCGGACATCTATCTGTATGTAGCTAAGTGTCTGAATACAGAACCAGAACGCTGTCTGGTGTTTGAAGATGTAACAATGGGAATTATGGCAGGTAAGAACGCTGGAATGCGCGTGTGTGCGGTACAGGATGATTATTCAAAAAAAGAAGAAGCAAAGAAACGCGAACTTGCAGATTATTTTCTGGATACCTACGAAGCAATCGACTGGAAAGGGTTTGGACTGGAATGAAAGAATTTCTCGTCAGGGAAAATGAAGCCGGGCAGAGGCTCGATAAGCTGCTGGTAAAAATATTGCGGAATGCAGATAAGAGTTTTATCTATAAAATGCTGCGCAAGAAGAACTTTGTGTTAAATGGCAAGAAAGCACAGGGGAATGAAATAATCAAATCCGGTGATGAAATCAAATTATTCCTGTCGGATGAGACTTATATGAAAATGTCAGGTGTTGATAATGAAAGCAGCAAACCAAGAGAAAAATTACAGGAGTCTGTGAATCTTGATGTCCTGTACGAAGATAAAGATATTATTATGATAAACAAGCCGGCAGGGATGCTGTCCCAGAAAGCAGATGCGGAGGATGTATCTCTTGTTGAGTATCTGACTGCGGTACTGATTAAAAAAAGAGTACTGACAGAAGCTGATCTGATTACGTTCCGGCCGGGACTTTGCAACCGGCTTGACAGAAATACCAGCGGTCTTGTTATTGCAGGAAAGAGTCTGAAAGGGCTTCAGCAGATGGCAGAGCTGCTTCGTAACCGTACGATGGGAAAGTACTATCGATGCATTGTAGAAGGTGAACTAAGTAGCGGAAAACGAATTGAGGGTTATCTTCATAAGGATGAAAAAAACAATAAGGTAACGATTCGAAGCAAGTCAGAGAATCCGGGAGAAGATGACAGTTATATTATTACAGAATATAGTCCGCTCTGCGCATATCGGGGAATGACATATCTGGAAGTCAAACTCATAACTGGAAAAACACATCAGATACGTGCGCATCTTGCTAGCATCGGGCACCCGATACTTGGAGATAAGAAATACGGAGGGAAGACATATAAGCGCCAGATGCTTCATTCCTACAGGGTTGAATTCCCGGTTATGGAAGAGGGACTAACTTCATTGTCCGGTCGAAAAATCATAGCACCACTTCCCAAGGACTTTCAAAGTCAACTAGAAAAGTATCATCTGCAAGTATAAAACGAGCAGATCATAGAATGCATTTGGATGCTGTATTATAAAGCCAAAAGAACTATATAGGAAGAAGTTCGGAACGTAGCAAAGAACAATACTACATTAAAAAAACATATCAGAAAAAGCAGTATAAGATGAATCTGGAGAAAAGGAGAGAGAAATGCCGCTTTGGAATTCAAGAGGTCTTCGGGGATCTTATCTGGAGGAAATGATTAACTTTACCATTGATAAAATGCGCGAAAGCAAACTGGCCCTGATCCAAAAAGTACCAACACCAATAACCCCAATAGAAATTGATAAGTCCAGCAGACATATTACCCTGGCATATTTTGACAAAAAGAGTACGGTCGATTACATTGGTGTGGTGCAGGGAATACCGGTCTGCTTTGATGCCAAAGAATGTGCCGCTGATTTATTTGCTTTGCAGAACATTCATGATCATCAGGTCGAGTTTATGCGCGATTTTGAGGAACAGGGTGGGGTTGCTTTTTTTCTGATCTACTACACGAAAAAAGATAAGTATTACTATTTGAAAATAGAGGAACTTAATTTGTTTTGGGAACGTGCCAGGCTGGGAGGAAGAAAGAGTTTTCGCTTTGATGAACTGGACGAAAGGTATTGCTTTTCTGCGAAAAATGCTGGGTATATACCGTTTCTGTGCATGATTCAGCAAGATCTTGATGAAAGAGAAGAGAGCGAAGAAAAAGCAAAAAGCGAAGAAAAAGCAAAAAGCAAAAAGGATCAGGTATAAAACGAAAAGCAAAAACATTTGGTAAAAATAAGCAACATGATAAAGTAAAAAGATAAAGTAAAAAGATAAAGTAAAAAGATAAAGTAAAAAGATAAAGTAAAAAGATGAAGTAAAAGATGAATAAAACCCTTACAGTAAATCAAGACTGTAAGGGTTTTGTTGTTGGTGAATAAATTGTATAGCGGTAAGTGCAGTGATTATTCGCCGCTTACGGATTTCTCCTCTTCTTCATCGAAATTATCGAAATCATCGATATCATCGAAATCTTCAAGATAATCAGGTGCCACAAAACGATATACGGCATAAGCAATAGCTGCAACTGCTGCAACAGCACCAATAATTGCAAGAATGAATACTAAGGTATGTTTCTTCTCTTCGATGGGATCCTTTTTATGTAAAAGTTCATTGATTTTTGTCGAAGCCAAGAAATCGTTCATTTTCTTTTCGGAGAGAATTTTGCCAAGTTTCTTAATCATAACTGCACGTCCTTTCTATAATGGTGTATTGTTTTCAAAATTTGTATTTTACTGTATATATTATATCATGTTCATTTCATGATTACTATCATAAATTCAAAAAAACAAACATAAAATTAATAAAAATAATAAATTCAAAGCAGATAAATTATTAACTATGAGTTTTATTCAGCTTTTATCAGATTTGCAAAGGATGCCAGCATTTTTCGAACACCTTGAACCGGGAATTCCACAGTCACTTCGTAATCCCGTCCGCCTTTGGTTATAGCAGTCACTGTACCGATACCAAATTTTAAATGTCGGACCTTATCACCGACTTCATAGGATAAAGTACCAAGAGCAGAACCGGAAAATTGTTTAACCGGCATAACCGCTGGCTTAGGCTTGTCAAAATTGATAGTCTGTTCGGTACGGGGTACTGCGTTATACAGGTCATTGAAATGAAAGCTTTTATGACTTTCATCGGCGAGACGTTTTCTTGGAGCGGGTTCTTTCTTGCTCAAGAGAAATCGGGGAATCTCATCAACAAAGCGGGAAGGACGGTTGAATTGCGTCTCCCCACGGAGCATGCGCTGTCTGGCACAGGTTATGGACAATTTTTTCTTTGCCCTGGTAATACCGACATAGCAAAGACGTCGTTCTTCTTCAATCTCAGCTTCCGGATCATCGGCATGAATTGACATGTAACTCGGGAAGATGCCTTCTTCCATACCACAAAGGTAAACACAGGGGAATTCAAGCCCCTTTGCACTATGCAGTGTCATGAGCGTAATGGTATCAACACCTTCTTCCAGAGAATCGATATCGGCGACCAAAGAAATCTCTTCGAGAAATCTGCTCAAGGTAGCCGGTTCAGCAGAGCTATCCTCCGTTTCTTCCTGAAAAGAAGCAGCTTTGCTGATTAATTCATTGATGTTGGCAACACGGTCAGTATACTCTTCTTCTGATTCTGACTGGGTGGAAAGATAGTCAAGATATCCGGTTGCTTCCAGCAGTTGATCAATAACTTCCTTTAAGGAAGCGTTTGGCTGGTAAAGAAGCTGACGGAGACCATCAATCAGGGCCTGGAACTGGGTAAGCTTGGTTTTAACACCACCGTTAAGTGACGGAATCATATCCGCACGGCAGAGTGCATCATAAAAGGTGAAGTCCCTCAGATTTGCATAGTCCTGCAGTTTATCGATCGTTGTAAGACCGATGCCGCGTTTTGGAATATTGATGATACGCTTAACAGCAATACCGTCGGCGGCATTGTCGATTGTTTTCAGGTAAGCGATCAGATCTTTAACTTCACGGCGCTGGTAGAAGTTTACTCCGCCCACCAGCTTATACGGCAGTCCTTTCTGGATACACTTTTCTTCCAGGACACGGGACTGGGCGTTTGTTCGGTAAAGAAGAGCAAAGTCCTGATATCCAAAATTGCCATCAGAAACTTCTTCGGCAATCTCATTTATTATAGCAGTCGCTTCATCATAATCATGCTCGTACTGCATGAAGTTGATGGGTTCACCTTTTTCGTTGTCCGTCCAAAGAGTCTTTTCTTTTCTGCCGTAATTATTCAGAATTACTTTGTTGGCAGCATCCAGAATGGTTTTTGTTGAACGGTAATTTTGTTCCAGACGGATTACTTTTGTATCGGGATACTGATCCTCGAATTCCAGTATGTTTCGAATGTTGGCACCGCGGAATTTATAGATCGACTGGTCATCATCACCGACAACACAAAGATTATGTTCGGTCTGACCTTCCTCATTCTTTGTGGAAGCAAGCAGGCTGATCAGTCGGAACTGTGCCGTATTGGTATCTTGATATTCGTCGACCATAATGTATTTAAAGCGGTTCTGATAGAACTCGAGAACCGATGGCTCTTTTTCGAAAAGTTCAACGGTCATGCAGATGATATCATCAAAATCAAGTGCGTTATTCTGTTTGAGACGTTTCTGGTATTCTCGGTAAACATTTGCATAGCGTTGTTTGTTAAAATCTCCGCGTGCTCTTGAGTCATATTCTTCCGGAGAGATCAGCTCATCTTTGGCAGAGGAAATGACATTCAAAAGAGTGCGTTCCTTTATGTTTTTCGTATCGATTTCAAGAAACTTGCACACTTCCCGCATAAGCGTTTTCTGATCGTCGGTATCATAAATGGTAAAATTCTGATCGTATCCAAGCTTTTCTATGTGTCGGCGGAGTATGCGCATACAAAGGGAGTGAAAGGTACTGACGGTTATGTACTCTGCCCCAAATCCAACAATGGAGTCAACACGTTCCCTCATCTCTTTTGCTGCTTTGTTGGTAAATGTTATGGCGAGAAGATGAATGGGATTCACACCCTTTTCTTCCATCAGATAAGCCATCCGATTCGTCAGAACTCTGGTCTTGCCGGAACCGGCACCGGCCAGAATTAACAGAGGGCCTTTATCATGAAGAACAGCACGCTGCTGTTCGGGATTCAAATAATCAAAACTGTTCATAGTTTCCTGCCTTTCCTTGATGTATCGCTGGATGAATCCAAACATATGTTTATTATATCATCCGGTACAGGAACAGACAACAGGTAAAATATCTTTTATGGAAATATAAAAATATGATAGCGGATAGTTTTTTGGAATTATGTAATTCCCACAGTAAGCACTGGTGCAGCTATTCCTTCTGTTCATCTGGAAAAGAATGTGTTATTATAATAAGCGGGTTATACATAATGTAAATTAGTACACAGAACGGGGAACGTTATGACACTTGAAAAAGCGATTAAGGAACGGCATCTGAATAAAATACAGGAGATTTTAACTCGGGAACCAGAAATTATTGATGTGCCGATTAACTCACAATGGCCGCCATTTCTTGCAGCAGAAACCGGAGATGTTGAAATCATCCGATATATTGTTGAATATTCCAGAGCCAGTATGAATGTATCCGACGAAGAAAATCGAGACATATTATACTATGGTGTTTTGTCAGGGAATGTTGAACTGGTTCGCTATCTTGTTGAAAAGGTCGGCATGAATCCATTGCATGGTGACAGGCAGCTTCAGACACCGTTTGATCTTGCCGTAAAAACAGGATTAACAGAGATACAAAAGTACTTTGAGATGTATCTTGGTGCACCCTATGAAGATTTTTACCGAAATCCGATCCTTACCGGAATGCATCCGGACCCTTCGATTGTCTGTGTTGATGAGGATTTTTATATGGTCAATTCTTCTTTTGTTTTCTTTCCCTGTATTCCGATATCACATTCAAAGGATTTGGTGAACTGGAAAACAATAGGCTATGCGATAACAAATCCAGAATGGGCAGGACTTGATGAACTGGAAGGCGGAAGAGGATACTGGGCTCCAGATATTTCATACTTTGAAGGAATATTTTATATAACAGCGACCTACCGGCTGAATGATACCGGAACGATATATCGGAAGCAGATGGTCACTTCTTCTTTCAGACCGGAAGGACCCTATGAAAAACCGGTATTTCTTGATGAGGATGGAATTGACCCTTCCATTTTTACAGATATTGATCGTAGACGCTACATGATATTAAATCGTGGTGCCAGAGCTTTTGAAATCAGTGCTGATGGAAAAGAGCAGTTATCAAAGGCAAAGCTTTTATATTACGGACATCAAAAACGTGCACCGGAAGGGTCTCATTTAATATATAAGGATGGATGGTATTATCTGTTTCAGGCGGAGGGAGGAACTGGGGAAGGACACAGGATTTCTGTCTCAAGAGCCAGTGAACTCTTTGGTAATTATACACCCTGTCCATACAATCCAATCTTACGGCAAACTGATGAAAAGTCATTGATTCAGTGCTGCGGACATGGGAAACCGGTACAGGCACCGGATGGTGAATGGTATATTGTTTACTTATGTTCAAGAAAATGGGACGGAAAGTATGGATTCCTTGGAAGAGAGACCATGCTTAATAAGCTTACCTGGACAGCAGATGGGTGGCCGATGATCAACGACGGACAGGGACCTGGCACTTTTCAGAAAAGACCGACACATTTAAGAAAACGAAATTCAGGTTTACAAGGACAGAATTCTTATACGCAAAACAGAACAAAAGATTTGCAAAAGCGGGATTACGATGTGCTCGAGAAGCAAGTGACGGTATCCGATAAAACAAATGAGAATGTCGCGTATAGTACAGAGCTTTTTTCTGGGTTTTTGGTCAGTGAAGACTGGTGGACCGTCAGAAGCATTGAAAAGAATGCAATAAGCAGAATTAATGATAGAATTCAAATCAAAGGAAGCCGTATAGATCTTGATTCCAGACATGCGAGGAACCTTCTTTTGCGAAGGCAGACCAGTTTCCGCTATCAATTTGAATTCAGACTTCTTATACCGGAACTTGCTCTGGGACAGTACCTTGGAATGACATGTTATTATGATGAGAATACCTATCTGTTCTACGGAGTAAAAAAAGTAAAGAATGAGAACTATTTGTTCCTTTCAGAACATATTCTGGATGATACTACGATTGCAAAGCAGATGGAGCTGGAGCACTTGGTCTTTGGTTCGTGCGGTCGTGGAGTTGAAGTAACATTACGAGTCGAAGTAAACGGACTTGAGAGAACATTCTATTATAAAGATAACAATGAATTCCATGTGTTTGCCGTATTACCGGATGTTTATTATCTATGCGATGAAGGCGTAAAAAGAGGGAAGCGTTTTACCGGGGCTATGGTGGGTTTTTTTGTATATCAGGCGAACGAAAAGGAAGTTACAGGAGAGTTTACCGACATAATCTATGGTGATAATAACGAGTAAGAATTCATAAGGAAAAGAGGAACAAAAGAATGCAGACAACATTTTATATCCATGAGTTTGAAGAACTGGTTACAGAAGACAGGAACTGGACGGAGGCTTTTCGTACTGCTGTATTAAAAATCAGAGAAAATGGTGGAGGTAAGCTAATCATACCAAGCGGGACCTTTTTTACTAGGTCCATTCAGCTGACGTCGAATATGGAGTTGCATCTGGAGAGCGGTGCGGTTCTTCACTTTACAGACGATATTGAGAACTATGAAATCATAGATATAGAATTTGAAGGAGTGCCAATGAAGATGCATATGCCGTGCATCTATGCAAAGGGTGAAGTAAATGTAGCAGTTACCGGCTATGGGACTATCAATGGGAATGGATCCAGATGGTGGAAGGATTTTAGACAGCTGCAGGCTGCAAGACCCTATCTGATCTGCTTTTTTGAGTGCAGCAGAGTACGGATGTCAGAAGTGCATCTAGTCAATTCTCCTGCTTGGACCGTACATCCGGCTTATTGCAAAGACGTGAGCATCCAGGGGATTTCGATAAAGAATCCGTCGGATTCTCCGAATACAGACGGAATTGATCCGGATTCCTGCCAGAATGTACGGATTGCAGATTGTCTGATCGATGTTGGTGACGACTGTATAGCAATAAAATCAGGTACAGAAGAGACGCCGGTCAAAGTTCCCTGCGAGAATATAACAATAACCGGCTGTAATATGATTCATGGCCATGGTGGTGTAGTAATCGGAAGTGAAATGAGCGGTTGTATACGTAATGTTACGGTATCGAACTGTACATTCCAGGATACTGACCGTGGAATCCGCTTAAAGACCCGAAGACACCGCGGCGGAGCCATGGAACGACTGACTTTTACGAATATTGTTATGGACCGTGTCCTCTGTCCATTTATCTTTAATATGTATTATTTCTGCGGAAAGAACGGAAAAGAACAGTATGTGTGGGACAAAGAACCTTATCCGGTAGATCATGGAACGCCAATGATCCGGGATATTCTGATCAGTAATATAATCGTTAATGATGCACAGGTGTCTGCAGGATTCATCTATGGGCTGCCGGAGCGACCGGTAGAGAATATTACATTTTCAAACTGTCAGATCCGTATGAGCAAGGATGGAGAACCTGGACAAGCGGCTATGATGGGACATATGGAACCGACCAGAGCAGCAGGTTTCTTTATAAGAAATGCGAAGAATATCACCATGCGGGATGTGATAATTGAACAGGCAGAAGGACCGGTATTTGATACCGATACGACAGCACAGGTTTCGATTCTCTAGCTTGAATTAACTACCTGTAGTTGACACGTGGTTTTTGATACTTTATAATGATAGTCATGTAGTGAACTCGGGGGATGGGAATATGGAAGATTACATTAAAGAAATCTTTGACACAATTCGTACGATCGATTATGTAAAACCAAGTGAGATACCAAACATTGACCTGTATATGGATCAGGTAACGACGTTCATGGATCAGCACCTGGAATCTTCGAAGAGATATGAAGACGATAAACTTTTAACAAAAACAATGATCAATAATTATACGAAGAATAATCTCCTTCCATCACCGGATAAGAAGAAGTATTCGAAAGATCATATGTTTCTGCTGATATTTATTTATTATATGAAAAGTGTACTTTCCATCAGTGATATTCAGAGTATTATGAACCCACTGACGGAAAAGTTTTTTGGCAAAGATAAGGATATAAATCTTGAGACAGTGTATCAGGAGATTTTTCAGATCGAAGAGATTGAATCAAAATACGTGACAAAAGATCTGGTCAGAAAATTAAAAGAATCAAAGGATACCTTTTCTGGAATCGAAGAAGATGAGGACCGGGAATTTTTAAAAGTGTTCTCCTTTGTCTGTATGTTAATTTTTGATGTTCATATGAAGAAACAGATTATTGAAAAGATGATCGATGAATACCAGATATTCAAAATGGATGACAAGGGAAAAAGCACTGCCAAAGTAGATCCCAAAGGAAAGCAGGATAGCAAAGGAAAGTCTGATGTAAAAGGAAAGTCAGACAATAAGGGTAAGTAAGAAACAAAAGACAAATCAGAAACAAAAGGCAAATCAGAAACAAAAGGCAAATCACAAACAAAAGAATAGGGAAATAGTTTACTTCTTTGTAATTGTTACGAAGATTTTAGAACAATTGCAAACATAAATGATGAAAGAGCTGTTCTTGTGATATGCTCCCTTCTAGGTAGACAAGTGAAATAATAAAATTACTTGCTGCTTAGAAGGGAGCATTTTTATGCCTAGAAAAAAGATATTACCATCAGAAAAACTTCAAGCTGTTTATGAATATTTAGATGGAAAAGGGAGTAT
>QKJQ01000042.1 GCA_003249225.1 Clostridia bacterium | reverse complement strand
TCTACTGTCCTCCTAATGTGTTTTTATTTACGTAACTGGCAGGTCACGTTTTTATTATACACATTAGGAGTTTTTATATCTGAATACATCGCTAAAGCTTCTATAGAACCACGCGACTATCGCGTGGTTTTCATCATACAAAAAGAAGCATGACAAACTGTCATGCTTCCAAATATCCAAATGTAATATAATTACAGGGATATCCCGACGCAAGATAAGGTATCTGTCAAGTAGAATTAATCAGCAAATAAGCTGACCAAAGGTCAGAGTTATAACACTCTGCCTTACCAACGATTTAGTTGTTGATATCTACTTTTAACACACGTAACATACTCTACCTATATCTTTCCTATCATCGGGATTCTAACCCATTGTCTGTTTATTAATACAAAGACACCGCTTTGCACTGCCATTATTGCATATTCCAGCCTCTCTGTCAATCCTTATTCCGGTAAATACAAAGAATCCCATGTTTGCATTCTAATTTTACAAACATGGAATCTTTTGTTCTAAATTTATATTTAGATAGGGCACGCAAGGTTTATTCATCTTTCTAAACCACCGATTATACGCACTAAGCGTAGTTATATAATATTGTTTTTTATGAAGTTTTACCATGACGTTTTTGGAGAATCACATATTCTGGTCATCAAACTCATCATCAAAGCAGAACACCAGTACGCCGTTAAGTGCCTGTACAAAATCCTGGGCTGTATTACGACCCGTTGTAAACAGGTAGGTAATCAGTTCATAACTGCCTAGTACAATCAAATACAGAGCAGTATATAAAATTAGCAGCAACGAGAAGTCCTTCAATATGGACATTGTAACCTCCGGAAGCTCCACAAAATGAAGCACCATACTAAACGACACTGGAATCAGTAAGAACAAGAGCCATTGTCTGCTAATATTCACAGAAAAATGAAGCGGTTTCCGTTTCTTATTCTCCAACTCCTTATATCGGCTGCTAAGCTGATTGATCTGGTGTCTTGTCGAGATATCATTCGCCTCCAGCCACAATTTTACTTCCCTGCAGAAAATTTTGTAACGATCAAAATCAACGCCGCTTTTCTGCGATCGGTCTGCTATAAAGCAGTGATTCATCATTCCCATAAAAATAGCTTCGAGAATCAGAGGCAGATACAACATATCATTGTGTATTCCTTTAAAACAAAGAACCAGGAAAAGGACAAACGAAAATAGTCCACCCATCAGCAAAATCCATGTCTTATATGATATGGTCTTCATTTTTTCTCTTAGACCCAGCTTCTCATTTTTCCATCTGTAATATTTGTAAAGAAGTATTTTTTCCAAAAAGCATCCCTCCTGTCCTTATTTTACATATAAATACCAAAAAATCCCATGACGTTTTTGGAGAATAAAATTAATTTCTCCGAAAACGTCATGGGACTTCATTAATATTCAAATTATAATTAATAAAAATTCCAATGGAGGTTACAATTATGAAATATTTAGCAAAGATTCTCATTACTATGGTTATGGCTTTTTGTATTTCTTCTGGTCTTCTGTCAGCAGCAACTTATCATAATACTTCGAAACCAACGTTTGTAACCGTTGCAGATCTGTTTGATGTGGATGATTCCAATTTCTAAGCAAATAAATGAATTTGCGGATATTTATCGTTTGCATGCCCTGCAATAATATTGGCTGATATTGTATCCTTCATCAGAACACTGATATGATATGCTTTATGAAAATAATCAGCACAGGACATTATTTCATCTGCTCCGGATGATTCTTTCATCATTCTTTCAAGAACAAAACCTTTTTTCGCAAGATACTTTCCAAGAAACTGCCCTCTGCCACATTGCAGTGAAAGACGAATGGCCTGATCACATATGTCAATTGCTTCTTCAAGAAGATTGCTTTCTTCAAGAAACTTCTCAAGATTTGACATGACCAGTAATGCAGAGACTGAATGGTACTTCATATCAATCTGGCTGTTATGAAAGCTTTTCAAAACATCCTGCAACAATTGAATTGCTTTATCACTTTGCTTTAGTCTGTCATAAATGATCGCTATTCTGTTTATTATGGTCACTTCTTGTTTTGACAGATTTAAGGTTTCTATTTTACTTCCGCTTTGTCTTTTTAATGTTAGATCAAGTATATCATTCAGCTTTTTTACAGTCTTTTCCTGGCTGAGTTTATTCTCTCTGTAATCCAGCCACGTCTGCGTCATAAGAATATATTGTACGTTCAGCTTATCATCCATATCGATAAGTTTTTTGAGTTCTTCAAATCTCTGATTTACTTCATCATATTTGTGATATGCAGCAAGTCGGTCTATTTCCCTTTTTTTCTCATACACCGCAAAATTATCCGTTATGATTTCTACATTATATATATCCTTGTCAATTCCTAGCGCTTTTTTTATCTTCTTAAAATTACTAAGATGAGGTTTTCTTTTACCGCTTTCAATTCTTGATATCGTCTCCGGAGCAAGAATGTCCCCTCCCAGCACCTCCTGTGACATACCGTTGTTCTTTCGGCTGCTTCGTATAATCTCATTCATAAGGAACAATTCAGTCTGCGAATTGCATTTGCTGATCATGTCACTATCTTTTTCGGACAAGACTTCAAAGGTATCATATACCCACTTAAGACTTTCGAGTTGCTTTTTTCTATCTCTCGCTTCCTTGTGCTCCTCTGCCTGATGTTCTATGCGATTTTCTATCTGCTCTTCGTTCTGAACTTCTTCCTGATGTTCTATCTGAGCTTCGTTCTGAGCTTTTGTTCTGCTTTTCTGCTGACATTCTATATTAATCTGAAGAAGTCTGGACAAACCAAAAATCACTGCATTTCCAGCAGATAGTTCAATTGCCTTCTCCGTTATATCAATTGCTTCTTGATATTTTCCCTGTTCCATAAAAAGTTCAGCCTGAAAGACAGCTGCTTTGGGATATATCTTGACTTTTTCTTCTTCATCGGTATAGTGATCGTCAATGTAATTAATCAAATCCCATAGTATACCCTGATACTCACTCGTTTTTTCCTGTGCTTTCATACAAGCCAGTAAGATCAGAATTAATATCACTTCTTCCCGGCATAAATAATAATCCTTCAGATGCAATGGATCAAATCCAGGTATTGTGCACCGAATTGCAGATAAAATTACTCTTTCGCTTGCCGCCGGATCCTTCGTATATTGGTACTTCAGAAATGATTGTATCTTCTCACAGTATTGTTTATGTAAACCACTTTTAGCTTCTTTTGATTCAAGGTAAATGTTTAGGGTCGCTTCGACCTTCTGCCATTTATTTTCTTCCATGGCTTTTTCAATTTCTTCCCGAAGACAAAGCAATACATAATCACGCTCCGACAAAACGCTAAAGAATTTATCGGGTGATTTTCCCAAACGCTGAACAAGGGCATCCAGCAAGAACTTGTCCGGGGTTCGTTCATCCAGTTCAATTCTCGATAGCGTTGCATCGGAGCATAGACCATAACATAATTTTTTTTGGGGTATTTCCTGCTGTGTACGTAGGGTAAAAATTAAATTTCCAATCATACTTCACCACATTTTCATTATTTTGTATCATAGTACCACAGCAAATGCTTTCTTGCAATTAGTTCACAGCGTTGAACGCTTCGGTAAGATCTTCCAGAATATCGTCAATGTTCTCGCATCCGACCGAAAGTCGTATGGTATTGGGCTTTATTCCCTGTTCCTTCATTTCTTCTTCGTTCAGCTGGGAATGTGTTGTTGAAGCAGGATGGATGACAAGTGATTTAACATCCGCCACATTTGCCAGAAGAGAAAATAGTTCGAGTTCATCGATGAATGCTTTTGCTTTTTTTTCATCCCCTTTGATTTCAAAGGTAAAGATCGATCCACCGCCATGTGGAAGATATTTTTTATAAAGTTCCTGCTGCTTTACATCCTCCGTAACGCATGGATGATGAACCGCTTCCACTTGCGGATGGTTCTTCAGGAATTGTGCAACTTTACATGCATTGAATACATGCCGCTCCACACGCAGAGAAAGTGTCTCAAGACCCTGAAGAAATAAAAATGCATGAAGAGGAGCTACGGTAGCACCTGTGTCACGAAGAAGAATCGCACGGATTCTTGTAACAAATGCTGCAGGACCGACGGCTTTTGAAAAACTGATTCCATGATAAGCTGGCTCTGGTTCGGTCAGTTGTGGGAACTTTCCAGATGCTTCCCAGTCGAATCTGCCGCTGTCCACAATTACACCTCCAATGGCTACACCATGCCCGCCAATGAACTTCGTAGCAGAGTGTACAACAATATCCGCGCCATATTCAATTGGTCTTACCAGATAAGGCGTTGCAAAGGTATTGTCTATAACAAGTGGAATCTTATGTTTATGTGCCAGTTGAGCTATTGCTTCAATATCCGCAATATCAGAGTTAGGATTTCCAAGAGTCTCTATATAAACAGCTTTTGTTTTTTCGCTGATTGCTGTTTCAATTGCAGAGAAATCTGCAGGATCCACAAAGGTCGTTCGTATACCATAAGCCGGCAGTGTATTTGCCAGAAGATTGTAGGAACCACCGTAAATATTTCTTGCTGCGACAATCTCATCACCCTGTCTTGCAAGGTTAATGATGGTGTAAAAGATTGCTGCGGCTCCGGACGCCGTTGCAAGCGCTGCCACGCCCCCTTCCAACGCTGCCATTCGTTTTTCGAACACATCCTCGGTTGGATTGGTAAGCCTGCCATAGATATTGCCTGCATCGGTCAGGTTGAATCTGGCTGCTGCATGATCACTGTCTCGAAACACATAAGAGGAGGTCTGATAGATCGGAACCGCTCTGGCATCTGTTGCAGAATCTGCTGTCTCCTGTCCTACATGAAGCTGCAGTGTTTCAAACTTGAATTCTCTGTTTTCTCTTGTTTTCTTTCCCATTAAAATCCTTTCCAAGGCAAATGCTGTCTGTCAGATGACATAATTATCAGCATTCCCTTTCTCCCATTCAATTAAATTTTCTAAAGTAACCGTATCTACAATGCCACGAATCGCTTCATCAAGCTTTTTCCATAGGATCAGCGTAGCACAATTACATTGTCTTTCGCATTCATTTACTTCATCTTCCAGACATGCAACAGGAGCCAGACTTCCTTCGATGACCCGCAAAATACTTCCAACGGTATACTGCGCAGGTTCTTTCGTTAATCGGTAACCTCCCTGGGCACCACGAATGCTTTTTACATACCCTGCTTTGTTCAGCCCGGAGATAATCTGTTCCAGATATTTATCTGAGATTGCCTGCCTCTCCGAAATGTCTTTTATTCTGACCAGTTCACCTTCTGTACTATGCATTGCCAGATCTATCATTAATCGTAAGGCATATCTGCCTTTTGTTGAAATCTTCATACCTGCCGCTCCTTCTTGTCTTAATCGTATGCGACCACATCTCGATCATCATCTGATTTATGGTCATCCTCATGAATGTCTGTTTTCGGCTTTTTCAGTCCTTTGATCTCTATATGATTTTTCTCGGCATAATTCCACAGAGCTGCATGAATCGCTTCTTCTGCCAGCAGAGAACAGTGTATTTTTACTGGAGGAAGACCGTCCAATGCTTCCATAACCGCTACATTGGTAACTTCCAGAGCTTCCTGAATGCTCTTTCCCTTTACAAGTTCGGTCGCCATGCTGCTCGTCGCTACCGCTGCGCCACAGCCGAAGGTTTTGAATTTGCAATCCTGAATCACCTGATTTTCATCAATATCAAGATAAATACGCATGATATCACCGCATTTTGCATTACCAACCGTTCCAACACCACTGGCGCCTTCTATCTCTCCAACATTTCTTGGATGTTCAAAATGATCCATTACTTTTTCACTATACATAAGCTTTCTCCTTTTCACTCCGCTTTTTGTCCCTTTACAAAATCTTCGTAAAGTGGGGACATACTGCGCAGCCGTTCAACAATAACTTTTACAGCATCAATAACATAATCAAGGTCTTCTTTTGTTGTCTCCTCTGAAAGTGTCAGGCGAAGAGAACCATGGGCAATCTCATGCGGCAATCCAATCGCCAGTAATACGTGGGAAGGATCAAGTGAGCCAGAGGTACAGGCAGATCCTGAAGAAGCACAGATACCTTTATTATCCAGCATAATCAAAAGTGACTCCCCTTCAATAAAGCGAAAGCAGAAGTTCGTATTGTTCGGAAGCCTTTTCGTCCTGTGACCGTTCAAACGTGCGTAAGGTACTTCCTGTAGCATCCGGTCAATCGTGTAATCTCGTAATGCCATCAGCTTGACCGCATTCTCCGCCATCGTTTTGGCTGCAATTTCGGTTGCTTTTGCAAATCCTACAATACCCGGAACATTATGCGTCCCGGCTCTGCGGTTACGCTCCTGTGAACCGCCATGTATAAAAGGACCAATTCTTACACTGTCTTTGATGTAAAGTATACCGACCCCTTTCGGTCCATGAATCTTATGTCCGCTTGCACTTAGCATATCAATATTAAGTTCATTTACATTGATCGGCACATGTCCGTATGCCTGTACGGCGTCCGTATGAAAAAGTATGCCATTTTCTTTTGCCAGTGCACCAATTTCCTTGATCGGCTGAATTGTTCCGATTTCATTGTTGGCAAACATTACAGAAATCAGTGTTGTAGTAGGCCGAATCGCTTCTTTTAGTTCATTCATCTTAATTACACCGTTTTCATCCACACCGATGTAACTGACTTCAAATCCATTCTTTTCAAGGTAACTGCAGGTATGAAGTACGGCATGATGTTCGATTGCTGATGTTATAATATGGTTCCCTTTGTTTTTATTCGCTGCCGCCGCAGACTTAATCGCCCAGTTGTCCGACTCACTGCCACCGCTGGTAAAGTAGATTTCTTTGCCTTTTGCTCCAAGGAACTCAGCTACTGTATCTCTTGCTTCATCTACAGCCTTTGTACTGACTCCGGCGAATGAATATATGCTCGATGGATTACCATAATACTCCTGTAAATATGGCATCATATGTGTTAGGACCTCCGGTTTTACTGCCGTAGTCGCTGCATTATCCAAATAAATCATTTTCTTCTCGTTACTCATAAGCGCACTCCATTTCTACTATTCCTAGTTTTTCTATATGATTTATAAGTAATGTATAACACAGATATAATTCTCTGTCAAGCAAAAACATGTATCATTCAGCATATAACGGAGTCGAAAGGTATCTCTCACCTGTGTCCGGAAGCAGAACGACGATTGTTTTACCTTCATTTTCAGGTTTCTTCGCCAAAAGCATCGCTGCGTGAAGAGCCGCTCCGGATGAGATACCAATCAGAATACCTTCTGCTCTTGCAAACGCTTTTCCTGTTGCAAAAGCATCCTCATTCTCAATGGTTATAATCTCATCGTAAATGGATTGATTTAAAGTTTTCGGAATAAACCCTGCTCCGATTCCCTGTATCTTATGCGGACCGGAAACTCCTTTTGTTAACACCGGTGATCCTGCTGGTTCAACACCAACGACTTTAATGCTGCTCTTTTGCTCTTTTAAAAAAGCACCCGTTCCCGATATGGTACCGCCTGTTCCGATTCCCGCGACGAACAGATCCACATCACCGTCTGTATCGTTCCATATCTCAGGTCCTGTCGTTCTTCTATGCATGGCCGGATTCGCTGGATTATCGAACTGTCCAGGAATGAAAGCCTTTGGAATCTCAGCTGCCAGTTCTTCCGCTTTCTGAATAGCTCCGGTCATGCCTTTGGTACCATCGGTCAGCACAAGCTCAGCTCCATAAGCTTTTAAAAGATTTCTTCGTTCCACGCTCATGGTCTCCGGCATCGTGAGAATAATCCGATATCCTCTTGCCGCTGCAATGGAAGCAAGACCAATTCCGGTATTTCCACTGGTCGGTTCAATGATCACAGATCCTTCCTTTAGCAATCCCTTTTTTTCGGCATCTTCAATCATAGCAAGTGCAATTCTGTCTTTAACACTGCCGGCTGGATTGAAGTACTCAAGCTTTACAAGAACCTTTGCTTTCAGGTCGTATAATGTTTCAAAATTCTTCGCTTCCAGCAGCGGTGTATTTCCAATCAGCTCAGTGATACTTTTATATATCTTTCCCATATTCATTATCCTTTCTTTTTACCGGTATGTGACCGGTTTTGCATGTATTTGTTTTTGTTCGTTTGTTCATTTCATACTAAATAAGTATGAATAATATGATTTATATTTCTTTTATACACCTTATTTTTCATTCTGTCAATCATAACTTATGAAAATAACAGATCTGTCACCGCCAAAAGAATACTTTATGTCCATCCAATACCTTCCAGTCACCTGAGTGCGTTCTCTGTATGGAATGCCTTTTATAAGTAAGTTCAAAGAATTATCTCTTTATAATAAAAAAACCTGCCAGTTTACACTAGCAGGCATTCTCTTTTTCCTTGTATTCCCGTTCCAGCAGTGATTCAATCTCACTGACCGGAAGTGGTCTTGAAAAGTAATAACCCTGAACAGAATCACAATTGCTTTCTTTCAAAAATTCATATTGGTCTTCTGTCTCAACCCCTTCCGCTACAACACTAAGTCCCATGTTATGCGCAAGATGGATAATGGCTTTATAAATATATCCTTCTTCATCCTTTTCGATGGTATTGATAAAGTCCTTATCAATCTTCAGAACATCAAAGGGCAGCTTATGAAGATTCGTAAGAGATGAATATCCCGTCCCAAAATCATCCATGGCAATCGTTATTCCCTGTGCATGAATTTCTTCCAGACTCTGGGCTGCTTTTTCAAGATTTCGCATGATTGCAGTCTCTGTTACTTCAATTTCTATGTTATCCCTAGGTATCCCTGCCTCCAGCGCCATCTGACATATCTGCCTGACCATATCAACATCTTCTATTATATGACCTGAAACATTTACAGCAACTTTCAAATTACAATATCCTTTTTCTCTCCATTGCATTAATTGATTCACCGCTGTTCGTAGAACGATCATTGTTATAGGAAGTATATGTCCTGTTTTCTCTGCAATCGGAATAAACTCCATAGGTGGTATAAAGCCTCGCTCTTTATGCCGCCACCGGATCAAAGCCTCTACCCCTGTGATTTTTTCTGTTTTCACTTCAATAAGCGGCTGATAATACAATTCAAAATCTTCGTTTTCAATAGCTTCATGAAGGCTGTTTCTCATGAAAATAAAATTCAGAACCTTCTCCTGCATCGAATGATTGAATATCTCATATCCATTCTTTCCATTTTCTTTGCGATTATACATGGCGATCTCAGCATTCTGTATCAATTCCTGATATTCTTTGCCATGTTCCGGATACCTTGCTATTCCTATGCTTGCGCTGCTGTATATCTTTTGCTCATTGATTTCCCATTCTGACTGCAGTATCTTCTGCAATCCTTTTAATCTGTTCTTCAGAAATACCGAATCTCCCGGCGAAATCATCAGCACCGCAAATTGATTGCCATTCAGTCTGGCAACAACATCCTCTCCGACAATCAGCTCCGACAGTCGTTCTCCAATGAACTCAAGATACTCATCGCCTGCTTTCTGTCCATACATGTCGTTAATATGTTTCATATTATCAAGGTCCAGACTTAGTATGGCAAATTCTTTCTCTTTTTCAATTGCTGCCTGCACATAAGTTCGAAACATATGCCGGTTCGGCAGTTTTGTCAGACTGTCATAAAATGCAAGAAATTTGAATCTTTCATTGCTTTCATCCAGTTCTTCATTCATTGACATCATTAACTCATAGGCTTCATTCAATTCTCTGTGACTGCCCAGTATCCGCTCCACCGCGACCTTGTAATCATCCAGTGCCTTTTTGAACATAAATATAAAAATGACCGCAGTAACTATTACATAGAACCAGCCTTTGAATAACTGAATCTGTGCGTATACCTCATTGTTCTTGACCAGCATAAGAAGAATGCGGTCTGATAGAAGAATCCACGCTCCTCCAAAAATCAAATAAATTATCCCAATTCGCAGTGAAGTACGAAAGGGATTCATATTCTTTTGAATCTCCGTAAACAATTGATTCTCTTCTTTTATTCTATCTGTATTCTTAATGACCCAGGACCGATTGTCTTCATCTGTCATACTACCCTCATTCCTGTGCTTTCCTTAGCGTTTATCAAGCGTAACCCACATTCGAGAAACTACCATGTTCACGGAATGCAAAATCTTCATCTCCGAATCTCATTTATCATGCTTATAAACCACTAAGAGAATATAAACTTATATTCTTCACGTAATAAAATTATACTGTATAACAGCAACACTGTCCATACGTTTTATGAAAGTCAGCGCAGATTTTACAAGTCTCCATCAGCCTAACACAGTTCAATTTCTCTTCTCAGAACCTCTATGCACATACGTCCATTATGATATGGACATTTCCACGGTTCAACTATCTCTTTGTTTTTCGATGTAGGCATACCATTGTCATCGACTTCCGACAGCCATTCAGATCCAGGCCTTTTATCAATGATATACTCCTTAATGTAGCCCCAGATATCTTTTGCTGCCTGCAGGTATTCTGTATGTCCTGGGTCTTTCTCATATGCATTTAAAAAACCGAGCACCGCTTCTGCCTGAACCCACCATACTCTGGTTTTATCGATCTCTCCCTTACAGCATTCGTTCCACACAGAAGACTTGTGATAAGCCGTTTTATAGATTGTATCAGCAAGAGCAGCCATGACCGGTCGGATTGCTTTCCTATATTTTTCGTCACCCAAAACTTCACATCCTCTTTCCATGAGCCATGCTGTTTCTATGTCATGTCCATAGGAATGAAGGTCCAGAATCGAGTTCATGTTTACATCAAAAAAAACTTCCTGCCGTTTAAGCTCCTGATTGTATACTTTTTCCAGAAATACATCCAGAAGGAACCTCATACGATCTGCAACCTTTTCTTCTTTCGATACCCGGTATAATTCCGTGTATGCTTCAAACACATGCAAGAGTGTATTCATGGTCTTTTCTGCAATAATTCCATTCTCTGAAAGTTTATCGTTGCTTTCCGGTGTAAAATCCCTGTGAAACGACTCCAGATACCCGACAGAATCCGTACACCTTGTTTCAATGATACGATAGATTTCAAATGCAGTCTTTAATGCCTCTTCCTCTTTTGATGCATCATAGTAGGAAGACAAAGCATAAATTGAAAAAGCAAGATTATACGTATGCTTTGTGGTGTCCTCAGCACTTCCGTCATATCTTGTTGACCAGAACACGCCTCCCTCTTCCCTGTCAAGGCAATGGTCCATCAGATAGTGATATGCATGGCCGGCATACGTAAGAAGCTCTTTATCTTTTACTAACAGATATGCATTCGAAAAGAACCAGAGAATTCTGCTGTTGAGTATTACACCTTTCACCGCTTCCTTTTCAAGTTCCAGTTCCATTGTCAGTCTTCCGTAAAATCCACCGTACTCCTCATCTTTTAGTCCCTCCCAGAAAGGGATTATATCCTGTGTTAAATGTTTTCTGATTTCTTCGTTCATAACATCCTCCTATCACTACATTTCCTCCGGCAACCAATTGCACCTTTCCCAGCTTACTATATCTTACCTTTGCAGACTCCTCTGTGTCAACCTTATAAAACCGACATTTCTATATGAAAAATCAGTCATTTTTCCAGAAATACAAGTACCCGTATCGTGCGTTTGCATCCAAAGGACGCTCTTTTTGCTTTACCGGAAAATTCAGGAACACTCCAGACAAAAAAACAAAAATAACACACAAATACAGTTACGCTATCTGTGTGTTATTCTAAAAATGCTCCCCTTTATGAAAAAGAATTCAGATAAATCATTTGACGTTATCTTATGGCTGTGGATAGCGGTATGTTTCACCCTTATAATTCTCCATAACCACTTCTTTATCATCTTTATGAATCACATAATTATAATTGACCGGTATTTTACCGCCCCCGGCCGGAGCATCGATTACAAATTTAGGAACTGCATAACCGGAAATATTGCCGGTCAGTTCATGCAGGATCTCGACCCCCTCCTCAACATTGGTACGAAAATGTCCAATGCCGACGCTGAGATCACACTGGTACAGATAATAGGGCCGTACCCTCATATGAACAAGCTTTAACAGCAGCTCTTTCATAACATCCGCCGAATCATTAATTCCACGTAACAGTACACTCTGGTTGCCAAGCGGAATTCCTGCATCAACAATGGCCGTGCAAGCAGCTTCCGCCTCTTTTGTGATCTCATTCGGATGATTAAAATGTGTATTGATCCAGATCGGCTGATATTTTTTCAGCATGGATGTCAGTTCACCGGTTATCCTCATAGGCATAACGACCGGAACTCTTGTCCCGATCCGGATGATGTCAACATGTTCGATGGCTCTGATTTCTGCAATGATATGTTCCAGTTTTTCATCCGGCATCGTCAGTGGGTCACCGCCGGATATCAGAACATCTCTGATTTCTTTGTGCTTTTTGATATAGCCCAGGGCTTTTTGCAGCTCTTTCTCTGTAATTACCCTGTCTCCCTCTCCAACAACACGGCGTCTTGTGCAATGTCTGCAATACATGGAGCATTGAAGCGTTACCAGGAATAAAACCCGGTCCGGGTAACGGTGTACTATATGCGGTACCGGACTGTCATGTTCTTCATTCAGCGGGTCAGCCATATCATTGTCACACTGATACGTCTCTTCGATTGATGGTATCGCCTGTCTGTGAATCGGATCGTTGGAATCATCTTTTTTCATAAGGCTTGCATAGTATGGGGTAATGGCCATACGAAAAGACCTCAGACAAAGATTGATATCTTCTTTTTCCTTCTCTGACAGCTCTATGAGTTTTGATAACTGTTCAACATTGGTTATTCGGTTGGCATACTGCCACTTCCAGTCTCCCCATGAAGGATTTGATGCGGATAGTTCCCCCTTATCTCGCAATAAGTTCACCTTCTTGCTGTATCAATCCACAGCGTTTTGCTGCGGCATGAAAGACTTCAGTAACAAGGGTGTCGTACTCAACACCGCAGAAAGCAGCAAGCATGGGATAATCGCTGTACCCGGGAGCAAGGCCCGGAAGCGGATTGATCTCTATAAAATAAACCTTTCCGTCTTTTGATACACGAAAATCAATCCGTGCAAAGTCACGGCAGCCCATAACATGATAAATTGTCTTGGCCGTTCTGATCATTTCATCTTCGATCGATTTTTCAATGTTCGATGGGCAGTGATACTCAACGTATGACTTGTATTCCTGTTTTACATTGTAGCTATATACGTGATACTCGCCCTGCGTTGCTTTTTTATAAACGATTTCCATTGGAGTAAATACTTTTACATCGTTTCCGTTGCCAAGGATACCAACGGTAAATTCTCTTCCTTCTATATATTCTTCTGCCAGAAAATCCTGCTGGTATAACAGCATGCATTTATTGGCAAGAGTCAGCAGTTCTTTCCTGTTCTCCACAATACTGACATCCGATATTCCTTTGCTGGACCCTTCTGCATTCGGCTTTATGATAACAGGGTACTGTAACCTTGAAATCTGTGGTTTTTCCCCCTTCTTTAGTACGGTAAATTTCGGTGTACGTATACGATACGTTGATAACAGCCTTTTTGTCAGTGCCTTATCCAGTGCAAGACATAAGGTCGTTTCATCGGATCCTGAAAACGGAATATCCAGCATGGTAAGCAGCGCCGGAATCTGTGCTTCACGGCCTCTTCCATTCATTCCTTCCGCAATGTTGAATACAAAATCCACCTTGGCGAATAACAGTTTCTCCGGCAGGTCTTTTCCGGCTTCCAGTAAAACAACCTCATAACCGCTCTTTTTCAGTGCATTTTGTATTCCGTAGACAGTCTCGATTGAATCATATTCTGCTTCGCTGTCCGGTGCTTCTGTATGGATTCCCTTTTTCAGATTATACACTATTCCGATTCGGATATTGCTCTGCATAGGGGGAACCTCGGTGTCACGCTCTGTCATAAAATAAACCACCTCTTTCATTCATAATTTTGAACCAAAATGCTTCGATTCGCAAATGTTATAACTCTTTTGTATTACACTGTCAACAAGATTCTTTTACGTTTATTTTCTTCATGGAAAAGAGTCATTTTTATACATTTTCGGTTTCAAATACATCATTTTATATTGCAACTAATTACTAAAATAAAGTGCTCATTTTCAGCGCTTATTGCTCAGGTATTCACCAATCTCTGCACAAGAAAAAAGCATAACAATACGCAGGGTGTATTGTTATGCTTTTGCTTACCTTCTGTCTGCTTTTTTATATAAAACCGAACGATTCAAACATCAGAATCCACAAGAATATGGATACCATGGAACAGATCGAGGTGAACACCACCATGAGTCCGGCCAGCTCGCCATTTCCACCAAGTGCTTCGGCTGTTGGATAGGAGGACACGGCTGTCGGTGCTCCGAACAAGGTCATGATCGTCAGCAAAGCAGTATCCCGAAATCCCAGCAAAATGGCTGCTGTTATAAAAATCCCCGGGATAATCACAAGCTTTGTCATAGCCGCAACAATAACTTTACTTTTATAGCGGACGAACCCGTTCAACTGAAATGTCGCTCCAAGGACCAGTAATGCCAGCGGTGTTGCCATCTGACCGACATCATCAAGAATTCCCAGTGCCATATCAGGAAGCCTGATGGGTGTCAGCATAAGCAGCGTCCCACTTACCGAGGCAATAATCAGCGGATTCTTAACAATTCCTTTTGCCACAACAGCTGGCTTTAGTTTCTGTCCACGCATGCTTTCGAACAGGAAGACCGCCAGAACACTATAGATGAACACGGACATACCTGCCATAAGAGAAGTAATTCCCATTGCTGCCTGTCCGAAGACTGCATATATGATCGTAATACCGAACAAAACGTTGTTTGACCGAAACATCGCCTGTATCAATACAGAAGCATCACGTTTTTCTTTCACAAAACGCGGTACAATGATATAGAGCACAACAAAGATTGACAGAACTGTGATCGCACCGTAGAAAAGCAGTTTTCCGTTAAAATCGGTCGAAAAATCCGACTGGTACATATTTTTAAATACAACAGCAGGTAAGAATAAATTAAACACCAGCTTATTCATCTGCTTTAAGCTTTCTTCCGACAGTTTTAACCACCGTTTTACGATAAATCCAACTCCCATTAAGACAAGCATGGGAAATACTACCTGAAATGCCAACTTTAGTCCGTCCATTGATTACTCCTGTTCCTTGTTATCACTTTTACCCTTATTACGTAGTGCACCTGTTAAGCTTTCTATTGGTCTGCACATTGGTTAACGTATTGTTTTTACGTATTGGTTTTTATGTATTGGTTTATGTATTGTTTATATATTGGTTCACTTATTATTTTCTGTATTTTAACCGATTGCCGAAATAATTCGTCAGAAACTCTTTGCTGGTCTTATGATGTACTTCTTTGTGTGAGAATTTCAGCTTTTCTCCATTGGTAAGCACAATTGTAAAAGTCCCGCCACTCGACGAAGTCGTTGAATCATCATCAATCTGCTGTGAGTAACAGTGAAAAATGAACTGTGAAACAGAAGCATTCCATACAACTTTATTCTGCGGGCTCAGGGCAAGGATCTGCTCCGGCGTCATTCCTGAATACTTCTTTGCATAATTTGACCAATAGCTCATCATCGCCGCACTTTTTTTGAAAAATCCCATATCGCTCTGCCGCACTTCATTTGTCAGCTTTTCATTTTCCCACTTTACTCTTTCTTTTGTCATATAATCGATAACCATACGATCTGTCATAAAGATAAGATAGCATTGATCGGACTTGAACATAGATATCTTCTCAAATGCAGAAATTGCCCATAAAGTACTGACAGTGCCAGCCTGCTGATAGACTTGTTGCTGTACTGGTGGGGTCTGCTGATAGACTGGCTGCTGTGCCGGTGGGGCCTGCTGATAGACTGGCTGCTGTGCCGGTGGGGCCTGCTGATAAGTTTGCTGTGGCTGCTGATATACCTGCTGTCCTTTTGCTGCCGGTTCGTTATTGATTCTTGCTCCACACCGTGTACAAAAATTCACGGCTGGTCCTACCTGTGTACCACATTGACTGCAAAACATACATTACCTCCTGCATCCTGAATTTACACTTATTATACAGGAATATACCATTTGCGTAAACCTGTAAGGATAAAAAGATTCGCAGAAACAATAGCGTAGTTCCTGCGAATCTTATTATCTGCTTCAATTTCGGTTATTCATCCATAGGTTTCTTTTTCTTTCGGATCAGATATCCTGCTCCTGCCAGCAGTGTTCCAGTCAGATAAAATGCTTCAGATGGGAGCACCCCGGTCTGCGGAAGCGCGTCCACGCCGCTTTCTGCTGTTTCATCTTCCGGAATATCAACATCGGTTGAATTATCCAAAGCTCCTTCATTATCAACAGCCTGACTATCCTGCGTATCCGCCGGTGCTCCAGGGACTGGCTCAGTTCCGGTATCCATTAATTCTTCCGGAATCTGTGTGGGTTCTGGTGCAGTCGTAACCTCTGCCTCCGGAATTGGTGTTATTTCTGCCTCCGGTGTTGTGGTTACCGTAGGTTCCGGTGAGGCAGTCACAATCGGTGCCGGTGCAGCCGTTGGTTCCGGTTCTTTTGGTATTTCAATCGGGAGCGAAGCAGTCTCAAACAGAACGCCTCCTACTCCTGCCGGAGCATTTTTCGTAATCTCCAAAATTCCCTTCATATCAATGGTTCCGTCAGACAGTCTGCCCGGAATAAATCCTTCTGTTGCAAGGCTGCTAAACCAACTTGCATCTGCAGTCGCTCCGCTTTTATTTACAGAAGACCCGTTCAGCCAGTAAAAGTTCAAATCACTTTTCAGGTCTGCATCACTCTGCGTTCCTGCTGGTTTAAGCTGTTCGCTTATGTCGGTACCCACAGTTCTGAATGATAATACACCAAGTACAGTAAATGCTGTATTCGCTGCGGTATTTGTATACAATGCCACATTGTACGAACCATTGTTAAAGGAAGTGCAATGCAGTACATTAATATCCGGACAACTGTTGCTGTCAATTCCCTTTGCTTTATTCCCCCAGGCAATACAGTTGCTCAATACATGATTTCCCAAAATACTTGTTCCGCCCAGTTTAAATCCGTTACCATTGCCGGCATTGGTTCCATCGAGCAGGTATCCATTGTTGAAGGCAACACAGCTTTCAATGGTAACACTACCGATCTGTCCTGTTGCAACCTTTGCAAACAGATCCCATCCGTCATCTGCATTATTATACGAAATGCATCCAACGAACCGGTTACCGTCTCCACAGGTAAGCTTTGCAGCAAAACCATCCGCATCTTCGTAACCCGCATCCGCATTATTAAAGGAGGTACAATTAAGTATCAGGTTATTCGACGGCCACATGGAAAATGGTTCTGTGGAAGTACCGCTGATCTGGAGTCCTGTATTTCCGTTATTATAGGTTCTGATGTCATCAAGAGTACAGTTGCTGCCTGACAATTGAATGCCTTTCTGCCCATTGGCACTGTTTGTAACATCAAATCCCTTAAAGTGCCAGTAATTACCCCAGATCTGCATACCGGAAGCGATTTTACCAAAATCCAGTATTGCACGATCCGTACTGGATGGATCAGAAACCATAATAATCTCATTTGCCGCTGTACCGTCAGTTCCTCTTGCAATATAGAGTGATTTCGTTAAATCATAAGTATCTGCTTTTAAGATAATGATCTGTCCAGGCACTGCATAGGCAACGGCTGTATAAATATCAACAGGAGCATAGCTGCTGCCAGTTCCGTATGCCGTTCCATCCGGTGACACATAGATCGTCCCCACCGCTGTGCCATACTTTTTATATGTTACCGTAAAAGAAAATGTCTTACTGTCATAAGACGACAGCTTGCTATAGGCGCCAGGAACATAAGATGCATTCGGTGTAAACGTAACCGAATAAGTGCTGGTGCCTGGTAACAGACTGTCCGTCTGGCTGATATAAGCACCAGCTGTAACCGGGACATCCGAGAATAGTTCTGTTCCATCCGGTGATGTGACGGTCAGAATACCATCTGCATTCGCACGGAATACGAAATTATAATCACTCGTTCCCGTTGTTGCCGGTGAAGTCACTTCGTAAGAAGGAGTTACATAGGTAACCGGTCTTTCCTGTGCTGCCGGATCCGTTGCAGGATCTGATGTGGTAAATTCAATATCAGATATAGAAATCGAACAATTACGTGCTGCTGCAAAACCAACGTACACATTATCCGGGTCAATTACAAGCAATTCATCCGGGTCATACATGATCTCTTCTGCTATCACATTTCCAGCCGCATCTTTGTAAATACAATGATATCCTGTGTTGGATTTTTGAAGCGTCAGGTAGAATACGGTTGTTGATCCGGCTTCCTTTACATTTCCACTGGTCTCATTTCCTATAAGATTGTGTTCTCCTGCTCCTGCAACAGCTCTTGATGTATCAAGTGTTGCCATTCCTGCGTATAAAGAACCACTTCCCGGTGCAGAAAATGTATCCTGTATCCCTGTGATTACTCTGGCGCCCAGTCCGATTTTCATAGTAATCTTGCTCATAGACGAATCGTCTGTTACACAGTTATTCACATCATCCCAGTAATACTCAACTTTACTTGCGATAATTCCAACTGAATTACTGTAGTAATAGTTGCCGCTGTCTCCGTCGGCACCAATACTGTCACGTACCAGAAGTCCAAATCCTTCCTGTCCGTTTGACAAGGTCCATGAATCAACAGTCACTTTTGCATTCAATATGAAGTTTTCACTTGTAGCATCTACCTTTGTATAATAGAAAGCAATACCATCATAACCATCTGAAGTAAATTTACCTTTTCCATTCGTACTGGACAAAGTCAGACCGTCAAAAACATTGCCGCTATAGATATCATAGGCTGAACTTATCGATGCTCCAAAAGTGGCAAACTGCCAGTCTCTTTCTTCCATATCGCGATACACTCCGCTGATTGTTGTTGAACTGCTGTCAGCTCCTCTGACGGCTACAACGGTAAAATCATACGATGTCCCAACAACATAGGACGGTGACTCAACAACCATGTAGTCTTCGCCTGCCGCTGCTGTTTTGCTTCCGTAGTAATCCGAACCAAGGAATATGTCATAACTGTCGGCTTCTGCCACCTGTTCCCATATCACTTTCATTGCACTGATCGTTGCTCCGCTGTCTTCGTACTTTGTCGATATCACACGGGCAACCGGTGCAGAAAGCAAAAGAACATAATCAAAACTTACCGCAGCACTGATCTTTGCCTCGGTTTCTTCCTCTGTGCGCCATGCCATTGCAGTAAACGAGTAACTGCCACTGGCTTCTGCCGTAAAAGTAAAGCTTGATGTACCTGAAGAGGCCGTCTGCTGGGTACTGACTTCATTCCCTGCCGAGTCCTTCATAGTAACGCTTACTTTATCTGCACCATCGTCTCCGATTTCCATTGTGAACGGTACAATAATATCTCCTGCACTTTGTGTGATGGTTCCAAGTACCGGTGACGTAACTGCTGACCAATCTTTTCTTGTTGTATCATCGCCCGGAACAGCTGATACATCATTCTGGTCGTAATAGACCACCGATCCGTCTGAATTGGTTACAAGCAGATTCGTAACCGTTGCTTTCACACCCTGGAATATGATTCCGACGTATACTTCATCACTCCCGGATAAGCTGCCCGGTACATCACTTGAATTCTTATAAGCGCTGCCGTCCAGCTCAGTATAGAATTTGCTTGTCTTATATAACTTTAAATTCACAGTTGAGCCGGCTGTATAGACAGAATCACCGCTTCCGCCATACCCTGTACCGGAAGCCTTCTGACGATACATCTTGATGGAGCCGTCTCCGCGAACCGCCATGGATACAAAGGCACTGGTCTGCCCAAACCCGTCAAATGCACTCACATATACACCGGCACCCGTACCCGTGTTATAATTTGAGAGGATTGATACGTCAGCTGAAATAATGTATTCACCGCTCACCTTAACCGGGATATATACAAAAGCTTCTCCTGCCATCCCTGTTCCCGAAATACCGCCGCTACTTGATGTTTCATCAATGGTCATACTCGTTCCTGATGCCTCCACCGTCGCAGCTGTACCGCTCTGCCCGACAACATAAAGTAAATTTCCGATCTGCTGCTGACTTTCTGTTACTTCGACCGGACCTTTCGGCAATACCGTTACCGATGCCTGATCATAATAAACCGTCGTTCCGTCTTCGCTTGTGACCAGAAGATTCTCAATGGTCGCTTTCACACCATTAAATGCAATACCGATATAGACATCTTGTGTATCACTTAACAGAGTTGCCGGTACATCGCTTGAATTCTTATAAGATGCATCATTTAACTCCGTATAGAATTTCGTCGTCTTGAACAATTCAAGCTTCACAGTATCACCTGCTGTATAAACCGAATCTCCGCTTCCGCCATAACTTGTCCCCGATGCTTTCTGACGGTACATTTTGATGGAATTATCTCCACGGACTGCCATTGCCGCATAGGCAGCTTCTTTCTCGTAGCTGTCATACACACCTAAGAACAAGCCGCCTGTTGTTCCCGTATTATAGTGTTCATCAATTGTCACATCAGCCGTAATCTTGTAGTTACCACTCACCTTTACCGGAATGACCACAAAGGCTACATCAACCATTCCGCTGCTGCCAAACCCCTCCGAAGCTGAAAGTTCTTCAACTACCATGTGGTTTGTCTCAACCAAAGCATTGGCATTGGCTCCCTCCTGCTGATAGAACAACATTCCATTTTCCAACGTTGTTTCAACCGGTGTAATGACAGAGCCGCTTACTGCTGCCGCACCCCCAGTGCTTAAAACAGAACCGCTCGTTGCTAAAATCGCTGAACCTGATACTGCAGATCCCCCTGTGGAACCACTTGATATACTCCCATCTTCTGCATAGGTCAGCCCTGGTGTTCCCAGTGTAATAGTTAACAGGAAACACAAAAGTACCGCTAAATATTTTTGCTTTCTACCCCGCATAACAATCTCCTTTCAATTACTTAAAAGTTTCATTAATAATTATAGCATCGCAAAAATAACGTGTAAACTCTTACATTTCTGTTTTTCATTTTTTGTAATATTTGTCATTTTATTTGTTTCGAATTTGTGCTTAATTACTAATATTGCATTATTAAATGCATTAAAATGATTGTTTTGCACAATTTTTTTCCGATTATTTTATGTAAGCGCTTTCATTTATAAGAAGTGACAGATTATCTTTCTTTTCCCCTGCAATTCGAGGACTTGTATCTTTTTTATCTTTGTTTTTTGTCGCTTTTCTTTGGTTTCAACGCAAAAGAACCAGCGCATTTCCTGCATTTTTGCAGTGTTTGCGCCAGTTCTAATGGATTGTTTCACAGGTCAGCTTCTTCTTTCATTTTGCTTACATTTTCACCTGCGTATTGTTAGGATAAAGGTACCTGCATCCTGTTAAAATATGTTTACTTTTGGCTCTCCTGCCGTTTACTTTGTTTCTGATTTTTACGATACAAAGTGCATCCAATCAGCATAATGCCTGTTCCAATAACAAAGAAAAGGGTCTCTTCTTCCGTACCGGTCTGAGGAAGTGCATCTCCCTGCGGAATATTGCCATCCTCTATTGTTTCACTTCCACCGGAACCATTTCCATCTTCCTGCGTATTGGTTGCACTGCCATCATCAAATGCCGAACCTTCCGGTGTCGTATCGTCTGTAATATCTGTTACTGTTCCGGCTCCCGGTGTCGGAGCTATCGTTGCTTCCGGTTCTGCTGTCGGTTCCGGCGCATCTGTTACTTCAGGTTCCGGTGTTACTGTCGGTTCCGGCGCTGTTGTTGGTACCGTTGTTGGTGCTGCTGTAACAACAGGCGTAACGGTTGGTACCGGTGTCACTTCACCCGATGGTTCCTCTGCTTCTGATACAAGAAGAATTTCAGCCCGGTCACGTACACGCAGGCAGGAGCCATCTGCATTCTGATAAGATATTCCAACAGCACTTAACGTATTGCCAAGGCTGACTATGGAGGCAGTCTGATCTGTTCCGGTCGAAGCTCCAATGTATCCATCCATAAAGATACGTACTGCAGTTCCGCTTTCATCTTTTAATAAGAAACTTTGGATTCCATAACTGCTCTCATTGATCTGAGTAACTGTTCCAGTCACTTTAAGCAGACTTCCTCCATTGACAGAATAATCAGAAGCAGCCGCTGTCGTAACCTCCTTGGGTGCCGTCACTGACGGTGAAGCATCCGGGAAGGAATAACTGATGACCTGAAGTTCTTTATCTCCCTGATACTGATCTACGTAACCGATGATTCTGATCTTCGTACCAATTGCAATACCAGATACAGCAAATGGGAATACAGTTGTTCCTCCTGTCTCATCCTGAACATATATGCAGTCAAAGAATGTTGTTTCCGGCAATGTTGTTCCTGCTGTTACATAACCTTCAATGGCAAAGATCTCGCCCATTGCACCTGCACGCATTTGCGCAATGGTACTGGTAGGAATTTCTCTTTTGATCTCGTCAATCAGATTCAGTGCAATGGTTCTGTTTGCATATTGCAGGTCTGTAGCATTATCCAGTTCAGCTTTTACTTCAAAATCTGATACAAATACTGTACCTGAGATATAAAGTTCTGATCCTGAACTAAGCTGTTCATTTGCAAGCAGTACCGCATTTCCTTTTTCAATGGCTGTATAATTGCCGCCAAACGTTTTCGAATCTATGGAATACGTTGTTGAAAATCCTTTTACAAGCCATTGTACACTTCCTGCTGCCATAGCCTCTGCATCCAGAAGTACGGTACATCCACTGTATGCACTGTATTCCTGACCGCTTACCATACCCTCCATCAGTTCTGACTCTTCATTGACGGTCGTTACATACAAGCGGTATGCCGAGCCGCCATTGTTCTCATCATCCACAGCTTCATCACTATTTAGCTTTGATGTTGCTCCGATGGCTGCGAGCAGCTTGTTCATCTCGGTTGATGTCTGTGCATCCGCCGTATCCTGGTAATCAGCAATACCACACAGAAGAAGATCCCCGCCTGCATCTACATAATCTTTGACAAGCGCTATAAAATCATCTTCAAAATGTGTTGGTACATAGCTGTATCCATTCGAGGTTCCAGTTTTCTTGGCTGGTGCCGAGATAATAAGAAAATCACAGTCAGCCAGAATATCCGCTGTTATTTCATCGGTAATGACTTTGACCTGCACGTATTCTGCTGCTGCAAGCGCTGTAAAGTTACCCATATTTCCACCATAGTAACCTGCTACATAATCATTTCCATGTGTTCCGTCAATTACAACTTTTGTAACCAGTTTCTCGTCCACATAAGTCATGGAAAGAGTTCCCTGATACTCACGTGCCGATCCTTCAAAAGTAGCATGAACGATCGCTTTCACTTCCATCTCTCCAACGCCGTCATAGGTGTAATTGAAAGTATAGCTCTGCGTTTTTCCGGTCGCAACAGAGGCAAAACCAAGATCAGCTGCGGTTGCGGTATGAATGATCTTTCCATCCACCATAAAATCAATGCCGGATACTGCCAGTTCTGTGTTTTCATTGTTAAATAAAGTGGTTGTAATGTCGACTTGTTCCCCTTTGATTGGAAGTTCCGTAGTCGTAGTAACCGATGAAACCCCCGCTGCTTCCACTTCATCGATCCAAACAGGTGCCGATACTGCAATATCTCCATCTGCCTGTGTTACTCTGATATAATAGTATGCATAATCTGGGTTCAGATCGAAATCAACCGTTCCATTTCCATTTGTTATCGTCGCCGTCTCGATGCTTACTCCGCCAAATACGATTACTTCTACCGTAGCCGTCTCAAGATCCGGATCCGCAAGCTTTACTTCTATATCAACTGCTTCCGGTGTTTCATCCAGTATCGTTCCCATATCAGCTCCATTTAACTGATACCACATGGAAAGATTGTTGTCTTCTGTTGCATAAACACGACGATTTCTCATTGCTTCATAAATACTGTCTTCTGTCAGGGTATCTGCAAGGATTACAGTACGTGCTGTATTAGCATCTCCCCACTTACCCTGATGGTTATCCTGATTATTCGTCGGCGCAAGATGCCAGCCTTTGTCAAGCGCTCTTGTATAGTAGTCATAGGACTCGAAATACAGACTGCTTCCAACGGCACCCTCCCCATTTCCTACTTCAATCAATGTGATCTGTGCATCAATCTCCTCATCATAGTAACCAAAATCCTCAAAATCACCAAAGGTCGTTCCCGGATGATTGAACATACTGATGGAATCCGGAACAGTCTTCAATGCCGTATAGTAATTAGGGAGTGCTGCTGCAAGACCATTGGTATATCCGGTCATATTACGGCTTAAGAAACCACCGGTATTAAACGTGTTCATATGTCCCGGGGAACCGCCGGACCAGGTCATTTCATACCCGATCAGTGCAACAAAACTTTCATCGGTGTAGGAACTGGCAAGCGCTTTGGCAGTCGTCCATTCGGTACTCGCCGAACCATCCTTTAAGTTTGCTGATGTATCATTATCAAATAAGTTGGAGTGATCGGTAATCGCAAGGAAATCGATCTGTTCTGCTTCGTTCTTTGCATAATTCAATGCTCCGTCTACCGTTCCGATACCATCGGATACATTCGTATGGGAATGTATCTGACCAAAGTACACATTATACTGTGCATTTTCTCTTTCTGTAAATTCTATTGTGCTGGTCTCTCCAGGTAAATACCCGTCTTTTACAGCTTTTACAGACAATGACAGAGGAAGCGTATCAAGAAGCATGGATGCCGTGTATTCATTCCATGTCACCTGACCATCTGTTGAATAATAAATCGTCGCTCCTTCTGTCTGACAGGTAAGTTTCACGGTAGAACCGATTCTTACAGCACCGCCGTTCGGGCTTGCCTTTACCGTTGATACCTGTTCCTGTTTATAAACAGAGGTTATCTTTACACTGCCTGTCAGCCCACTCTTTTCTGCATACGTTACTACCGTTGCCGGAAGTACAGAAAGAACAGGAGGATTTGCTGCATCGTATGTCTGTACCGCTCCGCCGTTGATTGTATAATATAGGGTCGCGCCGGTTGTTGAAGAACTCATTGTTAAAGCCTGTGATAACATTACCTCACCGGACTGTGGGGTTGTAACCACATAGCCGCAAATCGAATCCGAGACAGCAGGGCTTCCCGAAAGGATAATTGACGTTATATAATTGGTTCCGGTTCCTTTTATTACACCGCCGTTCAGGCTGTCATTTCCTCCCAGCGCCGGGTCTGTATACACAGATATTCGAATATATAATGTGTCTGCAAGGTTGGCAGCATCCGGGAAAGTTACCGTAATGTCATGATATTTGCTTGCAACCGCATAGCTGAAAACACCATCCGTCCTTGTTGTATCAACACTGACCGGTGTAGCAGGATCTGTTGCGTAATTCGTATAATCTATGACAGTACGCACATTTACATCCGTAAAGAAGTTCACACCATCGGTGCTGTAGCTGACCTGATAGCTCTTCGGTCCGGTATTCGAACCTCTCGTCTGGAAGGACATCGTAAGAGCACCATATAACTTTGAACTTAGTGCGAGCTGATAATATCCGCCAGGCATCATTCCGGTACCGCCAAGATAGTAACTAGTACTATCGCCGCTTCCCGTTTTCATCTGCGGTGTTACAAGTTCACCGTCGGCAGTTTTTCTTGCCGTCAAGACCGCAGCTGTATTTTGCTGATCATTATCAGAATACGCATCCGCATAAATTTCCGTTGCAGTTCCGTAGTTTCCGGTGCCTGCCCATACAGCAACAGGAAGGATCATGGAGGTATCGATCGTGGTCAGTCCACCCACCACATAGGATGCGCTGCTTCCTACACGAAGCTGTACCGTACTGCTGTATTTTGATGCTATTCCATATACATCTGCTGTCATACCCTCCGTTACACCAGTCGGATAGGATGCCGCCTTGTATAACGAAAGTGTGTTACTGCCTGCATCTGTGATTATTGTATTACCGCTAAGGACATACGTTCCAAGCGTCATATCAGAAAGCACAATATATTCAGACAGATAATCTGCAATGCTGTTCTTAACTTCGGTTACGCTGACTTGTTGCGCAGGAATCAGAGCTTTTCCGTCTGCAATAAGTTCCGAGCTGGAAATACCGGTTATCTGCCGTACTCCTCCGTATTCTCCAACGGTACCGGTTATCTTAATCACATCTCCGATTTCATAGGCGGACAGCACATCATATACCTGAAGACCAACGATCTCGCCGCTGATGACATCTTCAAGAATCGCAGTTGTCATAGAATCATTGTTACCATAGCGATAAACAAGCTGTCCCAATACAGTAATCGTGTCACCCTTTGTTGCTGTATAGGCATCGGAAAGCATTGAAATTCCTGTTGTAAACAATTCATCCGAAACCGGGTCTTCTATAGCAGCCGGCGTTGTTGGTTCCGGATCTGCTGTCGGCTCGGGATCTGCTGTCGGTGTAGGTTCTGCTGTCGGTGTAACCGCAGAAAGAACAACATCGGAAGCTTGTGCAACACAGAACTGTGATCCCGGTGTGTTGCTGTCATAGTATCCGACAACCGCTGTAACATCAACCGTGTCACCTTCTGTAATCCCTGACAGGGCTGGTACTTTGTATATATTCAGCGTATTCGTTCCCTGTGTAAGGGAAGTATACGTTGAAGTTATCGCGCCAATCACTGCTCCTGTGATCTGTACACGCTTTGACTGGAACGATGCTTCGTCCGAAATAATCGCGCCGATCGTTGTACTAGTCAGCGGCATCGACTGTTTTGTATAGGACTCTACATTCTGTAACTCAACCAGACCTTTGTATACCGTATAATCACCGGTTACTGTAATCATGTCACCAAGTGCAAGATCGGAAGGTGCTGATTTGAAGTACAGCACAATTCCCGCTCTGTCATCTTCAACATAGACACTTTTTCCATCGATCATGGTTACCATTCCGGTAACCGTTGAGCTGGAACCCGCTCCTGCTGCTCTGGCTGCCGCAATCGAAGAAGAGGTATCTTTCGCACCTGTACCTGCAGTAAAAGCTGATCCGGCTGTCACCACATCGGATGCTGACACGATCCGTAACTGTGTACTGTTGTAAAATCCGACTATTGCAATCAGATCAACCGCTGAACCAGCTGTAATCGATGCATCCAGTGATGGGGATTTATAGATTACCGTGCTGCTTTCGCCTTGTGTAAGTGTCGTGGTGGAAGAAGTATTGATTTCACCGATTATTGCATTTTTTATCAGTACTCTTCTTGCCTGATATGTTTCGGGACTTGCTAGAAGATCACTTATTGACACTTCGGTCAGCGGAAGATCATACAAATCATAACTGCTGATTCCGCTTAGCTGTACAAGTCCGTGATAAGAGGCATAGGTTCCCTCGACGGTAATGACATCTCCCAGATTTATTCCTGTTTGAGCACCGGAATTAAAATACAGATTAATGCCTGCCGTTTCATCTTCTATTGTTATGTTTCTGTTGTTTATGAACGTTACCATACCACGAACAAAAAATGTCCCTGCTCCCGCTGTTTTAACATCAGCTATGGATGTTATAACATCTCCAACTGCCGGAGTTACTGTCGGTTCTGTGGTTGGTTCTGTTGGTTCTGTTGTTGGTTCTGCCGTTGGCTCTGTGGTTGGCGTTGTTGTCGGTGCCTCCCCATTGCCTTTTATATAAATTGAAGTGATATAGTTGCTTCCTGTATCCGCAACCGCACTTCCATTGATTGCCGTTGCATCTGAAGCAACCGTAACACGAATGTACAGATCTGCTGCGTTACCTGCCTCCTCCGGCAACGAATAGCTGTTAGTCGTATAACTGCTTGTAACAGCAAAGACCCCGCCGCTCACGCTCGAATAAGAAACGCCATCCGTACTATAAGAAATTATGAACTTGTTCGGTCCGGTGGACGAGCCCTTCATACTGAAATCCAGCGTCAGATTATCGTATCCAAGGCTGGAAAGATGAATCTGGTAATATCCCTCATTGTTTGTTTTCCAGTAATTATAGGAATATTTTGTTGATGTTGTCAGATGTTCAAGACCAAGATTATGCTGCAGCGTTGCGCCCGTGTTCTCATCGTTTACAATCACCGGATCCGTGGTCGGCTTTAATGGATCTGCCCAACTTGCGATGGTACTGTCTGACGATGCTGCTTTCACGGTCAGATTGGTCTGTCCGTTTCCAAACAACGTGCAAAAAGTAAGCAGAAACACAAGAAATCTTGCTGCCTGCTTCTGGTACGATCTTGCGATCTTCATATACTGTTCCTCCCCTATTATAATAGCAAAAAGAGTATAATGTTCTTATACTCTTCTACTCTACGCCCAATATAGCAAACGAAAGAACTTTTATCAACGATTCTAACAAAGTTATTACATTTGATTTTTATAATTTCACAAACGCATACCTCATTGTAAATTTTATGTGCAATTTCCTTATGTTTCAAATCACTTCCATGAGAAATCCATGACTGTGCAGCCATTCACGGTGTTTCTTATAGTCCGGATCGAATGCTTCAACAAGTTGCCAGAAGCTGTTCTTGTGATTCTTTTCCGGGATATGACAAAGCTCATGGATTATTACATAGTCTATGACCTCCTCAGGACACATCATCAAACGATACGAAAAGCTGATCACATTTCTACCGCTGCAGGATCCCCATCTTGACCTAGCCTGTGTTATCCTTATTTCTTCCGGGCCAAATCCCATCCGTGCAGCATGATCTTTCACCCGTGCTTTCAAAAAACTGCGTGCCTGCTTTTTCAGCCACTGTGATAATTCTTTATCTGCTTCTGAATTCTGAGGTATTCGTATCCGGTCTTCGAGACATTGAATTTTTCTCTCATTCGTCTCGCTGATGATATATTCTTTTCCCAGAAACAAGAATCTTCCTCCTATGACAGGCTGGTATTCTTTCCTTTCACGGGCACGGTCTTTGCTTACTTTTTTTGCTTTATCGATCCAATCCTGATTTCTTTCTATAAATTCCAGGATTGCTCTTTCCTTTACCTGATACGGAGCACGTACTATCAGACCGCCCTTGGCATCAATCTGCAATGCCATTGTTTTCCTCGCACTCCGTATCAATTGGACACTATCATCGAATGAACTCATTATCTACCGCTCTCTTTTTCGTTGGTATTACACCTGATACGCTGTTCCTGCAATCGGGCAAAAATTTTTGTGTTGGCTCTGTAACCGACCAGGTCACTGTAAAACTGTTGATTTTTTTATATACATGGTCAAATGGATCAAAACGTCCTGCATCAATATTGGCATACAGTATATCCTTGTGATTCTCGTGAACCGTTCCCTTTTTCCCGGAAAGCTCAACTTTCATTGAAATTCGCAGACTTATTCCGCCATCCCAGTATGGACCTTCCACAATTCTCATATAAATGCCACGGTTACCGATGGTAACATTTCCAAGCAGACCATTCTGTCCCCCAAAAGACCACACAGTTCCTTTAAAAATACCGTCCGTTTCCTCATAGCTTCCAAAGATGTCTCCCGGAAAATAATTACGTCTCGCCGCTCGTGCAATAGCCGCTTTTCTTTCAGGGGAAGCTGTTGAATTCACCGCATTTTTATCAAATTCACAATACTTGTCGAACACATAATGATAGATGCTCCGGTTAACGCCAAACCAGTCCATATTCTGATTTTCCGGCTTGTGAAGAACATGTGGGTCATGATAGACCTGATCGTAAAAGCGTATTGCTTCTACCATGCAGGCATCAACATCTTTTTGCGGATCTCTTTCCATATCAGACAGGATCCTTGCAACATCAAGCAGATGCTGGACCGAGTAGGCATTTCTTTCATCTTCGGGATTTTGTCCAAATGTCCAGTCTCCATTCATGTCTTCAATAACATGGCATAATTCATGATAAAGAGACTGTATCTGCTCGAACTGCCCGATCTGATAAGGCATGGATTCCTGTCTCAGTACAATGCACTTTGGCCGGAAGACATCATAATTCCCGTTCTCATAGTGATTTTCTTTCGTTAGTGTTGAAAAGAAAAGGTATTTAGATTTTGCATACTCTTGTGTCCATACCCTGTGACTTATAAACTTCAGCGCTGCTTTGTATGTGTCGAGATTGCCCAGTTTTATCAGTTCGTCAATGTATGTTCCCTTCGGATAATTGATCATCCATTCAATCATGGATTCATAATCATTCCAGGCTTTCAGCTTCCCTTTAATCTGCAGGCTTTTATAGCCATCACAACTGATTTTTGAAATCATATCGACCAGACTGTCACCTTCCACCATGCACCCACCAGTAGCATACATCATATAAAACTGTGGTTTCAGTGCATCATCGACCTCAATAGCATTCCGATTCGCACTAAGACAGGTATAGATCGCTGCTTTTTCCAAGGCTTCCTTCGCAAGACTCTCCTTCATCTTCTGCGACGTAGCATCATTTACAAATTCAAATTCCAGATTTCCAGCGGCAGCTCCATCAACCTCCAGAATCCTGTCTTTACGGTTCCACTTCATCACGGTAAGCGGCATTATGTATGCCACCTTTTTAGATTCCTCGAAGTTCTTGTCATCCTCATCAGCTGCCAGTATATACAGTTCCGGCTTTGCTTCCGTATTCGCTACATCTTTAAATGCAGTACCGATACCCTCGTAATTCACAGTCACCAGGAAAGGTTGTCTGATCTGATCAAGTCCTGCTTTTGCCACAAGTTCACAGGAAATCTTGTAGGTGAAATGATGAAATGGCAGATCATGTGCTTCTTTTGTCGTAGCTATGGCTACAATGTCTTCCTGTTCTTTGTTCTTTTCCAGCTTGATATCGACAAGATTAGAAGAATAGGAAAGACTGACCTGCGGTTCTTCCAGAAAATCAATCAATTCATACCGAAAGCTCAGTTGATCCGGTTCTTCACCATATAGATTTGCAGTATCCATCTCCAACAGAATCCGTGCATCACCGACCAGCTGAAAGTGTACATGATTAATATACATACCGCCTTTTCCTGCGTAGCTGAAAGTAATAATTCCTTCCTTTTCTTTTGGTTCATCTTTCGAAGCATTGACCGCAACTTTTGCATCTTTATAGATCCCTGACATCTGGGTTTTTTGCACCGACATGTGCTTTGAGGTTGTAGTTATATCGATTTTCTCCGTCAGATCCGGCCGATCTGATTCAAAACCATTCTTATCGATCTGTGTGATTCTGGCTTGCAGCGTGACTGGAGCTGCATTATACCGGATTTTATTGCCAAAGTTCTTTTTAACATACATCTTGAACCGCAGTTTTTCCGCTTCCTCTTCACTGCCATCCTGTCCAAAATCACCACCCTCACCATGAGCTGCTCCGGCGGCTGCTGCTGCTCCGGCAATACCGGTCAGAATAATTGCTGCACCAAGCACAATTGCTTTGTTCAGCTCCAGACCTTCCTCGCCTTTTGTTTCCGAAGCCTTTGTATCGATTTCTTCAAGAATCGGTGAGGAATCAACGGTTTCTTTAGCTTCTTGTGTATCCTCTTCCTCACCATCTGTCACTGCCGCTTCATTTGGCATGACCGTCAGTGCGACTGGTGTTATCTCAAAATGGAGCCACTCATTCACTCCGACGAGTTCCAGTGTCAGATCCAGTGTCTTATAACTGTCATCCAGTACATCCCCTTCGAAAGGGATTCGATACGATAACTTATCTTTATAAAAAGGATCCTCATCGGTATAGGTAAAAGTCTTGTATTCTGTTACATTATCCTCTTTTTCCGGGCCAAGGCGAAATTCCTGATCGATCGTCCCGATAAAGTAACTTGTAAACTCAGTAGACCATAACGCTTCGTCTCCGGTCCTTCTGACTTCTATGATAACACTTCCTTCATAATCAACCTTGTTCACGCCCCATTCATCATCTTTGTGCACGATCAGCCCGGTCGAAAAAGGAATGACTGCCCGATAGCCGTCTTCGAGCTGCAACGAAAAGCTCGTACCCATGGACACTGTGATCGGATCATATTCCCATTGACCGCTTCGTACTTCGGCTACCGGATTAATCGTAAAACTTATATTCGACACATGAACCGGTTGGTAATCCCCATCCTTGCTTCTGTTTATGTAATATAACAGTGACTCAAAGGAATCTGTGTTCAGGTACCCGTATGGGTCATCCACAAGAATGCTGCCATTTGCCTCAACGGCATACACTTCTTCAGGTTCATACAGAAAAATCTGCACCGCAGTGAACAGGAACAAAATACTTGCTGCACAGAATACGGCAACCGCCAAAGGAAAGATTCTGCCTTCTATTCTTCGAATGCTTTTCATCGTTTTCCACCTCCCAGTCCATACGCAACAGTACCTGCTGCAAAGGCGATCACAAGAAAAATTATCCCGAGGCCATACCCAAGAAGACCACTCTCTGTCAAAGTTATCGGAAGTGCTATTGCAGTTCCAATCGTAACACCTGCAATGGTGTTCATGACAACATGTGGATTCGCATAAGTCTTTATATAGGTCTGTCCACCGTCTTTTCCGGATTTCGTCATAATACTTTCAAAAAATCCATACAAAAAACCTTTTCCCCTTGCCATGACCCTTAACAGCATCGCAATGGAAACTCCGCCAATTATGCTTAGCTCAGGATCAAAAGAGTTGCTGAGAAATGTATACCCGATGATGCCAAGACCGCATCCAAGCATCAAAGCCACAAGGCCATGCAGTCCGCATACCTTAAACGCTCCTGCTATATTCTTACCATTATCTTTACGACCAGACGGCCTGCCCAAGGAAGCAAATCCTTTTACCAGGGAAAGCACCGAACTAATGTATAAAAATCTTCCTGCAATACCGCTGATAAATCCACGGACCGTGAATGTTGTTCCTGCTTTTGCATATGTCACATATCCGACAATTCTGGTCACAATATTATCTGTACCCGCTGCTTTCAAGATCAGCTGCACAATCCAGACCAGGATTATAAAGACCGCGGTGATCAACAATTTAGGATCTTTAAAAAGGTAACGAAATCCTACAACCGAACTTTTTATTCTGCCGCCCAGATAACGAAAAAGAGAGGATTCCTGTTTCAATACTCCTGCTTTTAAAACCATGACCTGATTAAAATCCATACTGCCTTTCTCCTCAGGTGCAGCAATATCATTCATTTCTGTTGTTTGGTGATTCTCAGTATCCGTAGACTCATGATTCTCTGTTGGCATTCTTTGCCCGCACTTTTTGCAAAATCTTGCATCTTCTGCATTACTTTCCCCGCAAACTATACATTTACTCGCCACTCCCGCACCTCCCTGTTAATTTATATATTATGTCCGCTATTCTATTATCGCATACACACACTTTTATGCAAAGCAGGTTTCCTATATTTCTGAATAAACATGGGTGGATTTTGGGATGAATTTCAACTTCAATCGTAAATCTAATAGTAAATCTGTCTGGTTCCGCTTATGGTATCATTGATCGACTGGTCAACACACTCAACGGAGTTCTCCACATCTCTTTGCTCTATGCACTCAAGCAAGGTCTTATGGTTTCTGTAAAGTGATTCTGCACCATACAGATCAAAGAAGCGTTCCCAAAGTGTCATGATTACTGTTTTAAATGATGTGAAAATTAATGGAAGCAGTGTATTCCCTGAAAGAAAGGCAAGTTCATGCTGGAAAGAAAATGCAAGCTCTGCTGCACTTTCAGAAGTTTCTGCTGTTCGTAATCTTTCAACATATTCGTCAAGTGTTTTGCAGTCTTCGTCTGAAATAACCGGGACTGCCAGTTCAAGAGCAAGCGTATCCAAAGCGATTCGAAGTTCCAGAATGGAACGAATCTCTTCGTCCCGAAGCCGTCCGCCATTATAATTAATAATAGAGAGCAGCGTTTCCAATGTACCGTTCCTTCTATAGTCAGCTACGAACGTTCCGACTCTTGGCTGTATTACGAGAAATCCTTTCCTTGCGAGTTCTGTTATCCCTGCATTTACGACCGCTCTGCTGACTTGCATGGATTTTGCAAGTTCGCGTTCAGGCGGCAGTTTTTCACCAATTTTAAGCTTTCCTGACAGTATGGAAGCTTCCAGTTCCTGTATGAATAATTCTTTTAACGATGGTGCACTAAGTTTTTTAAATTCCATTTGACCAACTCCTTATCTGATTGTGGTATGTCCACATACCACAATCAGATTATATAAAATTACAGTACAGAAATCAATCCCAAAAAGTACGTTTATTCTATATTTTATTGATTTTTCACATTTTATTGACGGCATAACTTAAATGTGTTAAAATTTTCTCAAACCAATCTGGTTCAACCAGCAAACCAAATTACAAATTAAATGAAAAGAGGTGAATTATGAATCAAATGAGAATTCTGGATATAAAGCAGAGTATCTACGAGAACAATGACCAGCAGGCAGACTTGCTACGGCAAATGTTAAAAGACCGCAAAACATTTCTCCTAAACCTGATGTCTTCTCCCGGTTCCGGAAAGACCACCACTTTAACACAGACCATTAATCAACTGAAGAACGAACTCAAAATCGGAGTTATGGAGGCGGATATCGATTCTGATGTAGATGCCAGAAAGATTTCTGAAACCGGGGTTTCTGTTATCCAGCTCCATACCGGCGGTATGTGCCATCTGGATGCCGACATGACAAAACAGGGACTTTCAGGCCTCGGAATTGATGAGCTCGATCTTGCCATTCTTGAGAATGTGGGTAATCTGGTGTGTCCCGCAGAATTTGATACCGGCTCTTCAAAGAATGCCATGATTTTAAGCATCCCGGAGGGAGACGATAAACCACTGAAATACCCTTTAATGTTCTCGATTGCAGATGTTCTGCTGATTAATAAGATAGACGTTCTGCCATATTTTGATTTTGATCTTGAAGCATGCAAAGACCGTGCCAAAAAGTTAAATCCGAATATTAAAATCATTCCCATCTGTGCAAAGACCGGAGAAGGCATTTCCGAATTCGCAGATTGGATTCGGAAAGAAGTATCAGAATGGAACCGTTACTAAACCCTAGGAGGATTTTTTAAATGGCTGTAAATGAAAAGGTACTGGATCTTGCGAATCACATAAGCAGAAAGAAACGCGGCTCCAAGAATGAAATCAAAGCAACGGACCCTGAATATCTTATACTGGAACCGGTCGTTACGGATGGAATGGCCGAGGTAGCCATGTGTATGGAGATTCGCAAAAAATATACCGCAGCCGAGCTGGCACCCGCATGCGGAAAAACCCTTGAAGATACAACAAAGCTTCTGCTGGACCTCGCCATGGCAGGGGTATGTTTTGTAAATGAGATCAACGGTGTTGATACTTTCTGGTATGATACCTGGGTTCCCGGTATTATGGAGATGATGGTCAACAACAAAGAAAATGTAGCAAAATATCCGCAGATAGCAAGAGCCTTTGAAGCATATGGACGGGTACGCGGACCAAAGACGACAGGGGCCTTCCCGGTTGGGGTAGGACTTATGCGCGTTATCCCGATTGAAAAATCAATCGATGGAGAGACCAGAAAAGTATCCTATGAAGAAGTCTCCAAATACCTGAATGAGAATACCATATTTACAGTATCCGATTGTTCCTGCCGGACCGCCAGAGAAGTCATGGGCGAAGGCTGCGGACATCTGAAAGAAGATATGTGCATACAGATGGGTCACGCTGCAGAATATTACATCCGTACCGGACGCGGGCGTGAGATCACAAGAGAAGAAGCTTTTGAGATCATTCAGCGCGCAGAAGAAAACGGACTTATGCACCAGATTCCGAACCTTGACGGTTCAGGTCATACGCATGCCATCTGCAACTGCTGCGGCTGCTCCTGTTTATCACTTCGAACCGCATCCATGTTCAAGAATGTGGATATGGTACGTTCCAATTACGTGTCACATGTTGATAAAGAAAAGTGTGTTGCCTGCGGCGAATGTGTTGAGACTTGTCCGGTCAATGCCTTAAAACTCGGTCAGAAATTATGCAGTACGGAACCCGTGGCAAAAAAAAGAGTGGAAACACCCCGCGATATGGACTGGGGTCCTGAACGATGGAATACCGAGTACCGCACCAACCGTCTGGATGTCGCTGACTCCGGCACCAGCCCCTGCAAGACCGAATGCCCGGCTCACATTGCTATTCAGGGCTACATTAAGCTTGCTGCACAGGGAAGATACAAGGAAGCCCTGGAATTGATCAAGCACGAGAATCCATTTCCGGCAGTCTGCGGTCGTATATGTCCCAGAAAATGCGAATCTGCCTGTACCAGAGGTGATATCGACGAACCGCTTGCCATCGATGAAATCAAAAAATTCATTGCTGAACAGGACTTGTTACAGGAAAATCGTTATATACCAAAGAAAAAAAATGATTACACGAAACGGATTGCAGTAATCGGTGCCGGACCAGCAGGACTTTCCTGTGCATTTTACCTTGCTATTGAAGGCTACAAGGTGACTGTTTTTGAAAAAGAAAACGCACTTGGTGGCATGCTGACCCTTGGTATCCCTTCTTTCCGTCTTGAAAAATCTGTCGTGAATGCTGAGATCGAAGTGCTTCGTGAACTTGGAATTGAATTCAAGACCGGTATCGAGGTCGGAAAAGATGTAACTTTACAGGAATTAAGAGCACAGGGGTATTCTGCCTTCTATCTTGCCATCGGTGCCCAGGCCGGAAGAAAACTTGGTATTGAAGGAGAAGATGCAGAAGGTGTTATCTCAGGTGTTGACTTCGTACGTAACATTAATCTTGGCAAAGAGATTGCCCTCAAAGGCAATGTGGTTGTCATCGGCGGCGGAAATGTGGCTATCGACGTAGCCCGCAGCGCTGTTCGTGTTGGTGCATCTCAGGTCAGCCTCTTCTGCCTGGAATCCAGAAAAGACATGCCTGCTCTTGAAGAAGAAGTTGAAGAAGCCGAAGCTGAAGACATACAGATCAACAATTCCTGGGGTCCAAAGCGTATTCTTACCGAAAATGGTAAAGTAACTGGTGTTGAGTTCAAAAAATGCATTTCGACCTTTGACAGTACGGGACGTTTTAATCCCTCCTATGATGAAAACGAAGTTCGCATCATTCCTGCCTCTGCTGTGCTCCTATCCATCGGTCAGTCCATTGACTGGGGCAGCCTGACTGAGAATTCCTCGATTGAACTGAATCCAAACCGGACCATAAAGCTGAATCCGTTTACGTACCAGACCGGAGAAGAAGACGTATTTGCAGGAGGTGACGCTTATACCGGACCAAGATTTGCCATTGATGCTATTGCGGCTGGTAAGCAAGGCGCAATCTCCATCCACCGCTATGTGCAGCCGGGCCAAAGCCTTGTAATCGGAAGAGACCGCCGTGAATACCACTCTTTCGATAAGAGTGCGCTTGACCTTGGAAGCTACGATCGCCAGCCTCGCCAGAAAGCCGTGCATGCAGAACCAGCAAAAACAGCAACCATCTTTCTTGATCCACGCCTTACCTTCACAGAAGATCAGGTCAAAAAAGAGACCGAGCGATGCTTAAGCTGTGGCGCGACTGTTGTTGATGAATTCCAGTGTGTCGGCTGCGGTTCCTGTACGACCAAATGCAAATTTGAGGCCATCACATTGGTTCGAACCTATGACGGAGAAGGTGTTGCTTTTGAAGATCTGAAACCAGTTGTTGTTAAGCAGATGCTGAAGAGAAAAGGAAAGATAGCCATTCGCAAGGCTATCGATGTGTTCAGCAAAGAATAGCATCCATAAGGGAAAGCGTAGGTGATTACCGCTGCACGAATTAGGAATTATGATAGAGGTCGTACAACAAGTCGAAGCATTTGCCATAGAAAATGATGCACCGAAAATCGATACTCTGGTATTACAGATCGGAGAACTTTCCTCCGTGGTACCGGAATACCTGAAAAAAATATATCCAATGGCCATTGAACACACCTTGCTTGAAGCAACAAAGCTGGAGATTGAAATCATACCTGGCAATGGAAAGTGCAAGGTTTGTAAACAGGTATTTAATCTTCTTAAAACAAATGGCATATGTCCGCAGTGTGCCGGCACCGACATAGAACTTTTAAGCGGAAAAGAGTTTTTCATCAAAGAAATTATCTGCTTTGATGCAGATGACAAGGATACATAGCTTAACAACTCTAGTTCAGCAATACAAATCAAATTTAGCACACAAATGTGCAGGGATGGAGGACAAAATGTTTACATTTAATTATGAAGCGGGGGCTTCATTACTCAGTGTCTGGCTGGTCTGGATCATGGTTTTCATCGTATTGTTTGGTATGAATGAACTTGCAAGACGCTTTAAGGTGATGGGATTTATTTGTTTTATTGTTTTACCTGCCACTTTATCCGTACTCTGGTTCACCGTACTCAGTGATACCACGTACACAGACTGGTTCCACCTGGCAAAAGTCTACTCATCAACCGCTGGCTGCATTGGTTTCTGGTGCATCCGACACCTTCACGGAACAAACAAAAAAACAGGCAAAGAATGGCGTCTTTCTGATAATAAGATCGCGCTCTGCTTTCCTCCATTAATCCTTGCCGTAAACATTCTGGAAGCTGTAGCACGTGACTTTCAGGTCGGAATTCAATATGCCGGCGGTGGTACTCTTGCCGATGAAGCCATGTATGTACTGGGTGGTTCCTGGAACTTCATGAATGGAATCGCAGGAATCCTGAACATTATAACCATTACAGGCTGGTTCGGTATCTGTGTTCGTAAAGTCACAAAAAAAGACGGCAGCAAGGATATGCTTTGGCCTGACATGCTGTGGTTCTGGATCATCGCTTACGACTTATGGAACTTTGCCTATACTTACAACTGTCTGCCCGGACATTCTTGGTACTGTGGTTTTGCACTTTTACTTGCTCCTACCATTTGCGCTTTCACGGTTGGAAAAGGAGCATGGCTGCAGCACAGAGCGCAGACTCTTGCATTGTGGTGCATGTTCGCGCAGACCGTTCCGTCCTTTATTGACAGCGGTAAGTTCGCCGTAGCATCTTCCTATAATGAAACAGCGATGTTCATTGTCAGCTTCCTTGCTTTAGCATCGAACGTTGCCGTTTTATTCTATATGATCTACAAAGTTGTAAAGACCAAACGCAATCCTTACCTTGGGGAACTTTACACCGATCTGAAGAAATACCAGGAGATCAAAGTCCTGGCCAAATAAAGTCGCTTTCATCATTTTCAGCTCACATAAGCTGCCATGCTTTTTTTGCATGGCAGCTTTTTTCTATTTACTTTGCAGGGTTCTCTTTTTCTGCTATGGAACCATTTCTCCTGCTGTTTCGTCCAATCATCATCAATAGGATCCTTATGATACAATTACAACTCCTACATTTCTTTAAACAAATCTTGTCCATTTATAATAAGTGAATGGTTTGTTTATGCTTTGTGCAAGCGCACTGCCTCACAAAGCTTATAAAAGCAGTGCAGAAAAGAGGATCTTTATGAAAAAAAATCTATCTCGCATGCTGTGCATCAGTTTATCTCTCCTGATGCTGGCAGGTCTTTCAGGATGCGGAGCCAATGGCCGCTCGGACAATTCATCGGCCAATACGAATACTTCATCGACTGCATCCTACAACAAAACCACCGCTGGCTCCACGACAAATTCTGCATCAACAGATACAGGAAGTACAAACGGAATCTATTACGATACGGCATCGGATGCTATGACCGCCGAAGATTATTATGACGGAGCGTTAAATACAGAGGAATACAATTCCATCACGGAAAACAACTTCAAATCCGTTCTGGATTATCCGTTGTCAACCTTTTCGGCAGACGTCGATACTGCTTCTTACAGTAACATTCGCAGAATGATCAACAGCGGGGAGGCTGTGACACCGGATGCTGTAAGAATTGAAGAAATGATCAACTATTTTTCCTATGAGTATGCTAAACCCACCGGGGATGTTCCCTTCTCAGTTACTACAGAACTTTCCGACTGTCCCTGGAATGAGAATACAAAACTGCTGTTGGTCGGCATTCAGGCAGAGAATATCGATCTTGATGAACGACCCAGTTCAAATCTTGTCTTTCTCCTCGATGTGTCAGGTTCCATGAATTCAGAGGATAAGCTTCCTCTGATGCAAAAAGCTTTCGCTATGTTGGCAGAGAACCTGACCGAGAATGACAGGATATCCATCGTCACCTATGCCGGGACCGACCAGGTCGTACTGACCGGTGCCAGAGGGGATGAAACAATGAAGATCATCAATGCGCTTGAAGATCTATCCGCCGGAGGGTCTACTGCTGGTGCTGCCGGTATCACAACCGCTTATGAGCTTGCCAGAGAATACTTCATTGAAGGTGGTAACAACCGGGTAATTCTCGCCACGGATGGTGACTTAAATGTTGGCATCACCAGCGAAGGAGACCTGACCCGTCTGATTGAAGACGAAAGAAAAAGCGGTGTGTATTTATCTGTTCTTGGCTTTGGAACCGGTAACATAAAAGATAACAAGATGGAAGCTCTTGCCGATAATGGGAATGGTAACTATTCCTACATTGACTCTATTCTGGAAGCAAAAAAGGTACTCGTGGAAGAGATGGGAGGAACTCTTTTTACTGTAGCAAAGGACGTGAAGTTCCAGATTGAATTCAATCCTGTCTATCTAAAAGGATACCGTCTGATTGGTTACGAGAACCGTTTGCTGTCCAGCGAAGATTTTAATGATGATACAAAAGATGCCGGTGAAATCGGTGCCGGGCACAGAGTGACAGTTCTCTACGAGCTTGTCGATGTGAACTCAGCTCAGGAGATTACATCAACCAATCTAAAATATCAGCCCTATACCACAGTTTCAGGCAGCGCAGTAACAAGCAGCACTGTATCTGGCAGCGCACTGGCTGCCACTGCGGAATGGCTCACCGTCAGCATCCGATATAAAGAACCGAACGAAGAGACCAGTAATCTTCTCTCCTTCCCGGTAGACATAAGTTCCTATACCTCTGAAATGCCGGATAACCTTACCTTTGCCAGTTCTGTCGCTGCCTTTGGCATGCTGCTGCGTGACAGCCAGTTTAAAGGCACCGCTACCTATGATATGATACTGAATAACCTTAGTACACTGGATTTATCAAACGATGAATACAAAGATGAATTTGTTTATCTTGTCAAAAAGATGAGCCGGCTTGACTAGCTTTTGCTTTTTCTCTCCCTTTCTTTTATAGGTTACAGAACAGACCTGCGATACATTTAACTTGTATTGCAGGTCTGTTCTCTTCTTACTTTCTTATTGTAACGATTCGTGGTAAAATACAGACAATCAACAATGCCGATCCGGCCGTTTGCTATAACCTGTAATTTCTTCGAAAACCGCATGATCCTGCATCAAGATAACCTGTAACAAAAATTACGCATTCATCAAAGAAAGAAGTGGGGTACACTTTGGCAAGAGAAAGAGAAATAATAACAGATCGATTAATTCTATACCCTTTGTCAGACAGCGAAATCGAAGAAGTGATTGCTGCCGAACCGGACGAAGGTATGAAGCAGGCCTATTCCGAAATGTTAGCAGGATGCAGACAACATCCAAAACAGCGAATCTGGCACTCCGTTTGGAATATGCAGTTAAAAGATAATGCCACAATAACTGTGGGCGATTTATCTTTCAAGGGTCTGAATTCTAACGGTATGGTCGAAATCGGCTATGGTATAAAGCAGGAATATGAAGGACAAGGTCTTATGACAGAAGCCGTTCTGGCAATGGTTCTCTGGGCAAGCGCGCAACCCGGTGTAAGCTCCATTGAAGCAGAAACAGATCCAGGGAACCTGGCTTCGCAGCGAGTTCTCGAAAAAGCCGGCTTCGTTCTCAATGGACAACTGGGGGAAGAAGGACCGCGGTATGAATGGAAAGGCACAATTAACAGCCAGAATTAACCTGGCATTTTTATAACTGCAAGGAGAAGCTTTTGAACAAACATTATTTGGTTAAACCAATGCTGTCCGATGAACAGGCAATAATACATTTACTCGAAAGCTGGCATGCGTTTGGAGGCAGACTGAATCCGGGATTACTGCATAGTTATGCCGGAGATTTTTCGAAATGGATGCAATCCATAGAAGACTGGAGCAATGGAGTCGGGATAGGAGAAGATGTTCCGCAAACCTTATACCTGTTAAAGAATGATCAGGGAACCATTTTGGGCGCTGTGGCTCTGCGTCATTATCTTAATCACACCAATAGTATCGATGGCGGACACATAGGTTATGGCATCTGCCCTGAGTTCAGGGGACAAGGACTCGGTACTGTAATTCTATCCCTGGCTTTAGATAAGCTGTTGAAAATGGGCATTAAAAAAGTACTCGTTACCTGTGATACGGATAACGTAATTTCTCAGAAAGTAATCCTTCGAAACAACGGAATTTTGGAGAATCAGACCGTTGACGAAGACGGAGTACCAATCAATCGCTACTGGATAGAAATTCGGACGTGACGATATCCACAGCAACTTATCGTTTTATTCCTTCTCTGGAAGATTATTACTTGTGATTACATGAATGTAATAGTACAATGACTATAATAATATACTACGATAACCCCAAATACGAACTGATTGATCTTCCTTAGCGAGGTGTGACAATGCAAGACGTAATACGTATTTTATATGTAGGAACTGACCTGAAGAATCGCCTGCCTGGTATTGAGGTTTTAAATGTATGCTCTGTAAAGGAAGCACTTCTTTCTTTGTCCACGATAAGTGTCGTTGTAATAGACGGAAGCATGAAACTGGAAAATGGCGACGCCACATTACTGAATCAAAAATCAAAGAATTTTCGAATCCCAATTGTTTTGTTCATAAGAGACAACGAATTCGATGATTCTCTGCACGCTCTGGATTATATTAGTGTTATACATCCCTCTGACAATGCCGATACATTTTTAGAAATGATTCGAAATATTTCAAGATATTCAAGTGTCTGCAGTTATAACGACAGCGAGCTTCTGGAATTATTTCTGGATTATAATACAAGCTATGTCTTTTTTAAAGATGAGAACGCAAGAGCTATAAAACTGTCCAAGAACTTCATCGATATGCTTGGGATTCCTGCAGAAGATGCAATTGGTAAGAACATGTTGGAGATCTTCCCGTCTGAACTGGCCGAAAGTATGGTCAGAGATGATCTTAAGATTCTCAGGGAAGGAAAAGTAATTGAAGTTGTTGAAGAATTGAATGGACGCTATTATAAGACAAATAAATTTCCCATTCACAGAGAGGGGAAGAAGTCCATTTTAGCCGGATTTACGATTGATATAACTGACTTGAAAATCGCGGAGATGGAACTAATAAAAACAAAAGATGAAATAGAAAAACTCACCATAACAGATGATCTTCTGCAAATCTTAAACCGTCGCGGCTTCATTCAGGCATTAAAATCAGAAATTGAACGTGTCAAGCGTTATGGAAATACAGCTGTTCTTGTAATTATAGATATTGATGACTTTAAAAAACTTAATGATAAGCTTGGACATTTCAAAGCCGATTTATTCCTGAAAGATTTTGTTATAAAGATAAGAGAGCAGATTCGATATAATGACTCCTTTGGCCGTATCGGAGGTGATGAGTTCGGAATTGTCTGCGAAGGTACCAGCAGCGAAACAATGGTTGCAATTCTTGACCGAAGTATGGAGGCCATTCGTAAGAACCCTGTCGAAGTTGATGGTGTTAAATACAATTATTCCTTTAGTGCCGGTATAATTGAGATCAAAAAAGGCAATCTTGATCTGATCCAATTACTTCATGAAGCAGACAAAGCCCTGTATGAAGCAAAGAATTCCGGACGGGATCAAAATAAAATCTATGTGAAATGATTATATTTTTAGCCAACATTGAGACGTTACTTCCGTTTCGTTCTGATTTATATTTATCAGATATCTATACTTTCATCCGTCATGCCATACCACTGTATTGATGGATGTTCATTTTGTTCCTCACAATATGAATGAACTTCTGTCATATCGATTTGTTCATTATGTTTAACCAGGCTGCTTTTCTTCTTTTGCATGTTTTTTTGTCCAAAAAACCCCCACTATGATAAATAACAGCATTTCAGCAGAAATAACTCCCACATTATTCCACAATAATTTCTGTAAGCCACTAAGACCACTGAGTTTACCCAGCATGTATCCATTCAATCCACTTAGAAATAATACTGCGAAAGAAATGAAAATACCAATACTTACTTCTCTTCCATACCGTATCACTTTATAGTAAGTGTTAATAACAAATAGAATATTTAAAAGAAAAACAATTTTGAGCAGTGTATTAAGAAAAGGGCCTATTGAATAAGGTTCCATCGCAAACGGTATTTTACCCTTTTCAACCATCGAAAATGTAACACTGAAAATTACAATTTCACAAAGATACGTTATAGCAGGTATAAAGATCTTACTTATACTTTTCTTGTTGAAGTCTAACTCAATGACTTCTTTTTCTATTATGACGTTACAGAGAATTAAAAAGGCCACAATAAAATAGGATATTCCATATACAACAATCTCGTTAATATCGGCTGGTCTATGAGAAAACAATCCTATATTCCCAAGAATGCAAACATATAAGAATGATATAATTCCAATTCCAAATTTTATATCTTTCCTGCGTCTCTCATGCCCTTGTAATTTAACTATTCGAACTACCTCAACAACTGTATTGTTGTCTTCTTTATTGATTTCTCCCCTGACAATATCTTGGATTTCTAAATCAAGCACGATAGATAACGTTTCAAGAATTTCAACATCCGGAAAGCTCTCTCCCTTTTCCCTTACTTAAAGATATTGTTAATGTTAATCAATTTTTCCAATAAAGCGGTAGTAAATATCTACCTTCTGTTTGCGACTGCCATCCGTTCCCTTCACGGCTTCATGCACCACGATTTTCTCAATCACGGTGTTTAGAAGCTCTGCGGTAAGTTCCGTAGGATTGGAGCACTGCTTAATCAGTGCAATCCATTTTTCAGCATCCTGTGTGCTCTGAACATCAGCATCCATTTCCTCTGTCAGCTTCCGGATTTTGTCATCCAGCTCCCTCTGCTCCGACTGATACCTCTCGGACAGCATGTTGAAATTGTATTCTGTGATTCTTCCGGCAGACCAGTCCTCATACATTTTGGCAAACAGTCCATCCACCTCTGCTTTACGCTTTACGGCTTTTCTAAGCTCCACAGTGTGCTTTTTCTTGATTGCACTGCGTTCCCTATCACTGGTGTTCAGAAGTTGTTTTAACAGCCGTTCCTCATCCTGCTGTACCTGCTCATGCCAGTATTGCAGTCTGGCAAGAACATATCCGTAAAGTAAATCATAGCGAATGTAGTGCATGGAGCACTGCTTTGTTCCCTGCCCATTCTTACTGCAATGATAGTAGCCATAAGGTGTTTTATTCTGTCTGTTTTCTCCGTAGGCAAGTGACCATCCGCAGTCTGCACACTTGATAAGTCCGGCAAAAATCTGTGTCTGACCATCTTTTCTTGACCTTCTTCGACTGGCTATCTGCTCCTGCACCTGTAAAAACACATCCTTTGAAATAATGGCTTCGTGGGTATTTTCCACCCGAAACCATTCCTCCTGCGGTTTGCGGACTTTCTTTTTGTTCTTGAAAGAAATATTGCTCTGCCGGTTATGTACGCTGTTACCGATGTAATTCTCGTCCTTCAGAATACTTTTTACCTGTGCAATCGTCCACATATACATCTTGGATTCCTCTGCGCCCTCAAATATATGAGCAAACGTGCCGTTTCTCTGAAAATTGAGCCATGCCGGAGTGGGTACACGCTCCTCAATGAGAAGTCTTGTGATTTTAGCGGCTCCCGCACCATGAATGGCAAGATTAAATATCTTTTCGATAATCCACTTTGTTTCCTCATCCACCAACAGATGCCCGGTCTTGTCCGGGTCTTTGATATAGCCGATAGGGGCATATGCTCCGTAGTGAGCACCATTTGCAAAGCGGGTATGCATGGCTGCCTTAACCTTTTTACTGGTCTGACGGGCATGCATTTCGTTCAGGATATTTAAGAAAGGGGCAAGTTCACTTTCTCCGTGGATGGTATCCACATTGTCATTGATGGCAATATAGCGGACTCCCTTGCTGGGAAAATAAATCTCCGTATACTGTCCCGTGAGAATGTAGTTTCTGCCAAGTCTTGATAAATCCTTGGTAACAACACAGTTGATTTTACCCTCCTCAATGTCATCAATCATACGCTGGAAATTCGGTCTGTCAAAATTAGTTCCTGACCATCCGTCATCAATGTACTCGTCAACCACATTCAGTCCATGCTCCCTTGCGTATTCACGAAGCATCATTCTCTGTGTCTGAATGCTTCCACTTTCTCCCTGCATTTCATCATCCCTGCTCAATCTCAAATAAAGTGCAGTATTATAAATTGTTGTATTGTATGGCTGTTTCATCAAAAAATCCTCCTTCTAAAGAAACAACCCACGCTTACAATACCTGCTTTCATGGCAATTATAGCTCCTGCGTGGGCTGTTCGTCAATTATGTTCAGGCAGTTGCCCTATTGTCAGCGGTATAGAGTATTACATCTTCAATCAAATCCCGGAGCGTTTTCCCTTCCTTGGCAAAGTACTCTGAAATTTCAATGTAATTATTTCCACAGACGAAATACTGTGTTCCATCCTCTGTGACAACATGACCTGTCTGCATCTTTTTATTGCAATCCGTCATTTACGCCCTCCATCCTTATCTGTCCTTTGTCTGATGCCTTGCATCTTGTTTTAATGCCTCCATTACCTCGGTTGGAATACGGCTCATTATCTGCTTCATGCTGTGAAGCTCACTTTCCAGCTTCTTCCGCTCCAAAGTATCCTTCATTTTGCCGCTTTCCCCGGCTTTGGCTCTTTCCTCCAGCTTGCTGTTTTCTTCCAGTAAATCCTCAATGGTAACCTGATACTTTTTAAGCTGTCCGCTGAAATTCTCCATCTGCGGAAACCATTTTTTTAGCAGTACCAGAAGTTCCTCTTTCTTCTTACCGGAATTGAAAGGATTCATCTCATCGAGAAGCGTTTCAATGCGTACTGCCTGCTTGGACAAATGCACCGCCTGCTTAAACAGCCTTGTAGGAATATGCTTCCTGCCTGTCATGCTTGCCTTTTCCCCACGCTCCAAATCCGGATATTTCTGTACCATGTAAGCGTAGAAATCATCCTGCCATTTGGTGAGGTTGGCTCTGTTCCCGATGATTTCCTTGGCACAGAGCCTGTTATCAGCAGTTAATGGTACAAAGGTCAGATGCAGATGTGGTGTTTTCTCATCCATGTGTACCACCGCTGAAATAATATTTTCCCTGCCCACACGGTCAATGAGAAATTCCCCTGCTCTTTGAAAGAACTCCCTTGTTTCCTTGGTTGATTTACTATTGAAGAACTCGGGACTTGCTGTAATCAGCGTATCTACAAATCGGGTACTGTCCTTCCTTGTACGGCATCCAGCTTCCTCAATGCGTTTCTTGATAAAGTGGTAATACCTCTCCTGCGGCTTAACGATATGGAAGTTATATTTGCTCCTATCGGTATCAATGTCAGGATTGCTGGCATATTTCTCCTTCTGTCTTTCGTGGTGGGCTTCCAGTGGAGCTGCCGGATGCCCTTTATGTTTTTCGAATCTTAAAATTGCGTATTTTGGCATGTAATTCCTTTCCTATCTATCCCATCCATCCCATCAGATTAGCTCTGATAGGATATGATTGGATAAGATATTTATAAATAGTTTTAATATCAGTATTTATATATTCCGTCTGGTTTCCGTACTTCTTGAAGAATGGTTACCGCACTTTAGGAGTACCGTTTTCATTCCTTCGGAGTATAAAACCGACACTTATACGATTCTCAGTTCCGTACTGCACTCATAAAAAAGTGGATAAATCCTGTTAGGTTTTCCGCATCCCTGCTTCTTGATTTCAACCAGTCCCTTAATCTGCAACTCCCTTAAGGTATCCACTGCTTTTTGTCTGCCACAGTTTAAGAGCTTCGTCACTTCTTCGATGGGATAGTAAAGATAGATTCTCCCATACTCATCCGCCCATCCGTTCTTCCTTGAAAGCTCTGTTCTCCGTAAAATAAAGGCATACAACAGCTTCGCTTCATTGGAGCACTTCATAAAGGTTGGCGCTTCAAACAGGAAATTCGGGAGCTTGGTAAAGCTCTGGGCACGCTCTTTTTCATAGATATAAATAAAACCTGTCATATTTTCTTTCGTGGACAATTAGAAATCTTATTTTGTGGGTGGATGATAACTAATACCACCCACCACACTTTTGCTTTCAGAAAGCCTTATTATTACAGTTCTTTCCATCCCCTAATTGTCCACTCTTGACCTCCTTTTCTGTTCGCTTTGTGCTTTCTGTCGTCTGTGAACCCTAACGGCACAGCTTTGACAATACTTTCCCCGATTAGACTTGGGTACAAATGCTTTACCACAGACCACGCAAGCCTTGGTTTCCCTGTCCCGAAATATCTCTGCTTCCAGTACCTTAAGTAGTGGAAGTACCGCAAACCGGAACCATTTACAGCTGACCGATGGTGTGTGGCACTGTATACAGCTATGACTTTCCCCATCATCAAGCTCCATGCAGTTGCCATCCTCATAACTGCAACATTCCCGGCGGATAAGCGCCCTTGCAAGCCTGTGCTGTGCGGGAGTCATCTGATACAGCGAGCCGTTTTTCTTTCGTTCCACATCGGGCAAATCTTTGTAGATTGGATTACTCATGTCCAGCCTCCTTATGATGTTTTCATGGTGCGCTCATCGATGAACTGGCTTAAGTCTACACTTTTGAAAACACCAGTGCCGTATATCCGAAAGGTAGGAATAATTGAGCAGAAAAGACTAATTTCCATGCTTACGGAAGTGTGGTAAACTATAAAGGATAAAACTAACCGATAAAAGGGGGATACATCATGGCATTAAGCATGCAGGAACGACTAAAAGACCTCCGTGTAGAGCGCAGGCTGACACTGGAACAGTTAGCCGAGCAGACCGGACTATCAAAATCTGCACTTGGCAGCTATGAATCCGATGATTATAAAGACATTAGCCACCAAGCCATTAACAGACTGGCAGACTTCTACGGTGTAACCACTGATTATCTGCTTGCACGGACAGAAACAAAAAGCCACCCGAACGCAAGCCTTGCCGACCTGTGCCTGAGTGACGATATGATAGATTTGTTAAAGAGTAAGCAGATTGATACCGCCCTGCTGTGCGAACTGGCGACACATCCGGATTTTGCAAAACTGCTTGCTGACATACAGATTTATGTAGAGGGAATCGCATCCATGCAGATACAGAATCTGAATGCATGGGTAGATGTAGCAAGGGCTGAAATCATGGAAAAGTACCAGCCGGACGAACATGACAAAACCGCTTATCTGTTACAGTCTGCTCATGTAGATGAGGGAGATTATTTTAGTAGCAGGGTACATAAGGATATGGATAGTATCTTGGAAGATTTACGAAAAGCACATGTCGGACGAAGTGACGGAGCACCAAAATCCACTGTTGCAGAAGAATTGAAGCGAGATTTAGAGGAAGTCGTTAATTTTGAGGGAAGCTATACGGAACAGCTTTTATTGGTATTTTGCAAGCAGACTAAGCTACGCTATAACAAGCTGTTGGAAGAAGAAAAACAATGGCTGATACGCATTATGCAGAAATCGGAATTGATAAAGAGTGCTGTTTCAAAGCGTGGGAAAGGGAGAAAATAAACAAATATGAGCTTGTAGCTTATTTGAGATGCTTCGAACACCTGAGCAACAGTGATACTGAACATCGTAAAGAAGATGTTGGTTCCTGTAGATTGACGATGAAACATTGTCGTTCGAGTACACCTGGCTAACTATGGTGAAAAAGGTTAAATTAATTAAAGAGCTTATGATATAAGAGGGAATCTATTCGTGAATAAATTCCCTCTTGATATAGTGCGCCCGGCGGGCGCACGTTTCAACGGGTGTAAGTCCCGAGTCTGCCCGGTAGTGGGAAGGACATAGCCAATGGCAAGGGTGTCGTGGGCGACTGCGAATCTGAAGGAAGCCGGATGGCAAATCTCTGGTCTGACGCA
>QKJQ01000038.1 GCA_003249225.1 Clostridia bacterium | reverse complement strand
AAAAGCAGCCTTCATAGCAATCGGTGTTTCCTTCCTTGCTACAACCTCTTCAATCGTCGCAATCGGTACACCCTTTTTATAGAATTCAAATGCTATCTGCATCTGAGGTGCAGTTAGTTCCGTTCGTTCTATTAAAGATAAAAATTCTTCTGATTTACCATCACGTAGGCATTCTGAATATACTCTCATTTGTCCAATGTTGTAACCAGACTTTAAATACAACTCTGTCTGTTCCTTTGAAAGACCATATTCCAAATCATCCTTTATCAATGCAATGATTTCGTCACTATATCGCTTTCCAGACTTTAAAATATCAATGTGCTTACCAATTTCAGATTTACTAAGTGCCTGTTCCATAATTACCTCCTTCTTAAGCTCGACTTTCGTCTCGCTTATGGACATTCGCCAAATGTAATTGCATACAAGCATGCATTCACTTGGCTCATTGTCTACATAAAAATAACAGCCTATCGTTTTGGCTGCTCTTTTCTGTCTTTGTCTATTTCTTTCTCATTGCTGATTTCTTCTTGTTTTGTCTTTTCTGTATTCTCTGAAATCAGATCCTTCCAGATTGACTTACCAAGATTTAATTCACGAAATACCGCCTTCTCCTTCGCACTTGCAGATGCTATTTGTTCCTTATAGAAGCTTCTTAATTTCTCCACCTCCTCTAGAGTATATCCATCGTTAAGAATTCCCTCTAATAACGAAGTCCATTGATTATGTTCTTCTATAAAAAAAGAATCTCCTTTTTGAAAAGACTCTTCTGCTGGTTTCAATACTTCTAGCTCATCCAAAATAGCAAATAAGTTTACACATCTCTGCCGTGCCCGATATACCTTACTCTTTTCAGAAGAAGACTCTTTTCTCTTATCTGTCAGATTCTCAATCGTTGCTGCCAGATCAACCACATTGTGAATATCATGCCTTGCCAAGAATAGGTATTGCGCCTGTAGTTTGTGCATCTTTCGTATATCATTCCTATATTTCCACACCTGACTATAGGGTTTCTTCTTTAGCTGCCCAATCCGATATAGTTTTGCATAATATCGTTTTTGCAGACCTGACATTCTAGCCCTCTTATATCGCTTTACATAGCACTTTACAATTTGCGGTTTTACCAATTCCTTCTGTGACTGATAGAATACCAAGTGTTCATTCCTAATTCGCTCCCTAATCTGCTCTTCGGAATAATTCTCCCCTAGCGACTTACATCGCTTAAATCTTGTCATCCCCGGCGGTTTTACAGCAAAATGCTTTCCATGCTTTGTTTCATAACCTTTCTCTTTCAACAAGTCCACAAAGTCATCAAATGAATTAGCCTGAATAATACAAGAATCCAAATCACGTTTAATCATATCTGACCAAACAAACTTACCTTCACGGTATTCATTCCAGTCCTTGTAATTCTCATGTGCCCGTTCTCCCTTTCCTTCTTCAATATCTATTATGGATAGACCATACTCTTCGCATAATCGATTTGTTATGGGCTGAATATCTCTTGCCCAATCACCTTTCTCATAACGATATTTCTTACCAGAAACAAAGCTGACACTATTAAAAATAATATGGGAATGCACATGATCCGTATTATCATGAACCGCATATACCGCTTCATATTCCTTACCAAGGTACTCCTGAACAAATTTCTGTGTAATTTCCATTGCAGTATCTGGAGCAACCTCATCTTCTTTAAAAGAAAGGATCAAATGATATCCTTGACGTTTATCAATCTTGCCAAATAACCGTTTCGTTTCCTTCATCTGTTCAAATGCTGTATCTACTTGACAATTGATTGCTCTAACAAGCCTGCCATACTGTGTTTTCTCAGATTTAAGAATATACTCCAGTGAACTTTTCAGATGCTTTCCATGAAAGTGTCCACCGCAGTCTTTCATATGAAGTATCTTACTGATTGCCAATCTGCATCACCACCTCATTAACTGCGGAATTCAACTTTCTCATATAGGCTACCAGTCGGCTCTTATCATCCTCCGAATAAAACCCAGAATTATGATTGAAGACAATCTGGTTGATATTGATTCCAATGCGATTTACTTCATTGATCAAAGTCTTTAATAGCTTTCGTATATCAGGATAGTCGTTTGGCTTCTGACGGATTAACAAACGTACATATTCAGCTTCATTCATTCCCGCCTCCTTTGCTTTATCTGCCAAAATTTTAGCCTCATCTGGCATTAAGCGTAATGTCTTCTTAATACAATGAATACTATCTGCCATCTAGTCACCTCCCTCTGTTACCTGTTGAATGTTTCAGTACACCTTCCGACACCACATGAACTGCGGTATCAATTTCTTTTTTCTGATTCAGGTTCTCAATGAACTCATTTGCTAGTTTTACTGCTAACGCCTCTACTTCTCTCCCAAAACGAGTCATATTAAATAATCTGTCCAATCGCATTTCGTCCAATTTCAAATCCTCATATGATTTCTGATGTTCTGCATAGTCAATAAAATCCTTTGGATCATTACGACCTTTATCTTCTTCAAGAATCTTTTCGTAATTCCATTGACAGACAACATCAATTACCTCATCCACTGAATAAACCTCAACTTCACCATGTTCTTCTCCCACATCTTTCCGGTACAAAACACCAGCTTCATCTTGTCCAATGGCATAATCATGACCTTCCAAATAGCCAAGAAGAATTTCTGCATCTTCGGCTGATATATCAAAAGGCAACTCTCTTTCCTGTATCCACTGAACTAATTCTTCTGGTTTTGTAAATAATTTGACTTCTTGTTCCATTGCTTCCTAGCTCCTCCTTTCCTGTTTTTCGTGAATTCTATTCTTGCCCTAGTGTCCTTGATAAAGCCCCCAGTCCACTGCTAGATACGCATTTGAGACGTCTCCTCTCAACTGCATCTAGTTAGGGGGAAAATCCCCCTAAAACCCCTTCCATATATGAGTGATAGCACTTTTCACTGATGTTAGTATTTAAATAGTACAAGTCAAAATGAGAAAATCCAATATAATAAATATGGTACAATACATGTACTGAAACATGGAGGGTCTCATTATGCCAAAGAACTATGACAAACAATTTAAACTGGATTGTATCCAGTACTATCATGACCACAAGGATCTTGGTCTGATTGGCTGTGCTGACAATCTTGGAATCAGCCACCAGTCTTTATCCAGATGGCAAAAAGAATTCCGTGAAACTGGTGAAATCGAATACCGTGGTTCAGGAAATTTCTCATCTGATGAGGAGAAAGAAATCGCTCGTCTCAAACGTGAATTACGAGATGCTCAGGATGCACTTGATGTGTTAAAAAAAGCCATCGGCATTCTGGGAAAATGACGCAAGCCATTTACCTCGAAGTATCTGAGAAGGCAGAAGCTTCCAAGAAAAAAGGACGCCGTGTTTCTGTCTCCGGAATGCTGAGATTCTTAGGCGTTTCACGCTCCGGATACCTCGCCTGGTTAAGGAACACTCCTTCGGATACGCAACTTCGCAGGGAACAAGTCAAAGCAAAAATACAGGATATTTATGATGATTCCAGGCAGAACTATGGTGCGCCCAAAATTGCCATAGAACTTCGAAAAGAAGGCGAAATTATCGCTGAGCGAACCGTTGGTAAATACATGAAAGAGATGGGTATAAAAGCCCAATGGGTAAAGCCGTGGACAATCACTACAAAAGACTCTGATTTCAGTAATGAACTTCAAAATATTTTAGAGGAACAGTTCAATCCAGATCGCCCCAATGCAGTTTGGTGCAGTGACATTACATATATCTGGACAGTAGGCGGATTTGTCTATCTGACCAGCATCATGGATCTGTATTCCAGAAAAATCATCGCATGGACCCTTTCAGACACTTTAGAAGTATCCTGTGTCATAGATACAATCAATAAAGCAAAAGCACGTCGGAGTACAGAACAGCCACTAATTATTCATAGTGATCGCGGCAAACAATACGTTTCAAAAGCCTACAAAGAAGTGACTGAAAACATGGAACGAAGTTATTCGAAAAAAGCGTATCCTTGGGATAATGCCTGTATAGAATCGTTCCATGCACTGATCAAACGAGAGTGGCTGAATCGGTTTCGAATCCGTGACTTCAAACAGGCATACCGGCTTATATTTGAATATCTAGAAGCATTTTATAATACAAAACGCATTCATAGTCATTGTGATTATATGTCACCAAATGACTTTGAAAAACTATATGAGCAGAGCCAGGATGGCAGCCTGCTTTTAGCAAGTTAACTTGAGGAACTTTTTCTCATTTTAACTTGTACTAAATCTTGACATAGGACCA
>QKJQ01000015.1 GCA_003249225.1 Clostridia bacterium | reverse complement strand
TCGCTGATTAATGTAGTGGTTAATCAGCAATAATCATATACATTGCTTTTCAAAATGAACTTTTGAAAGGTTTATTAAGTATACCCTTCTGCTAAGTTAAAATAATTAAAAAAATCTATTGACTTCTAATAGTTAGTCTCCTTTTTACGTTGAATAGATTTGTAGTGTGTGTTTCTCTATACGAAAATATTTCGAAATAATACTGAGTATGGTATCATATGGAAAACAGTCTGTAAAATTGATATACTTGATGGAAACATTCGATAAAATTGATAGGAGGTGTGTGTTACGGAATTACGACAATTACATACTTTTTTAACCATCGTCAGGTTACAAAGTTTTTCAAAAGCAGCTTTAGAGCTTGGATACGCACAATCTTCTGTAACAACGCAGATTCAGTTATTGGAACAGGAATTGAACGTCAGACTCTTTGAACGGCTTGGTCACAAAATTGCAGTAACATCCGATGGAAAAAGGCTCATGCCGATTGCTGAACAGATGCTGAAACTGTCAAGTGATGCAAAAAAAATGTACGATGATGCTGGGACCCCCAAAGGACCGCTGGTTATCGGAGCAGTGGAATCCTTGTGTGTGGCCAGGCTTCCTAAACTTTTAAAAGAGTATCGCTCACGCTATCCCGATGTTGAGCTGCTGATCAAGTTTGGTGCGAAAGCAGAGTTCTTGCATTCATTAAAGGATAGTTCAATTGATATTGCTTTTTTTGTTGATCAGGAAATAAACAGTAATGAGTTTACGAAGGTGCTTCAATTGCCTGAACCTATGAGCCTTTTGTGTTCACCGGAACATGCATTTGCTCAAAAAAGAAATGTCCGTCCTGAAGATTTATGGGATCAGCCATTGATTTTAACGGAAGTCTGCTGCGGTTATCGAGCACTTTTTGATACGATCATGTCGCAATTTTCTATAAAACCACGATCAGTAATTGAAACAGGGAATGTGCAGGTCATAAAAGAGCTGGTAATGAGTGGGATGGGAATCACGTTCCTGCCGTTGACAGCAGTTGAAGAAGAGCTTTTGCAAGAGCGTCTTGTGATTCTAAACTGGACGGGACCGGAATTTGGCATATTTACTCAAGTTCTATATCACAAAGCAAAATGGATGTCTGCAGCACTCAGGGCGTTTATCGAATTACTGAATGAATGGCAGATATAAATGTATTCTTGGTTGCCACAGAAATTCACAACTTATTGTTGACATATGATTATGGAAGATGCATAATGTGGTTATGATAACTACGTGATGCAGCAATGATAAGTTGGAGGCGAACGGAACAATGAACATTGGAATCTATGGTGATTCAATTTTAAAAGGGATTCAGATTAATCCGGTAAACAAAAGATATTACGTCGATAATCACATTGATGTTGGAACATTATGTGAAAAATATTCGGTTCAGATCAAGAATTATTCCAGCTTTGGCTGTACCGTAACAAAGGGAAGGAACCTGGTAAAGAAGGGGCTGGAGAAGAACCTGGGATGCGATGTGATCGTGATGGATTACGGCGGAAATGACTGCGATTACAATTGGAAGGTTATTGCAGAGGATCCCAAAGGCATTTATACACCGAATACACCTCTCGATCTTTTTCTGGAGACTTATAGTGAGATCATTGATATAGTAAAACTTAGAGGGATACTGCCTGTTCTGACTACCTTGCCGCCACTGGAACCACAGGGCTTTTTTGACTGGTTCTGCAAAGACCTGAATAAAGAAAATATTCTGCAATGGCTGGGCGATATAAAAAACATATACTATCATCAGGAAAGTTATTCAAAGGCAATCGAAGCACTTGCTCTGGACAAGCAGGTCCCCTTTGTGGATTTGCGGGGAGCCTTCCTGAAATCAGGGGACGTGAACGCATTGTTGTGTGAAGATGGGACGCATCCAAATACAGCAGGTCAAAAAGTTATCGCCTCAACCTTCTATAATTTTGCAAATGGTTTCCTATATGGTAACAGTAAAATCCTGATGCCGGCTGTATAAAGAAGGCCTGAGCCGGACAATCAGCCTGGGAATGTAAAGATAAAGGAAGAAAGATAAGAAGAAAAGCACTCATTGGTATATGCTGATGGGTGCTTTTGCAGATTCATAAATATTTTGCATAGGATCGCTGAAACATTCTGAACAAGGTGATTCAATTCTTGGAATTTACTGACTAAAGTACGGCTTGATAATACTGGTGCGACTGTCTATACCATGCTATAATATAGAAAACTATTACATGATAAATATTCAGTTAGCAAAACTATTACAAGGAAAACCAACACCATAACACATGAGAATCAGACATCATAAAAGGGGTATAACGATGGAGTATCAATATTACGCTTTTATCAGTTATAAGAGGGAAGATGAAAAATGGGCAAGATGGCTTCAGAGGAAGCTTGAAAAGTATAAACTTCCCGTAGTATTGCAGAACCAATATAAACTGGAGTATAGAAGCGTAAAACCGGTATTTCGAGACAAAACGGATCTGGCCACCGGTACGGTACGAAGTGCACTATCAAAAGAACTGGAGGTATCAAAATATCTTATAGTGATTTGCTCACCAAGTGCAGCAAAGTCTTCATGGGTCAATATGGAGATTGAGCAATTTCTTCAAGCAGATAAATTAAATTACATTATTCCTTTTATCATAAAAGGGAAACCTTTTGCAGACGATCCCGGTGTGGAGTGCTTTCCTCCTTCTCTTCGGTCGATGAAGGAGCCGTTACTTGGAATCAATATTAATGAAGTTGGCAAAAGAGCAGCCTTTTTCAGGCTTGTAGCCGGATTGCTGGAGATTCGTACAGATGATCTGATCAAACGTGAGAAGAGGCGTATCAGGAATCAGAGAATCTGTGCAATAGCAGCCGGGGTTATGGTAATGATTGTATCAGGTGTATTCATTTGGTATTATACACCAAAAGCAGAATATTATGCTGACTATGTGCTGGAGAACAATATACCTGTCGGAATATATCCGTTGCAAAAGTCTGAGGTAAAAAATCGAGTTAACAGCTATCGATTCATCTATAAAGAGTTTATGCTTACGGAAGTTGATCACATAAATTCTGATTTTCAGATATCAGTTGAAACAGATATTGAAAAATACGACAGACCACCGGAACTGGATCTTCACTATAACCAGTATGGACAGTTAAGCGAAATTATCTTTTACAATCAGTATCATGAGGAGTTAATGACAGAGTCCTACGGGAATATAAATGAGAGTTTTCATCAGGTGATTGAGTTTGTTCAATACGTGGAAAACGAAACAACTGATACATACCTGCTATATAGCGACAGTACTTCATCAGATGGATTATTTGGCTTATATCTGGATCGAAGAACCAACATTCCATATACCAAAAGTGCAATAGCAGAGTTTGAATTATTATGCGATAATGAACAGAAAGTTAAAGAAATACATTTTTTAAATCGCTCCGGAATGAAGGTATGTGATGCTGCCGGTATATATGGTGTTACATACGAATATGATGCCCTGGGAAGAATCGTAAAGATCATGTATTGTGATTTACTGGAAAATGAATTAGGAGGGAAACACTATACTTATACAGGTTCCGATGTTACTTGTGTTGAATGGATCAACGCAAAAGGAGAACTGACAGATAACAGTGATGGTTATGCCTGTTTCGAACGTACATATGATACACATGGAAATTGTTCAACAATAGATTTTTACGATAGTGAAAGAAATAAAGTCTTGATAATGAATCAGTATGCCGCTTTACAATATGAATATGATGAAGCAGGTCACATCAGCAGGCTATATTACTATGATGAAAATGAGAACCTTCTATCAGGCAGCAAAGGAGTTGCACAAGTGACATTTCAATATGATTCACTTGGTGCTATAGTGCTTGAGAATTACTTTGATGAAAATGGAGAAGCGACAGCTAATGCAGAGGGTGTATATGGTTATCTGTATACCTATGAAACAAAAAAACAATTGACGAAACAATGTATTGATGCGAATAACAAGCCAATGAGTAATACGATGGGTATATCGTCATTAAAGAATTCTTATGGCAGATATGTTGAGTTCTATGATATTAATGGGCTGCTGACCCTTGGTGCAGAAGGTTGTGCCGTTATACAATATGATTATGGATTATCTCTTCCGGGTAGTAAAATAACGAAAATACAATATACGACCGGATACGATAAAAACCGGTCTGTATGTATGAATAAGTATGGTTTTGCTTATGTTTTAAGGGGATATGATGATTATGACAGACTTATGGTCGAAGAATTCTATGATAATAACGATCAGGTTGTTGAGAGTCCTTCCGGTTATACATGCATGACCAATTCCTATGATTTACTTGATAACCTTGTTCGAACGGAATATAAAGATAGAGATGGTAATTACGTAAACGGTCCGCTGGGTTTTGCCGTTTTTGTTGCATACTTCGATTCTGACAATTTTCTCACGGATGTAACGTATTATAATGATGAAAATACATACGTGATGGGGCCGGAAGGATTTGCCCGGATGGAGATTCAATATAATAAAGATCATCTTGAAACAGCGAGAAGATATTATGGAAGCGACGGACAGTTGTGCATAGGTCCAATGGGCTTTGCAGAGTTAGCGGCTGAAATTACAGGTGATAAGGCATCCATTAAGTTCTTTGACTCCGATGGAAATCTTATTGATTCGATCTGGGGTTATGCTGCGTCAGAAACTATCTTAGGTCAGGATGGCACCACAAAGTATTATGATAAAAACGGGATACCGGTTAGTGTCGGCCAATAAAGCAGAGAAAAAGTACCTGTTGTGATTTCTATGTAGTTTAAAAAGCTGAGAGTATGATAAAGAAAACAGTTAAAAAGCAGAATACAATTTGACTCGAACAACAATAATTTTAAGCTGTTAAAATAGAAATATTCATATAAAATTGACGAGGATAAAAACTAGTAATAAAATACCCTTGGATTAATCAACCGGCAGTTTTATAGAAGAAAAAAGGAATGGAGATATGTATGATAAAAGTACAAAAACTATCCTTCTCATTTCCGCAGAAGGATCTATATAATAATGTTTCTTTTACGCTTGAGGAGGATGTGCACTGTGCCCTGATCGGCAGCAACGGTACCGGGAAAAGTACGCTGCTCGATCTTATGATGCATCACGAAGAGCGTCTGTATGATGGGAAGATAACCTTTGATAACGTAAGCAGGATTGGGTATGTCAGTCAGTTCTCACAGCTGGACCCAAAGGATGACAGCACGGTATTCGAATTTATCAGCGAAGCGTTCGTGAAGCTCGAGCAAAAGCTCCAGGACTGTTATAAGGAGATGGAGACGGCGCAGGATCTGGAGCCCGTCATGGAAGTATATCAGAAGACTGTCGATGAATGGAATGCCATCGACGGAGAAACCTATGAGATCAATATAAGGAAGCATCTGAGCCTGATCGGCCTTGAAAAGCTGGAAGAACAAAAGCTTCGATCCTTAAGTGGCGGTGAATTCAAGCTGATTCAGGTAGTGAAAGAGATGATGTTACATCCGGGATTTCTGATTATGGATGAACCGGATGTGTTTTTGGATTTTGACCGGCTGAATGGATTAATGAGTCTGATCAATGCCCACAAAGGAACGCTGCTTGTGATTACACATAACCGTTATCTTTTGAATCATTGCTTTAATAAGATCCTTCACATGGAGAATACGGGTATTCAGGAATTCGACGGTACCTATGCGGAATATAATTATGAGCTTCTGGCGGCTAAGATCGATCTGGAAGAGGCAGCGGCAGCAGATCAGGAGGAAATCGACCGACAGAAACAGGTCGTTGACAGGGCAAGATTTAAGGCTTCCATGATCGACAGTGCAACGCTTGGCAGAACCGTCCATGCAAGACAGACACTGCTCGACCGCCTGGAAGCAAGAAAAACAAAGCTTCCCTTTGTGGATATCAAACAGCCTGCGATACATTTTGAGCTGGAAGGCGATGGAGTGGAGGAGACGATCCTTGAACTATCTGATTACAGCGTTGCGTTTGATGAACAGCTGCTCGAACATGTAAGCTTTGCCATGGGTCCTAAGGATCATGTGGCAATCGTTGGACGAAATGGAACGGGCAAGACAACGATGCTGCGGGAAATCCTTGAGAACCGGAAGAATTCTGTAAGGATCAGCCAGGAGGCGAAGATCGGTGCCTTTACCCAGAATACAGATTCTGTCTATGACAGTTCAAAGAGCCTGCTGGAGATTATTCTGGACCAAGGCTTTGCTAAGACAAAAGAAGCGGAAGAGTATCTTGAAAAATACGGCTTTGCAGGAGATACCGTAAAGCAAAAAGTCCGTGAATTATCAGGCGGAGAAAAAGATCTCTTTCAATTGGCGGTTCTCTCCTGCAAACGAACGAACTTTTTACTGCTCGACGAACCGACCGGGCATCTCGATGTGTATGCACAGGTCGCGCTGGAGCAGGCGGTTACTGACTTCAAGGGAGCAGTCCTGATGGTGTCCCATGACTTTTATACGGTAGTGAACTGTGTGGACTATGTGCTGTTCGTGGAGGACAACACAGTGCGCAGGATGAGCATTCGTAAATTCCGTCAGATGATTTACGAAAATCATTATGACAAGGAGTATCTGGTGTTAGAGCAGGAGAAAAAAGAAACGGAAATCAGAATTCAAAAGCTCCTTCAGGCGAATGATTTTGAGCAGGCGAAGGTCCTGATGGAATCGCTGGCAGAGATCATTCGTAAAATGAAATAGCGAAAGTCAGTCAACAGGGAATGATTCTGTCAAAGGAAACAGAGGCTGTCACCGCAGTGGCAGAGCGGCAGGAACGGTTCTGTTTTCTAATCTCTGTGAAATAATTGCAGGGGAGGAGCCTATCCAATTTGTTCTACGAATCGCTTACGTCCAGTTTTACCCATTCGCCCTCAGAAACTACCTCTATCGTGTCATCCGTAACGACGATAGCAGTGTCATCATCTATGACATAAGCCGGCCTCTGTACTTCATTGATCCAAAGCTTAGCCGTCTCCAGCGTATTATCAGGCAGATCCTTGTTGTTAAGATGCGGAAAGATAGAAAAATCTACGATACCAAGTGTCCTGTCATCGCCACCTTGTTCCTGCCAATTGACAAAGGAAGCACCAATGCGGGGGGTAAGGATCATGCTGCCAGCACTCAGTCCGACGTATACGGCAGAAAGTGAGGGCAGTAACTTTGCAACGCCGGATTCTTTCATCCAGTGATTTAAGTAAAGCGGGTCCCCGCCGTTAACGAGCAATACATCGGCTTCTTTTACTTTGTTTTCCCAAAGCGTTGCCGGAATACTGCAGAGTGCGGTAAGCTCCAGCACGCCAAGACTTTTCCAGCCAAGATCGCACATGTGGGATTCTTCGTTTCCGCTTATGAATTTCCATGCATAATCGAGACCGTTTGGGATGGCATAGCTGGCTGTTGTGATACAGAGAGCCTTGCATTGATCGATCGGTTTGTCCAGCAAACGAAGCAGGGCATCGTATATACTTTTGTTTTTGATACCACCGGATGTTAAAAGGTACTTCATAAGACCTCCTTTTACTTGGAAGATGAATGTTGGTTACAAGATAAGTGTACTCTTTCATTTCACAGGAAACAAGCAGAGGATATAGAAAAGAAACCAAAGATTAATAAATCGAACGACAGGAGAGCAAAGTCATGGGAATTACCATAAAACTGATACAGGAAGAGAAGAAAGCAGACATCTTGCTTCCCAATGAACCATTTCAATTATTCGGAAAGCTCCTGCCAGCCTACAGCAACGGGGTATGGACGTACAGTAAAGTAATTTTACCGGAAGAAGAGGTAACCTCGATGTGTTTCCCGGAAGAAAACTTTCAATATGAGGCTATGAAAGATCAGTATACCTTTATCGGTGCTTATGACAAGGAACAATGCATCGGATTGGGGATATTTCAGGAAGCATGGAATAAGTACCTATACCTCTATGATCTAAAGGTCAAACAGACATATCGGGGGAAAGATGTGGGCAGACAGATCTTAGACAAAGGGAAAGAGCTCAGTCTTTTGAAAGGGTATCATGGCATCTATACCATTGGACAGGATAACAATCTGGGCGCCTGCTTATTCTACCTGAAGAATGGTTTTGTCATCGGCGGTCTGGATACTTGTGTTTACCGCGGAACAAGTCAGGAAGGGAAAGCAGATGTGCATTTTTACTGGAATTATGAGTCCTAGCGGTTTGGTTCAAGGCCTAAAGAACTGTAGTAACCCTGAACAATGACGGAAAGCACATATTCAGCCATGGCTTCTGATGTTATTGCAGAACCTTTTTCCAGCCACCAACCCAGAATCGATACGACAGAATGAGCCAGCCAGACGGAAGCGATGTCAATTGACAGAATGCCGTTTTGGCTGGTTTTTTTGTAGAGTGTGTTGTCTGATTTTAGTCTCTTGATCCAGAAGTCAGACAGGTAGGTATTCATTTTTGAAATGAACCACAAACTCCCATTTTCTCCTAATAACGGTTTGAAAATTGATCGGTTCTTATTGAAATATTCAAAAAAGGCAGATAGAAGGTTTAAGTTTTTTTGAAGCAAAGGGTCACTTTTATTTGCAAAATCGGGCTTGTTACTGAAAGTCAGCATATTTTCTTCAACGGAGCCAACATTTTTCATCAAGTCCTCCATGGCTTCCTGCAGAATTTCCATAGTAAGGGCGTATTTATCAGGAAAATGTCTGTAAAATGTAGTCCTGTTTATCATCGCTTTTTCGGAGATGTCATTCACTGTCAGTGAATCAAAACTCTTACTGCCCAAAAGCAGCAGAAACGAATCCTTTATATTTTTTCTGGTTCTTTGTATTCTCTGATCGTTTCTGTTACTGTCTCGTTTATCACCTAGTGGTTCCTCCATACGGCAATTCCTCCCTTGCAGAATCTATTTAAACAATTCTATATTCAAAGCCATGTTTTTCATGCAACAAGCAGGTCCGAATGTCGCATAAGGCGACAAATGCCTGAAACTGATTCTTGAAGCATGCTCTGGTTAGGATAAAATGAAGATATGTAACACTGTGTTGCACAGCAAAGATATCATAATAGAAAATTATTGTCAAGCAGGAGGAGCTCACATGGATAGCATGGAATATCAAGATAAGTATGTAACGAAAGATCAGAGACAAAAACTACAGGAATTGGTGGAGTATGCCCGTACACACTCCGAATACTATAAGGAGCTTTACAAGAAGGTACCTGCGACGATCCATTCGCTTGAGGAACTGCCAACAACCAGGAAGTCAGACTTAATGTCACACTTTGATGATTGGGTAACGGATAAGTCCATTACAATAGACGAACTAAGCCGGTTTATTGCCGATTCATCTCTCATTGGTTCAAAATTCCACGATAAGTATCATGTGGCGATAACATCCGGGACAACAGGAAAGAATGGATTTTTTATTACCAATCCGGCGGAAACAAAACTTAGTGCAAAGATAAATAAAAAATCAAAGTTTTCCTGGATGGGAGCCGGCAACATGGCAAAGCTTCTGGTCAGAGGAGTCAGGATCGCGGCAATTACGGCAGTTGGTGAACATTATGGATTTATATCGGGTATTGTTCATATGAAATCAGAGGGCAGATACTGGGCAGACAGAATCCGGGTGATTTCGATTCATGACCCTGTCAGCAGGATCGTGAGCGAATTGAATGCATTTCAGCCAACGATAATAATGGGATATGCCAGCATGATAGCGATGATGACCTCGGAACAATCCGCGGGAAGACTTGCTGTCAAACCGGTATTTATCGAAGTTATGAGTGAAAAGCTTACGGACAGTGAGTTCGAAAAAGTTGGCAGTGTTTTTCATGTGAAACCATATCAAATGTATGGTGCTACAGAGATCCCTTTTGCCAGTCCGTTGTGTAAATGCGGATGGTACCATATGAATACAAAGGCGGTTATCCTTGAACCAATCGATGAGAAAGGTGAACATGTCCTTGCAGGTACGATGTCACATTCTCTTTTGATTACGAACCTTCTAAACAGAACGCAGCCAATGATACGTTATGACATCGGAGACAGCATCCTGATTAATCCGGACAAATGCCAGTGTGGGAATAAAAACCCATCCTTTAAGGTACAGGGAAGATCTGCAGACTCCTTGCATATGGTGAATGACGAAGGAGAGCAGTTCATGGTTCCGGCTCTGATGTTCGTTACTCTGATTGACAAGTTCGTTCAGGGTGCAGACGCATTTCAGGTCATCCAGACTGCTCCGTCGGTTTTAGAGATCCGGTTGCAATATCCTCCCGAAATAAAAGAATCACTCCGCGATCAACAGTGGGAGCAGCTGTGTGATGAACTGAAAAAGCTTTTACAGGACAGAAAGCTGAATAAGGTTACAATCGTGAGATCGCTTGAATTGCCAAAGAGAGAAAAGGGTGGAAAATTCAGGATGGTCGTCCCATATCGCAGATAATAATACATCATTGGTTTGTTTTATCAAAAGAAACACAAAAGGGTGCAGCAGGGAGGCAATGATAAAAGAAAAATACTTTTGTTATGAAGTCAACAGGTTATCATCGGCACTGGAACTGCATCGATCTGCCTGGGTAAAGAATTTCATGATAGATGTGAAGAATGAGGATTGAATATTGCAAAAACCGATTTGTTTACTACATTGAATTATTATCCTCTTTGCATATGATTAAGGTAATATGGTTCGATCTCCATAGAATGATACCGGATAAAGGAGCAGGGAGGATAATTTTTGAGCATTCGTTCATTCGTTGATGATTTTAGGGTAATGCCGCGTAATGTTAAGGTTAGTATTTATGTTTTGCCATTCTGGGCAATTCCGTTTAATTTTGTGAATCCTTATGCCAGTTTATATATGCTGAATCAGGGAATTTCTCCGACGAAAGTTGGCCTGATCAGTTCACTGAGCTTTATACTGAAAACAATTTTTGCACTGTTTGCAGGGTACTTGATTAATCGTTTTGGCAGGCGGCGTACCGTTGGTGTTCTGGATTTGGTGGGTTGGGCTTTTCCGATGCTGCTTTATTTTTTTGCAAAAGAATACTGGCAGTTCATGCTGGCCGCTGTTATTAACTGTATAACGGTCATCAATGGCATAGCCAGCCCCTGTTTCCTGGTTGAGGATGTAGACCCCCGTATGCGTATCAAAGCCTTTAATTTTTCTGCAATTACCATCTCGTTATGTGGGTTATTTGTTCCGATAACCGGTCTGCTTATAAAAAAGTATGAATTGGTACCTGCAATCCGGTATTTGTATTTATTCGCATTTCTATGTATGGGAACGGCGGCCATAGGCAAGCTTTTATTCTACAAGGAGACCTCCATTGGGCAGAAAATGATGGCACAGCGAGCACCGATTGGGAATCCTGTTAAAAAACTTATGGTACCGATTGTTTATATCTTCAGGAATAGCCGGCTGATTTTCCTGTTTTCAATGAATGTACTGATCAATTTTGCTCTGAATATCAACAACCTTTATTATTTTCCGTTCCTAACCGATTCGCTCGGTTTTTCTAACTCGTTTATTTCCTTGTTTCCGTTTGCTACAACGACTGTCAGTATGCTGATCTTTTTCTTTGTCATTCCAAAGATTCAGAACATGGAGAAAAGCGCGCTCTCGAGTGTAGGAATGTATGCACTGGGTGCTCTGATCCTGATTCTTTCTTATTTTACAAATGGCAAGCTGGCGATTGCCTGTGTTATCTGCTGGGCAATGGCGGGAGCAATCTTAAATCCGGTTCTGAATACAATGATTGCCAACACCATTATGGATGAAATGCGAACCGAGGTATTTGGCGTGTTTAACGTATTTTCAATGCTTTGTATGTTTCCAGCCGGTTATTTTGGCGGCTGGCTTTACGAAGGATCACCATTGTACCCGATTATTTTTATCTTCTGTGTTTACCTTGCCGGATTTCTTACCTTCTTTTTGCTTGGTAAAAAGATGTATACAGAGGTTCAGCATAAGAAATCGATGCTGTAGATCTTAACAAATGAACGAGGAAAGGAAAAGCTATGAAAGAAAACAGGATATGGCCCCGTCCGCAATTGGTTCCGTTTTTAATAGGAGTTAGGAGCCTTTCTTAGAGTAGATAAGGATGGGGACTAATGTTGCTGTGGTCCTTCTTTTTGCTGACGTTTCTTTTGATACATTAATTCATCGGCAGACTTGTATATATCATTCAACGATTTATCTTTGCTGTCTTCTTCTCCTAACGCGACAGATAACCGAACGCTTTTATAGTTTTTACTGTAGGTTTCAAAGCTTTCAGTAAGCTTTTCTATATATATTTGTGCCTGTTCTTTTGTGGTATTTGGAAGGGTAATGCAGAACTCATCACCACCATATCTTGAAGCAATGTCATAACTGCGGATATTGTCGGTAATAATCGCGGCTATATCCTTTAATACTTTATCACCTTCAAGATGTCCATAATCATCGTTTATTTTTTTGAAATTATTTAAATCCATCAAAACAATTGTAAAATGATTTCCTGTCTGAACCGCTCGGCTGTATTCGGTTTGGATAAAATCGGACAGAAAACGCTGGTTATAAAGCCCGGTCAGACTGTCTGTAATACTCTCCTGATACAGCTCCTCACTGTGTTTTGCAGATTTACTGGTAACATAGTAGATGGTTAAAAGTATGGCCAGTGCTATTACAATAAAGTTCAGCGACAAATCAATAATACGATATTTTGCGTCCTCGTATATATAATAGTGATCAGGAAACCAAATCTCAGTCTGAAGAAAAAATAATGCTTCTATTATAACCAGAACAGGAAAAAGGATTTCCCATTTATTCACTGCAATAAAGGATAAAATGAAAATGGTCATAAATACCATATAGATTATGGCACTTTCAGATCCGGGTGATGTCCAATATCCAAAAGGTATATAAAGGAAGGTCATAAAAATTGAGAAATTGATTCTGGCTGCGTTATACAGAGCCAGTTTTTTTGACATGATATACCACCCTCCGCACAAAAGACAGATTAGCAGAGCTGTTAGTATATTTACCAAAGGCCTCTGGTTATAGATATGTATGATCATGATTACAAATGCTATTCCCCCAACGAGGAGCAGGAATTGATTGAAGAGTATATAGCGCAGTTCTTTGTTCTGGCTGAGCTTATTTTTGATAGGAGTGTTGCTCATCGTCTATCCCTGCCTTTCTTTGGTATGCTTCTCCTAATGCTATTATATCATACTTTTTAATAAAAAAATCCCATGTTATTCTTATAGAGTAACATGAGATTTATATACGGGATTTATAGAAGCATGACAGTTCTTCTCTTACTAATGCTGACAGCCTTCCTCGTGTTCATGACAGGAATCTCCGGAATCGACGACCGATCCGGATAGCCAGGCAAGTGCAACTTCCTTTACCGGACCCTCACAGCCTCGGACAACATCAATGCCGGAATTATTTAACACTGTGACAGCACCATCGCCCATATTGCCGGCAAGCATCATGTGAACATCCATTTTTGCAAGGACAGACGCAATGTTAGATTTACAACCGCAGCCGGGAGGAGAAGACAGCATCTCTTCGCTGATGATTTTTGAATCCTGAACAGTATAGATGGTGTAGTATTCGCAGTGTCCAAAATGACTGTCGATGCTATCACCGCGTGTTGGTAAAGCTATTTTCATAATTAGGCTCCTTTTCAGATAAATTTGTGGTTACTTTTTATCATTTATAAGTCACTATTTTAATCGAGTTATTGGCATATGTCAATAACTCATTTTTTAAAGACTGATTTTTTATTTGACTGAACATAGAGAAGAGATAGATCTGGCAGTCTTGTGATAGGCAACGAAAAGCACAATTTGATGCAATATTGTGAAAAATATATCAATAAAAGAGAATATATTGTGCAATTGTACTAATTTTATGCTGCTAAAAATGGCAGAAAGTGTTCTTGTGCCTTTCTGCATTTCAACTTATAATAAATATAGTTTCCAGTGGAAACTATATTGTGTGACAGGGAAAGAAAATTTTTGAACAAAGCACTGGAGGATAAAATGAAGCTGGAATGGATGCGTGATAACCGGTATTTTGTTGAACGACTGATTAAATTTGCCAATATTTATGCGAATCTATATAACAAGGAAAATAATTACGGGACGAATGTCAGGATTTCATTCGCACAGGTACAGGTCATTGAATATCTGCTGGAGAATGAAGAACTGAATCAGAATATGGCGATGATTGCAGGACGCCTTGGAATATCTGCAAGTAACTTTACAAAACTGGTGCACAAGCTGGAAGAAAAGGATCTTTTAGAGAAGTATTATGCAGAGAATAACAAGAAAAATATTATCATCCGTGTGTCGGAGACCGGGCGCAGAGTCTATGCCGATTATTCGGAATATATCGTAGAAAACTATTTTTCTGAGATCTTTGATATTACATCAAAGGTTCCGAAAGAGTATCTGGCTATGTTTTCTGATATTCTGGAAGTAGGCCTTAGAACCGGTGATGAAAAACAAAAAGACAACGAAGAAAAGCAAGTCCGACTGATATCGGTCAAAAAAACTCCAAGTAAAGAATAAAATTCCAGCAGAGAATAAATTCTGGTAAAGCATCAGATACTGGTAAAGAATCAAATACTGGTGAAGAATCATGTACTGGCAATGAACCAAATTCTGGTAAAGCATCAGGTATTGGTAAAAAATCAAAGAAACTGTACTGTCAGGCAGGTCCGTGAACCATACGACCTGTGCACTTGGCATCTGAAAAATCACCCAGAGGAGGTATCTATGAAGAAATGGTTGAAGCTTGAACAGGTCTTCAATATGGAACAATGGAACATCCTTCAAAAATCTTTGGCCCAGGTCACAGGGCTTGCGATCATAACGGTAGATTACAAAGGGGTTCCGGTCACGGAACACAGTGGATGCAATGAATTTTGCAGTAAGATACGTCAGGATCCTGTTCTCTGTGAATTCTGCCAGAAATGCGATTCCAGAGGGGGACTTGAATCCATACGGACAAATCAGCCCTATATATATCAATGCTGCTTTTCGATTATTGATATCGCCATACCAATCATTGTGGATAATGTTTACCTGGGAGCAATTATGGCAGGACAGGTAAGGCTGCCGGCAGACCAGAGCAACGATATGCTTGAAAAGATATATCTTCCAAGTTCTTCGAATGAAGCACTGGTCAGGCAAAAGATCGCAGAGTTGGAGCAGGAATACAGTACGATTCCCTTCCTTCGGTATGAAAGAATTGAAACCGCGGCAAGAATGCTGTTCCATCTGTGTAATTATCTGGTACGGGAAGTTGATATTAAGAATCAGACAATTTCGATGGTAGAGGAAATCCTGCTGAAACAGGACCTGACTTCCACGAAAGTTTCCATGGAAGAAATCGAGTCAATCGGTCCGGCGCCAAAACAAAAGAATATTATGATCAGTTCTCAGACGGGAAGCGCTGTACAGCAGGAAATCCTGCAACGAATAAGATCATCGAACCGCATCATACAGCAGTCCTTTGACTATCTTTGCTCCAATAAAAAAGAAACGATCTCTCTGAAAAGGATGTCGGACCATTGCTTTGTTAGCGCAGGATACCTCAGCAGACTTTTTACAAAGGAAATAGGAGAGAGCTATTCGACCTTTGTAACCAAACTGAAGGTCGAGTGGGCAAAAGAACTCCTTGAGACAACAGATAAAGCAGTATCCCAGATCAGCGAGGAGCTTGGGTTTAATGATGTCAGTTACTTTATACGTTCTTTTAAGAAGCACGTGGGTCTGACCCCTGCTTTTTACCGTTCTTATATTAATAGATAACAAAAAGAATTATAGATATTAATAAATTGTATACATAATTACTAGTGCATAAAAGTACCATTCTTTATCAAAGGTCATAATAATCCGATTTCGTTGTATCATTTTCGGGTATCGCTATCCCGTGTCAAACTACCTCTGACCATGTATGCTGAATATAGCAAAAACTATATTGGAGGTATGTTATGAGAAAAGCATTTATTTGTCCGACGAAGTATGTACAGGGAGAAAATGAGTTATTGAATCTTGGGTATTTTGTAAAGACCTTTGGAACTTCGGCACTTTTAATTGCACACCCGGATGACATCAAAAGAGTGAAGGCAAAACTTTTAGAAACGGCAGAAAAATACAGCATTACCTTTGTGGAAAGCGATTTTCACGGGGAGTGCTCAAGAGAAGAGGTAGAACGTCTGCAGCAGCTCGCAGCAGAAAAAGGCTGCCATTGTACCATTGGTCTTGGCGGCGGAAAAGCTATTGATACAGCAAAATGTGTTGCTATGGGAGACGCGCTGATCATCTGCCCGACAATAGCGGCAACCGATGCACCGACTAGCCATTCTGCAGTACTTTATACACCGGAGGGTGCCTTTGATGATTATGCTTACTTTAAACAGAATCCGAGTGTTGTTCTGATTGATACGACCGTGATTGCCAATGCACCGAGCCGGTTCCTGGTATCTGGTATGGGAGATGCCTTATCTACCTATTTTGAAGCTCGTGCCAATGTACAGTCCTTTGCAAAGGTGAATGCAGGGCTTCCTTGCGGTTACCGTGAAGGATTTTGTGCGGAAGCGAAAGGTACAAAGACGGCCTTCGCACTGGCAACGTTATGTTACCAGACACTGCTAAGCGATGGCGTAAAAGCAAAAATTGCCTGCGATTCCAATCTTGTAACCGCGGCTCTTGAGAATATTATCGAAGCCAATATCTTGTTGTCCGGACTGGGCTTTGAGAGCGGCGGTCTGGCAGCGGCACACGCCATTCATGACGGCTTGACGATTCTGCCCGGAACGCATCGGTATTATCATGGTGAAAAAGTTGCCTTTGGTACACTGGCACAGCTTATGCTTGAGAATGCACCGATGGAAGAGATAAAGGAAGTTTTGGACTTCTGCCTGTCGGTAGGGCTTCCGGTCTCTCTTGCAGACATCGGAGTTGAGACAATTACGGACGATGAACTGAGGGAAGTTGCAAAGAAAGCCTGCATTCCGGAAGAATCCATCCATGCCATGCCATTTCCGGTAACCATTGAGTCAACGGCGGCGGCAATCAAGGCAGCAGACGAACTTGGAAGAACTTACAAAACAGAAAAGTTCATCCGCATCGAAGGGTAGGAGGTGCGGCATGAAAAAGATTATGAACAAACCGGAAACCCTTGTTTTGGAGATGTGCAGTGGAATTGCCATGGCACATACGGATATGGAATTTATACCAAAGTATAAAATCATCAAAAAGAAGAACATCAATAAAAACAAAGTCAGTCTGATCAGTGGCGGTGGAAGCGGTCATGAGCCGGCGCATGCCGGATTTGTGGGAAAGGGAATGCTGGATGCTGCCGTCTGCGGAGATGTCTTTGCATCTCCTTCACAGATGCAGGTCTATCATGCAATAAAGGAAACTGCATCAGACAAAGGAACTCTTCTGATCATAAAGAACTACAGCGGTGACATGATGAACTTTAAAAATGCAGCCATCCTGGCACAGGAAGACGGCTGTGAGGTTGACTATGTAAAAGTGGATGATGATATTGCAGTTCAAGACAGTCTGTATACCGTTGGCAGACGTGGGGTTGCAGGCACGATATTTGTCCATAAAATCGCCGGAGCAGCTGCGGAACAGGGACGAAGTCTTTCAGAAGTTAAGAGCGTTGCAGAAAAAGCGATAGCCAATGTCAGAAGCATAGGCTTCGCACTGACCTCCTGCACGGTTCCGGCTAAGGGAACACCGACTTTTGAACTGCAGGCAGATGAGATGGAATACGGTGTCGGAATCCATGGAGAACCGGGAATTAAAAATGAAAAAATGCTTTCCGCAGATGAACTTGCCGTTCGCATGACAGAAGCATTGCTGCAGGACTTTGGAAAAGAGAAACAAGCAGGCAAAGAAACTTTGGTAAATGGGTCTTATGCAAAGGGGGATTCATCCAAGGAATTTGCGATTCTGATCAATGGCTTTGGAGCAACGCCATTGCAGGAATTGTATGTACTAAATCATTCTGTTTTAAAAACACTAGAGGAAAAGAGAATAAAAGTCCATCGCGTGTTTGTCGGGAATTATATGACAAGCATTGATATGGCCGGTGCTTCTCTGTCCATGTTACAGCTGGATGATGAACTAAAAGGATATCTGAATGCAGAAAGTTTTGCCCCTGCCTTTCAGGTGCATGGAGAGGCAGCACCGTATGCCTTTGTTCCTTTTACGGCTGCCTCCAAAAGTGATGCTTTGATCCGTTATACTGTCGAGACCGACCTCGCCCATGCAAGAATCCGGAAAGAGAAGCTGACCCTTGATAACCTGATCTATCTGGTGGATAAGATGAGCGAAATCATTATCACGAATGAAGTCCCATTCTGCGAACTTGATTCCCATGCCGGTGACGGTGATTTTGGAATGAGTGTGGCCAAAGGCTTTAAGCAGCTGAAGAACGAATGGGCAGAGCTGGTGAAAGACAAGAACCAGAGCATGGGGGATTTTCTTTTACAATGTTCCATGATTATTATGGAGCACTGTGGGGGTGCTTCAGGACCAATCTGGGGATCTGCATTTCGGTCAGCCGGGAAATACGCGAAGGCGAGAAAAGAACTAAGCATTGAAGAATTTGCTGCCATGCTGCAGGCAGCGGTCCAAGGAATTCAGGCAACCGGAGAGCGGTCTTTTGGAAGAGGTGCGGTCGTCGGAGATAAGACTCTGATCGACGCTCTGGTTCCATGTGCCAATTCGTGGGTGGAAAGCGCAGTACAGAAGGAAAGCTTTTTAACAGCTTTTGAAAAAGCTGCAAAAGCTGCAGTCGACGGAGCAAAGAGTACGGAAAGCATTGTTGCACGAATGGGACGTGCTGGCACAGTCGGAGAAAGAAGCTTGGGCTTTCCGGATGCAGGTGCCTATGCTTTAGGTTTCATTTTTACAGAATTATATAAAGCAATACAAGGATGAAAAGGATGAAAGGGGAAGCGTGATGAAACAAACGAGAAGAGTATTGGCAGTAGCAGTGGCACTGATGATTGTGGGCAGTTTTCTGGCCTCGATGTTCAATACATCGATGTTCACGGTCAAGGTAACAAAGATTGAATTTGAAACAGAGAGGGGAACTCTGTCCGGATTGTTGTATATGCCAAAAGGGGCAGGAGCAGATGACCCAAGACCGGTAATCGTAACGACACACGGTTATCTGAACAGTAAGGAAATGCAGGATGCTCCTGCAATTGAGATGTCAAGACGAGGATATATCGTACTGGCTCTTGATATGTACGACCATGGTGATTCCAGATGGGATGCAGATATTGCAGTAGGAGAGCAGTTTGGCACCTTCTGGATCTACTCGCAGTTTGATGCTGCAACCTATATGGCTTCGCAGGATTATACAAAAAAAGATGCCAACGGCAATGCGCTGCTTGCTGTAAGCGGACATTCCATGGGCGGATTTTCAACCTTAATTGCAGTTTACATGGATGAAATGACAGCCTTACAGACTGGGACACGTTCCATCTTTACAGCACTGACGGTCGGAGCGGATTTTTCCTACGCAGCAGCTGTTGCTACCGAAACGGATTATCTGGCGGCCTTTGGAGACCGTACGATTGGTATGATTGCGGCACATTATGATGAATTCTTTTTCAATAAATCCGACGCAGAAAAGACGGATGCAGAAAAAGCGATAACCGGTACGGTAACCTATAAGGATTTTGCCGCAACACTTTCCGGAAAGCAATTCCTTGGAATTGCCGATCAGGAAGCTGCTGGTCAGTCAGAAACCTTCTATACCGTAGATTCTGGTGATCTGCTCTATGATGGAACGGTCGTACGTGCCTCCCAGACCGGAAGTCACATCATTTATACACCGAACCAGACCCACCCCTGGAATCACTTTTCAAAGACAACGACCGGGGATATCATAAGCTTCTATCAGACAGCCTTTGATGGAGTGACTGCGGCGTCGCAGACCAATGCTGACTTAAGTTCTTCCAATCAGATCTGGTTCCTAAAGGAAATGTTCAATTTTGTAGCAATGATCGGCTTCTTCTTATCTATCGTTCCGATTCTGTCGCTGCTGATCAAGCTGCCTTTCCTAAAGAATGCAGTCACGGCAGAAAAGCCAGTCGTTGCCCTGCCCTCGAACGTCAGACAAAAAATTGTATTCTGGATTACTATTGCAGTTGGCGGGTTGTTCCCTGCTGTTCTTTTCTCGACCTTTATGGATAAGACAGCAACGGGCTTGCAGGTCCTGACCATTCTGGTCATCCTTACAGGAGTTGTTGGTATCGGCCTGTCTGCCTATGGCTTTTCGAAGAAAATCAAAGCCTTGTCGTATGGCGGTATAGCAGCCGTTATAACAAGTGCAGTCGCAGCACTGGTCTTCAAACTTGCACCGAAGATTCTTACGCTTAGCAGTACTTTCAATGAACCTACGACCAATCAGATCGCATACTGGGCAATCAGCTGCGGACTGCTGACACTGATTATTACGATCCTTTTCTTTGCTTTTTCAAAGCAGAAGGCAGGAACAAAATTCGAGGACTATGGTGTTGCTGTCAATGTTAAATCCATAGCGGCTAGTCTTTGTGTGGCGCTGATAACGGTAGCAGGTGTATATGCTGTCCTGTTTCTTATTCAGGCTGTCTTTGGTACAGATTTTCGAATCTGGACAATGGCAGTTAAGACCTTTAAGGTTGAGTACTTCCTGACAGCGCTCCGTTACCTGCCGTTCTTCTTTGTTTACTATATGATCAATACAATTGCAATCAATGCAAATGCAAGAGGTCGCAAGGGTGGTTATGCCTTGGCAGTCTTCCTAAACATCGGCGGACTTGTTTTGTGGCTCCTGCTGCAGTATGGACTTGACTTTATAAGAGGCGTTGCACTTTTACCGGCACAGAACTTAAATGGTATTCTTCTGATCGCTACGGTTCCTTGTCTTGGCATTGCAGCAGTCTTTGCCAGAAAGATCTTTGATAAGACAAACAATGTCTGGCTGGCAGCGTTTGTGAATACCTTCCTCTTTACCATGATTATGGTGGCAAATACTGTTATGTTCTGGAATCTGGTGTAATGTAAGACAACCGCCAGGTTACATAAAGGAAGCAATGATGGAACGAAAAAGAGATGGGAAAAAGCGAAAATAAATAAAAAGATAAGAACAAAAAGATAAAAACTAAAAGATAAGAACAAAAAGATAAGAACAAAAAGATAAGAACAAAAAGATAAGAACAAAAAGATAAAAAAACTAAAAGATAAGAACAAAATGTAAAGAAAACAAAGACAAGAACATAATGATAAGAACACAAAAATAAGAACAAAAAAAAGAATAAAAAATCTTGGCAGGGATCATGATGGATGGACTGCCAGGATTTTTTATTTTTTACGGTATTTCGATGGCGAGCATCCCGTTACCTTTTTAAACTGCTTATTAAAGTTCGACAGATTGCTGAAACCACAGTCACAGGAAATCGTTGCGATATCCTTGCCAGTCTCAGTCAGAGCAGTGCAGGCAGCCTTAATCCGAAGCTGTGTCAGGAATTCAATGGCACTGCAGCCAACGGCATGCTTGAACGTGTTCATAAAATGACTTGCGCTGATGTTGCATTTTGCAGCAAGTTCATCGATAGAGACCGGATCCATAAAGTGATAGGTCATGTATTCCAGAGCCGGACGAATCAGGGACGAATAACTGATGTCATTGTTCGGGAGAGAGGTAAGATTATCATTTTTTTCAAAGTACCAGATAAGCTGCAGCAGAATACTTTTTAGTAAAAGATCGTCGTATGGGTTATTCTTGTCTGCGCAGTTTATAAGAGCTTCCACTAAAGTGTGAATTGCCCGGTGATCCGGATGGTTTGTGTCGTATTTTACATTTACACGAAGCTGTCCTGTGATAAGAGGGCGCACACAGTGGGAAATACTGCGGTCATTGCTGTCAAGACCAAGCATGCTGGCATGAAAGACGAACGCAATGTAGTGAAGCGTCTCACTGGAGGAAAGATAAGCGGCATGCAGCATATTCGGAGAGATCAGGATCACATCACCGGCACAGGCCTGAAAATGTTCGTCTCCACAGATAAAGTCACCTTCACCCTGCAAAACATAGTCGATTTCAAATTCATCATGCCAGTGCATCGGTACATTCGGAAAAGACTCCGGAATCAGGCAGTCGTAGATGCTGTAGGGCACAAAAGAGGAGCTGTGCCGGCGTTGTTCTTTTTTATCAAGTGAGGCGGTGCCGGATGCTTTCATAGTGGACCTCCATGGGTCGTGAAATTCTTTCATTGTTAGAGGGATGATTACAGCAAGAATAACAAAAGTATCAAAAATCAGAGAATAGTATTGGTATTTTATAGTATTTCAGAAGAAATACGCTTAACTTTAGAGTATTATACCATTATAAACTATGCGTTGTAAATCGTGAGTTTTAATCATGAGTTGAAAGGATATGTTGCAATACAGAATAAAAAAGCAGCTCTTAATTTATTAGTATCAAAGGAGGAAATACGATGAGATTTATAGATGACAACGGTGCACTGATATTTTACCAGAATGGAGAAATGGGACGAATTGAAAGCTGGGGAAAGGATTCGGTGAGAGTACGGACCACGATGCTTGGTAAGTTCACCGGAAACGAATGGGCTCTGACAGAAAGCTTTGAAAAAACGAACAGCACAGTAACGATTGACAAGGAAGACCACTGGGTGGGAGATGGTACCATCGACCAGAGAGAGATTGCGACCTTTAAAAATGGAAGGATCAGGGTTGTAGTAAATTTTGTGGGCATTCTTTCTTTTTACCGGGATGATGAGCTGATTCTGCGCGAATATTTCCGTATGTATGACGGAACCATATCAAAGGGAAGCCGCTGTTTGAAAGTGGTGAACCGTGAATGGAAGGGCATTATTGGCGGAACCGATTATTCTCTGAATGTGAAGTTCGAAGGGAATAAGGGAGAGAAGATCTTTGGTATGGGTCAGTACCAGCAAAGCGACATGGATTTAAAAGGCTGCGGTCTGGAGCTTGCACAGCGCAATTCCCAGATCAGTGTTCCTTTTGCTGTATCTTCTCTCGGATATGGATTCCTGTGGAACAACCCGGCGGTTGGACATGTGACCTTTGGCAAGAATTACACGGAGTGGATTGCTCGTTCCACCAGGGATATGGACTACTGGATCACGGTTGCGGATGCACCAAAGCAGATTCTTGAGAATTACACGGCAGTGACCGGACATGCCGACCTGTTCCCGGAAGATCTGATGGGACTCTGGCAGTGCAAACTGCGTTATCGGACGCAGGACGAAGTTCTTACCGTTGTTCGTCAGTACCAGAAGGAAGGGATAAAGATCGATCTTATCGTAATCGACTTTTTCCACTGGACGGTTCAGGGAGACTGGAAATTTGACACGTTGTACTGGCCGGATCCAAAGGCAATGGTAGACGAACTTCACGCCATGGGAATCAAGGTCATCGTTTCAATCTGGCCTTCGGTGGACCGTAAGAGCGAGAACTTCTATCCGATGATGGAAAAAGGTCTCTTAATTCGCACCGAACGAGGAGCACAACAGACCTACGATTATCAGGGAGACTGTGTGGAGATCGATCCGTTCAATCCGGAAACACGTAACTATGTATGGGAAGTCTGCAAAAAGAATTACTATGATTTTGGCATTGATGCCTTCTGGCTTGATAACTCGGAACCGGACTATGGCGTATATGATTTTGAAAACTACAGATACATTGACGGACCGGCACTTGCCATCAGTAACATGTATCCGCAGATGTACAGCCGTGTGTTCTTTGATCAAATGAACAAAGGAGACAGACCGGTTGTAAATCTCCTTCGCTGTGCATGGGCAGGTTCCCAGAAATACGGAAATGTAATCTGGTCCGGTGATGTACCAAGTACCTTTGAGGCATTTTCTGATCAGCTGCAGTGCGGTCTGAATATGGGACTTGCGGGCATTCCCTGGTGGACAACGGACATTGGCGGATTTATGACCGATGACGTGAACGATCCGGATTTTCAAAATCTTTTGATCCGCTGGTACCAGTTCGCGGTGTATTCAGCTGTATTCCGTATGCACGGAGACCGGGGACCTTACAATATTCCGGCACTTGATAACAGAGACTGGGGCGGCGGTTACCTGCACACCGGTCAGCCAAATGAGTTATGGAGCTATGGAGAAGACAATTATAAAATCATGAAGAAATACTATGATATCCGTATCGGTATGCATGATTACATCAAAAAACTCTACGAAGAAGCACATACGAATGGTTCTCCGCTGATCCGTACCATGTTCTATGAATTCCCGGAAGATGAAAAGTGCTGGGAGCTGCAGGATCAGTATATGTTCGGTGAGAAATACCTTGTCGCTCCGATCCTTCATCTGAATGAATATAAACGAGAGGTATATCTCCCAGCCGGTGAATGGAAACTGACTTCGACCGGTGAAGTATATACCGGAGGAGTGATCGTAACAATCGAGGCACCGATTGATTACATGCCGGTGTTTGAACGAAAGTAAACGTCGAGAAAAATTGCAGCAAATCTAACAAAACAAGCGGTTCTGCTTTCCAAAAGGTACAATTCCTGGCAAGCAGTACGGCTTGTTTTTAATTTAATAAAAAAGGTCGTTACCTTTTCTATAAACGAAAAGCACTCCGTTCAGACACATTCATAATTTTATTCCGTTCACTTTACTATTGGGGAATACTGGGGACACCGGAACGTAATTTTCCTTATTCAGAATAACAAAGAAAAGGAAGGAAGATGTGGTCTCAAACAATGAAAAAGTATAGTTGACAGAAAATTAACAAGGTGCTACATTGAGAGTACAAAGTAATTGTAAAAATATGCAACAGACAGGTCTCATAGGCACATAATAACATAAACCTCTGCTTGCCGTTATGTATTAAAATCATAGGTCCATGAAGGAGAGATGCAATGAAGATACTAAAGAAGGTAAATATTCGTACCAGATTAATCATTTTAGTTACGGTCATGATAATCGGAATACTTATAATGGGAAGCGTTGGTCTGTTTTACAATCATAAGTCTAACAATGCACTAAGCAGTTTATACTTGCAGAACATTACCGCCATCGAAAAGTTAAGTGATGCAAGGACACAATCAAGAGCTAATTTTGCAAATATTCTTAATCTTATGGTGACAGATACAGAAGAAGAAAAGCAGACAATTCTAGACAATCTAGAGGAACGAAAGGGTAAAATCAATGATGATTTAGAAGCATTTAATCAACTGGAGAGAGATACGTATGAAGCCGAACAAGGGTTATTGATAGAAGAGAATACTGCGAAGTGGAATGAAGTTTCAGCACAGATCATCGCACTGGTAAATGAGGGTAAAAAAGAAGAGGCAGCTACCCTATTCAAAGGGTCAGGAGAGTTGATATTTGAAGAACTGCAGACTTCCATACGGGATCTGGTAAATTATAATGTGGATAAAGCAGATACGATCTATATTGTGAACAATAAAGACAGCAAGGATGCGCAGATACTGATTATTGCGATTGCCGTTATTGCATGCGCACTTTCTTTGCTGATCAGCATTATTATAATGAGATCAATTACCATTCCTTTGAAAAAAGTAACAGGCTTAGTTAACAGGACCTCAGAGCTGGATCTGACAAACGATGATACGATAGACAGTTTAAAGAGTTTTCAGGATGAAATAGGAGTCATTGCGCGGTCGGTCGATAATTTGCGCTCAATTCTAAGAAAGCTGGTAGAAAACTTATCCAATGTATCCGGAAATCTGGCAGCAAGTTCGAAAGAACTGGCAGCATCAACAGAAGAAAGTACAAGAACAATTAATCAGGTCGTGAGTTCAATCAATGAAATTGCGATTGGAAATAATTCGCAGGCGGAAATGGTTGTCAAAACCAGCGATACTGTTTTAACGATGGCTGAAAATATTCATGAAGTTAACAAGGCTTCCGGAACCAGTTCTGTAAATGCAAAACAGTCCTTAGATATTGTTATGGAGGGAAACAAGGCCATTGATGTGACTATGAAGAAGATGAAGGAGATTATCCAGGTATCCGATAAGGTTGAAAAATCGAATGAAGACCTTAGCAGTCAGATGGAAAAGGTGGTCAGCATAATTGACGTAATAAGATCAATTTCTGAACGAACAACACTCCTTGCGCTGAATGCGTCGATCGAAGCAGCCAGAGCCGGTGTTGCCGGAAGAGGATTCGCGGTTGTTGCTTCAGAGATCAACAAACTTTCGATGGATACTTCGAAAGCGGTTAATGAAATAACGGATATTATTTCTATGGCTGTGGAAGGAAACAAGATTTCTTCGACAAATGCAGGCGTAGTCAGAACTAATATTCAGGAACAGGAAACAACCATTCAGATCATGAAGGAAGCATTTGAACGAATACAGAATGCCATGGAGGATATCTCTAAAAGTTCAATATCTATCTCTGAACGTATTGTTCAAATCGATAGCTCTGTAAGAGATGTATCGAATCAAACACAGGATATGTCAGCCGTCGCTGAGGAGTCAGCCTCAAGTTCAGAGGAAATATCTGCGACGACAGAAGAGCAGCTTGCTTCCATAGAAATGATTGCATCAGCTGCCAATGACCTTTCAGCAATGGCGATCGAGCTGAAGGAGGAAATATCAAAATTTAAGTTATAATCAAGCATCGATCCGGTTCATCTAAAGTACTTGATCACAATGGACTAATAGATTTTCATTCTTGTTTACCCTTAAAGAACCACAGTCAGAAAGACTGCATACAAATTGTGTGTGTCTTTTTAACTGTGGTTCTTCACTATAGTAAAATAATATAAAAAATATAAGGCAAAACCGAGATTAATATAGTATAATATAATAACACAACAAAAAATACACAAAAAAAGAATTATTAATTACAAAAACTTCAACATCGTATTGAATGCATAACATATTGCTGACTGTAAATAAAAATACCACTTCATGGATATGTTTAGAAAGGATATATGTATGACAGATATAAGCTATGTGGATCTTGGCCCCAAAATTCTGATTGTCGATGACAATCCGACGAACATAATCATTTTAAAAAAGATGCTTCAAATAAATAAATATAAGAACATCAGGTCTATAACCGATTCCGAACAGACAATTGGGACAATAAAGGAATACCTGCCGGACCTTCTGCTGCTGGATCTTAGAATGCCGGTCATGGATGGATTTGATGTGTTAAAACAGATCAGAAGTGAGCTTACCGACCTTTTCATTCCGATTATTATGATCACGGCGCAGAATGATAAAGAAAGCAGATTAAAGGCACTGGAATTAGGTGTAAATGATTTTATCGGCAAGCCATTCGATCAGAATGAAGTGATAATTCAGATAAAGAATGCAGTCGAAATCAAATTAAGGCATAACCGCATGAACTGGCAGAACCGGATTCTTCTGACAAGACTGGAAGCAGAACGGCGAGATATTGAAGAATTGCAAATGGATCTGATCAAACGTCTTTTAAAAGCGGCTGAATTTCGGGATAACTCTACAGGTGAACATATTACCAGAATTGGTCTTTATGTATCAGAACTGGCAAAGCTGGCAAAACAACCGGAGAGATTCTGTGATAATATCCTGTATGCCAGCATGCTTCATGATATCGGGAAAATCGGTGTTCCGGACAATATCCTGCTGAAGCAGGAAGCTCTTACCCAAGAGGACTGGGAGATTATGAAGCAGCACACCATCAAAGGTGGTCTTATACTGAGAGACAGTCATTCAGAAATCCTGAAAATGGGTGAAAAAATAGCAATTTCACATCATGAAAAATGGGATGGAAGCGGATACCCGAATGGAATAGCCGGTGAAGAAATTCCTTTGGAGAGCAGAATGACGACCATTTGTGATGTATTTGACGCACTGCTTTCCTCCAGAAGTTATAAACCATCCTGGTCACTGGATATGACTATATCAGAAATTGAAAAGGGAAGAGGCACTTATTTTGATCCGGAGATAACGGACTTGTTTTTGGCAAATGTCGATATCTTTATCAGCATCGTTAATGATTATCTGGAATAAGGACAGCATGTAACGATGCAGACAATTCTTTCACAATGCACATAAAAAGCGCAGAAATGAGGAGAAAAATGGTAAAAAGACAAGAACAGACTTCAATTTATAAATGGATTTGGCATGCTTACTTAAAAACAGCTCTGATTCCGGTCGTCATTGTTGAGTTGATATTTGTAATCTCATACTATGCGACGATCAGCTGGTCACAGGTATATACCATCAACTATCTAAAATCAGAAGAAATCAGTGAAATGCAACAGATGCTGGATGACAGAACGGAAAGCATTCAGCAGCAGCTGACGACGGTATCGTATGCGGTCGATTTTTTATCCTTGCAGTTTCAGCGGGCGCTCGCAGAAGATACCAGTTTGCAGGAAGAAGATGCAGAGAGACTGACATTTTCTCCTGAGGGTGTTTACTGCACAAAAGAAAATAAGGAATCTGACGGTGCAGCCATATTTTATAGCGGTATTTACCCAATTGGTGAAAAAGAAATCGAAAAAGTAGCTAAGGTTCTGACCGTTGAGAACATTATGAAGGACATTGTTAATACGGTGGGTCTGGCTTCCCAGGTATATATGAATACATACGATTCTCTAAATATTATTTACCCTTATTTTGATGTAATCTCTCAATACGCACCGAAAATGGACATTCCTTCTTTTAATTTCTATTACGAAGCGGACGCGGAGCACAACCCGGATCGTTCCGTTACGTGGACCGAAGCGTATCTTGATCCGGCTGGCATGGGATGGATGGCTTCTGCCATTATGCCGGTCTATCAAGATGATTTTCTGGAAGGAGTCGTTGGTATTGATATCACCATATCAACCATAACAGACAAGGTATTAAATATGAACATCCCCTGGAATGGTTATGGAATGCTTGTCGGTGCGGATGGAACAATATTAGCACTGCCTAAAATGGGCGAAGAGGAGTGGGGACTGATTGAACTGACAGATCACACTTACAGTGAAGCAATTCAAAAGGATACGTATAAACCGGAGCAGTTCAATATTTATAATCATGGTGAGCTTACAGAAATCACGCAGGAACTGGAAGAGAATGAAACCGGTTATAAAGAAATCCTGTTCAGCAAAGAACAAAAGATCGTTGCCTGGAGCACCATTGAAGAGACCGGCTGGAAACTGATCGTCATTATACCGGAGGCAAACATTTATGCGAACGTCAATGACATGAAAGAAACGCTGCTTCGCGCAGGAACGATCATAATTATTTCCGGTGTATGCTTTTATCTGGTTTTCTTCTATGTTCTTTCCTTAAAAGCACGTAAAATGAGTCTTAATATGTCAAAACCATTGATTCGAATGAATGATATGGTCAAAGAAATCGGGAACGGCAACTATTACCATGAGGTTCCGGATATCCAGGTGAAAGAATTGCATGAAACTGCAGAATTTCTGACTGAAATGGGGAATGAACTCGGTAACTCAAATGCACAGCTTTTGGATATTCAGAAGGAGTTAAGGTTACGGGAAGCATTTCTTTCTGCGATTGTGGAATCCGTGGATGATATTATCATTGTAACCGATGAAGAAGGCAACATAAAAAATGAGTGGAAAGCAAGTCAACATATTCCGGGAAAGGACGGTTCCAGGACAAATTTAAGTTCTATAGAGCATTTTATCGGTGCAGATGAGTATCAGAAAATAATAAAGCACATCAAAAGGACCAATGTAACAGAACGCGTAGAATTTAGCCTTGGAGAACAGCCGGATATCTACTGGTACCAGGCTATTATCTCTCAAATTGAAGGGAAAACGCCTCTATTTGTTATATCAGCCAGAGACATTACAGAAAATAAGAAGCTGGAATCCTCACTCGTGCTTGCAAAGGAAGAAGCAGAGCGGGCAAGTATGGCGAAATCTCAGTTCCTTTCAAGTATGAGCCATGAACTTCGAACACCGTTGAATGCAATTATAGGATTCTCACAGATCTTACTTTCAGATCAGGAGGAGCCTTTGAGCGGTGAACAGGAGAATTCGGTCAGTGAAATACTGAAAGCAGGACATCACCTGCTGAATCTGATCAATGAAGTACTTGACCTGGCAAGAATAGAATCAGGACGTATGACGATGTCAATGGAACCGGTTCGTGTTTTTGATATTGTGAAGGAAGTAACGGCGCTGATGATGCCTTTGGCAGAACAGTATAAGATTAAGCTGATAACGGATCAGAACATCCCCAAAAAGCTTATGATACACGCAGATCTGACCCGTACAAAACAGGTGCTGGTCAATTTACTTACCAATGCCTTAAAGTATAATAAAAAAGATGGAAAAGTATATCTTTACATAGAAGAAATAGAAAATCATATACGGTTCAATATCAAGGATACCGGCGTCGGTATCAGGGAAGAAGATATGGCATTGTTATTCCAGCCATTTCAACGGCTTGACTTTAAGAACAGTGTAACGATAGAAGGAACCGGAATTGGATTATCCGTAGCAAAGAAAATGACTGAAATGATGAAAGGTAAAATCGGAGTTCAAAGTACCTGGGGCGAAGGAAGCCTTTTCTATGTGGATTTTGAAAAAGAACAGGAAGACCGGATGAACAATCAGATTCATATGTCTGACTATGAGTACAGCGAAGAAGACTACCAGTCGGAATCCTTATCCATTGTGTATATCGAGGATAATCCGGCCAATATGGCACTTCTGAAAAAATTTATGAGCAAGATGCCTAACACCATACTTTATACAGCAGACTGCGGTGAAGATGGTATTGAATTAGCCAATCAGGAGAGACCGGATCTGATTCTGCTGGATATGAATTTACCGGATATGGATGGAAAAACTGTTTTTATACAGCTGAAACAGCTTGAAAATACGAAAGATATTCCGGTTATTGCACTTAGCGCAAATGCTATGTATGACGATATAAGAAGTGCTTTGAAAATCGGAATATCAGATTATCTGGTAAAACCTATTGACCTGAAGGAGTTGACAGAAAAGCTGAATGGAATAAGAAGAAGGAAGCTGGAGATGGAATAGAAAGGATAGCGTTAAAAACATTAATATTTTCTCCTGCTGTTATACCTGGAAGAGATGGTATACTGTATTAAGATTGCTAAAGTGTGCAGAGCATGCAGCAGTGTGGGTGCCGCAAATCCGGCAGGTGTGAGCTGTTTTACGCATCTGACGATGTATGCCTGTTTGGAAGCTATGAAGTGTGATGAAGCAATAGAGAAAATTAAGCCAGGCATCCGGTTTGTTATCTGTGAAAAGAAGAAAAGAGGCGAGGAGAAAATGAAAAACATTCGATATGAAGAATTTAGTGAGGGGAACATTGAATTTTTAAGAGATCTTGTAAATGACCTGATGAGATTTCAGGCTGAACATGCAACAATCCGACAGGAAGTTATGGCGAGCATGAACTTTGACAATCGCCTGAACGTAGAGTATGGGACACTTGACCGAAAGAATATGGTCGTCGCCTATGACGATGAAAAACCGGTCGGGTTTGCCTTTGCGGCAGTTTCCAGGATCAATGAGGAGACAAAATCCACGAAACCGAGTTGGGCTGCTGAACTTGGAGGACTGGGTTTTTATCCGGATGATTACAAAGTTCCTAAGAACATAGGAACCTTTAAGTTATTGTTCGTAAATCCTGAATATCGGGGTGAGAACATCGGACTTGAGCTGTCCACCAGGACCATGCACTGGCTAAATAGTCAGAAAGAAGTAGAGGATCTCTGGGTCTTTGTGGCAAATGGGAACGAAGCAGTCGGTCATTTTTATGAGAAGTTCGGATTCCAATTCAGCCACAAAGTTTTCAACGGATTTATTGAAGCTTACTGTCAGCTGGCCCAATAGAAAGCTTACATGATAGTGTTTACATCTTTCCGCTTCTCCGGAATAAGGAGATGTAATTCATTCGGTCCGTTGGAGAGCATTTGTTTTGCCCAAAGCGCTCAAACCAAAGAATTTGCAATAAGGAGTCAATCGAAGCTGCCCAGATCATTCATTCTCTTTATGGCAGCCATTATAAATCCAAGAATAAGAGGATGCGGATTTTCAAGCGTTGATCTTGTCTGTGGAACAAAAACAGTGGCGATGAAAAAGGCATGATTCTTCAATTCGAGAATGCGGATTTCATTATCCTGATCGACACCAGAGAAAATAAGGTCAGGATGAGTAAGTTTATCACGCACCGCTGGATTGAGTCCAAAATTACAATAATAGTTTTCGTTAGCATCAAAACACTGATAGCAGTCAAAGCTTCGTGTTCCTTCTATGATCTTAACCGGCAAGGTCTTTCCGGCCAGACTGCACGCTAATCGGCTGATAAAAAGTTCGGAAGACTCCGCGTCATATTCTTCGTGCTGTGCAAAAGGAAATCCCAGCATATCCCGTGCTAACTCGATAACAGTATGCTGAAAACCTGCACAGGTCCCAAGATGTGGGATATTATTCTCCCTTGCATAACGGATGGCATTCAGCGCACCTGTCAGGCTCTTAAAAGGACTTCCGGGAGCACTCCATATCCCATGATAAGAGGATAAAATTCCTGCAGGGTCATTTTCCAGTTTTGTTGTATCAATCCAATCAAAAGCAATATCAACCCCGGTACGAACGGCAAGATCATTCAAAGCCTGATCGATTGTGGTATGTGTTTCGTGATGACTGTTGAACTCTCCGATAACAGCTATTTTTAAACTCATCATTTCCTCCTTCCTGCGCATGATTTTTGCGCATACCATGTTTGAACGAGCGGTGACGCGCGAGGAACAAACATGCCAGTCGAAATAAAATTTCGACAAAAACTCCTTCCTGCGCACGTTTTTTGCGCATAGGTATTAATATTATTGCTATTATATAGCATGGTAATATCCTTGTAAAACCAAATTTTAAAAAAATTGACTGCCTTGTTCTTGGAATACAAAGAAAATCAGATTATATGTCAGAAATGCCAAAGTTACATTTGTCTGTTGACGCGGGAGAGACGGCATATCTATAATGAAATCAGATTAATGAAAGAATAAAGTTATATGCACAGGAGAATTGTATGAAATTATATATCCTCAATACCGGATACTTGGAAACCGACAAGAACAATGTGGTGGCTTGTTCCACGATAGGAACCTACAGCAATAAAAAAGTAGCAAATGAATGGATCAAATTACCGGTGCTCGCTTTCCTGATCGAGGCAGAAAGCGGTTATATTTTATATGATACGGGAAGTAACCCGGAAGCAATGAACGGATACTGGCCGGAGAATTTAAAAGAAATCTATCCCTTATATCAGACAAAGGGAGAGAGGCTTGAAGAACAGCTTGCGCTCTGCGGAGTGAGACTAGAAGAGATCAAGACCGTTGTGGTATCTCATATGCATCTTGATCATGCAGGAAATCTTTCTTTGTTTCCTCATGCTGATGTATATGTACCGAAGGAGGACTTTCGTCAGGCACAGGTACAGGTACGGCTGAATCCGGACCCGGCAACCCATGGCGGATATATAAAGGCAGATCTTGATGTGCCGGTAAAACAATACCATCTGGTGGAAGATGATTTTACTTTGGTTCCCGGTATTGATATCATCAATCTTCCCGGGCACACACCAGGACTGCTTGGACTCGTGGTTCATTTGGAGAAGGAGGTATATATCCTTCCGCAGGACTGTGTATATACAGAAGAGATCTACGGTCCCCCGGCAAAAGCATCCGGTCTTTTATATGACAGTTTGTCCTTTTTTAAGTCCATCGAAAAGGTCAGAAAATTGCAAAAACAATATCATGCAAAGGTAATCTATGCACATGATGCAAAACACTTTGAAACGCTGCGAACCGCACCGGCCTGTTATGAATAAAAGAATGCTCCTGAGGCAACAAAATCAGGTGCATTTTCTTTTGCACGTATCCCCCTGCGGGGCTTGCTGATTCCCATGAAAGCTTTATAATAAGACATAAAAACAATAGTTCTGCCCATCCGTAACGGTCACAGATGGAGCAGGATAACAGGGGGACATACAATGCACATACCAGATAATTATCTGAGTCCGGTGACTTGCGCGGTGATGGGAGCCGCCATGGTTCCGGTATGGAGAAAATCGATCATAAAAGTCAAAACAGAAGTTTCGAAGGTACGTATTCCTATGCTGGGTGTCGGAGCCGCTTTTTCTTTTCTGCTCATGATGTTCAACATACCACTTCCAGGGGGAACAACAGGACATGCAGTCGGAGGAACACTGTTAGCTATTCTGCTTGGACCTTATTCTGCCTGCATCAGTATAACCGTAGCTCTTTTCATTCAGGCATTGCTGTTCGGTGACGGTGGAATTCTGAGTTTTGGAGCGAATTGCTTCAATATGGCTTTTGTATTGCCTTTTGCGGGTTACTTGATTTATAAACTGATCAAAGATAATATAAAATCAGAAAAAGGGGAGTACCTTGGAATAGCATTCGGTTCCTATATGGGGATCAATCTCGCCGCCTTGCTTGCAGCGATCGAATTTGGAATACAGCCGCTGCTTTTTCATGATGCGGCAGGACAGGCGCTTTATTGCCCGTACTCCCTATCAATCTCTGTTCCGGCCATGGTAATTCCTCACCTTTTGGTTGCAGGGTTTGCAGAAGCCGCCTTTACCATTGCAATTGTAACTTTCGTAAAGAAAGTATCACCGGGAACGATTTATGAAGGTGCCAGGGAAAAGAACAGAGCACTTTATGGTCTGATTGCACTGCTGGTCTGCCTTACACCACTTGGACTTCTCGCAACAGGAACTGCATGGGGTGAATGGGGACTGGAAGATATTCGGGATGTAATAACAGAAGGAGAAGTGCTTACGTTTGTACCTAAGGGCATGTCAGAAGGATTTCGTTTTGATGCCATCATGCCGGATTATGCAATCAGCGGTCTTCCGGAAATAGCCAGCTACCTTTTATCGGCAGCAGCCGGAGTCTCGATTCTTATCATACTTTTCAAGGTAATCAGCAGTCTGAAAAAAGATAAGTTAAACTGATGCAGGAACAAACCGTTGTATGCCCGTTGATTTGTGGAATTATGAATTGCAACCGGCGTAACTGGAATACAGTCTGACCTTTTGTCAGAAAGGATAAAATGATAGAGAACTTAAAAAAACCGGAAATGAACATTCCGGAATGGCTTACAAAGAAAGAAGAGTACATTCATAAAGCGGACAAAGATTCTTTTCTCGATAAAAGTATCCTGTCTTTATTTCGATTACTTTCGAGGATACAAAAACAGGATAAGGGCAGCGAAACAAAGATTAAAATTAATGTTGCAATCAATATTCTGTGTACTTTTTCTCTTCTTATTCTTGTATCTGTAACAAAAAGTTTTCTGTTTGTTCTGATTATCGGAGTCTATCTCCTGCTTCGGCTAAGTATGCAGGAAGCAGATCATTTGGTCAGGGTTCTGAAAACTAGCTTTGCTGTGACTTTCCTTACAGCGGTTGTGATGCTGCCTGCTTTCTTAATGGGCAGTGGGTACAGCAGTATTATGGTAACATCAAAAGTACTTGTGTCAATAACGGCGGTGGGACTGCTTTCCCAGACGGCAAGGTGGAATGCAATGACCAGTGCGCTAAAAGCTTTTTTCATACCGGATCTCTTCATTTTAATCCTGGATATTACAATTAAATACATGTACATGCTGGGCGAACTTTCCCTGAATCTTTTCTATGCTCTAAAACTACGGTCGGTTGGGAAAAATAATAAGAAATACACGTCCATGGCCGGCATAGCCGGAACGGTATTCCTTGAATCAAAGGAAATGGCTGAAGAAATGTATCATGCAATGGAATGCAGAGGTTTTACCGGAGAATATTCCGTCAGGAAGAATGGAAAGTTTACCTGGGCAGATGGATTATATTGTTTGATCCATGCAGGTTTTCTCGCCCTGTTCTTTTATTTTTACCAATTATACAGGGGATAATGAAATCAAAGTAAACTGCGAGATCAAGTAAATCGTGAGATCAAGTAAATCGTGAGATCAAGACAAAATCAAGATCAAAACAAAATCAAGATCAAGATAAAAACAAGATCAAAACAAAAACAAAATCAAGGCAAAAACAAAATCAAGGTAAAATCAAGATCAAGACAAAAACAAGATCAAAATAAAAAGCAGAAAAACAAGGATATCTTAGATAATAATGTGTTGACTACAGAATAATAAATTCGGGTTTGAACAGGAAGCACAGAGCATTTTGCAGAGAAAGAGGAACAGGAGAGGTACGAAATGATTGAGATTAAAAATGTCAGCTATTCCTATTCGGACAGAATTGTTCTGGATGATATAAGTCTTGTTATAAAGCAGGGAGAGGCTGTCGCATTGATGGGGGCCAATGGATGCGGAAAATCTACGCTCCTGAAGCTGATCAACGGAATTATATCACCGGATCGGGGGCAATACTTCCTTGACGGTGAAGAAGTAACGCATAAAAAGCTCCAAAATGCTGCATTCTCCAAGAATCTTCATCGCAGGATCGGGTTTGTATTTCAAAACTCCGACGCACAATTGTTTTGTGCGAATGTTTATGATGAAGTTGCTTTTGGGCCAAGGCAGATGGGAATGAAGGAGCAGGAGGTTGAAAAACGAGTGAATGACTGCCTTGATCTTTTGCACATTCAGGAGCTAAAAGACCGCATACCTTATCATTTAAGCGGTGGCGAAAAAAGAAAAACAGCCATAGCCTGTGTTATGTCCATGAATCCTGATGTACTTGTCCTGGATGAGCCGATGAACGGACTCGACCCGAAAACACAACGCTGGCTGGTCGATTTTCTGCAGAAGCTTACTCAGTCAGGGAAATCGCTGGTCATGTCGACTCACAATCTGGATCTTGTGAATGAGATAACAAAAAGAGCCATTCTTTTTGGAGAGAACCATACGATCGTGGCAGACAAAGCAACAGAAAGTCTTTTGGAAGACATTGAGCTTTTAAAAAGCGTTAACCTGGTCGATCAGTTTTATCATTTTCATGGAACCGGAGAGCATAAGCATTTTCATGACCATCACTAAAGATAGGAAGAGATTGCTGAAATCGATATCATTTCAAAATATAGATAAAGAATTTTAGAAAAGTCCAGACAAATTAAGACCGATTTGTCTGGACTTTTTTTCTGCGAATAATGATGAATCAAAAAGATACATTAGGATAATAATAACAATTAGAGCTTGACATTATGTATCTGCGTGTGTACTATTGAAAAAGCATTTGTGTGAATTTATTAAAAAACTTCAGCAAATGCAGGCTGATAATCATATATTTTAACTTAAATAAGAAATAAATAACGTAATGAACAAATGGGAGGCGTAACATGAAAGGTAGGGTTTCAAGAGATATTTCACTAAAAATAGGTATACTTATTTTATTTGTAACCTTGGTTCTGGGATTTTTTGCAACATTTTATGCTTCGTCGGTAATGCTGAAGTCACAGGAAGAAAGCATTAAGAAATTAAGTCAGGAAGCGGCTGCTCATGTTGAAGCAATTATTAATGGTCGCCTTGCTCTATTGGAAGAAGTTGCATCTAGAGAGGATGTGATTTCCATGGACTGGGAGAAGCAAAAAGCCTCGCTTGCAGATGATATTGAAGCAATGGGATATTTGGAGATCCTTGTTGTAGATGTCAATGGAGATGCTCACTATGTTTCGACCGGTGATATCGTTAATCTAAGTGACCGTACATATTTTCAAAGAGCATTGGCAGGAGAATCCTGTGTCTCTGATGTACTGGTTAGTAAATCAACCAATACAGCAGCAATCTATTATGCAACACCGATCAAACAAGATGGAAAAATCGTCGGAGTTATCGTTGGTAAGCGAGACGGAGACGCTTTGAACGAGATAACGGAAAGTCTTGGTACAGGAGAAAGAGGGTATGCATTTATAATCGGGGAAGAAGGTACATTTTACGCTTATCCGGATGCTGAAAAGGTACTTAATCAGTACAATGTGTTCACAACAGAAGAAGAAACTTATAAAGATTTTGCCAACGCTTTCCAGAATCGCGGTACGGATGGAAATGATGTGCTTCACTATACATTGAATGGCGAGGCTCGAATTACGGGCATTGCAGCAGTTGCAAATACCAGCTGGATTTTAGCTATAGGTAACTACGAATCGGAAGTAATAAAGGACATTAACAGCATGAGGCTGTACATTATTATTTTTGCTGCTGTCGTTTTAATGATAGGACTGATCATTGGTACAGTGACTGGACAGAACATATCGAAACCAGTTATTTACCTGAAGGCACAGATCGATCAGATGGCATCTTACGACTTTACCTTTTCGGAAGGCATAGCGTATCAAAAGGTTAACAAGCGCCGGGATGAGATCGGGCAAATGGTAAAAGCACTGTTCCAGATGCGCGGGAACTTTATTGAATTACTGCAGGAAGTATCAACATCAGCAGAGCATATAGCTTCTTCGAGCGAGGAATTAACGGCGACAAGCCAGCAATCAGCCCAAGCGGCACAAGATGTGGCAGCAAGCATTGGTGTCATAGCAGAAGGCGCGGATATGCAGATGTCAGAAACAAAAATAAGCAGTAATAACCTTCAGGAACTTAACCACTATATGCAGACTTCGGATGATTACCACAAAGTATTGAATGATGCTCTGCTGTTGGTAAACAGAATGCAGAAAGAAGGAATGGTCTCTGTAGGGGAATTAAAACAGAATAATGAAGTGACCATAGACTATGGCAAGAATATTCAGGAAACAATCTATGAAACAGCGGATAGCATAGAAAAAATCGACAAAGCAAGCAATATGATCCAAAGTATTTCGAATCAGACCAATTTGCTGGCTTTGAATGCTGCAATTGAGGCTGCAAGAGCCGGAGAAGCAGGACGTGGATTTGCAGTTGTAGCAAATGAGATCAAGAACCTAGCGGATGAATCTAACCGGTTTACTGCAGAAATCACGACAATCGTTAAAGAACTGATCACTAAGACAAAAGAAGCGGTAGCAGCTGCAAACGGCATACAGGATATCATGGAAGTACAGACTGAAAAAGTAAATGAAACAAACATAAAATTCCATGAGATTGAACAGTCGATTGATAAGATGTCATCAGATCTGGAGAGCATAAATAAAATCAATCCTAAAATCATGGATTGTACAGAAGCTGTCAGCCGGAGTATTGAAGCTTTGTCTGGTATGTCTGGAGAATATGCAGATAAAACACAGTCTGGTTCTGCTGCCGTTGAAGAGCAAACCGCGGCCATGGATGAAATAGCAAATGCAAGTGAAGCTCTTGCAGAACTTGCTGAAATCTTACAGATTGCAACTTCAAAATTCAAATTCTAAAAAAGAAATGGATCTGTAACCGGATCCATTTTTTTTAGAAAGTTCTTTAACTTTCCTATAAAAAAACAATCTGTGCAGGATGCGTACGTACGCGAAAGGTAAATTCTCATTGTAGGAGCGCGTGCGACGCGAAGAATGCGCCCGGACACATTCTTTATTTTATTAACTTTATGCATAAAAATTGACTTTTCATTTCCTACAGTGTAGTATAAATGCAGCTTTGATACGTGTACTAAGGCAAAGATCCAATGCATGGTCAGTTAACGCATTGACTTGAGAGTAGACGTAATAAAGAACGAAACCAGAGAAGCCAGTATTTACGGTGAGAAAGAATCGGAGGAAAACATATTGAAAAAGCGTACTTTGCTGTTCAGTAATCTGATCGTTGTTCTATTTATCATTCTTGGATTTATGGGTGTGCTCTATAAGGATACAAGAGCTTATCAGGAGCTGTCAGAACGGCACCTTGAGAGTATTGTAAAGCTCGCCGGTAGTGACATATACAAACATATCGAAAGCAGCATGTCGAAACCGGTCATGGTATCCCGTACGATGGCAAATGATTCGTTCCTAAAAGAATGGCTTGAACAGGAACCGGAGAATACTTCAGACGAAGCCTATATGGAGAAGCTTTACGGCTATCTTGGAAACTACCAGAAAGAATATGCATACACCACCGTATTTTGCGTATCGACTGTTACGGGTAATTATTATTATCAGGACGGACTGAACAAAACTGTATCCCAGGAGGATGAGCATGATGTCTGGTACTATAATTTTGTAGACAGCGGTAAAGAATATGATCTGGAAGTTGATACGAACGAAGCAAATGCGGATATGCTGTCTGTTTTTGTTAACTTTCGTGTAGAGAATGAAGAAGGAGCACTGCTTGGTGTCATAGGCGTCGGTCTTTTGGTTTCCTCAGTCGAAGAGACAATGCGTTCCTATGAAAATGATTATGATCTGGAAGTTTATATAATAAACGTCGGAGGCGTTGATAATTCATTTACCGGAGCTACAGATATATTTATTAAGGAAGATACACTGCAGGAAGTGACCGGAATAAAGGATAACATAGAATTGAATGAAACAGAAACTTCAGCCTTGCAGTGGTTCACGGCAGGTGCTGAACGAAAGTGTCTGATAACAAAGTACGACGAAGTACTTGGTTGGTATCTGATCCTTGAAAAAGATACTGGTTCCATATCGCATGTATTTCGGGAGCGTCTGATCAATAATATTCTTAACCTGCTGATGTCTCTAACCGCTTGTATATTTGCGACCTCAATTGTGTTCTTTGGTTATAACAAAATTGTAATTCGGATGGAAAATACAGATGATCTTACCGGACTTCCGAATCGGAAGTTGTTTCGAAAACAGCGGTTGGAGCAAATGAACAAAAAGGAGACAGCAACACTTTTCATTTTTGACATTGATAACTTTAAAATCATAAATGATACCAAGGGTCATATGTTTGGAAATGCTGTACTCGCAATGGTCGGAGAAACCATACAAAAGACGATAGCAGGGAAAGGTTTTGCTTCCCGTTGGGGTGGGGATGAGTTTTTTGGCATTCTTTCAACGAACAAAGAAGAGGCACATGAACTCTTACAGAACTTTATGAAAACGATAGCAGAAGATGGTGATAAAATGAATCAGGCCATAACTGTCAGCATCGGGATTGTTGAAGTAAACCATTCTCTGACACTGGATCAGATGTTTGAGCAGGCCGATGAAGCCTTGTACCGGTCAAAGAAAAACGGACGAAATCAGATAACGACCCTATAAAGAAAGCCGCTGCATTCTTCCTGAGAGATCAGAACGATTGCAGCAGCTTTTCTTTTTATGTAAGTGAGTGAAGCAAATCATATAATGTTTGCTGTTCCCTAGGTGTCTTGCAATATGTGACTGCGATCAGTTTTTGATTCTTCTGGTACATTGACTGGAATACAGAGAAACTGTCATTGGCATCGCCAACCGCACGTGCGTTTAGTACGATACCTGTATTTTGAAAAGCTTTACCAAAGACAGACGGATCATTGGGTGATGGATCGGTCTCCGCTGAAAAAGCTCCATCAATGGTCGTAAGGCCTTGTAATTGTTTTACCATGGAGATCTTATTCTCCCAGTTGCCGCAGGAATGAAAAACGGTACCGCCAAAAGCAGCTCCGATTTTCTCGTCGGAGGGTCTGAACAGGTCAAGGTAATCATCGGGTTGCAGCATGATCGCGTTATCATCACTCATTCCGGCACCTCTAAACACACGGCTGCTTGCAAATCCATGTCCGGGAGAAGCAAGCGCTGGTCCAATCAGTGTTTTCTGTTGATTTAAGAATTCGATCAGCAGGTCCGAGGTCAGTGCTGCGGCTTTTGCCACATCGTCTGGCTCGTCATAGATTTCCAGAAACAAATCATTGATCGGCAGCAGGTATGACAGCATGTTCAGCGGGGACTGAATATCGCTGAATGACATTGGGAGCTTGCCCTTTGTTTTATCAAGAAAGTATTCGATCATTTCAAGGGTATAACGACCAATCGGTGTTTTATGAATGGGTGTAAAGTCAGAATTCAGGATTTCGCTGGCTGATTTAAATTTTGGTGTTACCGCCGGTGCCTGACCTTCATGCCAGATGTATTCACTGCCAAAACAAGAGGCAATGTATCCGATACCATACCAGGGCTCAAGAAAATTAGCAATATCAGCTTTATAAGCCAGGCTGGTCTGCAAAGCTCCAAGCTGTAACGCCAGTGATTCTTTAAAGTCTTTGCATTTATCATAAAAAACACCATTGGCGCGAACCCTTCGGTAGACCTGAATTCCACTTTCTGCTTTTGTGAAAGCAAGGTTGCGTTCCAACAAAGCTTCTTCATATTCATGATACCCGTCACAATCAAAATTCTCCGGCAGAACCGGCTCGACTTTTGTCCCCTGGCTGTCCTGACTGTTTATATCAAATGTTTTACTCATAGATCCTCTCTTTCTCTTATCATGGGTATACTTTCATCATTTTGAAGGCAGAATTTCGTATGCCATTTCAAAAGCATTTCTATTTATTTTATAACAAAATCAGAAAAATGACTGGTAGTTACATAAGATGTATTGTAATAAATTTAGATTTTGGCAAATTGACTTTTATGCCATTCAAGTGTAGTATAAAATTATACAAAAAACACACAAAGGAGGCGTTGTATGGCGAATGAATTCATAGGCAGTTTTCCGATAGAAGATACCATTCGTGGCAGAAAAAGCATTCGGACTTATAAGATCCAGAGTCTTATTGAGGAGGATAAAGAGAAACTGCTGGATTTTGCTCAGACGATTACGTCTCCATTTTCTTCCGACATACGGCTGCAGCTGCTGCATCGTCAGCAGGGAACGGACAACGAGAAGCTTGGAACATACGGAGTCATCAAAGGGGCCTCCGATTATATTACGGCGGTTATTCAGAATACACAGGAAGATCTTCTGGCACTTGGTTACAGTATGGAGGTATTCGTTCTGTATGCTTCTTCGCTTGGTCTTGGAACATGCTGGCTGGGGGGGACATTCAACCGAAGCAGCTTCATAAAAGCACTGCAATGCAAAGAAAATGAAATCATTCCGATTGTTTCTCCGATCGGATATCCGTCAGAGCGTCTGGGCTTAAATGACAAGATGTTTCGTACCTTTGCACAGTCGGCGAAACGAAACCCGTGGGATACGATGTTCTTTGATCAAAGCTTCAAAAAGCCATTGAATCCAGAAAATGCAGAGGATTATCGATTCCCTCTTGATATGGTACGTCTTGCGCCTTCTGCATCGAACAAGCAGCCATGGCGAATCATTAAAAATGGACATCGATGGGATTTTTATAAAAAACGTGGGTACGGAGATAAGCTGAAGTTTGATATGGACAGTATTGATCTTGGAATTGCGGTTTCTCATTTTCATCTGGCAGTTATGGAAAAAGATCTGAAAGGAAGATTTGTTAAAACAGAGGAAGGAATACAGCAGGAGCAGGGTCTGGACTACCTGATCTCCTGGCAGGAAGAGAAATAATCGAAGTAATTGAAAGGAAGCTTTGAAACAGGCACATAAGAAAGGGAGAACGTTATGGTTGATTGGTTCTATGGTCTTGCACCGGAAGTACAGGCTCTTATGGCTACATTGTTTACCTATGCGATGACTGCACTTGGTGCGGCGATGGTCTTCTTTTTCAAAGAAATTAAAAAAAATGTTTTAAATACCATGCTGGGTTTTGCTGCGGGAGTCATGATCGCTGCCAGTTTTTGGTCGCTGCTTGCACCGGCCATTGAAATGGCAAAGGAACAGGGACAGACGGCTTGGCTGACGGCTGTCATCGGATTTTTGCTGGGCGGTGGATTCCTGTATCTTGTGGATAAGCTGATGCCGCATCTTCATCTTGGTCTGGAGACAAATCAGGCAGAGGGTGTAAAAACGCACTGGCAGAGAAGTATTTTGCTGGTTCTTGCCATAACCATGCACAACATTCCGGAGGGACTTGCCGTTGGTGTTGCCTTTGGAGCAGCAGCCTCAGGAAATGTTGGAGCAGCCTCCCTTGCAGGCGCCATTGCACTTGCAATAGGTATTGGAATACAAAACTTTCCGGAAGGTGCTGCGGTTTCCATTCCATTACGGAGAGAGAAGCTGTCAAGAAGTAAATCATTTTTCTATGGACAGGCGTCGGGAATTGTTGAACCAATTGCCGGTGTGCTGGGAGCCTTTGCAGTCATCAAAATGAAGCCAATACTTCCCTATGCCCTTGCTTTTGCTGCAGGAGCAATGATCTATGTCGTTATTGAGGAACTAATACCGGAAGCACAGAGGGAGACCGGCGGATCGCATACAGACGTGGCTACAATCGGATGTATGCTTGGCTTTTCGATTATGATGATTCTTGATGTTGCACTCGGCTAAAAGGTGATAAATAAGTTCAGGAAAGTAATTCTCTTTTTTGATAAAAATAATAACAGGCGCAGGCACCGGCCGTTGCAAGAAGAAGTGTCAGTATGGTAAAGGGGACATCCAGTGTCCTGTCAAACATCAGGTCCTGTGCGTTATAGTAATAAAAAGGAGAGAGAAAACCTAGCGGTTTTGCCTTTTCATATAATTCAATGATAACTTTCAGAATAAAAGTTCCAAGAATGATTAGAGTTGCAAGGGAAGAAGCTTTTTTTGCATTCTTTGTAACGGAAGCAAGAAAAAGTCCGATGCCAAAGAACAGAAGTTCAAGAAAGAAAAGCGCTGTACAGACAAGAAAGATCGGAAGGAATAACGACATTCCTTCTGTCAGATAAGGCTGTACAAAAAGAAGCGATGCAACCAGTGTGACCAAGGTAAATACGAAAAGGTTTATAACAGCTGCTATGATTTTACAGGTTATAACATGGACACGGGTCACAGGTTTCGTGAACAAAAAGTCGCTGGTCCTGTCACGTTCTTCTTTTGCAAGAATCGTTACACCAAGCATTGTTGAAAAAACGGCAGCCAGCAAAAGAAAGTACAAAAAGAAAATACTATAAAACACAGCAACCGAGGTGAGATCATTTCCGTCTCCAAGACCAAGAATGGTTTTCATCTGTGCAGGAAGACTGTCCATAAATTCATTGACAGCTTCCCCTGTTTCCGAAAAAGCAGAATACTTTATCATTCCTGCATATATAAGAAATATCATCGAACCGCACCAGATCAGCAATGATTTCAGGTGCGCTTTTAATTCCCGTTTTACGATATTCATAAATGTTCTCCTTTCACCGATTAAACTGTTGGAAGATCCTTTTTCTGATAAAGAAGGAAGCTAAAAGCAAGAGTTACCGTAAGTACGATAAGAACCAGAAAGACATACACTGCGTCATAGGAACGGTCTGCAATCAGATCGGCTCCTTTAAAGTAGGAAAAAGGAGTAAGGTATGTCAGTTTTTTATCCATTATGGACTGGTTGATCATTTCCACTATGAAAAAGAAGAATACAACACCAAGGGATAAAGGAGTCACGGATTTCAGGCGTTTGAAGAACATGGAACACAAGGCACCGACACCAACAAAGAAGAGCTGTACAAGTCCGACAGAAAAGCTCATGCAGGTATAGATTACAACATCAAAATCCGGATCGTTGAGAAAGAGCAGCAGCGGCAGTAATGTCATTATATAAAGAAGTACATTCTGTACCAGAAGGAGGATGCCGATCGCGGCAAGTTTACTGGCAAGGATACGGCTTCTTTTGATAGGTTTAGAAAAAAGAAAATCTGCTGTCTTGATTCTTGCTTCTTCGGAAGGCAGAGAAGTACCAAGCTTCATGCCATAGACCGCGCCGATCAGTACGATATATCCAAAAAGAAAACTTAAGAAACCGGTTATCGTTGACAGATCCACATCAGAAAAGCCAAAAGCGGCTTTGAATTCTGCAGGAAAGTTGCTTAAGACTTCTTCCAGCATTTTTCCATCCTGCGCATAGTTCGGGAAAAGTGCAAAGAAGACATAGCATACGGCGATCATACTGACGGTGAAGCTTAAAAAGGAAGAAAAGGATCGTTTCATTTCCAATTTGACAATATTCATAGCTGCTCCTGTCTGGATTCCGGACTTGCATCTTCTTTTCCGTAGTAATGAAGGAAGATTTCTTCCAGATCCGGTTCCTCGATTAATACATTCTGCAGTTCATAATGACATAACTGATGCGTAATGGCATTGATATCTCCTTTATAAAGAAAAGAAATCTCAGTATGATTCTTTTTAGCAGCGCTGATACCATCCAGCTGTTCCAATGCATCCGGTATTTGGTCTTTGAAATTCAGCCGGATTTTCTTATACGTTGTATTGATCATATCATTGATATTCTCGACCTTGATTACACGGCCTTCTTTTATAATACAAACTCTGGAGCAGAGTTTTTGTACTTCGGACAGGATGTGCGAAGAAAAAAGTATGGTGGCACCTTTTTTATTCTCTTCCCGCATCAATTCAAAGAATTTCTGTTGCATTAACGGATCAAGACCGCTTGTTGGCTCATCCAGTATAATTAGCTTTGGATTATGGATCAAACCCTGAACAATCCCGACCTTTTTCTTATTCCCGTAGCTTAAATCATCGATCTTTCTTGAGAGATCCAGATCAAGCGTGGAGGAAAGATTGCGTATTCTGTCCATATCGATCTTGCCATAAAAACTAGCTGAGTATTTTAACAGATCAATGACCTTCATATCATCATAGTAAAATACCTCAGAAGGCAGGTATCCAATATCTTTTCGAATGATATGACCTTCATTTTCACAATCTTTGCCAAAGATAGATGCCATACCGCTGGTTTTATGTATCAAACCAAGCATTGTACGGATGGTGGTGGATTTACCGGCACCATTCGGTCCAATGAAGCCAAAGATCTCCCCTTCTCTGACTGAAAAGCTGACGTCAATGATTCCTCTGGATTTCCCATAATACTTTGTTAGATCCTTGAGCTCAATAATATTATTCATAGGCACCCTCATTTCTCAATTTTACTTTAAAAAGGAAAAAATCACAAAAACCATGGATTGCATCACATATTATGTTACAAAATAATTATATTACGCAAAGCGATGATTGGCAATAAAAAGATATCCTCCCTGACGTTTGATTCAGGGTATTGTCGTGTGGATTTTAGTAAACAGGTATGATATAGTTGCTATAGGTCTGCTGTGAATTAATTTCAACTGGATATGGTGGCAGACACTAACAATTATGAGGATGCCGTTTGCTTTGGTACAGACGGCAGGTGGAGAAAAATGGTTACTCTTTTACTGCTTGTTATATATCTTTCGTTTATCAGTCTGGGTCTTCCGGACTCTCTCCTTGGCACCATTTGGCCGGTGGCACATCAGGACCTTGGCGTGCCGATTTCCTATGAAGGTGTTGTATCGATCCTGGTGACCTGCGGGACCATTCTGTCGAGTATGAACAGTGAACGGCTGATCAGAAGATTTAAGACAGGAAAAGTGACTGCATTCTGCGTACTGCTTACAGCCATCGCTTTGCTGGGCTATTCACTGTCGCAGAGTTTTTTGTGGCTTATTCTGTTTGCAATCCCGCTAGGACTTGGCGCGGGTTCCGTGGATGCAGGTCTGAATAATTTTGTGGCATTACATTTTAAAGCAAGGCATATGAACTGGCTGCACTGCTTCTGGGGACTTGGAGCGACCATCGGTCCGATGATCACCGCTTATTTTCTGAATAAGGGAGAAAGCTGGCGCATGGGATGCCGCACACTGTCTTTTCTGCAGTTCGGTCTTGTATTTATCTTATTTCTTTCTCTTCCTTTATGGAAGCGGATGGAGGATAGAGTAAGTCTTACGCAGGAAAAGGGAATTAATGAGGAACCCTATGTACCTCTGCGCTTTGGACAGCTCTTTCGAATGAAAGGAGCAAAACCAGCGCTGACAGCTTTTTTTTGTTACTGTGCAGTAGAAGCAACGGCTGGTCTGTGGGGCAGTAGTTATCTGGTATTAACGAAGGGATATACCGTGGAGATGGCAGCAAAATGGATCTCAGGGTTTTACTTTGGTATAACGATTGGGCGGTTCGTAAGCGGAGTCCTGACAATCAAACTGCGGAATGAAACAATGATACGAATCGGACAGATAGGAATACTTATCGGAATTGGTATACTGCTGCTTCCGCTTCCTGCAACAGTCACAGGTATCTCCTTTTTGATTATAGGAATGGGCTGTGCTCCGATTTTTCCGGCCATGCTACATGAGACACCGGATCATTTCGGCAAAAAGTATTCTCAGGCAATCATGGGCATGCAGATGGCCTTTGCATATATAGGGTATGCAATCATCCCACCGGTGTTTGGACTGATTGCACAGTTCTTCAGTACTGGTATATTTCCTTATTACATGCTGATTTTTGCACTTTTTATGATTCCGGCATCCGAGCGACTGAACCGCTGTCGTATCGGCAGGGATTCTGCCGTATAAAAGCGCACAAAAAAGTACGTGACTTAATAATAAGCAGAAATGATAACCCGAAAGGGAAGAAACTGAAATGATAACCTTAAAAAGAAGAAAGCAGAATTTCATATCAGAGGGAGGATACCATGTATTATAAGATAGCAGGAAAGGAACTTGAAAAAATAAGCATACAGCATATTAATAGAAGAGAGCCTCTCATTGGCTATATTAGTATGGAAGAACTGGAACGAAGTTACGACGAACTTGGCATAAACAGAGCAGTCCTCAACGAACTGTTAGCCGATCAGACACACTTTAGGACCAGCATCGACACTTATGATAACTTCAGTTTTGGCATAATCAACATTGTTGATGTCAGAAATGTCAGTGCACCCAAAGACAGGATTGCATTTATCATAAAGAAGAACTTTTTTCTGCTGATAAAATTGATCGATGAAGATAACAGCTGCTTTGAGCTGTTTGAAGCGACAATACGAAAGTATAAACAAAATGCAACAATGGAAAAGGTAATCTGTGGTTTTCTTGACAGACTTATGCTGAATGGAAATAAAGTTCTTGAAGAAATCGAGAAGAGTATCATTGAGATGGAGCAAAGTCTTTTGGAGGGAAGATTCGATGTGAACCTGAATAAAGAAATCATACGGCTGCGAAGTACTCTTTCCGTGCACAAAATATACTATGAGCACCTCTTTGATATGGGGGAAGAACTGGAAGAGAACGAGAATGAATTATTTGAGGAAGATGGATTGCGATATTTCAGGATTTTCTCGAGTAAAGCAGAACGTCTAAGCAATAACACACAGGCATTGAGCGAGAATCTGATACACCTGCGCGAGGCACTGGATGCATCATTGAATTATAGCCTGAATAAAACTATGAAGATCTTTACCCTGGTAACGGTCATCTTCCTGCCCTTGACCCTGATTGTTGGCTGGTACGGTATGAATTTTGAGAATATGCCGGAGCTATCCTGGAAGTATGGGTATCCAAGTGTTATTTTGTTATGTATCCTTGTGGTAACAGCATTTCTGCTAATGATAAAGAAGAAAAAATTATAAATTTTTACTATTGCTGTATCAAAAGTACGGAATGAAATGGTTGTCTGTGATTCAAATGCTTGAATTTGTCGAAAGATATGGAAACGAGCGGATAAAAATGAAAATAGTGTAAAATATACCTAAAATAGCAATTCTATTCATAGAATTGCTATTTTTGTATATTCAAATACATAATTAACCAATAAATATACATATTAATGGAAATAATAAGCCAATAATTCTAATAAAATATAAAAAAGATATCAAAAAAAGATAAATATAACAAAATATATCTGAAATGTATCCACTTGATGTTACAATTACAGCATAATATAGAGAAACAGAAGGTGGTGATAAGATGGCATTAGCAGCCGCAGGGCGTATTCGAATGAATATGTGTACCAGTTTGGTTTGCATTGATGAATATAACGAACAACAGTTTTCCGGACGGATCTATCATATGTATTTTGGTGAACAGGACAATATAAACAAGAGAGAAGCTTTTGGTAGAAAAGAAGGCCGGATTTTCAGAAACCTGCCGGAGTTGATTGAAATACACGAAGAACTGTATGATCAGTTCGATTTTCCACAAAGTAATGTCATTTTCAGATCACTGACAGATATAGAACGGAAAACAAAAAGCTTGAAAACAGACAGAAAAAGCAACGAAGCCGGAAAAATCGCGACGATGACACTAAGAGTCATGTTCAGACAGAATGCAAGCTGGCAAGGAACAGTAACATGGATAGAACAGAATAAAACAGAGAATTTTAGAAGTGTACTTGAATTAATTCATTTATTAAACGGTTTAAAAACGGTAGAGCAGCCGGGAGAAAAAGAAAAGATAGATCGTGAAACAAAAGTTAGACAGAATGTTTCATAGAAAGCAAAGCTTATAAGAAAAGGAGACTATATTATGAAAGCAAAAAGAAGAAATTTTATGGCTGCATTTCTCAGCCTTATATTGGTAGTATCAATGATGTTTGGAAATGCTGCAAGTATCGCACTGGCAGCACCGGCATCACTGCCGACCGGACTTACGGCCGCATCAAAAACAGCATCCCTGGATAGTGATGGTCTGACAGCAACTGTAACCTTTGATTTTAACTTAGAGGAAGTATTGGCGAATCAGCCAACGGATATTGTTCTGGTTTTTGATGTAGCAAATTATTCAGGCGGACAATCAAGAATTGAAAATATGAAAAAGGCAGCAAAAGATTTTGTTGATAGATTTGCAAGCAGTCAATATGCAGGAACCGTTCGAATTGGTATTGTCGAGTTCTCGAATAGTGCTTCCGATGTTTTAGGATTTACTGGGACTGACAGCACTGCCAACGTTGCAGTTATTAAAAATGCTATAACGGACGATGTTGCATTGAATACTTCATGGACAGAGGGAGCCAATATACTTGCAGGATTGAATAATGCAGATCAAATGCTGGCACAAAGTACCGCGACCAATAAGGTCATCATTGTATTGTCAGCAGGAATACCATCCCTTGGTGCAATGCAGTCTCCTTCTTATAATGATGCAAAACAGCAGATTTTTACAAAGGCTGATGCGATTAAAGCAAAAGGAATAGCAGTTTATACAGCGAACTATTTCAATGCAGATAATTTGTATCCAAATCATCCATTTAACTTTGGTAAGCTGGCACAGGATATCATGGAAGGCATAGCGACACCATCGAATCAACACAATAGCCCGTATGTAACAGCAAATAATTCCGTTGTAGCATTAAAGGACTTTGCTGAACATATTATGACAGGCATACCTGCTGTGACAGGAGCCTCCAACGTAGTATTGGAAGACACAATTCCTTCTTACTTTACCTATGTAGCAAATTCACTTGAAGTAAAAAAAGGCACGGATGTCTATACAGCGTATACCCTTGATACAAGCAACAATAAGATCAAAATAACCTTTAACGGCACAATCTCAGGTGGATTTACCGTGACATATAAAATAGCACTGAACACTACGGCAGCAGCACTTATTCAGGAAGGTTTTACTTTTGAAAATGGATTTATTCAGGATGTACCTACCAATGATGGTGCAGATTTATCCTATTACAGTGCGGGATCACAGAGTCATTCTTTTGCAGACCCAACCGTAGATATACCAGCTTTTCTTTACTCATTCAGCACAGTTAACAATGGAAATACCGGAGAAACAGCAGTTCTTGACTCCGGTGTCGTGTTAAAAAATACTGAAGTTACGGTTCCTTCTTCACCATCCCCTGCAGCTGTTTCCGGAGCGGTGTTTACCGGATATAATGCAGATAACTGGCCAACAGCATCAAGCGTTACAATAACAACAGATGCAGCCTATGTTTTGGTATACAATTACAATAATACTTTTACCGTAGTTTATAAACTGGTGTCCAATATTGATGGAAACATAAGCAGTTCAGTAGTTGGAACCGAAACCGTAGTAAGTGGAGCATCCTTAGCAGCAGTACCGTCCGTTACAGTTCCACCTCAGTATCTGGACGAAAAATATGTAACAGAACTTAGCGCAAACTGGGATGGAGATATCACCCTTCCGGTTACCGGAAATCTGGAGTTTACAAAGTACCTGACAGTTACCTCTAAATTGGTTGTGGTATTTAAGGATTGGAATGGAACGATTTTGAAAACCGAATATGTAGTTAAAGGTTCTGATGCAACAGCGCCCGCAGATCCTTCCAGAGATGCGGATGAATCCTATACCTATGCTTTTGCCGGATGGGATACAGTCTTTACTAATGTACAGGAAGATTTGATTGTTACAGCTCTCTATGAATCATCAAAGATCGAAGTTCCGACAGCAACACCAACTTCGACTCCGGAGCCAACCGCAGTACCATCACAGACGCCGACCGCAACACCGGTACCTACGGCCGAACCAACCGCAACACCGCAACCTACGGCAGAACCGACAGCGACACCGGTACCTACGGCAGAACCGACAGCAACACCTGAACCAGTAATTATAATAGAAGATCAGACACCGCAGGCTCCGGTTGTTGTAACACAGGCACCGACTCCTGTACCGACAAATGTACCGGAACCAGCAGTAACAGACGAGCCACTTCCGGTTATTGATATCACGGTAGATGAAACACCACAAGGTTCCGTTGATACCCTGCCTCAGACAGGAACAGCTTCCACCACACTTTTATATCTTCTTGGTGCAGCAATTGCAGCAGGCGGCGGGCTGGTACTTATAAAATCAAAAAAGACAGTAAAATGAACAGAGTAAGAAATGTAACCAATGGCTGACGGGTCAGTTGATAGCGAAAAGGTACATCCTGATAAAACAGGATGTACCTTTTTTTTATATAGAGCTGCAAGTAAAAACAAGTAACAGCAGTGAAAAGTTACACTTGATTAGCAAAATAGTAAGCAAACAGAATAAATATACCTGAAATACCGCAAAATGTATCTGAAATGTAACTTTTTGGTGGTAGTATAAAAAGCATCAGGTTGATGCATATCAAAAAAGATACATCAGATATGGAAAAAAGAAATATAATCTGGAAAATGTATCAAAATGTATCTAAAATATATCTTTTGTCTGTTATGATAAGACACATGAAACAGCAACAAAAAACAAGGGGGATGATAGAATGGCATTGGCAGCCGCAGGTCGGGTAAGAATGGATATGTGCTCAAGTCTGGTGTGTATTGATGAAAATAATGGATACCATATGTCAGGCAGAGTCTATCATAACTATTTTAATGTACCTATTGGAACGAGTCACAAAGCAGGTTTTGAAAAGAAAGAAGGAAAAGTCTTTCAAAGCTTTGTTGAACTGATCGACATACTGGAAGAATTGTACAACGGACTAGATTATCCGCAAAGCAATGTTCAGTTCAGAACGCTGAATGATGAGGAGTCGAAAATTCAACATCAGACAGCAGAAAAGAAAAGCAGTGAATACGGCAAACTTGCAACCTTAACTCTACGGGTCTTGTTTCGCCAGAATGCCAGCTGGCAAGGAATTGTCAAATGGATGGAACAGGACAAAACGGAAAATTTCCGAAGCGTTCTCGAACTTATGCACCTGATGAACAGCATTAAAACGATGGATTCTTCTACAGATAGTAATAACTGTGAGGAAGAGGAATCACAACGCAGGGTAGTATAAGCAGGTTCCAGGGTTAACCACGTTCCCTTTAAAAATGAGGCTGAAAATAGGGAGCTTGCCTCGTATGAATAGCAAGCAGTTGCGTTTACTATTTTTAGAAAAGGAGATTATTATGAAAGGCAAGAAAAGGAAAGAGTTATTAGCAGCAATACTTAGTTTAGTACTCGTTGTATCTATGATCGCTGGTGATTTTTCAACTATGAAGATCGCAAATGCAGCAGCTACAAGTACTACAGCAGGAACATCAACTGCAAAATGGGTGGATGGAGCATACGGAGAGACAGCACAGATTGATTTTTCCTTTGCAACACAGGATATTATTGAAAATGAAACAGCAGATATCGTACTTGTTTTAGATACATCAGGAAGTATGGATCAGTCACAAAAGTTAGAGAAAGCAAAAGAAGCAGCACAGGCTTTTGTAACTAACTTACTTGGTTCTGATACCTACAAGAATTATGTAAGAATTGCAGTTGTTGGATATGATGATCAAGCATATGATTATTACACAACGACAACATACCAGTGGTGGGATGTATTTCATTTAAACCCGGAAACAGCATATCATTACCCAGGCTTGACAAATAACGCAGAAGAACTTGGAATAATGATAAATAAATTAAACGCAGACGGTGCAACTTTTACGCAGGATGGTATTAAAAAAGCAGAAACGATCCTTGCAGGTTCTACCGCAGACAATAAAATCATCATTCTCTTAAGCGATGGAGAAGCTACATACTCATATAAAGTAAATAGTGTAGCAGCCGCAGCAACTCAGTTAAACGTTGGAAATGTTAAATTATACACATCCTTTGATTATAATACAATAATGGGAGATGGAAGCAATGATGCCTATGAAGTAGGACATTGGCGTTGGGGAAGATGGATTGTTGATGCAACTTATTCCAACGGTCTTGCAGCAATTTCAGAAGCAAAATTTGCAAAAGATGCAGGAATCGAACTTTACACAATAGGATATAAGATCACTGCTAACAGTCATGAAGAGAAAGTAATGAAAGACATTGCTTCTGGTTCAGCAAATTACCAGGCAGCAAATGTTAGTGCAAGTAATTCGAACAGCCCGGCAGCTTCTGTACTTACAGCATTAAATAACATTAAAGATACTGTTATTCAGACAGTTACAGCCGGAAAGAATGTATCCTTTACAGCAACTCTGGAGTCCTATCTCTCGGTTGCAAGCGCAAGTGACATAACCGTAATGATCGATGGAAGCCCAGCAACAATCGGAGCTGTAAATCTGTCAAAGAATAGTACAACAAATGAATACACAGTTACTTACACAGCACCACAGTTCTTAGCAGGTAACCATACCTATAAAATCAGTGTAACAGCAACAAGCAGTAAAACAGCAGCGGACTGGAATACATGCGGAAATATTGCAGCAGCATCAAAAGCAGCAAGTCTTGCATACAGCAAGAATGATGGTTCTGCAGCATCTCCAATACTTTTCCAGGATACAGCACTTATGGTAAATACATATAAAATAACATCCACTTATGTATATACAAGTTCAACAGGAAGCACATCGGAGAGCAAAGACGGTTACGTTATTGCCGGACAGAGCTTTAGCTACAGTGATTCAGATGAGTATCTTGCACATACAGAAAAATACGACCGCAGTTCAGAAAACCTTTACACAAACGGCGAAACCGTTGCTATCTCAGCGGACACAGTGATTACAACAAACTATTCACTGAAGAAATTTGTAATTCGTTTTGAAAATACAGACAGTACAAAGATTGAAGAAAGCAATGCAGATTTTGGCAGCAACTTTACCTTACCGGATGGTACCGGTATGGCAGGCATGAATGTACCGGCAGGTAAGAAATTCTCAGCATGGACCGATGGAACCAATACGTATGCTGCAGGAACCGTACTTACTGATGTACAGAAAAGTTACACATATCAGCCAGTATTTGAAAATGTAGCATATGCAGTATCTTATAACTGGGGTATTGATACATCATCTTATGTAATCGGTAATGTAGTATCAGGTGTATCAGGAAGCGTATTTGTTCCAGCTGCACTTCCAGCAACACAAAGTCCGGTATACTATGGAGACAACGTAACGGTAGATTCCTTATCAGGAGTTTATGCATACACAGTAACAACAGTATCAGGCAGTGCGATCTATACACAGGCGAAAACCTTCAAAGGCTGGAATACAGCATCGATCGAAGGAACCGTTTACACAAATGGACAGACATTTGCATTACCGGTCGGCGGAATGACAGTTACCGGTACATGGGACAGCAATTATCAGGTTGTTTATGATTTTGGAACCTTACCAGTTGAATATCAGGCAGAATATACGCTTCCTGGTGCAGCTTCTTATGTTGTTGGAGATATTTTTGTAATCGCAGATAACTTAAGTGCAACAGCTGACAGTCATTATTCTTTTGCCGGATGGAATGTATCTAACCCAGAGCCTGCTGAAGGTGAAACTGTAATAATTACGGCTGCATGGACAGAGAACTACCTTGTAACATTTGATCTTAATACAGCAGCAATGATGATTCCAGCTGGATCAAGCGCAGCAATTACCTTAAGTGATGGAACAGTGATCACAGAAGTTAAATCATTCTACAGCATTGAGGATGTAACAACATCAAGTATTGTAGTAAAGAGCAAAGTTGCAGCATTCGGTGGATGGACCTATTCAAAAGAAGGAAATGTAATAACCTTTACAGCAAACTGGACACCAAAAGTAAACTACTATGTATTATTACCAGGACAGCCAATCCCAAGCGATGAAATCAAGGGACAACCGGTAGCACACTATACCTATGGTCTTAGCGGAACCATTAAGCTTTACAGTCAGTTAAAAGAAGCAGCAGATGCAACCGTAATTGATACCGATTATGTTGGAACAGTAAACGGAAGCACAACAGGAACAACCGGATTTAAATTAAAGAACAGCACCGAATATCTTACTCTTGATGGAGATGAATTTGTTGACTGGTATGTAGTAAAGTGGGATGCAAATGATGGATGGCATGTAGATGGTATCGTGGCAAACCAGACCGGAAGTTATACCGTACGTTATGTTGATGATGTTACAGGTGAAGACATTATCGATTCCGTTAAAAAAGATGTTGAAGATCAGTTCTCAATCACTGAAAGCTATGTTGACTTATCATCAAAGTATTACTCCTTGGTTGGAGATGAAACACAGACACTTACAAGTGCACAGGTTATGGAAGTTTATAGTAATGGTGAAGTTGTAATTACCTTCCGTTACAGCAAGGTTATGACAGCCTACACAGTGAACCACTACTATACAGGAGATACAACACCATTTTTATCAGAAGGACCAACCTCCATCTGGATGGGACTTGGAACCGTAACCGGATATGCACAGACCGTTGCTGGCTTTTATGCAGATGCAACGAGCAAGACAATCGAACTTAACTACGAAGCAAATGTGATTGACTTCTATTACACAAGAATTCCTGAAAGCTTATTTACAGTAAGTTATGTTGTAGTTAATAACACAGGTGATGCAATCAGTTATACAACACCTTCCACAAGCACCTACGTTGAAGGAACTACAGTTTATGTTAGTGGTGACATCAGTGTTGATACAACAATGTACGAGTTTTCAGGCTGGTCATCAAGTGATACAGCTGCAACAGGCGGAAGCTTTGTAATGCCAGGAAAATCCGTAGTATTCACAGGAACAATCACCAAGATCGAAGTACCGGAAGTAACACCTACACCGGAAGTAACACCAGAAGCAACACCTACACCAGAACCGACGGTTGAGATTGATACAGATACAACAAATCCTGGAAATCCTGTAGAAGTTACTGTAACACCTACACCGGAACAGGTCGTAGATATTGAAACAGACGATACCGCAGAAAGTGCAGCAGATGTACTTCCTCAGACCGGAACAACATCAAATACTCTGATCTATCTGCTTGGTGCAGCACTTGTTATTGGTGGATGTACAGTTTTAAGAAAATCAAAAAAAACAGTTAAATAATTATCACAAAAGAAAAGATATGAAAAGATAGGAAGACTGACCTCCCAAGCCGGATAAAACCGGTATGGAAGGTCAGTTTTTCGTTGCCGCTTTTCTTTTACGAAACATTTTGCTATACTGGAAAATGACAGATAACCCTTATGAACTGCAACGTTGGAAGATGGATAAAGAATCGAGGAACTATATGAAAGAGAGTTTACAGGTTATGACGGTCCGGGACATTCCGTATTCTTTTGTGATATCACCGGAATTAAGAGAGAACGAAGAAAAAGTATTTGAGACAGTGAAGGTCCGTTTTTCAAGTGAGGATCTTCAGGAGGCATATCTGGTAATTGGAAAGAAAATGATGAGCGAAGCATATAGTATCGCAGAGCTTGATCAGATCAGAGAACCGCTTTCCGGTGAATATGTTGTTGTAATTTCTGAAGGTGAACGGCAGGAGAGAGTATATGGGTATATGCAGTATATTGCTGAACGGGGCGGAACGGTGCAGGGCTTTACTGTTTTATGAAAGCCTTGTAGCATATATTATTAATTTGTTCAATCTTGACAGGCATCGAGACAAAATTTATAATAGATAACTGTAACTTATCGGTAGAGAAGATCCACAAAAAGCATCGGAGACAATATGAAGCTTGTTACAAAATTCAACAGTTTATTGGAAGGTGAACAATCCTTCGATACTGCGCCTAAGATTACATTTTTTATACTAATCCTGGGCGGCATACATACTGCATTTATTGTTCTGTTTTTGTGGCTGCGGATATGGGTCATGGTCGATGTGAACATCATAAGTCTGTTGATTTATTCGATTTCGTACTTCTCAAAATTGAAGAACAATTACAAGTGGTTAACGATTCTGCTTTATTCTGAGGTTATGCTGCATACCCTGTGTGCTACATTCACAATTGGTAATAAAAGCGGGTTTCACTTGTATCTGATTGGTCTTGTGCCTGCTGTTTATTATATAGCATATAATGCGAAAGCAAAGCAGCAGAAATTATCCGCATGGAAGCTCTCTTTGCTGTCACTTATTCTATACGTTATAGTAAAAGCAATTGATAATTGCCATGAACCACTCTATCAGTTGAGTACAAAGCAGTATTTTTTACTCTATTATATGAATATTCTGATCACCTATATCGCTGTCGTTTATGTCATGACATTATTTGCAACAGCTGTATGTATGGCTGAAAAGAAACTCAAAGCAATCAATAAAAAACTGAAAACACTCGCAAATACAGACCCGTTGACTGAGCTGAGCAATCGCAGAGGAATGGAAAAAAGGCTGGAAAAGGCAATTTTAGAAGCAAATGAAAATGTTTCGACCTTTAGTATTATTATTGCTGATATTGACGATTTCAAACAACTGAATGACACGTACGGACATGAATGCGGCGATTTTATTTTGATTCGGATCGCAGAGATATTAAAGGATCAGGTACGGAACAAAGATTTTGTTTGCCGATGGGGAGGAGAAGAGATTTTGATTCTGCTTTCCGACTGTAAAATTGATTCCGGTGCGACAATTGCTGAAAAGCTGCGCATTATTATAGAAGAGACGGAAATCGAATACGATAAAGAATTCGTTCATTTTACAATGACTTTTGGTGTTCAAGAGTACATTCCTGGCAGTACGGCAGAAGATATCATTCGAATGGCTGATATGAAGTTATATAAGGGAAAGAAAAAAGGCAAGAACTGTGTTATCTCACAACTATAAACTCCCACTGCGATGACGTGAAGAATTCCAATTAGCGGACTGTTGATTCTGCTTTATGGTATCTGTCATAACAATGGGAGTTTTTGTTATAATAAAATTACTCCTGCAATTGGTTTTTTAAGATCTCCAAGTAATTGAATTTCCTGTTCGATCATAGCCAGTTTGGATTTGTTGATTTTTTCTATGAGTATGATGATATCAGCACTTTTTGCAGTTTTCAGCGCAGCTGGGTCGGCCGTTACATTTCCGGCGCAGGAAAAAGTCTTTTCCTTGCTATACTTTAGCAGGCATTCGCATACTTTTGCAATAGAATCTTGGTCGGCACTTCCGACAAGAAGGATGGATAGATTTTCAGCAGTGTGCTGGCCTGATTCAAGAATACCTTCAAGGTGTGACAGCACCATTTGATAATCCTCTTCCTCCGAATGTGATGGTTTGTCCTGTGAGAAGATTCGGTCGATCAACTTATCAAGAGCAGGAAGAAATGGACCATACTTTCGCTTGTTGAGATTCCCCAGTTCCGGGATTCCATACATAGCCCGCATGTCTCTTGCACTGTGGAGTTTGTTGGTTAGCAGTCGGAAGAATACAAGAACCAGAACAGACAGGAAAAGACCAATAACAGCACCAAGAATCAGGTATTTAACAAGGGTCATCAGTGAAAGTGAAGAGGAAGAAGATGGCTTAACAGGTGCAATAGGTTCCTCAAGTGCTTTAAGGTCGTCCTGATCAGATTCCAGACTGGTTCGATAGGACTTTAAATTATTGTTCATGACTTTTCTTGTTTCACCAATGGATAAATCGACCTGGACGGACTGTGCTATGGAAACCGGAGTTAAAAGGTGAGCCCCAGCAGTTTTTTGTATGGAATCAGAAGCATTTTCCAACCAGCTCTCAACATCCTGTAACATCTCGCCACAGATCGTTTCATCAGAATGTACAAGCTTAATCGTAAGTAGGTTACCGTCATAATCATTGGTAACACTAATCAATTCATAGATATACTGCTCTTTCATATCCGAAAGACTGTGTTCGTTCAGGTATTGTACCAGTGAGGAGCCCTTTGCCATGGCTGTTAAGGTTGCCAGAGGAACATTGGTTGGATAATAATCAGAGTCTTGTTCTTTTGGAACCACACTGTAACTTAAGATCGCCGTTTTAACAGAAGACGAAGAAATCTGCATGAGAACGGAATTCAAAAGATATTTTTCCATAAAGCTGATGGAATCTTTAAGTGAGTTAATGTCATTGTTTAGTATCTCGATATTTGACTGGTAGGATGCCAGTTCATAATTGTATTCATCCAGAGCCTTGTTATATGAAACCATTGCTGCTTCATAAGCCTGCCCTGTTGAGCTCAAAGAACGGCTAAAGTAGAAGGAGAAAGTTCGCCAACCACCCAAAAGCAGGGCAAAGCATAGCATGCATACAAGGATAAATCGCCACTTTGCTGCAATTGAATATAACAATTCTGAAAGTGTTATCTCTACTTCCTTATGATTTTCTGTTTGGTCCATGATAGCCTCCACAATTTGTTATTCTACGATAAAGTGTAACATATTTGTGAAGTTGATTCAATAGTTGAATGAAAAACATAAAAACATATAGATAAATGTGATTAAGAAAAACAGTCTTCGGAGCAAACGTTAATAATAGAAAGGCTTTTGCAGGAATTGCAGTTTCATGCTATACTTAATGCTGGTAAAAAGAAAAGGAGAATACTGTATTATGATATTTTATTACACGGATTCAACCGATCCATATTATAATCTGGCACTGGAAGAATATATACTGACCAGAAAAAATGAAGAATTTATATTACTTTGGCAGAATGAGAATACCATAGTAATAGGAAGAAATCAAAATACAGAAGAAGAAATTAATCGTGCCTTTGTGGAAGAACATGGGATTCAGGTCGTTCGAAGGACGACCGGAGGCGGTGCCGTGTATCATGATATGGGAAATCTGAATTTTTCTTTTATCACGGCATATAAGGACAAAGAGGCCGCTTCCATGGAGTACTTTACCGGAATTGTTGCGAAAGTTCTTACTGATATGGGTGCACCGGCCGCTGTAAATGGCAGAAATGATATCCTTGTTGATAACAAAAAAGTATCCGGTAATGCACAGAGAATTTATAAGAACAGAATCTTGCACCATGGAACCCTGCTCTTTAAGACCGACATGTCAAAAATCGCGGGAGCCCTGAATGTTAAAAAGGACAAGCTCGCGGCAAAAGGGGTAACTTCCGTAGCTTCAAGAGTCGGTAATATCAGTGATTATATGCCTGAAATGACTATGAAAGAATTCATAAGCTTCTTATCCAAAGCCTTACTGGCGGGTAAAGACCAGGTAATTTGGGAGCCGAAGGAAGAAGATTTACAGGAAATCAATAAAATCGCAGATGATAAATACCGGACAACAGCGTGGAATTATGGTGAATCTCCGATGGTCAATTGTAAAAAACGGATGCGTTTTCCACAGGGCGAGTTAGAGATTTATCTGATGCTTGCGGACCAGGTCATAAAAACGGTTGATTTTTATGGAGACTTTCTCTCCCTTCGTTCACTGGTTCCGTTAAAGGAGAAGCTGACCGGATGTCCTTTTGAAGAACAGGAAGTTCAAAATGCTCTTGTCCGTGTTGATCTGGAATATGGAGACGGGTATTTTGAGGAAAGCCTTGGAGGAATTGCCATAAATCAGGTGCTGGAACTTCTTTTCGAAGGAAATTAGTACTGGATTTATAGTTTGAAATAGTATATAATAAACACGCTTTGCTATGTAAAAGTGGTAAAGCGTGGGGTAGCATTTTACGGAAAGGACAATAAAATGTATAGAATTGTAGATAAGAAATTATTAGCAGCGAACATATACCTGATGGAGATTGAAGCTCCAAGAGTTGCAAGCCATTGTGAACCGGGTCAGTTTATCATTGTTAGGATCGATGAGAAGGGGGAGAGAATTCCTTTGACAATATGCGATTATAACAGGGAAACAGGCACGGTTTCAATTGTTTTTCAGGCGGTTGGTCCATCTACGAAATTAATGGCTGAATATGAAGCAGGTGAATTCTTTGCGGATTTTGCCGGACCCCTTGGAAGACCAAGTGAACTGATTGAAAAGTCAGCAGAAGAATTGAATAAAATGAACATACTATTTGTTGCCGGCGGCGTGGGTACGGCTCCTGTCTATCCACAGGTCAAGTGGATGAAAGAACATGGTGTTTTGGTTGACTGTATCATCGGGGCAAGAAACAAGGACCTTATTATGTATGAAGAAGAGATGAAACAGGTCGCTGCCAACACCTACATAGCAACGGATGACGGTTCTTATGGCTTCAAAGGTAATGTTAATGATAAAATTAAAGATCTGATCAACAACGAAGGCAAAAACTATGATCTTGTAGTGGCCATTGGTCCGCTGATTATGATGAAATTTGTATGTATACTTACGAAAGAGCTTGAGATTCCAACCATTGTCAGCATGAATCCTGTTATGGTCGATGGAACGGGTATGTGCGGTGCCTGCAGACTTACCGTAGGGAACGAGATAAGATTTGCCTGTGTTGACGGACCGGAATTTGACGGACATCTGATCAATTTCGATGAAGCGATGAAACGTCAGCAGCAGTACAAAACAAAAGAGGGCAGACAGGAACTTCGTAAGAAAGAAGGCAGCACGCACCACGGCGGATGCGGTGTTTGTTCTGACGAAGAAGACTGTAAGGCATAAATGATAAATGCTTTACTATGTGTACAGCGATAACGGGGATTATGGTCAGGTTTGTCGTTTGTACATTGATTTGACAATGAAAGATTGTGACTTATCGATAAGATGATTGCGATAGAAAGGTTAGGATACTATGGACGTATTACATAAAGTTCCGGTAAGGGAGCAGGACCCCAAGGTAAGAGCTGGCAACTTCGAAGAGGTCTGTCTTGGATACTCAAAAGAAGAAGCAATGATGGAAGCACAGCGCTGCCTGAAATGTAAAAATCCTAAATGTGTGGCAGGTTGTCCTGTCAGCATAAACATTCCGGGATTTATCAAAAGTGTGGAAGAAGGAGACATTGGTGCTGCCTTTAAGACCATTAGTTTGTATTCATCTCTTCCGGCGGTCTGCGGACGCGTCTGTCCTCAGGAAACTCAGTGTGAAGCGCAGTGTATCCGCGGTTTGAAAGGTGACGCCGTAGCGATTGGAAAGCTGGAACGTTTTGTTGCTGACTGGGCAAAAGAAAATGATATTCATCCGGACGCTCCAACGAAAAAAATCGGTAAAAAGGTTGCCGTTATTGGCTCTGGTCCTGCTGGTCTTACCTGTGCGGGAGACCTTGCAAAAGCAGGTGTTGATGTTACAATTTTTGAGGCACTTCATGAGCCGGGCGGTGTTCTGGTATACGGTATACCGGAATTTCGTCTGCCAAAGAAAAATGTTGTGGAATACGAGATTGAGAACGTAAAACGGCTCGGCGTCAAAATCGAGACCAATGTTGTAGTCGGAAGATCCATTACCATTGATCAGCTTATGGAAGAAGAACATTTTGATGCAGTCTTTATCGGTTCAGGTGCGGGACTTCCAAGATTCATGGGTATCCCGGGTGAAAATGCAAATGGTGTCTTTACGGCAAATGAATATCTGACGAGAAGCAACCTGATGAAAGCTTTTGATCCTGACTATGATACACCGATTCTTTCCGGTGACAAAGTAGCAGTGGTAGGCGGCGGGAATGTAGCCATGGATGCGGCAAGAACGGCGTTGCGCCTTGGGTCGAAAGTAACTGTAATTTATAGAAGAAGTGAAGCAGAACTTCCTGCCAGAATTGAAGAAGTACACCATGCCAAGGAAGAAGGCATTGAATTTAAATTCCTGACGAATCCGACGGAAATCCTTGTTGATGAGAACGGATGGGTCAGGGGAATCCGGTGTGTTGAGATGGAACTTGGAGAACCGGATGCGTCCGGCAGAAGGAGACCCGTTGAAAAAGCAGGGTCGGAATTTGATATTGAGCTGAATTCTGTAATCATGTCACTTGGAACAACACCAAATCCTTTGATTTCATCAACCACAAAGGAATTAAAGGTCGACAGACGTCGTTGTGTGACGATTGATGAGATGACAGGACAGACATCGAAAGAAGGCGTATTTGCCGGAGGAGATGTCGTGACCGGAGCAGCAACTGTTATTCTGGCAATGGGTGCCGGTAAGACCGCAGCCACCGGGATTCTTGAATATCTTGCAAAATAGTGCAGGAAAATGAAGTTAGCAATCGAAGGAGGAGCACAAAATGGAGTTATGGAATACAGGAGCATACCTGAAAAACGGAAATCTTGTCCCACAGGCAGAAGCCGAAGGAATGCAGGAGAAAGCCTCACTTCGTGAGGAAGGACGCAAAAATACAATGGCTTATCGGATCTTACAGTCACACAACACCTCAGGTGACCCGAAGAAGCTTAAAATTAAGTTCGATAAGATCACATCCCATGATATTACCTACGTGGGAATCATTCAGACCGCGAGAGCAAGCGGACTCGAAAGATTTCCGATACCATATGTCCTGACCAATTGTCATAACAGCCTTTGTGCCGTTGGCGGTACCATTAACGAAGATGATCATATGTTTGGACTTACCAGTGCTCAGAAATATGGCGGAATCTATGTTCCACCGCATCAGGCAGTCATTCATCAGTATGCAAGAGAGATGATGGCAGGCTGTGGGAAGATGATTCTAGGATCTGACAGCCATACCAGATATGGTGCACTTGGCACTATGGCAGTCGGAGAAGGCGGCGGAGAACTTGCAAAACAGTTGCTTGGCCGTACATATGATGTCAATCTTCCAGAAGTCATTGCTGTCTACGTAACAGGTGAAGTACAAAAGGGAGTTGGTCCGCAGGACGTTGCACTGGCTCTGGTCGGTGCTACCTTTGGAAGTGGATTTGTTAAAAATAAAGTCATGGAATTTGTTGGACCTGGAATTAAAGCGCTCAGTATGGACTTTAGAATAGGCATCGATGTAATGACAACCGAGACGACCTGTCTTTCTTCTATCTGGGAAACCGACGAGAAGACAGAAGAATTCTTTGCAATTCATGGCAGACCGGAGGAGTATGCTGCACTTTCACCGCTTGATAATGCATATTACGATGGCGTGATTGCTCTTGATCTGTCTAAGATAGAGCCAATGATCGCTATGCCTTTCCATCCAAGCAATGTTTACACCATCGCAGAGCTGAAAGCGAACTTAAAAGATGTTCTGCATGATGTAGAAGCAAAAGCAAAGGTAAGTTTAGGAGAAAAAGCTCCTTTTTCTCTTACCGATAAAATCATCAACAACCAGCTTTACGTTGATCAGGGAATCATTGCAGGCTGTGCCGGCGGTGGTTTTGAAAATATATGTGATGCGGCTGACATACTTCGTGGAAAGAGCATTGGAAGCGGAAAATTCACACTCAGTGTTTATCCTGCCAGTATGCCGATCTACATGCAGATCATGAAAAATGGTGTGGCGGCTGACCTGACAGCAGCGGGTGCCGTTATGAAGACTGCTTTTTGCGGTCCGTGCTTTGGTGCTGGTGATACACCGGCAAACAATGGCTTTAGTATTCGTCATACCACCAGGAACTTCCCGAACCGCGAAGGCTCAAAACTGCAGAACGGTCAGATTTCTTCCGTTGCATTAATGGATGCAAAATCAATCGCAGCGACTGCATTGAACAAAGGGTTCCTGACTTCAGCAGCAGAAATTGATCTTAACCTTACAAAACCAGCGTATTATTTTGATAAAACGATTTATGAGAACCGGGTGTATGATAGCAAAGGCAAGGCAGACACTATGGCAGAGATCCAGTTCGGACCAAACATTAAGGATTGGCCGGCAATGTCAGAACTGACAGATCACCTGCTGATCAAAGTGGTGTCAGAGATTCATGATCCTGTTACGACAACGGATGAGCTCATCCCATCCGGCGAGACTTCTTCCTTCCGCTCCAACCCGCTTGGACTTGCAGAATTTACGTTATCACGGAAAGATCCTGCTTATGTCGGACGCGCAAAAGAAGTTTATGCCGCTGAAAAGATAAGACTGGAAGGCAATGACCCGACAGCAGTAAATGCAGAAGTAAAAGCAGCTTTTACTAAAATTGCAGCAGATTATCCGGAAGTTGACCGAAGCAAGATCGGAATCGGCAGTACCCTTTATGCCGTAAAACCGGGAGATGGATCGGCGCGTGAGCAGGCGGCTTCCTGTCAGAAGGTTCTTGGTGGCTGGGCAAACATTGCGAAAGAATACGCAACCAAGAGATACCGCTCCAACCTGATCAACTGGGGAATGATACCTTTCCTTTATAAAGAAGATACCTTACCCTTTACGAACGGAGATTACCTGTTCTTCCCGGAGATTCGCAAAGCAATCGTAACAAAAGCTCCGACCATGAAAGTTGTAGTCGTAGGCAATGAGTCTGGAAAAGCAGATGGACTTACAGGCAAAGAATTCGAAGTATCTGTTGGAGAACTGACGGATGATGAAAGAAAGATCATCCTGGCAGGCTGTCTGATCAATTACTATAGAGAGAACTAATATACGAAATGGAAAGGGAGAAGGACTATGGCAAAAATACCGATGACAACACCTCTTGTTGAGATGGATGGAGATGAAATGACAAGAATCATCTGGCAGTACATTAAAGATGAACTGCTGCACCCGTTCATTGACTTAAAGACTGAGTACTACGATCTTGGATTGCAGTACAGAGATGAGACGAATGACCAGGTAACATTTGATTCAGCCTATGCGACCAAGAAATACGGTGTTGCCGTAAAATGTGCAACGATCACACCGAACGCAGCAAGAGTAAAAGAATACAACCTGAAAGAAATGTGGAAGAGTCCGAACGGAACCATTCGTGCGATTTTAGACGGTACAGTATTCCGTGCACCGATCCTTGTAAAAGGTGTTGAACCATATGTTAAGAACTGGACACAGCCTATTACCATTGCCCGTCATGCTTATGGTGATGTATACAAAGCATCAGAAATGATTGTTCCATGCGAAGGAAAAGCAGAACTTGTATTTACAGCAGCGGATGGAACTGTCACGAAAGAGCTGATACATGAGTTCAAGGGACCAGGTATCTTACAGGGTATGCACAATCTGAATGATTCCATTGAGAACTTTGCACGTTGCTGCTTTACCTATGCGATCGATACCAAGCAACCCTTATGGTTCGCAACAAAAGACACCATTTCAAAGAAATACGATCATTCCTTCAAAGATATCTTTCAGGAGATTTATGATAAGGAATACAAAGAAAAGTTCGAAGAACTTGGTATCGAGTATTTTTATACCCTGATCGATGACGCCGTAGCTCGCGTGATTCGTTCGGAAGGCGGATATATCTGGGCTTGTAAGAATTATGATGGTGATGTTATGAGTGATATGCTTGCTACAGCCTATGGTTCCCTGTCTATGATGACTTCTGTGCTTGTATCACCGGATGGCTGCTTTGAATACGAAGCTGCACATGGTACCGTACAGCGTCATTACTATCGTCATCTGGAAGGCAAATCCACCTCGACCAACGCAGTTGCTACAATCTTTGCGTGGAGTGGCGCACTTCGTAAACGTGGTGAGCTGGATGACAATAAGGAATTATGTGAGTTCGCGGACAAACTGGAATCCGCAACCATTCGTACCATCGAAGAAGGAACAATGACTGGAGATCTTTATCTGATTTCAAGTCTTGAAAAGAAAGAGAAAGTGAATACGCTGGAGTTCATTCAGGCGATTCGCACCAGACTCGCGTAATGCGCTTTTAAAGCAGCGCAGGAATGAGGTTAAGCCGAAGAAAAACATTTCGGCTGGCAAGTTTGCACTTCGCAATAGATTGCTTGTTCAAACTTGATATGCGCATAAAACTTGCGCAGGAATGAGGTTAAACCGAAATCAAATAACGATTTCGGCCGGCAAGTTTGCACTTCGCAATAAATTGCTTGTTCAAACTTGATATGCGCTTTTAAAGCAGCGCAGGAATGAGGAAAGTATGAAACATAAAATAAGGTGGCGGTTGTTGTGCGCGAGTATGATAATAGCCATTGTAATTGGGAATATTCACACAAGTCGTATTCTTGCGGCTGACCTTTCTGGTGATGATTCGGAATGGTTCTGGGAGGTGAGTCCGACACCGGCGGCAGATACGCCGGGAGCTCCGGTAATCACTTCGGCGCCGGTTACTGCATCAACACCGACACCGGAACCAGCGGCAACTCCTACGCCGGCATCGGTCACAGCAACGCCGACATCGGCGCCTGCGACGGTTGAACCGACCGTTGCGACAGTTGAACCAACAAAGGCAGCGGCAACAGGAATACCAGCCAAATCGGAAAGCAGCCTTGCAATTGGTGCTGCACTTACGCAGAGTGCTGTTTCCGGTAAGGAAGCACAGAACCCTTTGAATTCGACTATTCCACTCTTATTATACGATTTAACAGAAGGAACAGTACTTGCATCGAATCAGGCAACGGATAAGATTACACCAAATCGGATTTCAGAGATGATGACAGTTCTGGTTGCCCTGCAGAATCTGAACAGTGATCTTATGATTACGGTTAGTGAGACTGCTGTTGCAAATGCGGCAGCACTTTCGTCCTCCACCCTGTCCGGATTTGAAGCCGGGGATGTTATTTCCATGAAGAATCTGGTTTTATGTTACCTGATGACGGGAAGTGATGATGCCAGAATGGTACTTGTCGAGACGATAGCATCAACGGAAGGGAAGTTCGTTTCCATGATGAACAGTGCGGCAAAAAGCATTGGCATGAAAAATTCAAAGTATGTCTCCTCGGACGGCAGTTATAATGCCAGCCAATACACAACGGTATATGATATGTGTGTATTGGTCAGAGAACTGCTGACTTACTCACTTTTTGCAGGTAATTGTGGCTCGGCATCGATAAATGTCAGTTATACGAAAATCGATGGAACCACAGCCAGTATAAAATGCCGCAATAAGGATGCAGGTTATTCCCAGATTTATGGAGGTGAGAATATTCCATCCGGTTTTACGCAACTCATGGAGATTTCCGGTGGAATTCAGGCGACCGGCTTGTCACAGTTCGTTGTTGTAAAAAGCTCAGATGGGTCCTTGTATATAGCAGGAATCGGTTCCCTTCCCTTCGAAAAGGATGTATCACTGGAGACAGAGCGCCTTCTTGAAGTTATTCTCGGTAATACCTACTATGATAAAGAACAAGTACTGCCTCTGGGTGACGATACGGTACGATATCAGTATCTGCTGGGAACCGATGTCGTATATTATACAGTCGATAACAAGGCTCCTGGATATGCAACCGAAAGCCAGGCAGCTCAGTATATGATGACAATCAGCGTTCCTGTGTGGCAGATCGACAGCAATGGAAATAAAGTATCAACGACATATTCCATAACCATGAATCGCAAACTGATAACAAGCATCCGCAAGATATTTAACGAGATCTACGCTCTTGATATTCAATTTCCAATCAAAGTTATGAAAGGCTATGGTTACCGACAATCCGGAGGCAGCGGTCTTTCGAACTGTACTTTTATGTCTATGCATTCCTATGGGGCAGCCCTTGATATAAATTACGGTGATTACGACAATGACTATTACCTTGGTGCCGGAAATGATTTAAGAGATATGACGAACCCTTACTGCATACCACAGTCCGTTATTGATATCTTTGAAGCAAATGGATGGTATTGGGGCGGCGACTTTGGAATCTGTGTGGATTCCATGCACTTTGAATATCTGGGACTCGAATACCTGACGTACCAGGGGAACGATCCTTTTGATACACTATCAACTGACAGTGAGAATCCGATGAAGGGATACAAGATCGAGAACCTTCAGGACCGGCTAAAAGAACTTGGATTTTCTGTGAATACGGATGGAGTTTACAGCAGCAGAACAAAACAGGCGGTAATCAAATTTCAGACGAAAAACGGACTGGAAGCAACTGGTGTTGTAGATTACAAGACTTGGGAAACTTTGATAAACTTAACCCATTATATGAGCTATGTTTTTTAGGAGAAAATCGCATGAAATAGCGAATTTTCCTTGACAAATCGGGTCTTAACGTTTATAAATAATATATGTGAGCATTGAGTCTCTTGCTTTGTGCTAACGGGGTTAGCCTTTATGCAAGGAAGGACGAATTAAATACAATTGAGGAGGAATAATCCATGAACAAAGCAGAATTAGTTGCAGCAATCGCGGAAAAAACAGAATTGAATAAAAAACAATCTCAGGAGGCTCTTGAAGCTTTTATCGATGTTGTTACAGAAGAATTAGTAAAAGGTGAAAAAGTTCAGTTAGTTGGATTTGGTACATTTGAAGTATCTGCTAGACCTGCTAGAACCGGCAGAAACCCACAGACAAAAGAGACCATCGAAATCGCAGCTTCTAAGGCTCCTAAATTCAAAGCTGGAAAAGCATTAAAGGATGTTGTAAATAAATAAATCATGGACATCTTCGAATGAAATGATAAGCTGCTCTGAAGTATTCTTCGGAGCAGCTTTTTGTTATAGTATAGGAAAGTTCGTCATCTTTCCTATACTATAACAATCACTCCGTACAGGTTGAACACCAGCGATTTGAAGGTTTCACCAAGATACACAAAGGCAGCCTGTAAAGGCGTTCGGTGTAATGAATGGTATAATAAAGGAGGAGTATTATGCGGCTTGATAAATACTTAAAAGTATCCCGTCTGATCAAACGAAGGACAATTGCAAATGAGGCATGCGATGCAGGCAGGGTATCAATCAATGGTAAGACAGCAAAGGCCTCGTCTGACGTAAAAATCGGCGATGTGGTAGAAATTGCATTTGGCGGAAAGACTGTAAAAGTTGAAATTCTTGCAATTCAGGAAACGACCAAAAAAGATGATGCAAAAGAAATGTTCAAATACCTGTAGGTCTACGAAGTGCAGGAGAAATTCATTATCTGGATTTTACATTTCTATTATTTGTGAATAACATTCAGGATATAAAATAAAGAAAACGGTTCGCAATTCCCAAAGTCTGAACAACAAGAACAAAGAAATAACAGAAAATGACAGCAGTAGTAAGTAAGCCACAGCAGGAAAGGATAACTTCAGGATGAATCAGAAGGTAATAAACCGTCGTAAGCAGATTGCCTATGCAGTACAAAGTGATGGAGAAGTTACGATTGCTGCTATGTCAGAACGTTTTTCTGTGACTACAGAGACAATACGCTCCGATTTTGATGCTTTGGTAGAAGAACAGGGGTTTTTAAGGTTTCATGGCGGAATCCGAAGAAAGAAAAAAGAGAATCAGCAGAAACACTATGTGTTTCATGAAAGAGAGTTGATTCATGCATCGGAAAAGAAGAAAATATGCCATCAGGCGATTGGTTTGATTTCGGACGGTGATTGCATCTATCTTGATTCTGGTTCAACGGTGATCTATCTGCTGGAATATCTGGGTGAAAAAAGGAATATTACAATCGTTACACATTCCATAGCTTTTTTAATGCGGTATATGATGGATGAATACGATAAGATGTTTTCAGAGCAGGGTCATCGTCTGCTTTTCCTTGGGGGAGAAGTTGATGCAAATATTGGTATGACCTTTGGCACTTATCTAAATGATACCATGGCACAGCTGCATTTTAATTATGTTCTTTTTTCTGTTGACGCACTGGATGCTGCATTCGGCTGCAGCAATATGGATCTTCAGGCCTGTGCAGTGATCAAGGAAGCGGTCAAACAGTCCGACAGGCGGATTCTTCTGGCAGACAAGAGTAAGTTTGACAGCAAAGCAACCTATCAGGCAGTTAAATTTTCTGAACTTTCCATTCTGATTACGGATAAGCAGCTGACTGATGAATGGAAACATATTCTGAGGGAAAACGGGGTTGACAGCATTCTGGTTACAGAATGATATGGCCGTATCTGATCTTTATAAGATGGGTAGTAACAAAACAAACATAAAATTTGGTCATTATAATAAAAAGCAAAATAATATGGTGTAAAAGCAAAGCGAAAAACATTAACATGTTCTTCACGGTGATTTTACACCATATTATTTTGCTTTATGCTACAATAAAAACGAATTTTAGAACTGAAAACAAGCACTGCGAAATGAGGACTGCTATGAAACGTGATACCGTAACAAGAATTATTTTTTGTCTTCCCTTTCTGCTTCCGCTGGTCTTATTCTGGATCGTGCCGCTTTTTCTCTCACTCGGAATAAGCTTTACAGATTGGGATTATATATCTCCAACCATGCAGAACGTTGGATTTGAAAATTATCAGGATCTTCTGACCGACTCAAATTTCACAAAGGCATTATGGAATACATTGTATTTTGCACTGGGTACAATTCTTCCGACCATATTGCTCGGTTTTTTACTGGCACTACTCTTTGAAAAGAAATTCCTGGGCAGTGGTTTATTTCGAACGGTACTGTTCAGCCCATGGATCACGCCGGCTGTGGCAGTATCCCTTGTCTGGTCTTGGATCTATGACCCGGAAAAGGGGCTGGCAAATTACGTACTCAGTTTGCTGCATATTGCCCCGCTCGAATGGCTGCAGAGCAGTAAAACAGCTATGTTTGGGGTCATTTTATTTACGATCTGGAAATCTCTTGGATGGACATTTCTTTTCTATGTCGGCGCTTTATCAAGGGTACCGGCAAGCCTGCAGGAAGCAGCTCAGATTGATGGAGCAGGTTACTTTAACAGGATATGGCATATCACATTGGTTTATATCTCTCCGACGACCTTCTTTTTATTTATAACAAATATGGTACAGTCGATTCAGGTATACGATCAGATTCAGATCATGACGCAGGGAGGACCATCGGGAAGTACCACGACCCTTCTTTACCTTTTCTATAAAAAATCCTTTCAGAACTTTCAGATGGGACCGGCGAATGCTGTTGCGATCATCATTCTTATGATTATTGTTGTTCTGACTCTGCTCAGTAATCTGGCAAGCCGTAAAATCGTACACTACGAATAAAAATCGTTACAAATAAAAGTGAGGCTGAAAATGAAGCGAATGAAGAAGACCGTCTTAATGGGAATCAAATATATAGCACTGATCCTTATCTCTTGCATTGTATCCTTTCCATTTCTCTGGATGCTGTTCGGAGCGTTTAAAACAAACAACGAAATCTGGCATACGCCCTATAAACTCTTCCCCTCTGAATTTGATTTTTCTTTATTACTTGAGAATATGAAGGAAATTAAATTATCGGGGTATCTGTTCAATAGTTTTTTTGTCGGTATTCTGGGCACCGGTTTGATTTTACTAGTCAGTGCCATGTTTACCTATGCAGTAGTCTTTATGGGAAATAAACTCATGAACCTTTTGTTCTGGGTCGTGATGGTGACCTATATGCTTCCTGCGGCTGTTACGTATGTTCCTTCCTATGTGATTCTGGCAAATCTTAAATTACTTGATACACACACAGGGCTGCTGTTCTCTTATCTTGCCAATGTGTTTGTTGTCTTTTATCTTCGCCAGTCCTTTATGAAAACGGGAAAAGAATTCGTAGAAGCAGCCAAAATTGATGGTGCGAATCATTGGAAAATATTATTTCAGATAATATTTCCTTTGAATAAATCAGCCTTTTGTTCCGTCGGTCTTCTGACATTTATTCAGATGTACAACAGTTATATGTGGCCGGGCATCATGCTGAAAAGGCAGGAGAAATACCTGATATCTCAGGGCCTTAGGCAGTTCTTTATTCAGGAAGGAGCATATGGAATGAACTGGTCCCAGGTAATGCTTGCAAGTACGCTGGCGGTACTGCCGATCATAATAATCCTGTTACTGGCTCAAAAATGGATCGTGGCTGCCATAGCCCAGGATAGTGGAGTGAAGTTCTGATCAACCGAGAATTTGAAAAAAGCAATTCTCAAACCGTAGATTTGTTTACCATAACAAATCAGATATGCGCAGAATAGAAGCGCAGGAATGGAGACAAAATGAAAAAAAGAGTAGTAAGCGGAGTACTAAGTGTAGTACTTATGGTGTTGTTGCTGGGAGGATGCGCATCAACAGGAAACAGCACAGAAGAGAACCTTGATACAAAGGGAAGTTCAGCACAAGCTGCAGCACAGACAACAACGACAGACACCGCAGAACCGGTTGAAATCGAATTCTGGCATGCACTGGGAGGCGATCTTGCGACAGCTGTAAATGCGACCATTGAAGCATACAATGCTTCTCAGTCAAAGTATGTGATTACACCGGTTGTAATAGGAAGTTATTCTGAAATTGATGAAAAGCTTCAGGCTGCTTATGCAGCAAAAGTTGTTCCGGCTCTCGTCATGGGCGGTTCACAGGATACTTATTATCAGAAGGGTCTGACTGAAACCTTCGAGGATTATATGCCGGAAAGCTATGATAAGGATGATATTGTCGGTGGCTTCCTGGATGCGGCGGTCCGTGATGGGAAAATGCAGTTCGCCCCGGCTTATGGTACTTCGCAGGTACTGTATTACAACAAAGCTGTGTTAGAAGAAGCGGGATACACCGTGGATGATTTAAGTTCCTGGCAGAAGCTTGAAGCACTTAGTCCATCGGTCGTTGGCATCAGCACCAATCCGGACAGCATTCAATATGTCTGGGAGCCAATGTGGGGCTATTCGAATATGATTGATGTGGTATCAAGTGCCGGTGGAAAGTTTATATCTGACGATGGACAGACTGTACTGATCAATGATACTATCTGGGTAGAGGTTCTTGATCAATTCAGAAAATGGATTCATGAGGATGGAACAATGCGGATCCATTCCGGTGGTCAGGGTTGGGAGTATTGGTATGAAACCATGGACGACTGGGTATATGGTCTGTCCCTTGGCTACACAGGGTCACCCGGAGATTACACCATTGCATATGAAGCAGTAACTTCGGCAATCTTAGATGGATACAAGAATGATTTTGCTGTCGCACAACAGCCAGGCTGGGAAGATAACGATCCGGCTCCTTACTTTTCAAGTATGATGTATTATCTTCCAAAGGGAGAAAATCTCACAGAGGAACAAAGGTTTGGTGCGGCGGATTTTGTAAGCTTTGCGACCAGCACAGAGAATACGGCTGCCTTTTCCATGGCTACCGGTTATGTAGCTGTCAGAAAGTCAGTCCTTGAGCTTGATGATTACAAGGCATATCTGGAAATGAATCCGGATGCGGATGTTGCTTTAAAACAAATCGATGAATATGCAGTTCCCGCCTTTGTTGATCCGACGGGTGGTGCCATCACAGATGCACTCAGCGAAGCTGTGGACAAGATTCAAATCGAGAATATAGCAGCGAAAGAAGCGCTTGATGAGGCAGCGGCTACGGCACAAAAAGCGCTGGATAAAGTGAACGGTAAATAGAGTAGTGGGAATCTGGCAGGATACATCAGGCGAAATGCACAGGAATGAGGAGGATTATGAAAATTCAAAAAACACTTGAAGTCAAGGATAAGCTTACCATAACCGGCTTTCGCCTGGAAAATCAGGCAGAGCGATTGCTCCTTTTTGCAGAGTTTTCAGGGACAGGGGTGGGTTTATTATACCTGCTTGATCCTGAAAACAGGATGATTGGATTCCTGAATCTTGGATTTGGTAATTTCCTGCCGGAAATCTATATATCGGATACCATATGCACAAGAAATGCAAAGCCGGTTTGTCTGGTAAAAGGGGATTACACTCTTGTTCTGGCCTCCGTCAGTGAAGAAGAGGCTCAGACCGCAGTCCTGTCCTTTTCCATCACGACAGACCAGGAAAAGAGTTATGAGGATTGTTATGTCCAGAATAATAGCGAGCTGGAGCCATATGATTTTGAAAGCATCCACAGGAATGAGGCACGATTTTATAAAGGCGATCTTCATGGGCACACCATTTTATCGGATGGATGGAATTCTATGAAGGAGGCCGGTGCGATTTTAGAAAAACAGCAACTTGATTTTATGGCCTTCACCGAGCACAATGCGCTGTCTTTTTTCAGACCGGATATACCATGCCTTTTCGTTCCGTCGTTTGAACTTACATTGCCGCTTGGGCACGTGAATATTCATGGAATAAAGGGAATGGACAAGCTTGTTCAAAACCTGGCAAAACAGCTTACAAAAGAGGCAGATCTGACGTTGCTTTGTGACCTTGCCATTGATACCTGGAAGGAGAAAGCGAACATTTCCCTGAATCACATGTTCATGGTGCCATGGGAATTCAATTACGATTCCTTTGATATGAAAAGACTAAATACCATAGAAGTCATCTGTGACCCGACATACCCGCAAGCAGATCATGCCAATGAAAAGGCAGTCGATTTTCTTGATTTTCTCTGGACGGAAGGACTGCAGATCTACGGTGTCGGCGGAAGCGACTGTCATAATAAAATCACAGAACCCTATCAAGGCGCTAAGAGTCCTTCTGTCTATGGGGATCCGGCAACTTATGTATACTGTGATGGATTGTCCGTGGATCATCTGATTCATGGGATACGAAATGGAAATTCCTATGTTACCAGAGGCATTGAACTGGAGATTGCTTATGAGGCAGACAAAAAAGCATACCTTCCGGGATCTGCAATTGCTTCTACGGTAAGGGAAATCAGCTGCAGGATTGGAATAAAAGGAAATGAAGGGATGCTGATTGGCAAATTCCTGTACAACAAAGATGTTCTGAAAGAAATGCGTCTTAGCGGGGAAGACCAGTCAGCAAGCATAACGATTGAAGTAATAGAGGATTATGGATGGCTTCGGTTTGGGTTATACGATGAACAGGATAATGTGATTTCTTATGTAAACCCGGTCTCGTTCGGTCAAAAAGAATGCAGTCAGTCCACTTATTCCGAGTTGCTTTCAAAGTTCATGGCTGATAGGAAACAAACGAATACATAACAAAAGGCAGGAAGCACAGAAAATGATAAAAGGGATTCTATTTGATAAGGACGGTACATTAATTGATTTCTCAACTATGTGGCACCCAATTATCGGAAGGACGCTGCATCGGATGCAGACGGAATTTAAACTGCGTGACGAAACCATAAACAAAATCAGCAGGGTTTCCGGATTTTCGTTCCATGGCTTTGAAAAGGAAAGTGTGATTCAGTATTATGCAACCTCGAAACTGGCAAGTCTCTGGAACAGGATCCTGCAGGAGGAAAAGGAAGCATTGATATCAGAGTCAAGGATCCTTCAAATAATGGAGGAAGAAGCGCTGAATGACAGCAATAAGGTGATTTTGCTGGAAGGCGTGGCAGAATTACTGGAAGAATTAAAGAACAAGGACTACAGCATTGGACTTGCGACTGCGGATACAAAAAGATCCACGTATTTTTGCTTGGAAAAAGCCGGTATTCTAAAGTATTTTCAATACATAGGGTGTGATGAAGACAGTGAATATAAGAAACCGGAGGCAGCGCTTGGCAAGATGTTCTGCAGGCAGGAAAGTCTCTTCCCGGCAGAAGTACTTGTTGTTGGTGACAGTCTGACCGATATGGAGTTCGCGAACAGACTTGGCAGTCATTTTGTGGGAATCCGTTCTGACCATAATGGGTATGAGAGCTTTCAAAAGAATCATGCCGTTTCGACGGATAAAATAATGAATATAGTACAATTGTTTCATTTATAAGCAAGGAAGAGGATAAGCAATAAGCGTGCAGCAGTTTTAGCGGTGGTCTTGGACCACACTTGAAAACTGCTGCACGCTTTTATTTTAGAAAAGTTTAGAAACAGATAAAGAATGGTAAAGCAAAGGGCAATCATTAAAATTCTTAAAAAACGACTTTTAATGAATAGGCATGGTCACAGGGTTTAACTGCAGGAAGCGTGATTTCGAGTTCATTCTCTTTTTGCACAAAGTCAAGTTCGCCGGCTGCCCCAAGCAAGGAAACAGAAGTGACAGCAGAATTCGTGTTTTTCGTTGATAATGTCCGAATATGCAGCTTCTGATCTGTGGGCCAGCCAAGTGCTATGGCATAGACTGCATTCTCTGTTCTGGTAAAACGAAAATCCTGTGAGGTAAAGTCTGTGTTTCGAATGTCGGAAGCCAGACCCTCTACGAGCTGGTTCTTTATGCGGTTAATGTCATAATTATCGTCCTTGACACTTGTAGGGCCTTCGGCAGCTACTTCATAAGGTCTCGTTGCAAAGATTGCTTCACCATTGATTTTGAGCCAGTCACCGATCTCATGGAGAATGCGTTTTGCATCTTCATGGAAGCTTCCATCGGCATTCGGTCCAACATTCAACAGCAGGTTTCCGTTCTTGGCAACGACGTCACATAACTGATGAATGATCTTGACAGCAGGCTTGTACTTTGGATTCTGTACCATACACCAGGTAATGTTGTCTTCCAACCGGTCATCCGTCTGCCAGACATAAGGCTTTGCTTCGGAGAACCTTCCACATTCAATATCAAGAACGCCTATATCTGCCGGAAAATCCTCCTGCTTATAGGTGATGATACCATTTCTTTTTCCGGCTGTATTGTAATAATAATCAGCCATATCAAAACGGAACTGTTCACCGATGATATTGGTGCGGCTGTCAAAATAAACAGCATCCGGGTCATATTTGTCAATTACTTCGAGTACTTTTTCCTTCCAGATGCGGTTAAACTCTTCATCCGGAAGACGGTAGGGTGCATAGCGGTTCGTTTCAAGAGGAAGCGCAGGACCGTAGTAGACTTCATTCGCCGGGTCGTAGACATCGGCTTCGTTATCGGTAGACATGAACCAGCCCCAGAGCCACTGATGGTGGAACGTGGCGAGGTATTTGAGACCGCGTTTGCGAAATGCTTTTTCGCATTCTCCAACGATATCTTTTTTAGGGCCGTAGTTGACACTGTTAACAGAATTGACTTTACTGTCCCACATGGAGAAGTTGTCGGCATGTTCGGTTACAGGACCGGCATACTTTGCTCCGGAGGCACACACAAGCTCTGCCCACTCTTCGGCATTAAACTTTTCGCCGGTGAACAGGGGGTAAAAATCTTTGTAACCAAAATCATGCAGAGAACCATAGGTGCTGATGTGATGCTGGTTCTGAGAAAGTCCTTTTGCATACATATTCCTTGAATACCATTCGTTTTCAAAGGAAGGCACGCTATAGGGTCCCCAGTGAAAGAACAGGCCGAATTTGGCATCGCGGAACCATTCCGGTGAAGACTGGTGCACTTTATCCCAGTGTATTGTAGTTTTGTCGTTCATGATGACCTCCGTTTATGTAGTTATTGATTTGATTGGGTTCAGACTGCGTTCCGTAGCGAGCAAGTCGTCTGGTTAGTTCTACGATATATAGGTAAAACATTCATTGCTTATTCCTGCAGAAGAACCGGATAGCGGTAGAAGGAAAGAGCCGGCAGAAAGGTAACTTCGTCAACCGGTGGTAGGTTTGAGGGCGAAGCTTCGCTGCAGAAGGAAATGACCGTATCACCTTCTGGTATCCGTTCTAAGATCAATTGTATGGTGTTCTGCGTCTTTCTTGGATCGGTAAAACTTTTTACAGCTATGGACCCTTTGCTGTCTTCGACGGTAAATCCAATATCGTCTGCGTTCGGTGTAAAGATTGCAAAACCGCGCTGCATATTGCTGAAAGTTAGGGTCAGAACCTCACTTTTGACAGTGGCAGAAACAATCGCCGGAGCGAAATAAGAGGGAGCTCCATATAAAACATGAGCACAAAGCTTTGCCATCTTTTCACCCAGCTGCATATTGCCATGAGCGTTGTTATGGATACCGTCACATAAGGGTATGTTCATTGTCGGAAGGATGTAGACCCCCGGAATCCTGCTGGCGGCGATTCGTTGGGCTTCGCGGATCTTACCATAACTTGCATCATTTTTGGAGGAGAGTTCGCGGTTTAACTGGTATGTAAAAAATGGAATATCATAGCCTAACTCTGTTCTTGTTTCGTTTACGACCTGCAGAAAGCTGTCAAGATAGGTCTCATCCCGTTCCGGCGTAGTATCGGAGCATCCCTGATACCAGAGTACACCGGCGGCTTTCCCACCGCATTTTTTCATCCGGTCTATCATATTGCGGAACAGGTCTCCGTTTATGCGGGTGTCCCACCGAGAGATCGGCTGTCCGCCCATGGAAGTTGAGATCAGACCAACGGGTACATTGCTGGTACGATTCAATGCTTTGCCAAAGGCAAGATAGGGTGAGACACCGGATATGCCCATTTCTGCATTCGGCGAATCGGCACCAAAGGTTGACTCATTGATGGGGTGCGTCGCAAGATCCCAGGTAAGACGGTTGCGGAACAGGTGAACCTGCTCGCTTGGCGGATCAAAAGCACTATCCCTGCCATAACCGGAGGAATTAGACTGACCGGAAACAAGGAACAAGTCGCCAACACCAAGATGAAGACGAAGATCACCACGGAAGATCCAGGCGTACACATGGTCAGAACTTTTTGCATCAAGACCGGTCTCAATGCGGTACAGACCACCGGCAGGCAACGTAAGGGTCGTTTCCCAGGTTCCGCTTGACGGATCCTTGTCTGTTGTATAGGACATTGGCGTCCATGGAAGGATCTGACTGTTATCCTGCTCACTCATGACTCTGATAATTGGGACAGCGGATTCCACACCGATATCAATAGCAGCCTGTGGTGCATTAAAAGTCCCTGAAAGAGTGACACAGGCTTTTCCTTCGTCCTGCTGAAAGATCTGCCAGTCCAAAGGTCCCTCCGTTATAAATACTCCGTGCATTTTTCTTTCCTCCATACATTTTACTTTTTCTGTATAAGATTTCGATTGAATGAGCGTTGAAGCTCTTCTTTGTTTATTGATTGTATTTTGCATTCTGTGCTGCAAGGTAATCAGACAGCCCGTTGGCGTAATAATTTGAAAGAATGCTATTCCACATGGTAAGTGGATCGTCCGTTCCAATAATGACCCGTATAAAGTCATTTTCAATGCTTTCAGCATTAAAAAGATCGGTTTGGTCTTTTGGTATGAGCAGAAAATCATTGGCTCTTTTTATTGGAATCGTGTACTGCTCGTTCCACTGCAATGCATTCTGTGACATTGCAACGGCAGTCTCTCCGTAACGCAGATTTGTCATCTCACCAGGCGTGAAATCACTTCGGTCTCCACCCCAGGAAGCAAGGGAAGTGAACAGAAGAAGAGAAGGGTATTTTTCCTGAAGAGTTGCAATCAGACTTCCTTCTTCAACATTCAGCAGACAATGATATTCGTTGTTCTCATAAGTGTAATCTTCACCTTCCAGGCCATACTTGACCAGAGCGGTTCCTTCATCAGAGAGCAGGAATTCAAACAGGTATAAGATGCGTTCCATCTTCTCATCATCGACTGACGAAGAAAAGAGTGTTTCAGACCAGAACGGATTGCTTGTATTGCTGTAATAATTACCATCCTCCGCAGCGAAAATATTCAGAACAGAAACACATTCATCAAAGGGTTTGTCCTGATGCAGTTCCCACTGCCGTTCAAGCTCAAGGAGCGCGGAAGGAGAGGATTTATATTCCAATGCACCGAGACTGCCTCGAACAAAATCGTCAACAGCATCCGTCGATTTCTTGGTATAAAAGTCCGGATCTAGTCCACCTTCTTCGTACATCTGCCGATAAGCGACAACGACTTTTTTAAAATTATCGGTAAGATATGCCGGAATGAATCCATTGTCTGACTGGATCCAGGTATTGATATTGCACTCCGGGGCGATGCCAAGAATTACCCATTTACCAAGAACGGAACGGGAATTTACATTATAACCGATCGTATCCCTGATTCCATTGCCATCCGGATCATTGTTAGCAAAGGCACAGATCATCTGAATGAATTCGTCCAGCGATGCCGGAGCAGAGATCCCCAGAGTCTCCATCCAGTCTTTCCGGACAAGCATTGCGGCATCCGAAGAGCCGAGAATGTCTTCGACAAAGGAAATACGGGGAAGAACATAATGATTGCCGCCCTCGTACCGAAGGTAATCATACTGTTCCAGAAGTGCTTCAATGGCAGGATAATTATGCAGATCTTCCGGGATGCTTCTTAAGGAACCATTTTGTATTAAGGTTCCAAGGCTGGCGGAATCATTGCTGTCATTGGATGAGATCGTGAGGTTGGAAAAAACATCAGGAAGACTCTTGGTTGCAGCCAGGACCTGATAGGTATCTTTGTAATCGTTCCAGTTCACAGACATCGGTTCGATGGTTATATTAAAAAGATCTTCGATATAGGCCATGATACCATCTGTTTCCGATGCATTCACCAGCTTTTGTATGTTCCAGTAGCTGATACTGATGGTAAGATGATTCTCAAATGTAACACCCTCAAGGCAATCTGGTATTTTTATCGTGGCTGTTTCTTCCTCGCCAGGACTTGAGCAGGAAGTCAAAAGTATGGAAAAAAGAAGGAATACACAAAGAAATCGTTTCATACCGGCCTCACTTTCTTACGTTAGTATGTTTAGAATCAGGTATCATTCCGAAATGCCGTAGGAGTTACACCGGCGGTTCGTTTAAATACTTTGGCAAAATAAAAGTAGTCTTTGTAACCGACTGCGATGGATATCTGAGCCACCGGCAAATCGGTCGATCTAAGCAGATCCATGGATTGCTGGATTCTTAAGTTCGTCAGGTATGTGCTGAAGGGTTCTCCCACTTCCTGTGAAAAAAGCTGACTGGCATAATTTTGGTTGATGTTGCACAGGTCAGCAAGATTTTGTATGGAGATGTCCTGCTGATAATTTTCGTGCATATATTCCAGCATTTTGTTCACCATCTTATTCCCGACTTTCAATGGCGGAGGAGTTACCGGATATACTTCTTCTTTTTTTATTTCCTTGCTTTTCTGGCTTTCGATCAGGTGACAGGCCTTTTCCATGGCATCCATCAGCTCACTCTTGGAAAACGGTTTAAGACAATAGCCAATGGCATTGTAGAGCATAGCTTTCTGTGCATAGGCGAATTCTGCATGTCCACTGATTACTATAAAAACAGTAGGAAGTCCGGCAAGCTGTGCTGCTTTTAATAATTCAAGCCCTCCCATTCCGGGTATCTGAATGTCGACAAAAGCAAGATCCGGTTTTTTAGTTTCAATCAAGGAAAGACCGGTAACACCATCATAGGCTTCGCCAATGATTTCGAAGAAAGTCTGACCTTTGATTGTGGCAAGAAGGCTCTTTACGACCCATTTTTCGTCATCAATTATTACTGCCTGGTACATTCGGTGCCTCCTCCTTTGTGCGGTACGGTATTCTCATCTGAACATTGGTTCCAACGGCTTCATCGGAATCCAGAAGAAGTCGGTATTCTTCCCCATAGTATAGGTAGATTCGGCTGTTAACGTTGCAGAGTCCAACACTGTCTTTGTTACTGTTCTCTATTTTCTCAAAATCCTGACTGATGAACTGAGATTTGTTCGTTGTTGTATCAAGCAAAAGCTTACGAAGCTCCTTCAATTTTTCTTTGTTCATTCCCACTCCGGTATCATAGACCCAAAGAACCAGCGTGTTGTCTCGGTTATCACGCAAAGCACCAATCTGTAAGTGGCCCTTATGAAGAGACTTTTCAAGTCCATGTGTTATGGCATTTTCAACCAGCGGCTGGATGACCATTTTGGGAAGAACCGCATCAAGAGATTCTTCTGTAATATTGTATTCGACTGTAAAACGGTCTTCGAAGCGAAGCATCTGTATCATGACATAAGACTTCACCATATCAAGTTCTTCCCGGACCGTTACCATATCATTCCCCTTTATACTGTAGCGGAAGATCATGGAAAGTGCCTGCGTTACATCAATGACGCGTTCTGTTTCACCGGAGGCTGCCATACCACAGATCAGGGTAAGCGTATTGTACAGGAAATGAGGATTGATCTGACTGCGCAGGTAGGCAATTTCTGTAGAACGGTTCACCATCTCAAGTTCATACATTTTTGTATAGGAGTCAAAGATCGTATGATTCAGCCGGTTCGTTTCATCCAGCATATCATTGAAAGAGGTCACGATGGCATAGACTTCTTTGCATCGGTACTTATCAGAGGATAGCGTAATTCGTTCATTCATGGCTTTTCGCTTTCCGGAACCGATGGCATTCATAATCGCCGTTAATTGATGAAGAGAAGACATGACCGGTTTTAAAAATATGAGGAAGAGCACCATGGACACCAGGAAGACAAGAATGAAAAAGAAGACCTGACTGTACATAATGCGGGACATATCCGTTACGTAATCACCGCGGTTAAAGAGTGCATATAAAAAAACACCGGACGAGGTCAGTTCGTACCGACGGCACTCATAGCTTATTTCATCAAGAGATACGCTGAAAATGTCGGAAGTTTCATAAGATTGTACGGTCTTATACAGATCGGAATCGCCGGAAAGCAAATTCCCTTCAGAATCTGCCATAAGCAGCTGAATGTCCATGCCAGAAGTATTCTGGTCTGTATTACCAAGAATGGATGATGTATCAAGTGCTATGAACAGAACACCAAGGAACTGTGTCAGATTCGAAGTCTGATAGATCGGAACAGCCGCTATCTGGACTTCATAGCTTTCTTCCCGAACATAAAGAGTCTGCTTGCCAAGATAAACGATAGGGTTGCTGCTTTTTGGAACCGTCGAGAACAGTTCATTAAATATAGAAAGATCACTGTTGATGTTGGCATTGTTCCCATTCGCACCAACAATCGCGATATCTTGAATACAGGTATTGAGTTTCTGGTTACTGACAAGCAGGCTGTATATATTATTGTAAGATTCAAACTTAATGGCTTTATCGGTATTTGCGGTTTCCATAAGGTAATCCTGAACGATCTGGGTATAAGCAATGCTCTGCGCAATATTTCCTATTGTCTCATACGTCTGTTCCACATCCTGAACAACTCTGGAAGAGTAGAGTGTGAGATTGTTCTCCATCGTTTTCTGCTGCATTTTGGTTAATGCATTCATCGTTAAAACCAGAATGAACAGGATACAGACGAACATTACCAAAAACGATAGAACCAGATAATTTTTTAATGAAGTATGCTTTTCGGTCACTTGGGATTCCTCCAAAAGAACTGTGGATGTTACTGTTAGCATTGTACAACGTATTTGCCGGTACGACTATGGAATATTCTACGATGAATATGTAATATTCTTATAAATTTACATGTAAAATTAAGAATTCTAATTAATTTGCATAAAATGAATAAGCTATGTACATTCAAAGTTTATATATTATGCCATATAATAAACCCGTCAGTGAGCGCATGGTTGTAACAATTGACCATTCTGACGAAAAGCATTCTCTTTGGAAATATTATAGCAGTTTCATGCATTATAGTGTCTGACATGATGAAAATGGATGGAAGCTTACTAATTATATCAGATATTAAAAGGAGAAACAAACAGAAGAAGGGGAGAAGAAGAATGAAGAAAGAAAACCACAAGAAAAATCAAGATACAGTAATGCTTTCTTTTTCCGAACGGTTTCATAGGTATATGAAACTATTATGGAAACAGCGGGTGTTGATTGCATTGATTATTCCGGCTGTTATTGTAGTCATTATTTTTAAGTATTTTCCTATGTACGGGATATTGATTGCATTTAAAAATTATAAACCAAAGCTTGGCATTGCAGGCAGTCCCTGGCTCGACCCGCTGCTTAAGAATTTTATCCGATTCTTTCGTAACACAAATAGCTGGCCTACGATATGGAATACACTCAAGGTTGGTGTTATGACGATGGTTTTCACCTTCCCGGCTCCGATTATTTTTGCACTTTTGCTGAATGAGTTAAAGGGTAATTTCTATAAACGGTCTGTGCAGACGATTTCCTATATACCGCACTTTATTTCAGTTGTTGTTATATGCTCCATGCTGAATGGATTTGGATCACTTGACGGTCTGTTCAATGTTATCCGTGGTTTTTTTGGAGCTGAACCGGTTGATATGAACAATGGAGCTACTTATTTTCTTCTTGAATATGTCGGATCCGCGATCTGGCAGGGAATTGGATGGGGATCCATCATCTATCTTTCGGCACTCTCCAATGTAGATACTTCACTTTATGATGTTGCCAACATAGACGGTGCGAACCGGTGGCAAAAAATCAAGGCGATAGCATGGCCGACCATACTGCCGACAACCACGGTTCTTCTGATCATGAATGTCGGAAATGTTATGGGAGCTGATTTTACCAAAATCCTCCTGATGCAGAATGACACCAATCGTTCCCAGTTAGAAGTTATCAGTACATTTGTTTATCATCAAGGTATTGAACAAGGGAATTTTGAATATTCTACGGCTGTAAATCTGTTTGTTTCGGTTGTCTGCTTTATTCTGGTATTTGGTACGAATATGGTTGTCAGACGGCTGGACCCGGAAAACAGTTTGTGGTAATTCGAAGGAAAATATTTGGCACAGTAAAGTTATCGCCTGCGAAAGCCTCGGCGAAAACTCAATATTTGCACTGAGATTCTGTGCAGAAAGAGGTGAACAATGCAGGGAGCAGCTGCTAAAAAAAGAAAAGTGAAAAATAAAATATACATCGGAAGTCGAACCTTTGACATATTTCTTATTATTTTTATGTTTGGATTTTGCATCGTTATGATTTATCCGTTTTTGAATGTTATTGCGATTTCTCTTTCAAGCAGGCAGATGATCAGCATGGGTGAGGTTGGATGGTATCCGAAAGAGTTAACAACCGTTGGGTATAGTTTGCTGTTCGAAGAAGCATCGATCTGGAGAGCCTATGGTAACACGATCATTATTGCAGTTGGAGCAACGGTTGTAAATCTGGTACTGACTTCAACGCTTGCTTATGCCATGTCGATCAACGATTTTGTACTTAAAAAACAATTATCAGTATTTCTTTTGATCACCATGTTCTTTAATGGTGGAACGGTACCAACGTATCTTCTTATTCAGAATCTGAATCTGATGAACAACTGGTGGGCGTTGATTTTACCGAATGCAGTTTCTGCTTATAACGTGTTCGTCTACAGAGCATTTTATAAAGGTATTTCACCGGAAATCAGGGAAGCGTCAAAAATCGATGGAGCCGGAGAAATAAAGATCCTTACAAAGATATACCTGCCACTTTCAAAAGCATTGTATGCGACCTTTGGTCTGTTTGCTATGGTAGGTGTCTGGAATAGTTATTATGAAGCTTTACTTTATATCAAAGATAGTTCGAAACAGCCGATTCAGATGATTCTTCGAAAAATCGTATTCACCAGCGGGCTTAGTGATATGACTGGAACGACAGAAATGATGAACAATGGAGAACTTAGTGCGCTGAATGTGCAGTATGCGTGTATTGTAGCAACGATTGGACCAATTCTTCTGGTTTATCCATTTATTCAGAAGTATTTTGCACAGGGTATGCAGTTGGGAGCAGTTAAAGGTTAGAAAGTGGTTACAACGGCAAAAAGCCGATGTGATAAAAAGGTTAGTAAAACTATAAGGAGGGTAACAAATGAAAAGAATGAAGCAATCAATAGTATTATTATTGGTATTAGCGATGACAATCGGTGCATTTAGTGGCTGTGGCAGCAGTAACAATAATACAACAAACAGCGGATCGGATTCAACAACCACACAGGCAACCGCAACGCCAGCACCTACATCTGCCGGTTCAACAACGGACAGCAGCACAAGTACCGATACCGGTTCAGACACAACAGCAACAGCAGAAGAAGGTACTGCAGCAGCGAATGGTATCATACTTCCTGAGCTGGATGGAGATACACTGTCTCTGACAGTAAGTATCGCAGATTTTAACCAGTCATCAGATGGTACTGAAATGCAGCAGTTATGGCAGGAGAAGATGGAAAAGTACCTTGGATGTACACTTGATATTACATGGCAGCGTACTCCTTGGGCAGATTTCAGAACCAACGAACTTGTAGTCCTTCAGTCAGGACAGGTTCCGGATGTATCTTCCTACTCACAGGGTACAGCAATCAATGAATACGGCGATGATGGTATCGTGTTAAACCTTGCAGATTATAAGGACTATATGTACTACTATCCTGAATATGTAAATGACACCAACGGCGGAGAAGCTTTTGCTTACAATGCAGATGGTTCTATGTACTACTTTATGGATGGTTTCGACAATACGCAGGATATTCAGGGCGCTCAGTCCTTTACTGGTTTTGCATATCGTTTTGATGTACTCCAGGCAAACAACCTGACACCGGCTACGACTCTCGATGAGTTCACAACACTTTGTGCATCTCTTCAGGGACTGATTGACAGTGGTGCATCCGATGCTCAGTACGTTATGATGAACAGCACAAAAGACTATGCTTTCTATCGTGGGTTTGTAGGTATCTACCATACATGGGATACTCTTTACTGGAATGGATCTGAATGGGCATTCGGCCCGGTTGAAGATAACTTCAGAGAAATGCTTGCCTACCTGAACACCTTATGGGATGCAGGCTATATCGATCCTGAGATGGGAACTGCAGATTATAATGCAGGAACTACAAAAGCTTCAACAGGTGTTGCTCTTGTATGTCCGAACCTCTGGGCAGGCAGCGTTGCAGGTTGGAACACAGCTACAACAATTGAAGGTCTTGAATGGGGACTTGCTTATCTTCCTGAGAACACAGACTATGGTACAGCATGGAAATGGGGATCAAAACAGGATGGAAAATCTCTGAATTCTCAGATGGGTATCTACATTTCAGCTGATGTAGCAAATCCTGAATATGTTGTGGCTATGATCGATTATCAGTATTCAGACGAGATGGTAGAGATGATGAACTGGGGTGTTGAAGGTGAGACCTATACAGCATCTGCTGATGGAAATACTTTCTCTGATGCAATTTTAAGTGCAGAAAGCCCTGCTACAGAAGTTGCAAACTATGGTATTATGTCATCTTCTGTATGCCGTTCCGGTATTCCTTTTACTCCACTTGATTTCTCAGCAATGACTTCTGTATCATCAATTCCTGAACCATGGTGGAATGCAACAAAAGGTTACTATGAAGGCAAATACTGGATCGAATCCGATGCAAACGGCGGAGCAGATTCTGTATCACCTTACGACAGACCTCCGGTACTTCGTTTAACAGCAGATGAATCAACAGCGAAATCACAGCTTTCTTCAGCTTGTGAGACCTATGCAAGAGAATATGCATACAAGTTCATCACAGGCGAACTTGATATCAACAGTGACAGCGACTGGGATACTTATGTACAGGGTGTTAAGAGTCAGTCTGAAGAAGATTTTGATGCGACACTTGAAATGCTCGATGCAAACTCAGTGATCAACTAAGTTTCATGATGTAATTGTATGGATTGCTTTTGGGTAAGACATCATTGAAGGGGATATTCTTATGACTCAGAAATGAATGTCTTGCTCAAAGGCATTTTTCATAAACGGGTTTCAAAACTCACAAGTAGGATGGATGACAGTATGAAGATTACGAACTTAAGAACAGAGTATCTGACGGAGCCATGCGGGGTTGACAACAGACAGCCTGTCTTTGGCTGGAACGTCGAGACAAAGGCGAAGAACTGGCTCCAGGAAGCATATCGCCTACGGGTTGGCAGAAGTAAGGAAGCTCTTGAAAAAGATGAGACCTTATACGATTCGGGACAGGTACAGTCAAAGGATATGCTGCATATTCCTTATAAGGGAGAAGAATTAGAATCCGATACAGATTATTTTTGGACCGTGCGTGTGTGGGAGAAAGAGTCAGAAGAACCGGTAGAAAGCGATGTGGCTTTTTTCAGAACCGGTCTGTTCAATACAGAAGATTGGAAAGGTTCATGGATTGGTGAAACAAAGGATCACAGCAATCATATTTTCAGAAAAGTCATGAATCTGAGCAAAAAAGTAAAACGGGCAAGCCTTTTTGTATGTGGGCTTGGATCTTATGAATGTGAAATCAATGGGAAAAAGGTTTCGGACCGCGTGCTCGAACCTGGCTGGACCAATTATAATAAAACCTGTCTGTATTCATCGTATGATGTTTCGGACAGAATGGTGCAAGGAAACAATGTTATTGGATTTATTCTGGGCGATGGCATGTTCAATCTTCCGGGAGGAAGATATGTATATTATCAGCGTTCTTATGGGAAGATGAAACTGCTGATGCAGTTAAATATAACCTATATCGACGGAACAAAAGAATCTTTTGTGACGGATGAAGGTTTTCGAATGGCGAAAAGTCCGCTGACTTTTTGTTGTATTTATGGTGGAGAAGATTTTGATGGAAGACTGCTGCAAAGCGGGTATACCACTGCGGATTTTCAGGAAAATGATTCCTGGCAGAAGGTTGAAATAGTAGAACCACCCAAGGGAAGGCTGCGTTCACAGATGCAGCCGCCGGTTAAAGTCATGCAGACATATGAGCCGGTACGTGTTACAGAGACAAGTCCCAATGTATATTTATATGATTTTGGTGTTAATTTTTCCGGATGGGTAAGAATTCTTGTGCGATCACGCGGGGATCAGAGCGGAACAAAGATCACCCTGACGCCGGGTGAAATTCTGGATCGGAATAATGTGCCGGATCAGAAGGCAACAGGAAGAGGTTATCACTGGGAATATACCATGAATGAGGCAGATGAGCAGGAATATGCACCAAAGTTCACTTATACGGGCTTTCGTTACCTTCAGGTAGAAGGTGCTCTTCCAGCTGAGTTCTCCCTAGCGAATAAAAAACAACCGGTTCTTGCCAGTGTGGTGGGTGAGTTCATCTACACAGATCTTGGTGAACAGGGGAATTTCAACTGTTCGTATGATCTTTTCAACAATATACATAAAATTATACTGCAGGCAATTCTAAGCAATACGAAAAGTTATCTGACAGACTGTCCGCACCGTGAAAAGCTTCCATGGCTGGAACAAAGCTATCTGATCGGACCATCCATGATGGCAAACTTTAATTTTGAGAGCCTGTACGAGAAGATAGAACAGGACATGGAAGATGCGCAGAGGGAGAATGGACTGGTACCGGACATTTCACCGGAATATGTTGTTTTTGGTTATCACAAGGGCTTTGTCGATTCTCCGGAATGGGGAAGTGCCTGCATTATTAATCCATGGCTGCTTTATAAAAAGTACGGGAACCAAAGGCTGCTTGAAAAACATTATGAAGTCATGAAACGGTACCTGGATTATCTGACGGGCATGACACATCATCATATACTGCATCATGGGCTTGGTGACTGGCTTGACATTGGCCCCTGCAAACCTCACTCACAGAACACCCCGGTTCCGGTCATCGCAACGACGATTTACTACTATGATCTCTGTATTATGGAAAAGGTGGCCCTGATGCTTCATAAGACAGGGGATGCGGATGGCTTTGCAGCGCTGAAAAAAGAAGTTCATAAGGAATACAATCTGCAGTTCTTTGATGACCAGACTTACCGGTATGCGACAGGAAGTCAGGCGGCCCAGGCGATGAGTCTGATGACGGGACTTGTGCCGGAAGAATATGAACAAAAGGTGCTTGATTACCTTATCCGTGATATTAAAGGCAGAGGATATGCGATTACAGCCGGAGACATAGGACATCCTTTTGTAACGGCAGCACTGATGTCGCATGGACGTTCCGATATTCTGCATGAGATGACTAAAATTACAGACCGGCCGGGCTATGGATATCAGGTTGTGAATGGGGCAACAACCCTGACAGAAGACTGGGATGGTCCGGAGCCGGGCAATCCGCATGGTTCACAGAACCACCTGATGCTTGGCAGTATCGAGGAGTGGTTCTATAATGGACTTGCAGGAATCGGCACCATCTGGACAGAATCGGAATTTGATGAGATCATCCTTCGTCCCTTTTTTGCAAAAGACTGCAGCGAAGTACGTGCGAGTATTCCGCATCCTTTTGGCAAGGCAAGCATCCACTGGATGAAGCAGGAGGACATGGTTCTTGTGGAAGTGCAGATACCGCCAAATGCCAGAGCCAGACTGATCTGTGATCATGATAAGAGCATGAGGACTTTTGGTTCGGGATATCATGAATTTGAGTATACAGTACCGGTCTGAAACGAAGAAGTCAGGAAGTATACGTTATGCCGCCGGAATGTGTACTGGCTGGCATCGTAAAAAAATATAAGAAATTACTCATTTGATAGAAGAGATGCACTATATAATATGCGAAATCTCCGCTAGAATGACAGAAGAATGGAATCAGCAGTGAAATGGAGGAAATCAAATGATTTCGATCACGGACACAAGAATTAATAAATACCTGACGCCTTATCGTTACGGCGCTCCTGTTCTTACAGGATCCGGTAAGGAAGGTTCTTACGATGCAAAGGGAGTCGATATCCCATTCGTATTCTGGCATAACAATCAGTTCTATATGCTGCATACCGGTTTTGATGGGATTGGGTATCAGTCGGCACTGGCCGTAAGTGATGATCTTTTACACTGGGAACAGAAAGGAATCATCTTAAAACGCGAGGAAGGTTCCGCACGATGGGACGCAATTGGTGGTGCGGCGACCTGGATGATCAAGGAAAGTGATAACTTTGAAGACCTGCCGACCTTGAAAAAGATTGATGGCAAGTACTGGATGGTCTATCACTCCTATCCACAAAACGGCTACGAAGCCGGTCCGGCAGAAATCGGTCTGGCCTGGTGCGAAGAGGAGGATCTGATGACCTGGCATCGTCTGGATGCTCCGGTGTTCTCATGGAAAGATGGTGGAGACTGGGAGAAGGGGGGGTTGTACAAAGCCTGTATCGTGTACTTTCACGACACATGGTATATGTTCTACAATGCAAAGAATCAGGAGCCACGCTGGATCGAACAGACTGGAATGGCGACTTCAAAAGACTTAATGCACTGGGAACGATGCGAACAAAACCCAATTCTTCGAACAGAGAAGGGCACCTGGGATGGCAGATTCGTCTCGGATCCTTATATACTAAAAGACAAAGACATCTATGTAAACTACTACTTTGGATATGACAACGGGCATGCCCAGGAAGGACTGGCCTTGTCAGAGAACCTGACCGATTGGGAGAAAGTAGATCTTCCGATTCTTACAAGCGGCATTTTTGGAAGCATTGACCAGAACCATGCGCATAAGGCATCGATCGTTATGTACAAGGGCACTCTGTATCATTTTTACTGCGCCACAAGACCGTTTCGTGAAGGCGACCCGACCAGCGTCTTCGAAGAGTTTCGTACGATAACGGTTGCAGCAAGCAGACCGTTTCAGAAAGTGCTTTAGAGCAGCGGAACGTAAAACAAAATACTTTATATTCCGATACTGTAAAAGGTATCGGGTAAATACGATTGTATGGGATAGGGGAGAAGTTTACATGAAATGTATAGAGCAGTTACAGACAGGGAAAGGTTCGAATCACATCCTGCCATTCCTGTGGATGCACGGCGAACCGAAGGATATCCTGAAGGAAGAAGTAGAGAAGATTGCCGAGTGCGGAATCAAAGAGATCTGCCTGGAATCAAGACCATATCCCGGGTATTGTACGGACCGCTGGTTCGATGATCTGGCATTTCTGATCGAAGAAGCAAAAAAAAGAGATATGAAGCTGTGGATCCTTGACGATGATAAATTCCCGACCGGCCATGCAAACGGAGGCTTTCAAAAGCATCCGGAACTTGCCAAGGTCTACCTTGCAGAGCGTCACATGGATATTATCGGTCCGGCAAAGGATGGAGCGGTACTGGTGTCACCATTCCTTGGAAAAGATGGAAAACTGATATCCATACTTGCATTTCCGAAACCGGATACGGATACTCTTGCCGTGTCAGACCGTGGCGTTATCGATCTGACGAATCAGTACTATGATGGCTTTGTACATTTTGATCTGCCAGACGGGAGATATCGTCTGTTCGTGCTGTTTACCACACAGCAGGGCGGTGGACGTCCGGAATACATGAACCTGATCGACTCGGCTTCGGTCCGTGTGCTGATCGACGAAGTATACGAGGCTCATTACAAAAGATGTAAAGATGAATTTGGCAAAACCATACTTGGATTTTTTACGGATGAGCCGGAACTTGGGAACACGGCAGGATACTCCTTTACCGACTCACTTGGGAAGAGCAATGTGAAGCTTCCCTGGAGCAGGGAATTAGAGAAACTTTTGGAAGAAAAGTGGGGAAGTTCACTGGCGGTAAATCTTCCTGCACTTTGGTACGATACCGGCAGCAGTACCGGAAAGATCCGTGTTGAATACATGGATGCGGTGACTTCTTTGGTCGATCGCTGCTTTGCCGGACAGATCGGTGCCTGGTGCAGCGAGCACAACGTAGAGTACATCGGACATATCATTGAAGATGACAATGCCCATGCAAGAATGGGCTGCAGCATCGGACATTATTTTCGTGCACAAAAAGGACAGCATATGTCCGGTATCGATGTGGTGCATCACCAGATTGTTCCGGGCTTTACAGAAAAAATCCACCAGTGGATCGCAGGAGATGCCGACGGAGAGTTCTTCCACTTCGGACTTGCCAAGATGGGAAGCTCACTGGCTCATCTCGACGTAGAAAAGAAGGGCCGCGCCTTGTGTGAAGTCTTTGGAAATTATGGCTGGGCGGAAGGGGTATCCCTGATGAAATGGCTGACGGATCACATGCTGGTCCGTGGAATCAATGAATTCGTACCACATGCATTTTCACCGCTCTTCCCCGACAGAGACTGCCCACCGCATTTTTATGCCAGAGGCAACAATCCACAATTCCGTGCCTTTTTGGCTCTTATGAAATACATGAATCGTATGGCACATCTGCTAAGTGACGGGGTCCATGTTGCAGATGCATTGCTTTTGTATCACGCAGAAGCAGAATGGAGCGGCGGGAAGACGCAGCTTTTTCAAAAGCCCATGCGTGAACTCTTGGAAGACCAGCTGGACGCAGACCTGATTTCAGCAGATCTGCTGTTAGAAGGAAATGTGTCCGTTAAGAATGGAAGATGGCTTGCAAACAAAGAAAGCTACGGCTGTCTTATCCTGCCATACTGTGAGTATCTGCCGGCAAAGGCGGTAACGGCTGTGATGGAAGGAGCCAGGCATGGAGCGATTATTTATATGATCGACCAGCTGCCTCTTTTAGACACGGATTTTCATCCGCTGCCAAAAGCATTCTGTGAAGCGGTAACGATCGTACCCTTAAGCAAGCTTACCCGTACAATACGAAAACAGCAAAGGACAGAGATTTCCAGTGCAGAAAAATACAAGGATCTCCGTTTCTACTGTTACATAAAAGAAGGCTGTAAGATGTATTATTTCTTTAATGAAAGCATTGCAGAAGCCATCCATACAAAGGTTACGGTACAACAAGGAACGTACACCTGTCTTACAGAATACAATGCGATGGAAAACACGGCAGAAAGTTACCGGATGAGGGATCAGCAGTTTGAACTGGAACTTCAGCCGGGAGAAGCGAAGCTCTTCCTGCTGGAAGAAAACCACGTAGAAGAAGAAACAGGCAAAAGGACCGACCAAAATACGGGCAGCAATCATGACAAAAAGGCGGATAATACAATAAGCAGTAACAAAGCATTGTGCGATAAGAAACAATGTAAGGAAGAATCCGCATTAGCTATCGAATGGAAGGTATCATTGCTGGAAGCGGGAAAAGAGGACGGATTCGTGCACAAGCTTATACTTCCTGCACAAACAGAGCTCCCGAACATGAATGGACGTGGATACTTTACCGGATTTTCAGGTACCTACCGATACGAAGGCGATATGCTTCTTGAAAAGTTCGATGAGGACATTTACAGGCTGTGTCTGCCTCGAATCGGAGATACGGCAGAAGTCTTTATCAATGGCATATCCGCAGGCATGATCCTGCAGAATCATGGAAAACTGGATATCACAAAGCTGCTGGTGTCCGGCAACAATCATATAACCATCGATGTGACGAATACATTGGTGTGGACGATCCGGGACGGAGCCTCCACCCACCTGCAGGTCGATGCAACGGGACTGCTGGAAGCTCCGCAACTGCAGATCTATTGAGGAAGCGTTGAAATTATTACAAGAGTTCTGTAGTCGAACTACAGATAGGAGGCACTATGTTAAAAGGAGCAGATAAAGTTCTATACGGTGGTGATTACAATCCGGATCAATGGGATGATGCGACCATCGAGGAAGATATGAGAATGTTCAAAAAGGCTGGAATCGATATTGTGACCCTTCCGGTATTCTCCTGGGCAAAATTAGAGCCGGAGGAAGGGGTATATGAATTTGACTGGCTGGACCATATTCTTGATAAGGTATGGGAGAATGGGATAAGAGTATGTCTTGCAACACCAACAACAGCACAGCCGGCCTGGCTTTCGACAAGATATCCGGAAGTACTTCCGGTGGACATTGCCGGAAGAAAAAGAACACACGGAATGCGGGTCTTCTTCTGTGTGAACAGCCTGAAATACCGCGAACGTGCCGCTGCAATTGCAGAGGAGATGGCAAAGCGGTACAGCAGTCACCCGGCCCTTGCTGCGTGGCATGTATCGAATGAATACGGCACCTACTGCTACTGTCCGACCTGTCAGGCAAGATTTCGCGACTGGCTGAAAAAACGTTATAAGACGGTAGAAAACCTAAATGACCGCTGGAGCCTTGCTTTCTGGGGACGTCTTGTGACAAGCTTCGAGGAAGTTACACTTCCGACGGAACTGAACGATGATTACCGATTCAACCCACCGATCCAGCTGGATTACATGCGTTTTGTTACAGATTCCACAGCAGAGTGTTTTGAGAATGAATACAAGATCTTAAAAAAATACAGCCCGGATATTCCGATCTCTACCAACATATCCGGCTTCATTAAAAAGCTCGATCAGTTCGAAATGCTTAAACACATGGACATTGCGGGCTGGGACAATTACCCCTGGCCGACCGATGACAAGAGCCTTGTTGCTTTAAAGCATGATATTATGAGGGGACTAAAAGGCGGTGCTTCCTACATGCTGACTGAGCAGTCTCCGAACCAGCAGAACTGGCAGCCATACAATAAGTTAAAACGTCCCGGTGAAGTTCGCGTCATGAGCTATCAGGCGATGGCTCACGGTGCAGATACCTGTATGTTCTTCCAGATGCGTCAGTCCGCCGGTGGTCAGGAAAAATTCCACGGTGCGATCATTTCCCATGCAGGACATGAGAATACAAGGATTTTCCGTGAGTGCGCTCAGATCGGAAGTGAATTGCAGTCGATCGGTGATGCTTTCTTAGAAGGCCGCATTCAGTCTAAGGTAGGCTTTCTAATGGACTGGAACAGCTGGTGGGCCTTGGAATTATCGAGTGGTCCAAGCAAGGACATGAACTATCTGGCAACCCTGCAGAAATACTACAAAGCCTTCTATGAAAAGAACATACCTGTGGATATCCTAAGCGTGGAAGCAGATCTTAGTGGATATTCGGTCATAGCAGCACCGATGCTTTACATGATGAAGCCGGGGGTTGCTAAGAAGATCGAAGCCTTCGTGGCAAAGGGCGGATGCTTTATCGCAACGACAATGACCGGACTGGCCGATGAGAATGACCGTTGTGTCTTTGGCGAATACCCGGGACAGCTGCGTGACATTCTTGGAATCTGGGTGGAAGAAACCGATGCGTTATTTCCAACAGAGAACAATACCATGATTATGGATGCTGCCAGCGGCTTTAAGAAAAAGGAATATTCCTGTGAATTCTTATGTGACCTGCTGCATACCAGAGGTGCTGCGACACTTGCTGTGTATGGCGGTGATTTTTATGAAGGAATGCCATGTGTAACTGTGAATGAGTACAAAAAAGGAAAGGCTTATTACATAGGAACACAGGGCTCCGATGAGTTCCTCTCAGACTTTGCAGACCGGATCTGTAAGGAAAATGCCCTCACAGCTCTTTACCAGGCGGAGGCAGGCATCGAGATAACAAACCGAATTTCGAAAAAGATGAGCGTTGTATTTGTCATAAATCATAATCAGACACCGGCAGCCGTTGACTTTGGCAGCGAGAAGCTGACAAACCTGATGACAGGAGAAGAGATTAGCGGTAGAATAGTCCTGTCAGCCAGAGATGTATTGGTAGCAAAAAACGAATAACAATGTCTGACCCGAAGCAGGCCGACCAGACCTGCAGGTAAACCGGTCAAGGTACCGGCAAAAAGGGATAAAGGAGACAAATAGAATGAAATTATTTCCGAACGTAACAGGACTTTTGCATGGTGGTGATTACAATCCGGAACAATGGCTGGACAGACCTGATATTTTGGAAGAGGACATCCGGCTTATGAAAGAAGCAGGTATCAATACTGCGACGCTTGGTGTATTTTCCTGGGCCGTCTATGAGCCGGAAGAGGGTGTTTTTCATTTTGAATGGCTTGAGTCGATCATAAATAATTTGTATACGGCAGGGATTTACACCGTACTGGCCACGCCGACCGGTGCCAGACCAGCCTGGATGGATGCTGCTTACCCGGAAGTTATGCGTGTGGCAAGCAACGGAGTCCGCAATCACCATGGAGTCCGACACAATCACTGTATGTCCTCCCGTGTTTACCGTGAAAAGGCAGCTATTCTGGATACGAAGCTGGAAGAACATTTCGGAAATCACCCGGGCGTGATCTTATGGCACATTTCTAATGAATTTGGCGGTGAGTGCTATTGTGATCTTTGCCAGAACAAATTCAGGAACTGGTTAAAAGAAAAGTACCACAACAATATAGAAGAACTGAACAAAGCCTGGTGGACGACCTTCTGGAGCCATAACTATAACAGTTTTGACCAGATCGAAGCACCAATGCCAAACGGTGAAATGAGTGTTGCCGGACATCGGCTGGACTGGCGCAGATTTACGACCTGGAACATGACGGATTTTATGAAATGGGAGATTGCTGTGCTCCGGAAAAATGGCAACAAGCTGCCGGTTACAACGAATTTTATGCGCATGTACCGTGGTCTTGATTATGAAGTAATGGCAAAGGAACTCGATGTGATTGCCTGGGACAGCTATCCGGCCTGGGGGAATGATGAAGAGAGTTTACAGCGATCCTTTGCTGATGTTAGTTTTGATCATTCCATGATGCGATCCTTCCTGCCGGGAAAACCTTTCATGCTGATGGAAAGTACCCCAAGTCTTGTAAACTGGCATCCGTTCAATAAGCTGAAGCGTCCGGGAATCCACCAGCTTTCCTCTCTGCATGCCATTGCCTGTGGTTCGGATACGGTACAGTATTTCCAGTGGCGTAAGGGAAGAGGTTCCTTTGAACAATACCATGGAGCCGTTATGGACCATGTAGGCAGAAATGATACAAGGACTTTTCTGGAAGTAAAAGAAGTAGGGGAGATCCTTAAGAAACTTGAGAAAACCGAGGGCTCGGTAATCAAAGCACAAACAGCCCTGCTTTTTGACTGGAATACCAGATGGGCAATCGAAGACCTGCCGGGTCTGTCAAAGCAAAAGAAATACGATGAGACTTGCAAAGAACAATATCGCATTGTACGGTCACTGGGTGTTGAAGTCGATGTCATTACTCCTTCCATAGATTTTTCGGGATACAAAGTTCTGATTGCCCCAATGCTTTATCTGCTTCGTCCGGAACTGGCAGAAAGACTGAAATGCTTCGTCGATGAAGGCGGTATGCTTCTGACCACATACCTTACAGGATATGTGGATGATACAACCCTCTGCTATCTCGGGGGCTTTCCGGGTGACGGTCTGATGGAACTCTTTGGTCTGTACACAGAAGAGATCGATACCTTATACCCAAGCGATGTGAATGGTATTGCCTTTGACGAAGGCTTCTTAGAAGAAGCCGGTGTAACAAAAGAAGTTACGAAGGATGCAAAAATCACTGACTTTTGTGAAGTTCTCAAGGTACAGGAAGCCGAGATCCTTGGAACCTATACGAAAGATTTTTATAAAGGAACACCGGTCGTAACAAGAAACCATTATGGCAAAGGGGATGCTTACTACGTTGGAGCAAGACTGGATGAGGCAGGGATGAAAGCCATCTACCGCGCTCTTTTTGCAACAGCAGAGGTCACCTGCTTTACGGTGCCGGAAGGTGTTGAGTACCACAGAAGAACAAAGGATACTTTGAACTTTGATTTTTATATGAATGAAACAGAAGAAGAGAGAACGGTTGCTTTGGCAGCAGACGGCAGAAATCTTATGAATGGAGAGGCAGTGAAAGGTACTTTGCGCCTGCAGCCGCTTGAGACAGCCGTGATCGAAAGCAAATAAGGAGGCACACGATGAACAGTAAAGAACGTTTTTTTGCAACGGTGAACAGACAACCCGTTGACCGGCCGGCAGCCTGGCTTGGCATGCCGGATATCAAGGCACAGCCGGCATTATTTGATCACTATGGTGTGAAGAATATGCATGAGTTAAAGCTGGCAGTAGGGGATGATTTTTATGCCGTTGAGGTACCGTATCATTCACCGGATGCTACGGCGATCTATGCTGCTTTTAACTGGTATGGTGATTCCGTGGTAGATGCAGAGGAACGTACACTGACCGCAGACGGGTGTTTTAAGGAAGCTGAAGAGCTGGAAGACCTGGATTTCTTTGAATGGCCCGACCCGGCGCTATACATTGATGTGGAAGAATGTAAAAGACGGGTGCAGGAAGCCCCGGAAGATAAGGTAAAGCTCGGTATCATGTGGTCGGCGCATTTTCAGGATGCCTGTGCCTCATTTGGTATGGAGACTGCCATGATGAATATGATCGCGAACCCGGAGATCTACGAAGTGGTAAATGATAAAATCGTGGATTTTTATCTGAAGGCAAATGAAATCTTCTATGAAGCGACAAAAGGTAGACTGGATGCGGTTCTGATCGGCAATGACATGGGAAGTCAGAGAGGTTTGATGCTGTCTCCTGCCATGGTACGTGAATTCATTATACCGGGCTGCAAAAAACTCGTGGAACAGGCACACAGCTATGGACTGAAGGTAATCTACCATTCCTGTGGTTCCATCGTGGATGTCATACCGGATCTGATCGAAGCAGGGGTTGATATCATTCATCCAATTCAGGCTCTGGCAGCGGGGATGGAACCTCGTCCTCTGCATGATAAATTTGGAGAAAAGGTCGCGTTCTGCGGCGGGGTGGATACCCAGGAGCTTCTGGTCCACGGCAGCACGGAAGAAGTAAAGGATAAAGTGAAGGAACTGCGGAGCATCTTCCCAACTGGACTTATCTTGTCCCCGAGCCATGAAGCGCTGATGGAGGATGTACCGCCGGCGAATGTTAAGGCGTTGTTTGATGAGGCGCAGAAGCTATAAACCTTTTATGACATGAAAAGAGATGCAGGTATTTATGTTTGTTTCAGATGGGAGCTAAGTGAAAGAAATAGATAATGCTTTCATAAGCAAGTTTGTACCTCACGCATCACCACTCGTTCAAACTTGATATGCGTAAAACAGCGCAGAAATGAGGAAAAGTATGGAAGGCAAAATGAAGGTTGCGGTCATGACGGGACCGATGAAGATGGAGTGGACAAAAAAGGACATTCCGCAGATCAAGGAAAAGGAAGTTCTGATTAAGCTTGAGTATGTTGGTGTATGTGGGTCGGATCTTCATTTTTACAAAGAAGGGCGTCTGGCGAACTGGGTACCGGATGGACCGCTGGTTCTGGGACATGAACCGGGCGGTGTTATCGTGGAAGTCGGCAGTAAGGTTACAAATCTTAAGGTCGGTGACCGTGTGGCAATTGAACCGGGGGTTCCGTGCGGTGAGTGTGAAGAGTGCAGAAAAGGCTTATACAACCTTTGTAAAAGTGTAAAGTTCATGGCAATTCCAAAAGAGAAGGACGGAGTCTTTTCGGAATACTGTGCCCATGATGCCAGCATGTGTTTTAAGCTTCCGGAGAATGTCTCAACGCTCGAAGGTGCGCTGATGGAGCCATTGGCGGTTGGTATGCATGCCTGCGAACTGTCGGGTGCGAAACTTGGGGAAAAGGCTGTGGTTTTAGGATGTGGATGCATCGGCCTTGTTACCATTATGTCGCTTCGTGCCCGCGGAGTAAGTGAGATCTATGCAGTGGATGTGCTGGATAAACGACTGCAAAAGGCAAAAGAAGTCGGTGCGACCAGAGTATTCAATGGAAAGACAGAAGACATCGAAGCATTTATAAAGACATTACCGGGCGAAGGGGTAGACCAGGTCTATGAATGTGCCGGTAACAGGTTTACGACCCTGCAGACCTGCCGTCTGATCAAACGAGGCGGTAAAGTAACTCTTGTCGGTGTGTCGCCGGAACCAGTACTCGAGCTTGACATTGCGACCCTGAATGCCATGGAGGGTACGATTTATAGCGTTTACCGCTATCGCAATCTGTATCCTGCAGCAATTTCCGCAGTCAGCAGCGGAAGAATTCCACTTAAATCCATCGTGTCCCATACCTATGATTTTTCTGAGGTAATCGAGGCAGTGGATTACAATGTGAATCACAAGGATGACGTTATTAAAGCCGTAATTAAATTCTAGAATGGTAAATCTGTAAAGTGTTGATACAAAACAAGCAGAAAGCCTTTTAGGAATAGGCAATTAAGATATGCTTCTCATAGTGAAAGATAGTTTGCATAAAGAACTGTCTTCCCAGGAGAAGCATATTTTATTATGAGAAAATCCATAAAAACCTTGTTAAATACTTACAATTATAATACAATTATCCTTGTTTCTAATTGCGTGGGGGGAGGGTATGACAACAATATCCTGGAATATGTGAGGACGGTGTCATAAAAAAATGATAAAAACGAAAGAAAGAGATTTGCCGAAAGAATTAAGAAAAATACTGCCGGGAATGGAACAATGGAAACTAAGGCTGATTTGCTGTTTCGTCTTTTTATGTGTTGCTCTTATTATTGCTGATGCTTTGGCCTTTATACTGCTAGATCCAGAACTGTTTCAACCTTCAAAGAAGAATCAAAGCTTTGCACAGATTGTTCCGTATATGATGTCGGAATCCTTTGCTTATGAAGAGAATTCAGGCGATTTAATTGTATTTGTTGTCGACAAACAGATGAATTCCTATATTGTACAACTGAATAAGAAAAATTTCGCAGAATATGCTGAACTTATTGATTTTACCTATTCATCGGATCTACCGTTTCCACAATGTAAAGTAATAAAGGGTGTGCCTGCAGAGATAGACGAAGATGTCAAAGGGTTTGCGTTAGAAGGATATAATCAGTTCTGGGGAGACGATGTTGTTGATGAAGCTAATTTTGATGAAATACTTGGTATCAGATTGCTTGATGCATCAAAAACTCTGTCTGATTTGGATATAGTCATACTTATTGTGGGAGTCTGGCTGGCTGCTGGATTCCTGGCGATTCCACTTTTATTAATGCCAAATAAGAAAAAAAGGAACCGTTATTTGAACCTGATTGCAGATTACGGTAAAGAAACCATCACAAGTCTCGCAGAGAACATAAAAAAGGACAAACTTCATTACTGGGAAGAAGCGGATTTATATAGTAACAGCAGTGTGATTATCAATCTGCAGTCAGGTTTTGAAATCTGCTGGCTTGAAGATGTTCGCTTTGTTTATCTGGAATCGGCAACGGTCAATATTACCAGAGAAGTTATTTATACAAAGCTTATGGTTGATACAACAAAAAGAAAAAGGATGGTACTGGCCAGCCTTAAGGATACACCAAAGAATAAAGCGGCAGCAGAAAATTTAATGAAACAAATTCAGGAGCAAATTCATATATGGGAACGTGAAAGAATGCTTGGAACAACGAGTAAGCTTTTGACGGATCGATGGTAACAGGGAGAAGGCAGAATGAGCAGAAAAAAGAATAGGCTGGCCTTTTTGTAATCAATCCTTTCAAAACTTTGTGAAGGAATTAAATTCTTGAAATCACCACAATAATCCAGTAAACTGTTTCAGTATATATTGCGTGGAGGGAGATTTTTTATGAATGAGGATACGAAAAGAAAGCTGCCGGATGAATTTAAAAAACTATTGAAGGACAAAGAAGCAGGGAGAAGACAGGCAGTTTTTCTCGCGGCTATTATTTTTTTAACAATCTTTTGTGTGATTGCAAGCTTCATTGAGAAGGAATCTGGTCAGGAAAATGATTCATTGGTTGGCTTACTCATTATGTTGGGTGTTTTTGTTTTTATGTATTGCGTTGTTCTGATTCAGGCTATAAGAAAAAAACATAGGACCAGAGAAACCATGAATCAATTGTCGGATGGGTGGATCGCAGTCATTCTTGATGAATTAAAGGGAGAAGACACAAAGCATTATGAAAGTGCTGGACTTTGTCTTACAAAACAATATCTAATCAGTGGGAAATGTGGATTACTTGTATTGAAATACAGTGAAATCAAAAATGTTGAATATAAACAGGTGATTCGATTAAAAAGAGAAGTACTGACAAGGTTGATTCTTGAGACAAGAGAGGGCAAGAAATTCATCATCGTTTCTGACTTGATTAAGTACCGGAAGGAAGATTATCTTCTTGGCTTAGATGATCTTATCATGTTCCAAAAAGAGTTAATTAATAAACCTGCCTCGGAGAGTCAGGTAAGCTACCCTACAGGGGAGGCCTTCTATGCAGCAGAGGGCACGGAAGCCGAAGAATCCGAAGACAGCTCGCAAAAGGAGCAGGAACTTGATGAATTTATAAGATTCAAGAACCAACAGATGCTTCAAAAGCAGGAAGATAAAAAAGTAAAAAAGAGAAAGAGAATACGAAGTATCCTTTCTATTTGTGGAGGAGCACTGGTGGTTTATACCATCATCGTGCTAATAATAAATTACAGAAGTACATCAATGATGGAGAATCCAAAGTTATTTATGCCAACGGCAACAACACAAAAGTATGCTACGGCAACCCCTTATTTGCTGGATGAATATTTTGCAGAAAATCTTGATGATTCTTCAAAGTATCTGCTTGCGTTTTCCGAGGATGGCTATCCGTATATTATTCGTATATCTGAGGAAGTGTATGCTGACTGCAGTGAACTGATTCGCTATATGTATGAAGATATACCATACCCGGGCTCGATTACCTTTAACGGAGTACCGGATTTAATCCCTGAAGATGTAAGGGATTATGCCATTGAGGAGCTGAATTATTTATATGGGTATGATTCGGTCGATGAAGAGAATTTTGAAGATGTCGTTGGTGTATCGATGCTTGATACCACGAAAAAACTTCTTCTGGCAGATGATTTGATTTTATATGCAATCATGGTAATCGTTATTTTAGTAGCCAGTTTTTTCGGACGACTTTTATGGTTCCACTTAATGAACAATTTTACATCATCGCTGAAAAAGAAGAAAATGCTATGAGATGGATAAGTACAAAGAAAAAAGTAAGCATGTAACAATGCACATAAATGCAAAGGAATGGGGAAAGAGATGAAAAGTGAGGAGCGTTACTCGGAATACCCGGAAGTTGTAAGAATTCTTCTTACCCAGATATACCCGGTGCATCATGTGGTCTTTCTTACCTTGATACTGGGAAGTATTCTGGTCTGTATTATGTTGAACAGACTTGATGCAGGTACGAGTAAAAGGATGACTGGTGATATGGATCTTTTTCAACCAGAACTTAGTAATCAGGTGTATGGTCAAATAACACCTTATTATCTGTCGGTTGACTTGAAAATAGAAAGCAGCGCGGATCGATATGTACTGGTACTTGATCAGGATAAAAAGCCTTATATCGTCTTTTTGAGTAAAGAAGAAAAAGCAAAGTACAGCGCTGTTTATAACTTTACCTACTTTGGTGATCCAGCCCCGGAAAATGTTTCCGCTATGAAGGGGAAAGTAAAGAAAATCCCGGGCGAAATAAAAGAAAGTGTGGTAGATTGCTACAGCAGCATGGCTTTGGACGCTGCAGTAAGTATGGATAATTTTGAAGAAGTATTTGGCAGATATATGCTCGATACAACAGCTGGTGATGGAGATCATTTGGGCATAATAATCATTCTGATGATTTTTATAGTTGTTGCCTCTATTGAATATGTGAAGCTCATAAGACTGGATATGCTTCGAAGGATTCGGACGAAAGCTGCACTTCGTAGATTCATGCCTGGTATGATGCATCACATAATCAACTCGTTATCCGATCCGGAAACGCTTCATTGTGAGGATGCGCAGATCTATCTTACCAGAGAATATCTTGTTTCTTTAAAATACGGTTTTGTTGCTATAAGATATCAGGATATTAAGGATATTTACTACACACTAAAGATGAAGTCCAGAACTTCAAGTACAGTATGGATTTATGCTGTAAAAAAAGGAAAAAAGAAACTGATCCTTGGTGATACAAATGACCGGTATGAAACAAGATGTGAAGTTCAAAGTTTTATTGATGAGGCAAGAGATCGAATCCGTCAGGGAAAACGGTGACCAGACAATTTATTAGAGAACTGATTTATTGGAATAATATAAAGGGAAAATGGGGAGAAAAGAATGAAGAAAGAGGACAGGATAGAAAAGGATGAGCTATTGATGATGATGGTCCCTCGGAAAGCTTCAAAAAAAACACAGGGAACAATCCTTGCATTAATTGCAGTACTCTTTATAATCAGTATAGGTATTTTTATAGTTTCAAAAGCAAAGGTCGAACGGCTGATCGAGGATCCTGATTTTTTTCAGTCTGAACTTCTTTCCCAAAAGTATGCTAAAATTGAACCTATCTATCTTACACAACCATTTTCAGAAGGTGTAGTACAATCTTTTGTATGTGTATTTGCAATAACAGATGATCATAAGGCATATCTGGTTAAGATAACAAATAAGGATTATGAAAAGTATGCAGATTTGGTCGAGCATACCTATTCCGATACGGATGCGGCGGTCGACCCCGGGGACTATGTAATAAAAGGAGTACCAACAGAGATAACAGCCGAGATACACGATTTTGCGGTCGAGAGCTTTAATATAACATTTGGCAAAAACTATGTAAATGACAACAATTTTCAAGAAGTGTTTGGCGTAAGAATGCTTGATGCAACACAAACGATCAGTATATTGGATGATACTGTTTTTGCTGTCACTTTTCAGATTCTGGCGACGGTGATTGTTCTGTACATAGCTTTAACAGCATCGAAGGCAAGCAGAAGAAGGAAGTACTATAAGAATATCACACAATGCGACAAAGCATTACTTACAATGGTGCAGGAAGACCTGCACCAGCAAGATGCCACCTATTATAGTCCAGGAAATTTTTACGTGACCCCACGGTTTCTGGTCAGTGGACAATTCATCTTTCATGCTTACAGATACGAAGAAATTGAAAAAATTTATACGGAACCTCTGCAAAAAAAAGAAAAAATAAGTCATTGTAAAATTATTTTGAAGCAGAAAAGCGGACAAAGAATTTATATGGCAACAGTACCTTATAACAGAGAGACTATGCAGAAAGTTCAGGATGCATTTTGCAGAATCGAAACTTTTTCCGGTATTCATGGAGAGATATTTTCAGATCGAATAGAAAGCGAAAGTATCCTTTCTTAACTGAAACAATATACCAAAATTTATAACGAAATTACGTATAATGTAGCAGAATGGAAGTTTACAGTTCTGTGAATAACATAGTTAACACAAAATTTACAATCAAATGCGATGAATTGTTTAAAATGAAACGCGAAAATGATTGAAAATTTTGTGTTTTTTTGCAATTTAAAACGTGAAATAAAGTTTCAAATGGACAATGCAGACATGAAATAACGTTCTAAATACCTGTTGACATTCCCGCCTCTTGTCTTTACAATAGCACCATAATCAAAGAAGATTATAGAAGTGGATCGACAATTCGTATGCGCGCAGGTACACGAGTTTAACATTAATGGCAGTTTTTATAATCGCAGCAAATCAATATGGTAACATTACGACAGGTAACAAAATCAAGTTACACAAAAGCTGTACGGGTTACGACCGTAACAAGTACAAAGAGAACAGTAAATAGGGAATCTTATACGCAATTGATTAACTCAGGAGGAATTACTTTATGAAAAAAAGAATATTGGCACTTGCTCTGGCTTCCGTAATGGTATTTGCACTGACTGCATGCGGTAACAGTGATAGCAATAATGCAGCAGACCCTACATCAGCACCGGCAGCGACCGAAGCCGCTGGTTCAGCGGATGCAACCGCAGCCCCTACCGATGCAGCAACGGACACATCAACCGCAGCAGAGGACGTCATTACAGTTATGGTACCACCGGTAACCAGCACTTACCTTGATAAGATGGCAGTTTATGCAGAACAGTTCCATGAAATGTATCCGAACCTTACCCTTGAAATTACAGCAACTTCTTGGGATGATCACACAGAAAAGCTTAACACGACAGCTCTTGCCGGACAGGCACCGGATATTGCAGAAGTTTCTTATGCAAGCATCGGAACCTATGTTGAGATGGGCGTTGGCATCAACATTGCAGACTACATGAGTGCAGACAGACTTGCTGATTACGATCAGAATGCACTTGACTATATGACACTGGAAGGTGTTACCTACGGACTTCCGCTCTATATTACCATTCAGTCCATCGGTGCGAACAAGGAAATGTTAACAGCAGCCGGGGTTGATGTAGCATCGGTACAGCAGAATGGCTGGACCTACGATGAATTCTTAACAGCAATTTCAAATGGAACAACCGACGACTGTTATGGATTCGTATTTGCATCCTCCGCAGCAACAGCAGCGGATTACCTGAACATCTTTGGTATCAGTGCCGGACTTACCAATCCATTTACCTCAGAGTTAAAATACGCTTATACAAGCGAGAATATGCTGAACCTTTTAACTGCTATCTCTGATATGGCTAATTCAGGCTATACACCAAACTACGGTGTGGATGCATCCCAGAGAATGGTAATGTGTGAAACAGGAAATGCCATGATTTTTGGTAAAGCAATGCCTCTGTTTGAAGGAAATATTACAAAGAACAACGCAGCAATCGCAGCAGCTGACGGTACAGCAGTAGAAGGTTCCATCAATGTTGAATATGCATTTCTTCCAATTCCTACCATGGATGGCGTAACAGAATCTTGCTACGGATCTGTTGACGGTCTTGTTGCACTCAGAAACAATGATACGACAGACGAACATCTTGCCAATGTTATGTTAGCGCTTGATTTCCTTTGCTCCGGTGACCGTGCCGCAGCGACGGATGCTGAGCTTTACCTTGACAGCGTTTGTGAATCAGGACGTGAGGCAATGAGCGCTTATGTGGTAGAAGACCGTGATGCAGCGAACCTTGCAGCAGCAGCAAGAGAGATCAGCCTCGTTGTTGCACCTCCTACAGGAATTACAGCAGAGATGAGCAGCGATGCATCGACTCTGATGTCAGAAGTAATTGCTCCAAAATTCCAGGCTCTTCTTGCCGGTGAATGTACTGCACAGGAAATGTATGATACCATCTGCAGCGAAGCATTCAATGTATTTGGCGAAGAAAACTGTGAGACTGGTTTTATAGCTCAGTAAAGAAAAACAAAAGTGGCTCATTCTGCAAGCAGGGTGAGCCACAATAAATATATCAATCTATCCATTGGAGGGCGAAACTGTGGCACATAAACAAACCAACAACCATAAGCAGAAACGTTTCCGCATCACAAGTGATGACCGATGGGGGTATGCATTTATCTTTTTTGCTATGGTAATCTTTCTGGTGTTTACGATTTACCCGGTCATTTCGGCAATTAAGACCAGTTTCCTGGATTACAAGCCCTTTGGATCTGAATACGTTGGATGGGAAAATTATGCAGATACCTTTCATAATAAACTCTTCTTTAAAGCGGTAAAAAATACAGTAATTTATACGGCGATCGTCGTTCCGGCGACCATTGCGATCACCTTTACCCTGTCTGTTATGATGATGGCATTTTCAAAGAAAATACAGACTGTGTTTAAAGGAATCTACTACCTGCCGGGAATTGCATCCGGAGTTGCACTTTCTGTTGTATGGCTCTGGCTGTACGATTCTTCACCTTCCGGTCTCTTTAATGAGATTATGACATTTTTGCACATTCCGACACAGAACTGGTTAAACTCCAGTAAGACAGCAATGGGTTCCCTGATTTTCATGGCAATGGTATCAAGTCACGGAACCAACATTATCATATACATTGCAGCCTTGCTTGGTATTGATAAAAGTAATTTTGAAGCAGCGGAAATTGATGGCGCTAATTTCCTCCAGAAAATTCGGTACATTGTAATTCCGCTGGTCAAGTCAACAACGTTATTCCTGTTCATTACGGGAATCATCAATTCGTTCCAGGTATTTATGAATGCCTACATGATGACAGGCGGCGGCCCGGATAACAATACGACCATGATCGGTCTTTTGATCTTTAACAATGCCTTTACAAGATCTGAATTCGGTCTGGCCTGTGCGCAGGCAATTATTATGGCCATCATCATTGCAGCAATATCTTTCGTCCAGTTCAAAGTCATGGGCGAAGACATCGAATACTAGGAGGTGAAATGATGTCGACTGGTTTATATTCCTTACATATCAACAACAAAAAGAAATTATACGCACGAAATATCATAATCGCTGCATTCCTGATCGCCTTTGCCGTTATATCCTTGTTCCCGATCTTCTACATGGTAACATCATCCTTTGGACCGGCAGTCGATTCGGCATCTGCAGCAAGATCGATCTTCCCAAGTTCCTGGTCACTGGATTCTTTCAAAGCCTACTTTGACTTCAGTGAATACTCGATCCGCTGGATCCTCAACAGCATTCTGGTATCTGGTTGTACCGTACTTGGAAATGTAATCTTTGCATCCATGGCAGGCTATGCCTTTGCTAAAATAAATTTCAAAGGAAGAAATTTTCTCTTCTTTTCCGTTCTGGTTGCCATGATGATTCCCTATCAGGTAACACAGGTACCCCTTTATATTCTGATCGTGAACAAATTTCATATGTCGAACAGTTATCTTTCCCTGATCCTGCCGGGTCTTGCAACTTCCTATAATATATTCCTGGCAAAGCAGTTTTTTACCTCGATTCACACCTCACTGCTGGAAAGTGCAAAGATCGAAGGGGCTAATCAGCTTCATATATTTGCAAGAATCGTGCTTCCAATCTCAAAGACAATCTTATCGGTCATGGCGATCAATACGTTCCTCAGCAGTTGGAATACCTTCTTCTGGCCATTCCTTGTAACGAACAAGGAAGCTATGTATACGGTTCAGGTCGGCTTAAAGACCTTTAAATTCGCGAACTCTACGCTGTTCTCTCCTATGATGGCGGGAGCAACCATATCAGCACTGCCCATGTTCGTACTGTTCTTCGCCCTGCAAAAGTACTTTCTCGAAGGGGTTACCGTCGGAGCAGTCAAGGGCTGATCATTTGATCGGTTTCAGAGATCAAACACAGATTATTTATAGTATTATAGAAGAAGACGTGTTTGCAAAACGCACATCTTCATGCGTTCAAACATAGTATATACGGAGCAATTATGGTGAAGGTTGTTGCCTTTGACCGCGCAGAAAGGGAGAAAACAATGGGTAATGTACTGGTCAAGTTAAGAGAATACGCAGTAGATGCAAGTACAGCGGAAAAAGAACTTGTGGAATATCTTCTGGCAAGTCCGGAAGAGACCATTGGCAGCAGCATACATGACCTTGCAAGAAAGACGTACTGTTCTCCGTCAACGGTAATCCGCCTCTGCCGAAAGATCGGATTTGACGGCTATAAAGATATGCAGAGGACGCTGATTCAGGATATTACACTCGAACGGGAGAATGCGTCGGACCGTAAAGAACAGATTGGCTGGGATGACAGTCTGGAACAGATTGCAGCAAAAGTAACATATAAGAATATGGCCTCGCTGGATAATACCAGAAAGATGTTAGATCTTGAAGCGCTGGAGAAAAGTCTGCGGTTGCTGGATAGCTGCAAGACAATCTATATGTTCGGACTTGGTTCTTCTTTGCTGGTTGCTCACGATGCTTACCTGAAATTCCTTCGTATTAATAAATCCTGTATGGTCTCAGATGACTGGCATTCTCAGCTGTTACAGGCAATGAACATAAACAAGGATGACCTTGCCTTTATCATAAGTTATTCAGGCGGTACGGAAGAGATGCTTCGTTGTGCCAGAGAAATCAAAAAACGCGGCGCCCCAATCCTTGCGCTTACCAGATCGGATGCCTCACCGTTGGCTAAACTTGCCGACATCAACCTATGTGTTGCTTCCTCTGAGCTGCTGATCCGTACCGGCGCCATGTCCTCCCGTATCTCCCAGCTGAACGTTATAGACATCATATATATGGCATACATAAACCAGAGTTATGATACAAGCATGCGCCAGTTAAAACGAACCTCGATTCATAAGATCAGTGAGGCTTTGGAAGATGATTTCTTTAATCCTTTTACTGATATCGACGGTGAAAATGAGAAAGAGTAGCAAGATACCCAAAAGAGTATGGCTGCCGGCGCAGAAAGAATTATGGTGTTATTGGATGCTGCTCCACCAGAAGTTTATAAAGAGACTGATATAGAGGCCGATGCAGATATAAGACAGAAACTGATATAGAAACTGCTGCAGAGACAGACAAAGAAATTAAGAAAGAGATTGCCAGGATAGGGAATTAGAATAAGGAGACAGGATGATGACAGAGATTCAACATCTGGAAACAGAACAACGTAATAATAACACACAGCATATCGATGAGCTTTCAACAATCGATATGATAAAAATGATAAACGAAGAAGATAAAAAAGTAGCGGATGCCGTGGAAAAGAACGTGGAATTGATCGCGAAAGCCGTTGACTGCATTGAAGCACAGATTCGCAAGGGAGGCAGGCTGATTTACTGTGGCTGCGGTACTTCCGGTCGAATTGGTGTACTGGATGCGGTTGAGTGTCCGCCAACGTATTCGACGGATCCGTCTCTGGTGCAGGGAATCATAGCAGGCGGTTATTCTGCAATGTTCCAGGCTGTGGAAGGGGCAGAAGATGACACAAAAGCCGGAGAAATGGACCTGAAAGAAAGAGTTTTTACCAGTGATGATGTGTTGGTCGGAATCTCTGCCTCAGGCCGTACGCCTTATGTCGTAGGAGCCATGAAATACGCAAAGAAGCTGGGAGCCAATGTTATCTCGGTGACCTGCTGTACCAATTCAGAGATGGGACAGAACGCGGACATAGATATCACATTGCTTACTGGACCGGAAGTTATAACCGGATCGACCAGAATGAAAAGCGGTACAGCACAGAAAATGGTTCTTAATATGCTTTCAACCGGAACCATGATAAAGCTTGGTAAAGTGTATGGTAACCTGATGGTCGATGTTATGCCGACAAACCAGAAACTTGTTAAACGTTGTGTGTCCATTGTTTGCACAGCGACCGGTGTTACCGACCGAAAAGCCATTGAGTCACTTGAGGCTTGCCAATATAATCCAAAAACTGCTATAGTTATGATAGAATGTAATGTAGAAGCAGAGACCGCAAAGAAAATGCTTGCTGCTTCAAAGGGAAAAATTGCACGGGCAATCCTGCAATTCAAAGGAGGCCATGCATGACACGCAAAGAGACCATTGGTCAGCGTTTTATGGTTGGATTTTCAGGAACAAAACTTAGTGAAGATTTTATAGCACTGGTCAAAGAATGGAAGGTTGCCAATGTTATCCTGTTCCGGGAGAACATAACATCTTTTGAACAGCTTACAATGCTTTGTGAGAGCATACAGACACTGATTCTGGAAGAGACTGGTCACAGTGCGGTGATTTCCATTGATCAGGAAGGCGGTATGATCACAAGGCTTCCTGATTCCATGATCAACACACCCGGGGCGATGGCCATTGCTGCAACAGGTAAGGAAGATAATGCGTATCTTTCAGGACAGATAACAGCAAGACAGCTTCTGGCTGCCGGTGTTACCATGAATCTGGCACCAGTCCTTGATATCAACAGCAACAAAAAGAATCCCGTTATTGGAATACGAAGCTTTGGTGAGGAGGCTTACGTAGTATCGAGATTTGGAAGAAGGATGCTGCAGGGACTTCGAGATGGAGGCGTTCTTGCCTGTGCAAAACATTTCCCAGGACACGGCGATACCGAGACAGATTCTCATATCGGTCTGCCTTGTATCCTGAAGGATAAAAAAGAACTGGAAGACCTCGAACTAATACCATTTCGTGAGGCAATCCGGGCTCAGGTTCCAGCAATCATGACCAGTCACATATTATTTCCAAAGATAGAAGCCAAACAGGTTCCGGCAACGATGTCACGAACGATCATAACAGATATTCTTAAGAATCAGCTGCATTTTGAAGGACTTGTCATAAGTGACTGCATGGAAATGGATGCGATACAAAAGTTCTATGGAACCGATAAAGGTACCGTTGCAGCGATGAAAGCAGGCGTTGATATGGTCTGTATATCGCACTCTGCAAAGCTTGCAGGGGAAGCGCTTGCCGCCGTATGGAATGCTCTGGAACGAGGGATTTTAAGCGAAGAGGAACATGAAGCATCCATACAAAAAATACTGGACTGCAAAGAAGAACTGGAAGCAAGAATAGCAAGCAGGAAAGCCGTTTTAAAGAGTCAGTACAGAACCAGTCGAAATGAGTCAGAAAAAACATTCTCTGTAAAACAGACCGAGCAGACTGAGCAGACAGAACAGACTGAACAGAGAGAAAAACATGCACAGACTGCACAGACTGAACAGACTGAACAGGAAAATCAGTTGGAGCAACCAGAACGGATAGAAAATTCAGAACAGACTGAACAGCAGGAAAAGACTGAACAGCAAGAACAGCAGGAACAGCAAGACCGGGAGACAGTACGAAGAATACGTAAGGAATCGTTGCGTCTGATATCAGGGAAGCAAAAAAGAGTATCCGATGAGACCTGCTATGTTGGTTGTGAGGACTATAGAGCAACGCTTGCCTCGAACGATGGCGAGAAGAGATTTCACTTTCCGGGCTATATGAGCAGTAAACTGGGCGGGAGCTCCTGCCTGATTTCTCTTGACCCCGGGGAAAATGAGATACGGATGGTCACTGAGCAGGCAAAAAGGGCAGACCATGTTGTGGTCGGTACTCTTAATGGCTGCATGAAAAAAGGACAACTGGCCTTGATCGATGCCTTATATAAATCCAATGTCCCACTTACCGTGGCGGCACTTCGAAATCCCTATGATCTTGATGAACTGCCGGAGGATATCGCATGTTTTACTGTCTGGGAATACTCAAAAGAGATGTTCGATTTGTTTGCTGAAAAGTTGAAAGAAAAATAACGATAGATCCAACGAATGATGAATTTTAAAAGTGAGGTCCTATGGATATTATCTGTGGTATTGATGGTGGCGGTACAAAAACAATAATGGAATTACGATCCCTGGACAATGTATTTTTATGCCGTAAGACATTTGGAGCATTCAATATAAACAGCATTGGGGAGCACGCGTTTGAACAGCTGGCACAAGCAATGCTGCTGGAGATAAAAAAGCATGGTGACTGTAAGAGCATCTGTATTGGAACAGCAGGAAGCAGCAATCCAAGGACCGGAGAATTGTTCAGAAAAGCTGCAAGCGAGGTCGGCTATGCAGGAGCGCTGTCCATCCTGGGAGATCATGAAATCGCAATGGCGGGTGCACTCGGTGACCGGGATGGGTTGATCCTGATCGCAGGAACCGGTTCCATATGTTATGGCAGAAAAGCAAGTGAAAAAGCCATACGCTGCGGTGGATGGGGGCATCTGCTGGATGATGCCGGAAGTGCCTATGCTATAGCAAGAGACGGCTTTCAGGCGGCAGTCAGATCCTATGATAATAGAATTCCCAAAACACTTTTGCAGGAAAAACTGTTTTCTTCTTTATCAATACGAACCGCGGAAGAACTGGTTCCTATATTCTATTCTTCGATGGATAAAGCAAAGGTAGCTTCCTATGCCGGACTGGTTGTGGAAGCCGCAGAGGAAGGAGATATCATCGCCGGGCAGATCCTTAAGGAGAATGCAAGGGCACTTTATGAGATGGCCGCTGCTGTAATCAGGGAATGTGAACTAAAGAGCGGAACCCTTGCTTTCCTTGGTGGTGTATTTGCAAATTTTGAGATCGTGCGGGATCTTGTGACCCGCATAATGGCGGAACATTTTCCTGACATTCGCTGTGTTATGCCAGGCAAAATAGAAGAAATGCAGGATGATGCGTGCAAAGATGCTGCCGCAGGTGCAGCAGATCTTGCTTTTGCTGCTCGTTCAAACTAAGGATGCGCAAAGGAATGCGCAAGAAAGGGGCGCAAATTGAAATCAAAGAACAGATTTCAAAAGCATAGTTTGTGCCTCGCGCGTCACCGCTCGTTCAAACTATAGATGCGCAAAGGTATGCGCAGGAAAGGGGAAGTATGAGCTATCAGTATAAATCGCCGGAAGAAGAACGATATGCCATTGGACTTATGAGTGGAACCTCTGCGGATGGAATAGATGCGGTTCTGATTTCGATCAGTGGATATAGCACAAATACAAAATTTAAGCAGATAGCTTATAGCAGTGAGCCATACCCGAAGGAGTTGCAGGAACATATTCTCTTGCTTGCAGGCGGACAGTCCGGAGGAAGTGAAGAGATCTGTAAACTGAACTTTTTGCTTGGTGAGCTTTTTGCCGGACAATGCGTCGCATTATGTGAAAAGGCAGGAATTGCAAGGGAAAAGATTGCAGTCATTGGTTCCCATGGACAGACGATCTGGCATCAGCCATCAAAAGAGATGTATTTTGGACATAAGATATCTTCGACCCTGCAGATCGGGGAAGCCTCTTTGATTGCGGAACAGTTTCCCAATGCCTATGTTGTATCTGATTTTCGTGTCCGTGATATGGCAGCCGGCGGTCTTGGTGCCCCGCTTGTTCCTTATACAGAATACCTTTTGTACCGCGATGAGACCAGGTGTATTGGCCTCCAGAACATCGGAGGAATCGGAAATATAACGATTCTGCCGCCGAGAGCTGCACTCTCGGATGTGACCGGCTTTGATACCGGACCCGGGAATATGCTGATTGACGCCATGGTAGCATCCTACACAGGTGGAGCACTTCGGTACGACAAAGACGGCCAGATGGCAGCGGCCGGAAAAGTATCTGAGAAGATGCTTTTATGGCTGTTAAAGGATCCTTACATCGACATTCGTCCTCCCAAAAATTCCGGACGAGAGTATTTTGGCGAACGCTATGCAAGACGTATCTTTGATTACAGCTGCAAACATGGCATAAGTAAGGAGGATGTGGTAGCGACTGTTACCATGTATACGGCCAAAACAATTGAGATCTCGATTAACCGATACTGCAGATATAAACCGGAGCGCCTGATCATTGGCGGTGGTGGAAGCTTTAATCCGGTGTTAATGAGCGATATCAGAAAATGCCTTCCTAAAATCGAAGTCATCACAAATGAGGCGCTCGGTCTTGACAGTGATTCGAAAGAAGCCGTGGCTTTTGCCATACTGGCAAATGAAGCCGTGTACGGAATCGCAAATAACGCGCCAAGTGCAACAGGTGCCAGACATCCGGTCGTAATGGGAAAGATTATTCGTTGCTAGAATTGCTTAGGAATTGAGTAGATAAGGATTTTTCAAAGAAAGAATAACCCGTCAAACCTTATGAGCAGCAGGCTGCTTGATAAAAAGATACCGTGACCGAATGAGTGAAGTGTCAGCGAGAAAGGAAGCAACGTATGGAATTTACACGTATAGGCAAAACAGAAAAGCAGACAGGCAAAGATGCGTTTTATCGATTGTACAAGGAGGCCGTAACAGATCGAGAAGTTCCGTATTGTGCTATGGAACAGGAGGTCTTTGAACAATTCTTTTTTGAAGAGGACAGCCATCCTGAACTTCATAAAGTTTCAGTGGTCGCAGCAGAAGGAACAGCCGCAGCCAGCGGCTGTTTTGTCGGTAAGGAAGAAAGAGCATACATAACACTTATTCTTGTGGATAAAAAACACAGAAGAACCGGTCTTGGTGGAAAGATTCTCTCGGAGCTGGAAAAGATTCTTATAAAAGAAAGCGGTGTCCAAAAGATCGAAGCAGTTTTCTTTAATCCGATGACACTTTCGTGGGAAGTTCCGGGGCATCTAGGATGTGAACACCCCAACGCTCCAGGGGTTGATGTATCCGGGGCGGGGTATCTGTTCCTAAAGAACAATGGGTATAGAGATTATGCCATGCAGAACAGTTATTTTCTTCCTCTTTCAAAGTATGATCCGCCAAAGAGCATCGAAGACAGATTGAAAACACTGAAGGAAAATAAAATCAACATTACAATATATGATAAAAAGATCCATAAGGGAATGGAGGAAATGCTGGAACGGCTCGCGAATCCGATGTGGATCCGGGATATTCCGGGAGAACCTTCCGTAGAAGAAGGTGGACGTCCGATACTGATTGCTGAAAAAGATTCTGTTGTATTAGGCTTTACGGGTCCTATGGCCTGTCAGGAAAATGGGCGGGGATACTTTGCAGGAATTGCAGTAGATGAAGCAGCAAGAGGAATGGGAGTGGCAAAGACACTGTTCTCATTGCTTTGCGTGAATCTCAAGGAACTTGGGGCTTCCTATATGACATTGTTCACCGGAGAGAACAATCAGGCACGTAACATCTATGAAGAAGCAGGATTCAAGATCGTAAAGACCTGGGCAGACATGAGAAAGACAAGAAAGGAATGAGAAAAAGAGGTAGAACATGCAAAAAACAATTATGGCAATTGGTGGACATGTAGGAGACGCAGAACTCACCTGTGGAGGTATGCTGGCAACGTTAGCATTGCAGGGGTATAAGGTCGTGACAGTGGCAATGACCGGCGGCGAAAAAGGGAATCCACCGGAAATGTCGGTAGCTGCTTACAGAAGACAGAAGGAAAAGGAAGCAAAAGATTTTACCGATCTTTTAGGCGGAGAAGCCATCGTACTGCCTTACCTGGATGGTGAATTACCGGATAATAAAACGATTCGCTATGAGGTATGTGACCTGATACGAAAATTTAAACCGGAAGCATTGCTGACACATTGGAAGAACAGTATGCACAAGGACCATGAAGCAACGCATCGTATTGTGAAGGATGCACAGTTTTTTGCTGCTCTACCTGCTTTTGAAAGAGATCTTTCACCTCATTTTGCCAAAGGTCCCTACTATGCGCAGAATTGGGAAGATTCTGTTGATTTCAAGCCGTATGTTTACATGGAAGTGTCAAAGGAGGGCTTTGAGCTCTGGCAGAAGGCGATTCAGACAAGCTGGTTCGCCATGAATAGTAAAAGCTTCCACTATGCAGAATATTATGCGGGAATTATGCGAACCAATGGACTCTTAGTCAGAAAAGAATATGCAGAAGCCTTTGATATAGAGGAGAACCAAAAACGAGTCATTTTACCTGCAGATCAGGAGTTCGTCTGGAGGTAATCATTATCTTTGACAAGAACCTGCTTACATAGTTTGAGTTCGTTTATATAAACAGAAAAGGAATCTTATGATTGCAAATGGTATAGACAGAATTGGAAGGTACGATCAGAAATTAAAAGGGAAGCGGCTTGGGCTTTTGACCTCTATTTCAGGTGTTGACTGCCAGCTTACTTCTTCGATTGATATCCTTAGAAAGCATTATCAGGTGACAGCACTTTTTGGTCCGGAGCATGGTGTGCGAGGAGAAGCAGGAGCCGGTGATTTTGTCGATTCATCGACAGACAGGATAAGCGGTTTGCCGATCTATAGTTTGTATAGAAAGGACTCCAAACGTTTTACAAAAGAGATGCTGTCAGAGGTGGATGCCGTCGTATATGATATTCAGGATGTCGGTGTGCGCTTTTATACCTTTATTTCAACCATGCTTCACGCCATGGAAGACTGTGCAGCCTGCAGGAAGGAGTTTATTGTACTGGATCGTATGAATGTTCTTGGTGGTAAGGTGGAAGGAAATATTCTGGATAAAGCCTATGAAAGCTTTGTTGGCGTGGCACCGATCTGCATGCGTTATGGTCTGACAGCAGGTGAGCTGGCAAAGATGTTTCTGGCTATGTATCAGCTGGATCTAGAACTTACAGTGATACCATGTGAAGGGTGGCATAGAGATATGCTGTTTCCTGACACAAAGAATGTATGGGTCATGCCAAGTCTTGGACTGCCAAGGTTTGAAACTGCTCTCTTATATTCCGGAACCTGTCTTTTTGAAGGAACCAACGTTTCAGAGGGACGAGGAACCGCAGCCCCCTTTGAAATCATCGGTGCCCCATTTATTCGTGCAGACAGGCTGACCAGATATATGAATAATAAACAGCTTCCGGGTGTGATTTTTTCACCGGTATTCTTTACACCGACTACATCAAAGCATCAGGGACAGCCTTGTGAAGGCGTTCATATTCATGTGACAGAGGCAAAAGCAGTAAAGGCAGTGGAAACAGGGCTGACTCTTATATTTGCCATAAAAGAACTCTGGCCGGAAAGCTTTTCCTACCTGCCGCCGGCTGCGGAGGGCAGAAAGCAGTTCATAGAATTGCTTTTTGGAAACAATAAGTTACTGGATCCTACAGTAACGCTTGAAGCTTTACTATCAGATTATGAGAAGGACAGCAGGATGTTTCTTGACAGGAGCAGGGACTACTGGCTGTATGAATAAAGATAAAATGACAAAACCCCCGGTGTCAGCACACACCGGGGGTTTTGTACAAAAGGAGTTATGAAAAGTATCAACTGTTACCTAGCTTATTGTGCGGGAGCATAGGTAAATGTTATCTCCAAGGTTTTGACCAGACCAAGAGTAGCTTTATCAAGAAGCTTGGCCGATACATTATCAAGAGTCCCGTCTATGGTCCGTACACCGCTAGAAGGGGTTCCGACCCAATCATTGAAAAGGTTGACTCTTGTACAGATTTGGTCATCAGAAGTCGTATATGGTTTGCCAGTAAAGGTATAGGGTTCGCCATTTACCAGAATTTCTTTAATATCAACAATGTATCCGGGGAACAGAGTTTCACCGTTTGCAATGGCAAGAGCAGAAAATGCTACACTGTTCGCTGTTCCATTACCGGTTCCGGTAAAGTCAAGGGCAACGGTATAGGTACCTTCTCCGGTAATCTCCACATCAGTAGTCACAAGTCCGCCTGTCTTTGCCGTAGGATCGTAGACATCACCGACACTGTACATAATTCCCCAGTCACCGCTGTTGAACATGATCCAGGCCATAGCCTGATCATCGGGAAGAACAAAAGGCACATCAGCCGCAACGGCATTTTCATAAGATAGATCCATGGAAGTTTTTGCGTTTGCTGTGACTTCCTCAGAGGTATAATTTGACTGTGCAGAATAACTTCGGTTTAAGAACAGAGAAGCCACATCTGCATCAAAGAATCCAAGGTCGCGCCGGATGAACAAGCTGCTGCAATCCCAAAGCATAGGACAGTAATTATAGTAATCACAGTTATCCAGAAAGTTCGTAAAGAAATCGGTGGTATTCTCCTTTGCGGTTCCATCAGAAGCCAGTGAAACAGCATATTCACCGATAACAACACCGTATCCCTGATCTACAAACGAAGCCATGGAAGAAAGCAGGCTGTTTTGTTCATCATAGTTTGCAACGCTTCCCCAGGTTGCAAGACTTTCATTTCCACAGTATCCCCACGGTGTATAGTAATGCACGGATACTAAAAGCTTATTCTCCTGTGTATCGGTCGGCATAACAAAGCGGCTGTCGTTCGTTTTTGCAATATCAGTATTATACCCGGCAATTAATAAGAAACGCTTTTCATTGTTTCCGCCGGTACTGCGGATCAGGTCAACAAAGGTCTGATTGATCTGGTTCATGACTTCATAACATTCGCTTTCGGAAAGAGAACCGGAATCTGCGGCAAAATCAGTATCATTCAAGCGGCTTCCAAGTTCTTCGTTCGCAGATTCAAAGATCAGCTTGCTTGAAAAGTCTTTGTATTCATTGGCGATCTGTGTCCACATGGCAACATACTGGTCCATGGCTGCGGTCCGGATTTCTTCGGTTGCAGAGCCAAATCTTCCCCACCAGCCACCATCCCAATGATCATTAACGATGACATACATGTCAGCGTTCAAAGCATATTGGATGATTTCACCGACACGGTCCAGGTAATCCTGCCGAATGGTATAATCTCCATTTTCAAAGTCCATGGTATTGGTCCAGGCAACCGGAATACGAAGTGTATCAAAACCGGCAGCTTTCATACTGTCGATGATCTCCTGTGTTGTGACCGGCTGTCCCCAGTAAGTCTCATAGGAAGAGACCGCTGCGTTAATGCCGAGACCGGAATGTCCCCAGGCTTCCATGGTATTTCCAAGATTGATGCCGTTTCCCATTAGCTTTGTAAGCTCAACGGCGGTAAGGTCAAATCCGGTATCAGGAACAGAACTATCTGCAGCAGTATCGGTGGATGCACTTTCTGCATCCGGTGAAGCTGTAGGCGCTGATGTTGCAGTAACTTCAGTTTTTGTAGGTGCAATGGTTGCTGCTGTTTCATTCGATGTCATAGTATTACCCTCTGTCTGGTTTCCGCATCCGGTTACACCGGATAAAAGAAGCAGACTCAACAGAATCACAGATACTAGTCTGGTGTTTTTCTTTTTCATAATTTCCCCATTCCCGCGTTACATATAGCAATTTTTATTTTTCTTCTTGTATTATATGTCCGAAGGTGGCTGATAACTACAGAAAAAATTAGGGATAAATCCATTAAATTTTCTACTTTTTTGGGAACTTAGAACTTATTCATAAAAGTGGCACAGATTGTTTGACACAAGGCTTTAAAACGGCTAGTATCAAACTATAAAGACATTGACTGGCAGATTATTTCACAAGAGAAGGAGAAAAAAATGCAGAAAGATTTTCGTTTACTTGATTCACCGGCACCGTTGATTTTTGAGAAGACAGAGGACAGGATTTTCATGAAGGCTGACAAAGGAACGAACCTGTTCAATGATATGTGCAATGGCTACAAATGCAGCAGTTTTCCGTATTACTACACAGAACAGACAGGAGATTTTCTGATTCGCTGTAAGATTACACCGGAGTTCATAGGACTGTATGATCTTGGCTGTATTGTTGCTTATGAAAATGAAAACAAATACATTAAATTTGCCTATGAGAATTCCGATGCTGGACATCCTGCCATGGTTTCGGTTGTGACCAACGGCGTATCGGATGATTCCAATGGTGAGTCCATGACAGGCGGTGTATGGATGCAGATGATGCGTAAAGGCAATGAATTTGCCCTTCATTATTCAAAAGATAAGGTAAAATGGATCCTGGTCCGCATATTCCGGCTGCCGATGAAGGAGACGATTATGCTTGGAATCTCCGCGCAGTCACCAATCGGCCCAAGCTGTGAAGTCGTATTCGAAGGCCTTGAAGTACTGCCGAATCCTTATGAATATATCAGAAATCCGGAATGGAACTGATCCTTCTTAAATGCTTTTGCCTTCAACTGCTGCTGTTTATTCGCAGCAGTTTTTTTGTCTGCAGAAAGAAAGGGATTGCAATGTAAAGAATGAAATATATAAAAAAAGGAAATTATGTTAATCGGGTGTTTGACAGATACAGACAAACTTTCAGAAAGTGATAACTTGCCAAAGAAGGTAGAAAAAGAAAAAACGCGAAAATTTTTATAAATGTACAAAGTATACAAATAAAGAAGGGAATAACATCATATAATATATAAATAACATAGAAAATATATAACAAGGATAAAAATAACACACAAATATGCACATCACAATTTGGTTATACAATCGATTGCAATATACATAATGACGTGTTATTATGTATGGCAGTATTAGGAAAACCAGTTTTAATGGAGGCTATGTATGATTAAGAGAAAAAAAATTTTGATGATTGGAATAACACTTATTCTACTGGCTCAATTTTTTTATGGATGTTCTTACGAAGAAAATCATGCAGGTAATGCCTCAGAAACAATGACGCAGGAAAACGAACAGAATTATTCCAAAGAGGAGATTGGAGAGAATACAACGACAGGCAATGGTTCGATGAACGAAAACAGGCTGTCACTGCCCTCAAAAGAAAGTATATTTCAAAATGACTTCATTTTTTACACGATCAACTGCGGAACAAAAGAGACATCAAGCCTTCAAAGTACCTATCCAATGGGTTTGTTTCAGTCTGTAACAGATCAGGAGTATGGTATTGATGATGTGGCAAAAAGTACCTGGGGTTACTTGCCTGCTGATTTCATGGAGGCAGAGGGAAATCCTGACAGTACGGAACTCACCGACACGAAGTGGGTCATAAAAGAAGGTACACAGGGTGAAGGAAGTCAATTGGGGTTTACATACCAGCTTCAAATACCGGAGGGAGATTATGAAGTTACCTTTGGATTCTACAATCCATTTTCAGCCAGAACGGTTGATGTGGAGATGGAAGGTGTGCCAGCAATTGATTCTATGAAGATCCTAAAATACCGTCTGTCGGAGGTGAAAGCGACACAAACTGTAACAGATGGTTATCTGGATATTTTTGTGCATAACAAAGAACGGGGAACGGACGCAATGAAAAATCCGATACTCAGTTATATCATTGTTCGCTATCTTCCTGACATAGATGCAGATTATCTTGCGATGCTTCTTGAAAAAGTATCGACCGCCGTAGAAGACGAAATGTATTACACAAGTGAATCTTATGAAATATATTATGAAAATTATAAAGCGGCTGAACAAGCAAAAAATAATGAGATTACGGACAAGATCAGGGAGGTATATACGGCATTGGAAAATTCATTCGAAGGATTAGAAAAGATAACGGTGTATGATTCATTCTTACCTGGAAAGGTGTGGACCGACACAGATGGAACCTTTATTCAGGCACACGGTGGACAGGTTCAGCAAATGATGGTTCCGGACGAGAATGGGGAACTGGTTGAAATGTGGTACTGGGTCGGGGAAGATAAGACCATGGGGTATCGCGGCGGTATATGTGCCTACATTTCAGATGACCTTTATAACTGGACCTTCAAAGGAGTTATTATGAAGACAGTAACTTCAAGAGAAGAACTTGAAACTGAAAGCTATTTTACCAGTTTATATCAGGGATATAGTCAAGAACAGCTGGATAATGTTTATCGAAGCATTAATGATTCAACATCTGTAATTGAAAGACCAAAGCTGATTTATAACGAGAAGACAAATCAATATATTCTTTGGTTTCATGCAGATGGACCAACACAGATGAGTGATTCGAATTACGCTGCGGCATCCGCAGGGGTAGCCGTCAGTGCCTCGCCTTTTGGACCTTTTCGTTTCATTGACCGGTATCGTTTGAATACCTGCCCGGAAAATCAAGAGGATATGTATCCGCAGAGTAAAGGTATGTCACGGGATATGAATCTCTTTGTGGATAAAGATGGTACAGCGTATATTGTATATTCCAGTGAAGAAAATCTGACCATGTACATTTCAAAGCTGAATGAGGAATATACATATCTTGCAACAGACCCAGAGGAAGCCGTGGAAGGGGTTGATTTTGTAAGACTGTTTCCCGGTGCACAAAGAGAAGCACCGGCACTTTTTGAAAGAGACGGATTTTATTATCTGCTTACCTCGGGGGCTACCGGATGGACTCCGAACCGTGCACGGTATGCAATGGCAGACAGTATATTTGGTGAATGGAAAGAAATAGGCGATCCATGTGTAGGGGATACTAAGGCGACGACATTTGACAGTCAGAGTACCTGCGTGTTTAAAGATGAAAGTGGAAATTATATATATATGGGTGATCGCTGGAACAGTGAAGATCTTACAAATTCAAGTTATATCTGGCTGCCGATTACGTTCAAGGAAGACAAAACGATGGAGCTTTCATGGAGTGATGAGTGGAAGCTGGAGAATTAAATTAGAAAATTCCTTTTTTTGCTTGACGTTTCCTTAAACACCAATATATAATCAGATTATAGATTGGTTAAAATAACTATGTACACCGATTGCAAAAATAAAATAATTGTAGAATATCACAGTATATAGCACCGTTTGGAAAAAAGATGAAACGGTGTTATAAAAAATATTCAATGTATATCGATTGCAGTTTTATAAAAACTATATAATATTACTAAAAATGATAATGGGGGATAGTATGAAGGGAACTCGAATTATCTATAAATCGGTCAGTGCAGTCTTACTATGCACAATTATCAGCACTTTTTTTTCTTTGTCTGTGGTGAGAGCAGAGACTGGACAAAGTCTGGTGTCTTCCTCGGATAGCCTGCTGGATATTGTGAAAGATACAGTAACTTATGAGACCTATCTTTCGAACCACTCTGATAGGAACAGACCAGACAAGACAATTGCTGTGAATGGTGGGGCATCGGTGTATGAGAGCGAAGGCTTTGAAAAGACAGACTCCTATATGGGTTATGATGGGACGGTACTGCTTACAGAGGAAGAAGGAAGTGCAGTCTGGAAAGTGAATGTTGAAGAAGCCGGTTTTTACAATATAGCAATCGAGTATTATCAGATAAGCGGCAAGAATGGTGACATTGAAAGAGAAATCTATATCAATGGTGCCATTCCATTCGATGGTGCACAGTATGTCTGTTTCTCAAGAATTTGGGAAGATAGTGAGGAAATTATTCAGGACAGCAGAGGAAACGATATCAGACCTATTCAGGTCGAAGCACCGGATTGGACGACAGCTTATATTAAAGACAATGATGGATATTATACAGAGGCATACCTGTTCTGGTTTGAGGCAGGTGTTAACACAATTGAGATGGTGTCTACAAAGGAACCTATGGCAATCGGAAAGATTCTGCTGACACAGGAAGAAGAACCGGCTAGTTATGAAGAATATATAAATAACTGCAGAGAAAGCGGTTATTCAGAAGTATCTTTGACAGCCGCTATTAAAATACAGGGAGAAGATGCTGCTTTAAAATCTCATTCCACACTTTATGCGGTCAGCGACAGAACCTCTCCTGCAACAGAACCAAACAGTGCATTTAAAACCAGACTGAATACGATAGGTGGTACAAATTGGCAGCTTACCGGTCAATGGATTACTTGGGAAGTTACAGTTCCGGAGAGTGGTTTGTATGAGATTGCAGTCAAGTACCGCCAAAAGATCAAATCAGGCGTTACTGTTGTCAGATCTTTACAGCTGGATGGAGAAATCCCTTTTCAGGAAGCGAAGGAACTAAAGTTCTATTATGACAGTACATGGCAGATAACAACGCTTGGGAATGAATCGGAAAGTTACTTGTTCTATTTAGAAGAGGGAACGCATTCCATTACATTTGAAGTTGCTCTTGGAGAAGAAATGTCTGAATTGTTACGAATGGCAGATGACTCCATTTTGGAGCTGAACCGAGCTTATCGGCTTATGCTTATGGTTATTGGGACATCGCCGGATACGATGCGTGATTATCAGCTTGAAACAAAGACACCGGAAGCTCTTGCGATTTTGAAAGAACAGTACCAGGTGATTCAGGAATTATCGGAAAGACTTGATGAATACGTAAAAGGATCAAAGGGCAGTGATTCGGCGGCGATTGATAATCTTTTGGTTCAATTAAATACAATGTCTCGGGAACCTGAAAAGATAGCGAAGCAATGGGCAGCATTTAAGGATAACATCGCGGCACTAGGGACTTGGACGTTGAATATGAAGGAACAGCCACTGCAGATCGATTACCTTCAGATTCAGCAGGCAGGCGCAGAACTGCCGAACGTTACACCCGGATTTTTTGAGAAGATATGGTTTGAAATCAAATGTTTTATTGCAACTTTTGTTGAGGATTATGACAGCATTGGCGAGATTTATGAAGGAGATGCCATTGATGTGTGGATCTTAGCATCGGCAGCTACGATTGGAACAGCAAATGGACGGGATCAGGCAACGGTAATCAAAGATCTTACAGACAATTATTTTGTAGCAGACACCGGAATTCCTGTGAACGTAAAACTTGTTAATGCAGACGTCCTTTTATCTGCCACTCTTGCAGGCAGAGGTCCTGATGTTGCATTAAATGTGGCGGGAAAAGAACCGGTAAACTATGCACTGCGAAATGCCGTGACAGATCTTACTCAGTTTTCTGATTTTGGGGAATATATTCAATGCTTCCATGAAGCAGCCCTGGTTCCGTTTACACTGGATGACGGAGTTTATGCTTTACCACAGACTATGTCCTTTCACGTCATGTTCTATCGTGCTGATATCTTGAAGGAACTGGGACTTGATGTTCCGACAACCTGGGATGAATTTTATGAATGCCTTTCCGTCATTCAGAAAAACAATATGAATGTTGGAATTCTGCCAGATTATACGACGTTTGCAATGTATCTGTACCAATATGGCGGAGAATATTATAGCGACAATGACAAAAAGAGTGGACTTGATACAGAAAATGCAATTCAGGCATTTTCTCAGTGGAGCTCTAATTATGTAAATTACAAGCTGCCTGTTACCTTTGATTTTGCAAACCGATTTCGCACCGGAGAAATGCCCTTAGCCATCGGTGATTATACAAATTACAGCTATCTGTCTGTATTTGCACCAGAAATAACAGGTCTATGGGGATTTACTGTGGTTCCGGGTCATAAAGCAGAGGATGGAACCATTGATCACTCGGTATCTGCCTGGGAATCTGCCTGTGTCATTCTGGAAGCATCAGAGCAAAAAGAAAATGCATGGGAATACCTTAAGTGGTGGATGAGTGAAGAGACACAGGTCGATTACGGGAATCAGATCGAGAATGTTCTTGGTGTTGCCGGACGTGTTGCAACAGCCAATATGGATGCATTAAAAAGCCTTCCCTGGGCAAGTACCGATTACAAGCAGCTGACGAGCCAGTTGTCCTGGGTGAAAGCTTTGCCGGAAGTACCCGGCGGATATTTTACAGAACGAAATATAAAGAATGCATTCTATACGGTTTATAACAATAATGAGGATCCAAGAGAGACCTTGGAAGATTACGTTAAGATTATTAACAATGAGATTGAAAGCAAAAGGGATGAATTTGGACTGGACACCAACTGATTTGAGGTCATTGTTAAAACATACTGGTATTCGGATGGCACAGTACAACTAGAGAAGGGAATGCTTATGATGAACAGGGCTAATAAACCAGATATAGCGAAAGGATATATAAGGGCATATATCAAAAAGAGAGTGAAGAACACATGGAAAGAAATGAAGCGTAATAAGATTTCTTATCTGTTCATCGCACCGTTTCTGATCCTTTTTATTCTATTTTATTTTGTTCCGGTTCTGTCTTCCATCGGACTTAGTTTTACTTATTTTAATATACTTGAAAAGCCTAGATTTATTGGGTGGACAAACTATGTAAATTTGTTTTTTGCAGATGACGTGTTTTTAAAAGCGGTCAAGAACACCTTTCTTTTTGCAGTCATAACTGGTCCAATCAGTTTTTTTGCTGCCTTTCTGATTGCTTGGATGATCAACGATCTGAAGCCAAAGCTTCGTGCATTTTTGACCCTGGTATTTTATGCACCGACAATTTCGGGACAAGCATACATCGTATGGAAATTCTTCTTTTCCAGTGATATTTATGGGTTTGTGAATGGTTGGCTCATGAAACTTGGAATTACCTATTCGCCGATTCTTTGGTTCGAAGATGAGACGTATATTATGCCGATTCTTATTATTGTTGTTTTGTGGATGAGTCTTGGTACTGGTTTTCTATCCTTTATTGCCGGATTACAAAATGTAGACACGTCATTGTTTGAAGCCGGATATGTTGACGGTGTTAAGAACAGATGGCAGGAACTTTGGTATATCACGTTGCCCTCGATGAAACCGCAGCTGATGTTCGGTGCTGTTATGACGATTACATCATCATTTGCAATACATGATTCTTTGGCAGCACTTGCCGGATTCCCCAGTGTGAACTATGCGGCCCATACCGTGGTGTCACATCTGATCGATTATGGTTCGGTTCGGTTTGAGATGGGATATGCTTCGGCAATTGCAACAGTGCTTTTTCTAACGATGATTCTTTGCAATAAGCTGGTTCAGGCACTGTTAAGAAAGGTGGGGTCTTAAATCATGAAAGTAAAAAAGAAACTCAGATTAAAAAGATCCACACCCAACCACTCCGTTGCGGGGGATGTCTTTAGTTTTGCGGTACTGATCCTGCTTGGTTTGTTTATGGCATTACCACTTATTCTGGCAATAAGTAATTCTTTAAAGCCGATGGATGAACTTTTTATTTTTCCGCCGCGGTTCTTTGTTCGGAATCCGACGCTAAATAATTTCAACGATGTGTTTGTATTAATGGCGGAGTCCTGGGTGACTTTTTCACGCTATGTTTTTAATACCGTATTTATCACAGCAGTGGGAACAGCAGGCCATTTGCTTGTGGCAAGTCTATGTGCGTATGCATTGGCGAAGCACAAGTTTCCAGGCAGAAATATCATTTTCAGTGTTATTGTTCTGGCACTTATGTTTTCCGTGCAGGTAACGGCAATTCCGAATTACCTGATCATGTCAAAGATTGGCTGGCTGGATACCTACCTGGCTCTGATCGTTCCGGCTATAGCAAAGCCGCTGGGGCTGTTTTTGATGAAACAGTTCATGGAACAGATACCAGATACCTTGTTGGAAGCGGCACGCATTGACGGAGCGAATGAATTTAAGATATTTACAACGATTGCTATGCCAATGGTCAAACCGGCTTGGCTGACACTGATCATATTTTCGTTTCAGGATCTTTGGAATCTGCAGGGATCGAACTATATTTACAGTGAAGAGTTGAAGACGATGCCGTATGCGCTTTCACAAATCGCCTCCGGCGGCATTGCAAGAGCGGGAGCGACCTCTGCTGTCGCTGTCATTATGATGATCGTTCCGATAACTATATTCATTATTTCGCAGAGCAGCATCATAGAAACAATGGCAACATCGGGAATCAAAGAATAAGGAGGATGGCAAATGAACCTTAGAAAAAAAATGCTGCGATGCCTGATTGCATTTGTGATGATATTTTGTTTTATTGCTGATAATGAGCTGCAGCAGGTTTACGCGGACACTTCCTATGATACCTACAGCTACAACTTTTGGGGTGATGATGTTTTGCAGCCGCCCACTTACCTTCCCGGAGAGACCATAGATGCTGGCAGAATGGGAACAACGTTGAATTATCCGGAGGATATGTTTCTGTTTAATGAATGTTTCTATATAGCGGATACAGGCAATTCAAGAATTGTGTGTCTGTCAAACTCGGGGAGCTTGCTTTGGGAACTTGGGATTTTTTCTCATGAGGGTGGAGAGGATTCACTGAATAAGCCACAGGGGCTTTGTGTAACAAAGGAGGGACACATTTATGTGGCAGATTCTGGAAATGGAAGAATTGTTGAATTTGATGCAGAGCGTAACTTTATTCGTGAAATTATCAGACCGGATACAGACCTGATTTCAGCTTCGGTTGATTTCATACCAACGAAGATAGTTGTGGACGAGGCCGGACGGATTTACTGCATTTCCTATGGAATTAACATGGGCTTGCTGGAGTTTGATAAGAATGGTGTGTTTCAAGGGTTTATGGGTGCAACACAGGTCAGCACGAATATGTTCGATTATATATGGAAGAATTATTTTTCAACAGCACAGCAGCAAGAGAGAATGGAAACCATTATACCGACAGAATACAGTAATATTTTCATGGATCAGGAGAACTTCATCTATGCGACCATAAGCAATCTTGATGAGGATGATTTTATGAACGGAGCAGATGCGCTACGCAGATTGAATCCAACCGGTACCGATGTTCTCAGACGCCTTGGTAACTATGACATCAAAGGTGATCTTTATACAATGAGTGGAGGAGAGAGTGATTTTTCAAAGTTTGTGGATGTGAGTGCAACAACCTATGGCTGTTACTTTGTTCTGGATTCGACGGATGGAAAGGTCTTTGCCTACGACTATGACGGAAATTCGCTTTTTATCTTTGGAAAGAAAGGAAACCGTGTGGGCAGTGCGGCACAGGCGGTGGCAATTGGTGTAAGTGATGAAGAAGAACAAATCTATATTATGGATTCTATCATGAACTGCATTCTTGTATATGACATTACCGAGTATGGCAGACAGCTTTTATCAGCTTATGAGAAGGCAAATGCCGGTGATTCACAAGGTGCTTATGCTGCTTGGCAGGATGTCTTACAGTTCAATGCCAACAGTGAGTTTGCTTATATCGGAATCGGAAAAGCACTGCTAAAAGAAGGCGATTATAAGGAAGCAATGAAATATTTCAAGCTGGGGAACAGTCGAAAGTACTATACAAGAGCCTTTAAGTTCTATCGGAAGGAGCTTATGCAGGAGAACTTCTCGGTAATCATGACTGTGCTTGGCTGTTTGCTCGGTGCCTTGGCAGTTTTCTGGATCTATAAAAAAATAAAACGACTGGCAGGTGATGCAAGATGCAATATTTCAAAACTCTAAAATATGGGCTGCATGTTATGGTTCATCCGTTTGATGGTTTTTGGGATCTAAAGCGGGAAAGACGAGGAAGTCTTGCCGCTGCGCTTACCATTGTCGTGCTTACAATCGTAACGTATGTGGTTCAGAAACAAAATACTGCTTTTCTTTTTAATTTCAATCGGTTGGAGCAGTTGAATGTAACAGAAGATATAATAACGGTATTTTTGCTTTTTCTATTATGGTGTGTTTCCAGCTGGTGTCTGACTTCGCTTATGGATGGAGAAGGAACCTTAAAGGACATTGCAATCGCAACCGGATATGCAATTCTTCCGATCGTTTTGATCAACTTACCCCTGGTAGCAATAAGTTATGTCATTGCGGCAGACGAAGGTGCTTTTTACTATACCTTTGGAACAATAAGCTATCTCTGGGCCGGAGGACTCTTGTTCTTCAGTATGATGGTCACCCACCAATATTCATTTAAAAAGACGATCATGACCGTAATCCTTACAATACTTGGAATGGCAATCATACTATTCCTTGGCTTGCTTTTCTTTAGTGTTATTCAGAAAATAATTATTTTTGCGCTTACGATTTATAAAGAAATAAGGTTCCGATGAGAAAATCAGATCGGATAAGAAGTCTGGATCACAATGGATGCAACTTTTTATATGCGTTAGAAGGAGTTGAAGGGAGTATCTTCGACCACGCAGGAATGAGGAAGAATATGAAGTTTTTTAGAAAAGGCATAGCAGCATTGCTTGCAATCTGTGTGTTAGCAGGAATCGTTCTTGAAGTAATTCCGGAGAATGTGGCAATGGCCGCCGATCAGGAAAGCGTCAGCAAGAGAGCAGCAGAAGAAGAAAAATTAAGTACTATGACCTTGTTGACTGAAAATCAGTACCTTGAGCTGTATATTGATGAAGAAGATACCAATGTCGCTGTTCGTAGAAAGGAATCCGGAGACATCTGGTTTACCAGTCCCATCGCCGCTGATGAGGATGCAATTGCTGTTCCAATCAATAAAAGGCTTCTGAAATCTCAGTTTTCATTAACCTACTATAATGAAAATGTTCAGGCAAATGAGATGGACAACTATAACGACAGCATACTCAATGGGCAATTTGAAATAACACCGATGGAGAATGGAGTAACGGTCACCTATACATTGGGCGAGATGGAAAGCAAGCTGATTTTACCGCAGGCAATCACAAAGGAACGTTATCAGTATTATTTTGATCAGATGGATGAGGATGCTCAGAAGCAGGTCAAACGTAATTACTCGCTTTTGGTATACAGTGAGATGGATGACGCCGATATAGATACCTATCTGGAAACGTATCCCGAGGTTAAAAATAAGGATATATACATTCTGAAATCAGGAACCAAGGACTATAAAAAGGAAGAGTTGATGGAGTACTTTACAGCGCTTGGGTATACCGCAGAAGAGATGCAGAAGGATCTTGCTGATTGTGGTGTGGTGATTGAAAGCAATAAACCTTTTTTCATTGTACCGCTTTCCTATATTCTTGAGGGTGAGAACCTTGTAGTAACGGTTACACCACAGGATATTGAATATAACATGGATGGATATTATCTCGTGGACTTTGACCTGCTTGAATATTTTGGGGCAGGAAGCATGGAGGATACAGGGTATCTGTTTGTACCGGACGGGAGCGGTGCATTAATAAACTTTAATAACGGCAAAACTTCATTGCGTGCCTACACGAATCAGGTATATGGTGCGGATGCTACAAATAATGCATTGCTTGATACTGCGTCTGAAATAGATGAGAATCTTGCCATCAAACTTCCGGTGTATGGAATCAAATCAGGGGATCAGGCCATGCTTGCCATCATTGAAGATGGAGAGGCGTATGCCAATATTAACGCAGACATAGCAGGAAAAACGAATTCCTACAATCACGTTTATGCAGGATTTACCTGTCTTCAGAACGGTGCAATATCTTTGGGAGATATTATCGGTTCAAACAGCTTCCAGATGTATGCCTCTGAACTCTATCAGGGAGATTACAAAATCCGATTTTCTTTTCTATCGGGAGAGCAGGCAGACTATTCCGGGATGGCAAATGCTTACCGGGAGTACCTGTTGGAGAAAGGAACATTATCTCTGGCACAAAATAAGGAGCATTTACCTTTTTACCTCGAACTGCTCGGTGCAATTGAAAAGACGAAATCCTTTCTTGGGATAAAATATGATGCTACCGTGGCGCTGACAACATATCATCAGGCGAGCTTAATAATCCAGGAACTTCAGAACGGTGGAGTTGATAGAATTCGAATTAACTATTTGGGATGGGCCAATAAAGGACTTGGGAACACAGCGGCAACCAGATTACGTCCGGTCAGTGAGTTGACAAAAGGCGGTTTGTCTTTGGAGGAGTTCTTTGATTATTCAAAGGAGCAGTCAATTACAACATTTATGAATATTGAAATGCAAAGGGTATATGAAGATGCTTTGTTTGATGGCTATACGGCAAATGGCTTTGCACCAAGGTATTTCGACAGATCAATAATCGCGCTTGGCACGGCATTGATTCCGAATGGCGTCATAGTGAACAGGAACATCAATCTTATTAGTCCCTTTTATCTTGGTGAAATTATCAGCAGACAGATAAAAATGGGAAATAAACTTCTTATCCCTGCAATTTCGGTAGGAGGACTTGCACGAGATCTCTATTCCGACTTTCAGTCCGACCATTTTGTCGGGATTCAAAAAGCAAAAGAGTATAATGAGGCAGCCCTGATTTCTTTATCAGATAATTATCGAGGGAATGTTCTTGCTAAGAATTCAAATGTTTATGCATTTTCAAGTGTTTCAGACATTCTGGAAGCACCGATGGACTCCAATGAATTCTATATTCTGGATGAAACAATCCCATTTTATGAAATGGTCATCAGTGGGTGCATTGAATATGCAGGAGCGCCAATGAATCTGTCGGATGATTATAAGGAAAGTTTTTTAAAAAGCATAGAGACGGGATCTGGTATCTATTTCACATGGATCTATGAAGATAACTCCATATTGAAAGAAACAGATTATGATTCCTATTACTCCGTAAACTATAAAACCTGGATTAAAAAAGCAATGACTGCTTATGAAGAAGCGGATGAACTCTACCAAAAAGTACAAGGGAATCGTATTGTTCATCACGAAAAGGTAGGGAATGGAGTTTATGAAACAATCTATGCGAATGGAACCTGCGTTATTGTCAACTACAATAAGTATCAGGTCACTTATCAGGGAATCCAGATTGGAGCACAGGATTTTGCAGTACAGGAGGGACCTTCCTTATGAAACTATTTAAAAAACGAAATGGGAAACTAAGACTAACACTACGCGGGAAAGATGCGCTGTCAGGGTACCTGTTCATACTGCCTTTTTTGCTGGGCTTTTTTGGATTGTTCCTGCCAATGATCCTTCAGTCGATTTCATTCAGCTTCAGCAATATGGAAGTGGGAACCGATGGTTATGTTCTGTCAAAGGCAGCGAACCATGGATTTGAACATTATATAAGAGCGCTGACGATAGATCCCGATTTTAACCTCAGTGTTCTCAATTCAATCAGAGATATGTGGTCTAATGTGCTGCTTGTAATAATTTTCAGTTTCTTTGCAGCAAACTTACTGAATCAGAAGTTTCATGGAAGAGCAATAGCAAGAAGTATTTTCTTTTTTCCTGTTATTTTAACTTCCGGAATCATTCTATCCATAGAACAATCGGATCTTCTGCTTTCTACGATGAATTCAGAAACAGCACAAAACAGCAGCGGAATTTCGGATTTTTTGAATATTGCTATATTTCTAAGCAATTATACCAGTTTACCTGCGGGAGTTATTTCCTTCCTGTCAGAAGCAGTTACTGGTATATATGATATTGTAATAGCGTCTGGTGTGCAGATTTTAGTTTTTCTGGCTGGCTTGCAGTCAATCTCACCAAGTTTGTATGAAGCCTCAAATATGGAAGGGGCTACCGGCTGGGAAAACTTTTGGAAGATAACATTTCCAATGATCAGTCCATTGATTCTGGTCAACGCACTGTATACGATTATTGATTCTTTTACAAGCGCAGGGAATGACGTAATGAGTTCCATTAAAACTACGATATTCACAGAAGTCAAATATGGTTTTGGTTCAGCAATGGCATGGCTGTATTTTTTAGCCATTGCGCTGATATTGATTTTAGTAGGTGGGATAATATCAAAGAAAGTATTCTACTATGACTAGTGTTTCAGATGTAAAGATGAAGTGATGTGCTGCGCAGCGGCAGAGTTGAAAGAATTGCTTGAATCAATTCGATCAAATTTAAGAATTAGTTTGCGGTATATAACATTTGACAAGCATTGAAGAGTAGGCTGCAGAAGAGGGGGATTTAGTTTTGAAACGTAAAGGAAGACACAAAATGACAACAGCCAGTATAACACGGGCAATCTGGAGCTTATTCCGTGCCGTTATTGTAATCGGGATCTGTTTTGTAATTCTGTATCCAGTGTTTATTAAGCTTAGTGTGGCTTTTATGGATGAAAAGGATCTGTATGATTCCAGTGTTGTATACATTCCTAAAAATTTTACTTGGCAGAATTTTCGTGTTGCCTGGGAGGGGATGGATTATACAAAGACTTTTGTATCGACGTTCACACTTTCTTTTCTTACTTCGGTAATTCAGTTGTTTGCCTGTCTGTTGACAGCCTATGGATTTGCCAGATTCAAATTTCCGGGAAAAAATCTTTTGTTTGGCTGTGTGATCTTGACGTTAATCGTACCGCCTCAGATTATTATGCTTCCGTTGTTTATGCATTTCAGATTTTTTGATTTTGCAGGTATTCTTGAGGCAGTGACCGGAAAACCGCTTAACCTGATTGATACTGATGCTCCCTTTTTTTTGCAGGCGGCACTGACCATTGGATTTAAAAACGGATTGTATATATATTTGCTGCGACAGTTCTTCCGTGGTATGCCAAAGGAGCTTGAAGAAGCGGCTCATGTGGATGGCTGTAATCGTTTTCGGACATTCCTACAGATCATGCTGCCAAGTGCTGTTCCAATGATGGTTACCGTATTTCTGTTTGGATTTGTCTGGCAGTGGACGGATTCATTTTTCTCAGGACTCTATCTTCCGACAAAGAAGGTTATGGCCAGTGCACTTAGTTCATTGGCAGCATCCGTCAGCAGCAGCTATAGCTCTTCAGGCGGCTCGTTGACCTTTGTCAGTCCGGGATTTACGTCAATGATGAATAATACAGGGGTAATATTAATTATTGTACCACTGTTAGTGCTATATCTGATCAGCCAGAAGTCATTTGTAGAAGGGATCGAAAGATCCGGTATTGTAGGATAGGTATTGCAGGAAGGGGATTAACTGAATGGGATATAGGGTAGATTGCAGATATGAAGGGGCATCTTCTATATAAATTTATTAAAAGAAAAGGAGCGTATTATGAAAAAATGGAAAAGAGTACTTGAGGTGGCAATGTGTCTGACTCTTGTTGTTTCGCTTTGTGCATGTGGAAACAATAGTGCAACAAACGCAGAACCAACAGCAGAACCAACAGCAGCTGAGGCAACCGCTACAGCAACGCCAGAGCCTACAAAAGCAGCAGATGCGGCAACACCAACACCAACAACAGAACCTGAACCAACGTATGATTTTGGGGGAAGAGTATTGAAGATCGGTTCCTATTATGACATGACACCGGATCCTGAAAAAAGTGCCTTGTCAGAAGCTTTTGCAGAAAGAATTGCTTATGTAGAAGATAATTATAACTGTAAGATTGAATTCGTTGCAATTCCAGATGATTATACAGCAACCTATATAACTTCCGTACTTGCTGGTGATCCGATTTGTGATTTTGGTTATGTTATGAGCTATAAACTTCTGCCATCCTTGATAGAGGGGGGGATTGCATACCCGATTAGTGATCTTGGAGTATTTAATTTTGATGACTACAAGTGGAGAGCGGATTACATCGAAGCTGGTTCATACAAAGGAAAAAACTATTCTGTTTTGATGAAAGATCCAGAGATTCGTTATGGTATCTTTTGGAACAAAACGTTATTCGATCAATATGGTCTGGAAAGTCTTTACGATTTGTATGATGCAGATGAATGGACCTGGGACAAGTTCAAGGAGCTTGCGATTGCAGGAAACCAAGACCTTGACAATGACGGAACCATGGATATCTATGGTTTTAATGAAAGAGAAAGCTTTGAATGGTGTTATATTTATTCAAATGGTGCTAATGTTGCCAAGAAAACAAACGATGGCATGACACTGGATCTTAGTGATAATAAAGTGGTGGAAGCGCTGACCGCACTGGCTGATTTTAAAGCTACGGTAACACATCAGAGTGGATGGCTTGGTAACTGGGATGATCAGATCAAAAACTTTAGAGACGGAAAAGTTATGATGTGTCTTGAAGAGTATTGGATATCATATGCTTATCTTCAGAATGCGGATACACCAATGACCGATGAATGGGGCTTCGTTCCATTTCCAAAGGGTCCTTCCGCAACAGACTGGTCCTGTTATGGTAAAGAAGTTGCACCACAGTTCATGCTGAATGGAATTGAAGATCCGGAAGAAGCGGCGCTTATTTATGATCTGATAACTGATATAGCAGATACAGATGAAGATTGGGATGATTTGTTGGAGGCTCAGCTTGAAGTATGGGCAAATGATGCAAAGACAGTAGAAATTGTATCGGATATCTATAACAAAGGGCTGATCAGCATTAATCCAATCAAAGGATTTAGTACATTGCAGGATGTTGTCAACAGTTTCTTTAATGATGTAAAGTCGGGGACATCAACTCCTCAGACAGCGCTTGAGACATACCAGTCACAGATAGATGCAGCTCTGGCTGATATTGATAATTATGATTATGATGCAGAAATGCAGGAATATCTAATAACTCCAACACCAGAAGCACAGGAATAATGAAAAATGAGTATAGCTTCCGCATATACCAAAAAAACGGAAGCTATACTTTTAAAAAAAATATCTTTTCAAAAGATTTCAAATGTTTATAATAAAAGTAACAGATTATGTAGGAGAATGTGATAATTATGGCAGATGCACCGAAAGACAGAAGAAATATAACAATCTATGATATTGCAAAAGAGGCAGGGGTCTCACCCTCTCTTGTTTCGCGTGTAGCATCTGGGAAAGGTATTGTCTCAGAAAAAAGCCGGGTAAGAGTGCAGGAATTGATCACAAAATACAATTACAGACCCAATGCCGTGGCTAGAGGGCTGCAGCAGAAAAAAACCATGATGATAGGTTTTATGTTGCCTCATGTTTTAACGGAATATTTTTCAACTGTATTTTTCGAATTTGACAAATGTGCTTCCCGACATGGTTATCTGACAATATTGTGCAATGGAAAGAGCACCTCAGAAAATGAAATAACAATTATGCAGGCGCTTGTGGAAGCAAGAGTTGATGCAATGGTTATTATGGGGGGTGGAATTGACTATATACCGATTCCGGCACATTATCTGGAAGAAGTGAAGCGAACAGCCAAGATTCTCCCTTGCGTTTTTGGCAGTGAACGAATCGACGAATTTGATGGGATTGGAGTTCACTCTGATGATGAGATTGGAACGGACTTAATCATTGAACATATAAAAGAACAAGGGTTTCGGTCAATGGCTGTAATTGGTGGTTCCGAATCTGTATATCCGGCAAGAAAAAAGATACAGTGCCTGATAAAGAAGGGACGCGAGAACGGCATTCTTTGTAAGAATGAATGGATTGCCGGAAGCAGCTTCAGTGTCACAGATGGGTATGAATCGATGAAGCGAGTGCTAATGGCAAAGGAATATCCTGATGTAGTCTGTTGTTTGAATGACCATGTTGCGCTCGGCGCAATGAATGCAATAAAGGACAAGAAACTTAGCATACCGGATGATATTGCTATTATAGGTTATGATGGAGTGTCACCTTCTGCAATTGCCCGACCGCAGATAACAACAGTATCTGTTGATTATGAAGAATTTGGTGCAAAGATCTTTGAAGCAGTAAATGCTCTGATGAATCACGAAGAATTCCCCCCCCTTGTTCTTCTAAAACCCAATTTGATTATCAGAGAAAGTAGTGTTAGAAAGCAAGAAAAAAACAGAAAGTAAAATACATTCGAATACATACTTAAGATAATTTGCTGGTATAAATAAATGCCCTGAATATTCTCTGATAAACTTTGCAGAGTAATAAAGCAGGGCATTTTTTTATTCTACCGTTTCGGAACCTGCAAAATCTCTCTTGCTTCTGCCGGAGTCGCAACATCAAAATCCATGCTGCGGATCAGATGCGTGAGTTTTTCGACCAGTTCACAGTTCATGACAGCATTCTGTGTTTTTGTCAGGTAATAGCTGTCTTCAAAACCGATACGAACAATGCTTGCACCCATTGCGATGGCAGCAGCAAGAAAGTTCCAGTTATCACGGCCGTAATGTGTAACACCCCATTTTGCATCCTTTGGCACAAAGGAGCGAAAAGCCGCAAGACTTTCCATCGTTGGCTGCATACAACCCTTGTGACCGAATACCAGGTTATAAAAAATCGGTCTTCGATACGGCATTTCTTCTGCAACAGATTCGATGTTCTGGATCATGGAGGTATCAAAGACTTCCACCTCAGGGATAATACCGCGTTCATAGACTTCCTTAGAACAATAGCGTATATCCTCAAAGGAGTTGACATAGACATCTTCCCAGAGATTCGTGCTTCCGCCATTTAAGGAGGCACTTTCTGTTTTTTCATACTGCAGCGGTCTGCATCGCTCTTCAATGGTCATCTTTGAAATACCACCGGTTGAGGCCTGAACAACCACATCTGTTTTAGCAAGTATCTTTTCGTAGCATTCGACCATATAAGAAATATCCGGTGTAAGGGAACCGTCCGGTTTCCTGCAGTGCAGATGACACATGGAAGCTCCGGCTTTTACACATTTTTCTACATCAACGGCAAGTGCATCTGCATCGACCGGAGTTCCGGCCTTGACAGGTGCAAGGGATATAATGATTTTTTTCATAAAGAAACCTTCTTTCCTGGTAAGGAGTATCTGATTACTTCTTATCTTTATTGGTATTCGCTGTGTGCTGTAAATATTTGAATTAAATCTATAATTAGGGAATCTATAATTTTGAAACCTATAAGTAGGGAATCCATTATTATAAAATGTATAATTTTGAAATCTATTACTTTGAGATCTATAATTTTGAAATCTATTACGTTGATGTTGGGATCAAAAGGTATTTTGCCCCCTGATACGTACGGATTGTTACGCACTATGTGCTCTCACAATCCTAAAAACACTCGAAATTCGCCATTCCATGGCTACTTTCTCATGTTTTGGCGTCCCAAAGTCATGCTTGTTCATGCAAGCATGAATCACATGACCTTTTGACCCTGGTATCATTAATTTAGGGTTACTATCTTTGTTTCAAATGAGTATGCATGCGTGTATAATATAGGTAAGGAAGCAAGGTGCTTTCTAGTTCATCAGGTCATCCACGATCTGACGAAGCGTTGTGACATCACCTACATTGCCAGGGAAGATAACATATGGGAGCTTTGGAAATTTGCTTTCGGCACCGGTCATCCATACGGGAATGCCTTTTGCAATCTGTCCAAGTACCAGTGCCTTTTTTACGCCAAGACCTTTTGTGCCGACATCACTTGAAGTGATCCCGCCTTTTGCGATAATAAACCCTGGTTTTACCGTCAGATTGGTTACAATACTGGTCAGAGCATTTGATATAGCGACAGAGGCAGAGAGAATTTCATCCTTGCTCAGACCATCAAAAGCAACCAGTTTTCTTGATGTATAGATAATAACAGTATAGCCGGACTGGATTTCCTTTTCAGCGATCGTGCGTACACGGGATGCTTCTTTGACGAGTCCATCTGGTTTAGAACAGGAACTTACATCAAATTCAAGAAAGAGAAGATTATTTCCTGATTTCATAAGTTCATTTAACTGCTGGGTCGTTTTTTTAACATGGGAGCCAACGATAACCAGTCCGCTGTTTTCCATGCCCTGTGGAAACAGCTTTTTCTTCGTAAGCAGGGGCTGATCGGTTACGTTCCCCAGTATTTTGGGAAGTCCGGCAGCAGAGCGTGCAATAAAATTATGTCCCTGTTTCATGGCGCGGATCCAGGCAGCGCAAAAAACTTTCAGGTCGGTGTAAGAGACAGCATCTACGATGATTTTTGCAAAACCATCTGCTTTCATGAGCTGCTCGGTTATCTTATCAACATTACAGGCACGAAGGTCTGCGATAGAGATGCAGATGCAGTCCGCAGCTTTATAAGAACCTCGTGATTTTTCTTCCACATAGTCAGGAAGAAAAGAATGTGTATAACCAAACGTATTATCCTTTGCGAATTCGGTTTCGGCAGCAGGGGTCAGTTGATCGCCTTCTTTTACATAATGCGTTGCATTGATAGTATAACGTCCGCCCTCTGGAAAGAAGGGACACAGTATCTCACCATGAAAATCTACACCAGCCTCGGCCTCCAGGGTTGCCCGAAGGGTTTCTGTCTCCAGAGGATAATGTCCGCGCAGTGTCGAATCGGACCGTGAGATCAGAACATAATCGGTCCCAAGTTCAGAAGAAATCCTGCCGATATGATGCGCAATTTCCTTATGAACCGGGATTGTTTGTTCAGAAGTCAAACCTCTTGAATTTGTCAAAACAAAAAACATAGAAGAATCTTCTAAGAAACCCTCACGGATGGATTCCTCTTCCCAATCAGTATATACATTCACATCATGAACAGTCTGAACGCCAGTCGGATCGTCATCAAGTGCAATAATTTTTCTTTGAAACCCCATAAGTTCTTTCTGCAATAGTCTGTCTGCCAAATCGCTGTTCTCTGGTGGCTGCTGTGCCAGAAATTCTACTTTCATACTTTCCTCCATATAGCGCATGTTTTCAGCGCATAAATAAGTTTGGACGAGCGGTGACGCGCGAGGAACAAACTTTCAGGTGAAAGAAGCCCGGTTCTTTCACTTAGCCTCCATATAGCGCATGTTTTCAGCGCATAAATAAGTTTGGACGCGCGGTGACGCGCGGTATTGTATCCTATAGGACTTGTTTCCAGAAGATATAATGTTCCGCTAAAGTCTCTTCGATTTCTCCAAGCTTTTTATTTTTTATGATATTGACCAATCGTGTATGCAGCTCGATAAAATTATCAATGTTGCCGGAAGCCAATACCATATCAATGGCATCTGCTCTTGAAGCAATTGTGATCCGGTCAACATAACTGTACATACATAACAGCAGTTCATTGTTCATGGCTCTGACAATATCCATATGAAATTCAACATCAGCCCGAAGGATCCGTTCCGTTTTTGGATCTTTCGCGGTGATTTCATTGGTCAGGGTCTGAAGGCTTTTTTCCAGCTGTTCGAATTCATTCGGAGAGAATTCCTGCATCACATGGTGAAGGATGCCGGTATCGAGCACTTTTCGCATTTGCAACAATTCAGCAGAAGAGCTTTTCTGCAACAAAATTCCATAAAGCATAGGATCCAGCATCTTTTGATTGAACGTATCATTGATGTAAGTACCATCTGCACGTTTTATATAGACGACGCCATAGGCTTCCAGTATTTTTACTGCTTCCCTGACCGAATTACGGCCGACCTGAAATGCATTACAGAGCTCGACTTCTGTCGGAAGCTTGCTTCCCGGCTGCAGCTCACCGGCGATAATGGCTTCTGTTATCTGGTCGATGATACGGCTGACAATGGTTCCATTTTGCAGGGAGCGATTCATAATTGGTGTTTTTGATGACATAAAATCCCTTTCTGGTGTGGTTAACGGTAGGCAACAGGAAGCCAGATTCTCATCTCACCGTATTCCCGGTTATCCCATGCAAAGTATGGAATCAGACGAATCGGAACGGAGGCAAGACCGGCAAAGCTAAGTGGCTGGTAGAGAGCATTCCGGTCAAAGGATTCTCTCTGTATGGCAAAGGCACTGCCTTTTAGTACGGGAATCTGCCGCCCTCTGATTGTAAGTGTATCTGCTTCAAAGGATGCATGTAAGTCCAGTAGCAGATCATCAAGAGATTCTAATGCACAGTCGGGGGACTCAATACAGTAAACGAGCGGTCCGCGTTCTATGGCAGCCTGATTGCTGTTCTCTTCCACAAGACCGTGTGCGGTCGTATAGCGTACCGGCATGTCAAGTGTCAGGGTGAGGGTATCGCCTGCGGAAAAATTCTTCCAGGTGCAGTAGCTTTCCGACATATCAGGAGTTATGGCGGTTACCTTCTTTCCATCGGTTATGGAACCGGATACCGCCCATTTTGGAATACGTAAGTTCAAATTGCAGGATGCAAAGGTGCTTCCCTCTATTGTAAATGTAATGGTTCCATCGTATGGATAGGAAGTCTTTTGGACCAGTGTAAATGCTTCCTGTCCTTCCAGTTCAATAACCGACCTGCTTGCTCCATACATACCGGTCCAAACCGTATTGCCGGATACCAGGTAAGCATACTCGGAAGCTTCTGCCAGAGTTCTTGCAAGATTTGGAGGACAGCAGTAACTTAAGATGTATTCTTCTCTTGTCAGCGACCAGATCAGCTCGTAAGGAAGTTCTTTTGCCCGGCGAAGCATGTTTTCGTAAAAATATTTATTGCCGTCAAGACTGATCGCTGCCGGAAGCAGATTCAGCATGGTGCGTTCGATAAGATCAAAGTATTCTGCCTTTGGTTCGATCTGGAACATACGGTATGCCCAGAGAACACTTCCGACCGAAGCACAGGTCTCATTGTATGCGGTTATGTTCGGCAGCTGATACTCATATCCATAAGCCTGGTGCACCAGCTGGTGATGAAAGAAATTGCCGTACGGGGAAGCCCCGTTGTAAAGGGCACCACACCCACCGGTCAGATAGATTTTCTGATCCATTAGATTACGCCACACACTGTGCAGGACTTCCAGATACTCCTCGTCACCATCTTCCAGATAGAGATCGGCAACACCTGCATACAGGTAGTTGGCACGAACAGCATGGCCGATGATTTTGCGGTGTTCTTTTAAAGGAAGACGGTCCTGATTGTCATCCAGTCCGTTGGCTACGGAATCTCTTGCTTCAATGGACAGCTTTGCCAGCGCCAGGAATTTTTCATCGTTTGTTGTTCTGTAAAGTTCAATCAGTCCCATATAATGAGATGGACAGACGGCAGTCTTGATCTCACCCTTTTTCATATTATCTTCATACATCTGTTCAAGATATCCTGCAGCCTTTTTTGCTACGGTAAGGAAATTGTCTTTGCCCGTCAGACGATAGTAAAGGCTGGCAGCGGTAAACAGATGTCCGAAGTTATATACTTCAAAATCGTTGATATCACCAAGGCGCTGTATTCCGTTGTTCTGACGTTCTCCAAGAATCTGTTTTGTGGAAATGTATCCGTCCGGAAGCTGTGCCCGTGAAATCAGATCAACATAAGAGTCGAGCTTTTCGAATAATTTTGTATCGTTTGTTTTTGCTGCGTAGTACATAGCAGCTTCCATCCATTTATAAAAGTCACCGTCACCGAAATTTGTTCCGCCAAATTCACCCTCGGCTTCGCCTGCACAGATGCGGAAGTTTTCTACGACGTGACTGATATCAGCAGATTCGAACTTTTCCTGAAGGTGCGGGATGGTCTTTGTTCCATTGATATCACAGACTTCTTTCCAAAAGCCATCGGTCCATTCTGTTGAAGAAAAGGATAGAGGGGAGACTTTCTTGAATTTTGATTTCGTTGTATTCGTCAGCATTACAACACCCCTTTTCTTTCCAAAGCTTTTTTAAGAGCTTCTGCACCAAAGCGTGGACTGGAAAGTGTCGGTATACCGGTAGCTTCTTCGATGACAGTTTCTGCATAAGCCATTGAGCCCTGACAAAGAAGAACAATATCTGCTTTATTAATGAACTCACTTGCTTTTTCTATTAAAAGCTTTTTGAATACTTCCTGATCTGCACCAAAAGCATCAACAAGACCGTCAAGTAATGTGATTTCTTTCCCCATTTCTCTGGCCACACGGCGAAGTGTGTTCTTGGTTGGTTCCAGTGTAGTTGGCAAAGTTGCAAGAGCAGCAATTGTTTTTCCTCTTCGGACTGCTTCGCGGCACATCTCCTCATCAACACGGACGATGGGAACGCCCATGTAATTGGCAGCATCCTGTATGGCATCCGCTGTCTCACCGACGGAAGAGCAAAGATTCAGGATTGCATCTGCGTCTTCTGCTATCGCCTGCATATACAAAGCATAAAGTCTTGCAGCGGCTTTTCCTGTTACATAACCGTGTTCTCTGGCTTCTCCCAGAATTGTAGCATCGGCATAATTCAAAAAACTTACGTCTTTACCGATTTTTAGCTTTACCTCACGTTCAACAAATTCAATTAATTCAGGAGTTGTTCCTGTATAGACCATTCCGATTTTCATAATTTTAGCTTTCCTTCCATTCTTCTGCAGAGATACGCAAAGTATTGTTTATTTATGATGGCTTATTAACCAATGTATAACGTAGGATGTTTAAGGACAAGGTCCTTCCTCCGTTCTTATCATCGCACAAACGATCTCATTTGTAAAGTCTTTGTTCTTAATTTATCTAAAAACTTTAGAGAAAAATTAAATTATTTATTTATATTTACATTCTTTCTTTCGTAGGATATGATACTCCTAGGTAAAATACGTAAGACGAATTGACCTTACTTTTCTTGTTATCAGAACAAAAGCATCATACCTTTGAAGGCAGTTTGCCCGGAAAAGTGAAGGGAGCAGAGATTATATTAATATGGAGGTTTGTGCATCGCGTGTCACCGCATGTTCAAGCTTGATATGCGCAAAGAAACAGCAAATGGAGGAGAAGTATGATCACGATAGGAAGCATTAAGACAGATTATTTGGAAAGACCCTTGGGCGTAACCGGGCAACCGCAATTTTCCTGGGTGATTGAAGGAGACTCGGTTCATGTTATTCAGAAAAATTACCAGCTGCAGATCAGTACGGTATCTGATTTTTCACACCTTTGTTTTGACAGCAAAACAGTGCTGTCGAACCAATCGGCACAGGTAAAAGCAGAATCCTTTGTACTTGAGACCGCCTGCCGCTATTTCTGCAGAGTCCGTGTTGTATCGACCGATGGAGAAGAAACAGGCTGGAGCAGTCCCGCAGAATTCATCAGCGGAATCCAGACAGAAGCGGAGTGGAAGGCAAAATTCATCACCGGTGAGACTGAGGAAGAAGCAGGAAAGTCCTCTGCGACCTATTTGCGGAAGATCCTGCCGCTTCGTAAGAAAGTGAAAGAAGCAATTGCCTATACCTCGGCACTTGGTCTGTATGAATTCTCTATTAATGGGATTAAAATCGGGACAGAGGAGATGGCTCCGGGCTGGACCTCTTATAATAAACATTTACTTTATCAGACAAATGACATAACACAACAGATTAAAAAAGGATACAATGTACTTGTGGCAGAAGTTGGTGCCGGCTGGTACAAAGGGAAAATGGGCTTTGTAGGGAACCGAAACAATTATGGTGACAAGACCGCTTTTCTGGCACAGCTTTACGTAACATATGAAGATGACAGCAAAGACATCTTTGTGACGGATGAGAACTGGTTCTATTGTAAGAGTCCAGTCGTATTTGCTGAGATTTATGACGGTGAGATCTATGATTCATCGCTGGAACAGGAAGATTTCTTTACACCGGAATATTACGATTATGACATGGAAGAAGTTATGCTCGTCGAACATCCATATTCTACCCTGACCGCACAGGAAGGCTGCCGTGTGAAAAAGATGGATACCATGCCGGCAGTGAGTATCTTTACAACACCAACAGGAGATACGGTCGTTGACTTTGGACAGAATATGACAGGATGGGTCGAAACGACATTCCGGAGTGTGCCCGGTGAGTCCCTTGTGCTGCATTGTTTTGAAGTTCTTGATTCAGAAGGAAATGTGTACCTTGACAATCTTCGCTCGGCAAAACAGGAAATCATCTATCTTTGCAGCAGAGAAGACCGTGTTACCTATTGCCCGAAATTCACCTTTTATGGCTTCCGTTATGTTAAGGTGGATTCTTTCCCGGGCGGAACACCAAAAGCAGAAGATTTTACAGCATATACGCTTCACTCCGAGATGGAGCAGACGGGAACGTTCGAATGCTCCAATCAGGATATAAATCAATTACAGCACAACATAACCTGGGGACTTAAAGGTAACTTCCTTGATGTTCCGACAGACTGTCCTCAGAGAAATGAAAGACTTGGCTGGACCGGTGATGCACAGATCTTCTGTCGCACAGCAAGTTATCTTATGAACACCTATCAGTTCTTTGCCAAGTGGCTGAAAGACGTGGCAGCCGACCAAGCAGAAGATGGCGGGGTGGCACATGTGGTTCCGGATATTGTGACCGGAAGCAGCGACAGTGACTGGCTGGTCGGACAGGGAACCATGTCTGCCGCAGCCTGGGCAGATGTGGCTGTCATCAATCCCTGGACAATGTATCTGACCTATGGTGATACAAAGATTCTGGAAGATCAGTACGAGAGCATGAAGGGCTGGATCGATTTTATGACGGCCCATGCAGTAGACGGTATCTGGACGTATAAATTACAGTTCGGAGACTGGGTCGCACTGGACGCGGAAGAAGGAAGTTACTTTGGAGCAACACCGACAGATCTTACCTGTGTCGCTTATTATGCCTATTCTAGTGGCTTGTTTGCTAAGATTGCAAAGGTTCTTGGCAAAGAGGAAGATGCAAAAGAGTACCTGCAGCTGCACGAAAGCGTTGTCAAAGCATTTCACAGACATTACTTCAATGCAGATGGCAGCATGACGGCTTCCACACAGACGGCACATATCATCGCATTGTACTTTAAGCTCGTTCCGGACGAATATATAGATAAGACAGCGGCAGCGCTTGTAAAGCTTCTTGAAAAAGAGAACGGGCATCTGGTTACTGGCTTTATCGGTACACCATATTTTTGCCATGCACTCAGCCAGAACGGATACATAAAAGAAGCATATGAACTGCTGTTAAAGGATGACTTCCCCTCCTGGCTGTACCAGGTGAAAATGGGTGCTACAACGGTCTGGGAACACTGGGACGGTATAAAGCCAGATGGGACCATGTGGAGCCCGGATATGAATTCCTTTAATCATTATGCCTATGGAGCAATCGGAGAATGGCTGTACCGAGTTGTAGCCGGTATAGAAATCGATGAAGAAGCGCCGGGTTATAAACACAGCATCATTTGTCCAAGAATCGGAGGGAATCTGTCCTATGTAACAGGTACTTATCAGTCTGTCTATGGTAAAGTCAGCAGTTCATGGACAAAAGAGGGTGATAAGGTAACCCTGAGGGTGAAAGTTCCGCACAATACTACTGCTGAAATCCGTCTGATGGATGCAAAAGAGATCCTTGAGAACGGCGGTCTTGTCTTTGAAGAAAAAGACGGTATAAAATCAGCAGAAACAGGGTCCAAAGAAGCTGTAATCGTATACACGGTATGATTGCAGCAGGGATGAAATACAGGCATTGAAGCAGACAGGAACCTAATTTTAAAAACAGTTGAAATCTCTTCTGAGAACGATTACAATGAGCATAGATGATTGGGATTGGAAAGGGAGTATGAACATGGCAAAAAGAAAGAAAAAATCCAGATTTGGATTGAAGCTGATTGCTTTTGTTGTATTGATTCTCTGCGCCCTTGTTACCTATAACAGAGTACTGCTGAACCAGAATTATAAGGAGCTGCAGGCGCAGGAACAAGAACTGAATGCGCAGATGGCTGAAGAAGAAGACCGAAGTTACGACCTGGATTCAACACAAAAATATATGCAGACGAAAAAGTATGTCGAAGACATTGCAAGAAAATACTTTGGACTTGTATATCCGGACGAGATTCTGATTGAACCGGACAGCGGTGAATAACAGATCTTAAAAGCAGGAGGACAAGGTGCATTCCGGTAAGTCAGTCTTACCGGAAATGCACTTTTGATCCTCTCTCTTATTTTATACCAGGAGAAAGCAACAACGAGGAGTCGGATTATTCGATTGTCAAAACAGAAGGAAGAGCTGAATGTTTGAAAAGGTCACAAAATTCATTCATGAAACGAATATTCTCCAGCAGGATGACCGGATCGTAATCGGTGTATCCGGTGGAGCTGATTCCATGTGCCTGCTTCACGTTCTGATGCGGTACCGTGAAATGTTCCATCTGACACTTACCGTGGTCCATGTGAATCATTGCATTCGGGGCGAAGAAGCAGATACAGACCAAAGGCTGGTCGAACAGTTCTGTACGATGTACGAAATCCCATATAACAGCTTTCGTGTTCAGATCAAGGTGCTCGCAAAGCAAAGAGGACTGGGAGAAGAAGAGACCGGGAGACTGGAACGTTATCGTATTTTTGAGGAAGAAAGAATCAGGACAGACAGCAATAAAATTGCGGTAGCCCATCACCTTGATGATAATGCAGAGACCGTTCTTTATCAGTTATTCAGGGGAAGCGGTCTGCCAGGCCTTACCGGAATCCATCCGGTTCGTGATTCAGTCATTCGTCCGCTGTTATGTGTCAGCCGGAAGGAAATTGAGGATTATATGGATGCAAACCGGCTGGAATACCGCATAGACTCGACGAATCTTACCGGCGATTATAACCGGAATGTAATAAGAAATGAGTTACTTCCTATAATAGAAGAAAAGATCAATGCCAGAGCCAGAGAACATATCGCAAAGACAGCAGAAATGATGAATGAGATCGAGGCGTATTTACAAAAGCAGACAATCGGGCTTTACAAGAGTTTCGTAATAAAAGAAAAGAGTCAGGAATGTTTCTGTGTTCCGGTCGATGCGCTTGCAATGGAAGATATTGTTCTTCAAAAACGCCTGATCAAAATGGTAATGGAAGATGTAGCGGGACAAAAGAAAGATATCGAAGCAGTGCATATCACAGACACCCTTTCGCTGCTGGGAAAGCAGGTAGGGAAAAAGATTCATCTTCCCTTTGACATGATTGCAGAAAGGGGATATCAGCATCTTGTATTCTACAAGAGATGCAAAAGTGATAATAAGAAGGGAAAGGCTGGTACTGGGATGAGTACTGGTGCCGCGACAAAAAACATTTTATGGAAACAGACACCGGATTTTATTCTTGAAAGCAAAGAAACTGAAATTGTATTAAGTAAAGGTGAAGAAAAACTGTATCTGAATTTGTGCAAATACGATAAAAATAGCAAAATACCAAAAAATGAGTATACGAAATGGTTCGATTATGATAAAATAATGGACACACTTACGGTTCGAACTCAGCAAGAGAGCGATTTTATACAAATAAATGCCGCAGGGCACAGCAAGAGAATCACAGAGTATCTAAAAGATAAAAAGGTTCCAAAAGAGGATAGAAATTCAATTGTTTTTCTGGCAGCGGGAAGTCATATTCTTTGGATTCCCGGATACAGAAGCAGTGAAGGATTTCATGTGGACGAGAATACGGAAACAATACTTGTGGCAAAGCTTATGCAGTACGACAATTTGTATAAGGACAATGCGCAGCAGGATACCATGTAACAGAACGATGCACAGCATGGCAATGTGCAGCAGGAGAATGCACAGGGGAAAGATATTATCAGAAGCGTTGTACTGAGTCGACACACAAAAAAGTGATGAACGTAAGAGAACGACAGGTTCGACAGATTGTTATGAGGATAAGGAGTTATGTATGTCAGAGAAAATTAAAGTTCTGCTTTCACAAGATGAAGTAACAGCAAGAATAAAAACACTAGGTGAAGAAATCAGCAGGGATTATAAAGATAAGCAGCCACATCTGATCTGTATTTTAAAGGGTGGAGCATATTTTATGATCGAATTGGCAAAGTATATTACAGTGCCGGTGACCATTGATTTTATGTCGGTCTCAAGTTACGGGAATTCGACCGTCAGCTCAGGGCGAATAAAGATCGTTAAAGATCTTGATGAACCGGTGGACGGGAAAGATGTAATCATTGTTGAAGATATTATTGATTCAGGAAAGACACTTTCCTATCTGGTCAAATTGTTTGAAAGCAGACAGCCGGCCAGCGTTAAACTTTGTACACTTCTGGACAAACCGGACCGCCGTGAAGTTGAGGTACCAGTCGATTATATCGGCTTTCAGATTCCGGATGAATTTGTGGTTGGCTGTGGACTGGATTATGCTCAGAAATACAGGAATCTGCCCTATATCGGTGTTGTTGAATTAGAAGGCTGATTATGCTTTGTAATAGATTATAAAACTTTTAAGGAGGATATAAGTTGAAAAAGTCACTGAAAGGATATGGTTTTTATATCATCATCCTTGCAATTATATTATTGGCGATCTACTTTTCCAATGGGCAGCTATCATCGGTATCAGATGCCTACACAGAAGCTGATTTTTATCAGGATCTGGCAGCAGGAAAGGTCTCTTCGCTTACCATTTCACCAAATGAAGAAACTCCCTCAGGCCGTATTTATGTTGAACTGAATGGGGAGGACACCGTGTATTTCAACACCGGTGATGTTGTTGCCATTGAAAAGATCGCAATGGAACAGCAAGAGAAGGATTCTGCTTTTACCTATGTGCGTAATCCAATCAACAAACCAAACTGGTTCTTAACGTCGGTACTTCCTTATGTGCTTGGTTTTGTTGTTATCATTGTAATGTTTTTTACCATTTTCTCAAGTCAGATGTCTGGTGGCGGCGGAAACTCAAAAGTCATGAACTTTGGAAAGAGCCGTGCGAAGATGTCGACAGATGAGAAGACGACCTTTAAAAATGTTGCGGGGCTGCAGGAAGAAAAATCCGAGTTAGAGGAGATTGTCGACTTCCTGAAAGCACCGAAAAAGTACGTGCAGGTCGGTGCAAGAATTCCAAAGGGCGTTCTGCTCGAAGGACCTCCCGGAACCGGTAAAACACTGCTTGCCAAAGCGATTGCCGGAGAAGCAGGTGTTCCGTTCTTTTCAATATCGGGTTCTGACTTTGTCGAGATGTTCGTCGGTGTCGGCGCATCGAGAGTCCGTGATCTGTTCGCAGAAGCAAAGAAGAACAATCCCTGTATTATATTTATTGACGAAATCGATGCCGTTGCCAGAAGACGTGGTACCGGAATGGGCGGTGGTCATGATGAAAGAGAACAGACCCTGAACCAGTTACTGGTCGAGATGGATGGTTTTGGTGTGAACAGTGGCATCATTGTAATGGCTGCTACGAACCGTGTGGATATCTTAGATCCTGCCATCTTACGTCCAGGACGTTTTGACCGTAAGATCATGGTAGGCCGTCCGGATGTGCAGGGACGTGAAGAGATTCTCGAAGTACATGCAAAAGGGAAGCCTCTTGCTGATGATGTTAACCTGAAGCGTGTTGCACAGACGACCGCCGGTTTCACCGGTGCAGATCTTGAGAATCTTCTGAACGAAGCCGCAATTTCCGCAGCAAAAGATGACAGAGGATTTATCAAAGATGAAGATATCAAAAAATCCTTTATTAAAGTAGGTATCGGCACAGAGAAAAAGAGCCGTGTTGTATCAGAAAAAGAAAAGAAGATTACAGCCTACCACGAGGCAGGACATGCGATCCTGTTCCATCTGCTCCCGGATGTCGGACCGGTCTATACGGTATCGATCATTCCAACAGGCAATGGAGCTGCTGGTTATACCATGCCGTTGAATGAGAACGATGAGATGTTCTTAACTAAGGGCAAAATGCTTCAGGATATCATCGTAAGCATGGGTGGACGTGTAGCGGAAGAAATCATCTTTGATGATGTTACAACAGGCGCTTCTCAGGATATTCGTGTAGCGACCGGTGCGGCAAGAAGAATGGTGACAAAGTATGGCTTTACGGATACGCTCGGGATGGTGAATTATGAGAGCGATCAGGAAGATGTGTTCATCGGACGTGATCTTGCACACGCTAAAAGCTACAGTGAAAACATTGCCAACCGTATTGATGAAGAAGTGAAGAAAATCATTGACGAATGTTACAATGAGGCAAAGAGAATTCTCACAGAGAACAATGACAAGTTACATTCCTGCGCAGCACTTTTGATAGAGAAAGAACGCATCAATCGCGAGGAATTTGAGGGATTATTTGGGGACATCTAAAAGAATCACGAAAAGTGATATTGTATTGTGCGTTTTTTAAGTGGCAGTTTCGTAATCTTTGATAAGGAATCGACATAAGTGTTAAAATTATGTGTGAAAAAAATAAAAGTTTGTGCACACTTTTGTTGAAACGGATGCTATAATAACATTCGTAAACCCCAATACATTATATAGTTTTTGCTACACCCCATAAGTAACAAAATACCTTCTCCGAAAAGGGACAACGCTCAGCGTTGTCCCTTTTTGTTGCATCAGGGAAGTTCCTAAGGTATAATAGAAATCAGAAAATCTGTAACCTGAGGAATTTTGTTTTTTGTCTGTATTCTGCACATAAAAAGGAGATCCTATGGACGAAGCACAACAAAGCAATGACCCGCGTAAATTTCTTCGTGAAGCAGTGTTCAGTGACGGAACAGAGTGGTTTCGCATACCACCGGAGCCGCGGTGTAACGAAACTGTTAAAATAATTATACGTACCGGCAAGAACAATGCAGATGCCGTTGTTCTGATTGCCGGACTTAAGCAATATCTCATGAAGAAGACCTCCCATGATGATTTTTTTGATTATTACATGCGTGAGATCAGAATAGAAGACCATAAAATATCATACTATTTTTTGATTGAGTGTGACGGCCAGTACTATTATTACAACTGTATTGGAATACAATCCGAAGGAGAATGGAAGGATGAAAGCTGCAGCGTGGAAGAAGACTGTAAAAAACATTCCTTTTCCATAATTCCTGATTTCCATACGCCGGACTGGACCAAAGGTGCCGTTATGTATCAGATCTATACGGATCGCTTCTGTAATGGAGATGCATCAAATGATGTTGTGAACAACGAGTATTACTATATCAACGGTACAACCCAGCATCCCGACAACTGGTACCACTATCCGGTAGGAAACGGAATTCGAGAGTTCTACGGTGGTGATCTGGCAGGCATTCTACAGAAACTTGACTACATTGAAGCGCTTGGGGTGGAGGCGATCTATCTGAATCCGATCTTTGTATCTCCCTCCAATCATAAATATGACATTCAGGATTATGATTACATCGACCCTCATTTTGGAGTGATCCTGACGGACGGTGGAGACAGCCTGCAAGGCAACGATAAGGACAACAGCCATGCGACAAAATACAGGCAAAGAGTGAGCAGCTTTGAGAATTTGGAAGCTTCCAACCGATTGTTCGCATCTTTTGTGGAGGAAGTACACAAACGAGGCATGAAGGTTATACTGGATGGTGTATTCAACCATTGCGGATCCTTTAATAAATGGATGGACAAAGAAGGTATCTACAAGGATGCGAAAGGGTATGAGCCGGGAGCTTATCATAAAAAAGACAGTCCATATCATGCATTTTTCAAGTTCAGCGATGATAAGTGGCCGGAGAATGACAGCTTTGACGGTTGGTGGGGCCATTCGACCCTTCCGAAGCTTAATTATGAAGAATCGGCGGAACTTGAAGATTATATCATGGGAATCGCAAAGAAATGGGTCAGTCCGCCGTACAACGTTGACGGCTGGCGGCTGGATGTGGCAGCCGACCTTGGACATACCCCGGAATATAACCATAAATTCTGGAAGAGATTCCGTCGTACCGTGAAGGAGGTCAACCCGGAAGCCATAATACTAGCCGAGCATTATGGAGATCCATATGACTGGCTGCAGGGTGATGAATGGGATACGGTCATGAACTATGATGCATTCATGGAACCGATTACCTGGTTTCTGACAGGGATGGAGAAGCACAGTGAAGACTTTAATGGGGGGCTTTACTCCAATCAGGATGCCTTTAAAAGGTCTATGCTGACAAATATGGCAAGATATCAGACACAGTCACTCCAGGTAGCAATGAATGAATTATCGAATCATGATCACTCCAGATTTCTTACCAGAACGAATCAGCAGATTGGGCGAAGTATAACCAAAGGCTCGGAGTCCGCCAACTGGGGCATAAAACCGGAGATCATGCGTGAAGCTGTTGTTATGCAGATGACCTGGCCAGGAGCACCAACGGTATACTATGGAGACGAAGCAGGACTTTGTGGCTGGACCGATCCGGATAATCGAAGGACCTATCCCTGGGGAAGAGAAGATCTTCAGATGATTCGCTTCCATAAAGAGGTTATTTCACTCCATAAGAACTATACTGCCCTGAAAAAAGGCTCTTTGCTGTTTTTATTTACCTCTCCTGGGGTTATCTCCTATGGAAGATTTGATTTACTTGACAAATTCATTGTTGTGATAAATAATAACAACTACGAAACGGAGTCAGACATACCGGTATGGATGCTTGGAATCAGGGATGACATGCCGATTGTACAGCTGCTGTATACAAATCAGCAGGGCTTTGGTTTTGAATCGAGGATATTCCGTGCAGATCATGGAATCCTGAAGATCAGTCTGACTGCTTTTACGGCTGTTGTCTTGAAGAATATGCCGCAGTTAGGGTAAGGAAAGTCAGGAGAAGAATAGAAGGAGTTCTATGACACGCAAACAGGAAAAACAAAAAGTACAAGACATTATAAAACTGCTCGATGAGCAGTATGGGACGGATGTGATCTGTTATCTGGAACACCGTGATGCATGGCAGCTCCTTGTAGCGACTATATTGTCAGCACAATGCACAGATGCGAGGGTGAACATCGTAACAAAGGATCTGTTCATCAAGTATCCTACACAAGAAGCAATGGCCGGGGCATCCCAGGAAGAACTGGAAGCAGTTATACATTCGACCGGATTCTATCATAACAAAGCAAAGAATCTGATTGCCTGCGCAAGGGAGCTTCTGAGTACTCATCAGGGGATTGTACCAAAGACGATCGAAGAACTGACAGCACTTCCGGGAGTCGGCAGGAAGACTGCAAATGTTATACTTGGGAATATTTACGGAATCGAAAGCATCGTGGTAGATACTCATGTAAAGAGGATATCCAGAAAATTAGGCCTTACGAAGGAAGAAGATCCTGAAAAGATTGAATTTGATCTCATGAGAGTGCTGCCAAAAGATCACTGGATTCTTTTTAACATTCAGATCATTGCACACGGAAGAAGCATATGCCCGGCAAGACAGCCAAAATGTCAGGAATGTTTTTTGAAAAGTCAGTGCGAATGGCAGAAGAATCAAAGTTTCTCTTGATATTCGTAAGAAAAGAGATTACAATGACTGCGGATTTCATTCAATGATTCCAACAAAGAATCTTTTGTGAGAGAGCTCCATTTGGTCACTCTATCAATGAGATCATCAATTTTGGCAATTTCATTTGATTCCGCATAAAGTTTTGCAAGAAGAATATAGACAGCGCGTATGTCAGAGCCAAGTCTGACGGATGCAAGAGCGATTTCACGGGCTTCATTTTTACGGTCAGAGTCAAACAACGTCTGTGCCAGACGGGACAAGGTACGGATCAGGACCATATAATTATGATCATAAGAGATCAAAGCATCAAGGTTGGCAACACCATATTTTAATTTAAGTTCCGTGTTGGTGAGGCCGGATAGATTAACGATTTTTTTATCGGCAAGCGATTGAAGCTGCAGATAAAGGTCACGAAGAACTTCATCAGGATCCTGTGAAAGGTCCGGGATGACATCAAAAGGAACCGGAATAAATTCAAGAGATGAGATATCCTGTCTGCGGGCTTCGTTCGCAAGCTGCTCATTGTTCCAGAATTCTTCGGATTTTTTAGTGGTGAGTCTGTCACTTTTTGATTTTTCAAGTGCGATAAATACGCATAGCATTATAACTAAGATAAAGAACACTGGCATAAGGTTATCCTTTCTGGTGCTTTCTATAGTTAAGTGCGAAATCGAACAGACGAAACAGAGGGCATTAAAATGTCTGTGGGAAACCGCAGAGTAGAGAAAGGTCAGGTGTTTTATGAATTTTAACAATAAGAAAACCAAACGAATCATTTCAGGAATCATCATTGCTATACTAATCGTTGCCATGATTTTACCAATTGCAATGAGTGCATTTTAAGTTTCTATGTAAAATCACTATATAGTATTGAAGGTATTTTTGTCAAATGAATGCATATCATATGGGGATAATGCAAACGGAAAGTTGATCAAGGAGTTATTTCGATGAAAAAAGGAATTATAGTGCTGGCTACAGTCACTATGCTTGCGTTGGCGGCAGGTGCCGTCTATTTTTATCAGCTGCAGGAACATGAGAAGAACGGACAGGAAGTATCTGGACAGGATAACACAGACACAAAAGGTCAGCAGATTGGAAGCACAGGTTCTGATGCAAATTCACAGAGTCAGGGAACCGCTGATGAACCGGATAAAACAATAGATTCAAAAAACAATACCGCTGCAGATAATGCAGAGACAAACAACGAAGGAACCGATAATACGGCGGGAACCCCCGCAGACGTTGAGGACAATGGCCTCGCCGGTGAGGCATTTGGAACCGCGAATAACGATACAGACATATCACAGACAGAGGATACAAAAAATGCTTTCGGTCTTACTGCAGAGGATGCAGCAATGAATATGGCAGAAAGCACAATGAACAGTTCAGATGAGAATAAGGACTCAACTCAGGCTGATGATCAGGATACGAATGAAGCAAAGGCTTTTACAGAAGATAACGACAGCATAGAAGATCTGGAAGACAATAATGCAGCGCTGACCGGATCAGGAACATTAAATACAGAACAGACAGAGGATTCCGATTCCTTACACAACACGAATCTTTTTGAACTTAGTGCCAATGAGAGTGAAGATCCCGGAGCATACACCAGAGAAGACGGATTCTTTGACAATGAAGCGGAGGATTCCTCAGGTACAGGCGAGCAGGAAGAACTCGAAGAAGAGGAAATACCGGGAGATCAGATATTTGCACAGATGACAACAGAAGAGCAACCGACATTGAATCAGGACCTGCTTGGCGGGGAAGCGGATTCTCTGACAATCATTGATGGGTCAGCAGATGCTGCTTCTGTTATTCAAAGTCTTGCACCAACGACAAATATGAGTTTTGAAGAGCTTGTCGGTGATAATGGTGATTACAGTTTTCCGGAAGGATATCCGGACTCAGATACGTACTGTCTGATTGTTGATGAATACTATCAGGTCGTGCTAGTCTATGAAAAAGATGAGAATGGAGAGTTTACCATTCCGGTTCGCTATATGCTATGCTCCACCGGCAGAAATGGCGGAACATCAAAAGGAACCTATACCCTTGGTAATCACAGAGTCCGTTTTGGACGTTTTGTAAACACAGATTATTATGCGCAGTACTGGACACAATTATCTGGAAGGGTATATTTTCATTCCATACTGTATACCGAAAGAGACCCGGCAGCTTATGTGGAATCAGCTTATGCAGCGCTTGGAACACAGGCCAGTGCAGGCTGTATCCGTCTGACTGTACCGGATGCCAGATGGATATTCTATAATGTGGCTCATGATTCGACTGTTATTGTGCGGTATGGCAGTGCAGAGGATGAAGAGACAGCTGCAATTCGGGAGCAGTTGATTCTGGCGGCACTTCCCACGGAACGACTGGCACTTCTTGCAGGGGATAGTCCTGATACAGATAACTGGAGCATAGATGCCGTAGATCCGGAGATTCCATTCGAGCAGGGCGTTGCATCCATTTATCAATAAATGCCTGCTTTTGACTGAAAGAAAAAGCTTTTACCAGCAGCATTCTCTGCTGATGATTTCATTTTTATTGAAATGCAAGACATAATTGGATATAATAGTCGTAACTATCAGAGTCAAATTATCTTTGACCCTGACATCATACGATAATTACAAGGGGCAAAGTATCATTTGCCCCAAAGTTGTAACTTGAAGTAAAGTAAGGAAAGAGTAGCGCGGGACGGATGATGGAGAGAACAGAGGTATTCGCGTATTCGGTCGTAATGACCGGATATGCCGGACAAGAAGAGACGCAAGAACTGATCAATGAGAAGAAGCAGGCTCTTGAAGAACGTTTCAGCAGCCAATGGCTTGACTTTGGTATTGGACAGGAAGTGGCAGCAGCATTGTCGGAAGAAGAACAGAAGAGATTCGGGGTAACGGCAGTTTGTAAAGCCGGAGAAGGTGGTATTTTCACAGCCCTCTGGGAGCTTGGTGTTATGCTTGACAGTGGTCTGACAATTGATCTGGACAGTATTTTGATTAAGCAGGTCACAATTGAGGTCGGTGAGTATCTTGATAAAAGCCCTTATTATTTTGACTCCGGTAATTGCTGTCTTTACGTTACAAAACAAGGATATCACATGGCAGAGATGCTGAAGCAAAAAGGAATTCCGGCAGCGGTCATTGGCAGTTTGTCCGATACCAGAGACCGAATTATTAAAAATGGTGAAAAGACACAATTCTTAACACCTTTGAAGAGAAGTATAAGTACGGGAATGATGATGTAGCTGCCAGGTTTTCAGGAGAGTGCATTGAATTTTCGTATTGCTACAATAAAACTTAAAGGAGAGGTTACCATGAAAGAGAAGATTTTAAAGGCGATTGAAAAAAACACAAAGCTGACAGCAAAGGACATAGCCGTGATGCTTGGTGAAGATGAGGCCGCAGTCGCCGCCGCGATCCGCGAAATGGAGGCGGATAAAGTCATCTGTGGGTACCCTGCTTTAATTAATTGGGACAAAACAGAGGATGAGAAAGTCACGGCTTTGATCGAGGTGAAGGTTACACCACAGCGAGGACAGGGCTTTGACAAAATTGCAGAACGAATCTATAAGTTTGATGAAGTCGAAGCAGTTTATCTGATGTCCGGTGGTTTTGACCTGACCGTTGTTATTCACGGAAAAACGATGCGTGAAGTCGCAACGTTTGTCTCAGAGCGTCTTGCACCCATGGATGCAGTCTTAAGCACTGCTACGCACTTCGTATTAAAAAAATACAAAGAGCATGGAATCCCGCTTGTTGGCGAGGTGCATGAGGAAAGGATGTTGATTACGCCGTGAGAAATCCGTTGAATGATAAAGTAGTAAACATAAAGCCGTCTGGAATACGTAAATTTTTTGATATTGTTACAGAAATGAAGGATGCGATCTCCCTTGGTGTTGGTGAACCTGATTTTGATACACCATGGCACATAAGAGAAGAAGGCATCTACTCCCTTGAGAGAGGTAAGACTACATATACCTCGAATGCCGGGCTGAAAGAATTACGTGTTGAGATCTGCAATTATCTTCAAAGAAGATTTGATTTGTCCTATGACCCGAATCACGAAACGATCGTGACTGTTGGCGGAAGTGAAGCCATTGATATTGCACTTCGTGCGATGGTTGATCCCGGTGATGAGGTGCTTGTTCCGCAACCTTGTTATGTATCCTACGAACCTTGTGTAGTTCTTGCGGATGGAAGTCCGGTCATTATAGACCTGAAAGCCGAGAATCAATTCCGGTTAACAAAGCAGGAACTGCTTGATGCCATTACCGAAAAGACAAAAGTACTGATCATGGCATTTCCGAACAATCCGACCGGTGCCATTATGGAAAAAAAGGATCTGGAGGAGATAGCAGAAGTAATTATTGAAAAGGACCTTTTTGTTATATCCGATGAGATCTATGCAGAACTTACCTATGGGTATCATCATACTTCCATAGCAAGCCTGCCAGGCATGAAGGAAAGAACCATTGTAATTAATGGGTTTTCAAAAGCATATGCAATGACTGGATGGAGACTTGGATATGCTTGCGGACCGGAACCAATCATTACACAGATGACAAAGATACATCAGTTCGCCATCATGTGTGCACCATCTACAAGCCAGTATGCAGCGATTGAAGCAATGAAAAATGGCGATGCAGATGTTGCAGAGATGGTCGAGTCTTATAATGGCAGACGAAGATATGTCGTAAATGCACTTCGAGAGATGGGTCTTGAATGTTTTGAACCATTTGGCGCATTTTATGTGTTCCCGAGTATTGAACAGTTCGATATGTCATCCGACGAATTTGCTACCAGGCTATTGCAGGAGGAGAAACTGGCAATTGTACCCGGCACGGCATTTGGGGCGTGCGGAGAAGGGCATCTGAGAATTTCCTATGCCTATTCAATTGAGAACCTGAAAGTAGCACTGGAACGTCTGGAACATTTTGTTACAAGGTTAAAACAACAGTAGATACCTTACAAAAGGGAACATTAGGAAAAAACTTGATAGAAACAAAGAAATTGTGATACAATAAATGTTACATCGAAGCAGATCATCGGCAACAGACGAACGATAACTCATAATGCAAGATTGTATTTCAGGTCCGGTACGGAATGAAATCAGATTGGAGTGTACTATGAATCATGACGTTCAAACCGATTATACCAATCCATTTTTAATAGCATCTTCGCGTATTTTACAGGAGATGTGTTTTGTCGAGACAAGTGCAGGGATTCCAAGGATCAAAGACAGGCATTTTACGAGTGACCAGTTTCTTGTTCTGCTTGGAATCACAGGTGCTATGGCAGGGCAGGTCATATTCTGCTTTCAAAATGATGTAGCGGTCGATCTTGCGTCAAAGATGGTAATGACTCCGATGGAAACACTGAATGATCTGGCAATGAGTGCGGTCAGCGAGCTCTGCAATATGATCCTTGGAAATGCTGCTACCGTGTTTATGACAAGAGGAATCATGATTGATATTACAATACCCACGATCTGTACGGGGAACAATGTTATCTTTACAAATACAAAACTAATGAATATCTGCATCCCTTTGACCTATGAAGATGAAAAGCAAATTGAGATAAATTTAGCGATAAAAAGGTGATAGGATATCACCTTTTTTTTTAAAACAAAAAGAAAAGCCGGCAAGACCGCAGCATAACAGGAAAGCTTACTGTCTGCAGTGATTGAATTCTTAGCCGGAAGATGAAGGAGAAATGTAACACATGAATATAGTATTGCTTGAACCTGAGATACCTGAGAATACAGGGAACATAGGAAGAACCTGTGTTGCTGCAGGTGCAAGTCTGCATCTGATCAGACCGCTGGGATTTCGTATTGATGAACGTGCGGTACGCCGTGCGGGACTTGACTACTGGCAGCAGCTGGATCTTCATGTATATGATGATTATTCCGATTTTCTCGAGAAGAACCCGGGAGCAAAGGTTTATATGGCAACAACAAAAGCCAGAAAGGTATACAGTGAAGTAACATATGAACCGGATAGTTTTATCATGTTCGGGAAAGAAAGTGCCGGCATTCCGGAAGAGATTTTGCTGCAGAACGAGGAGACCTGTGTCAGAATTCCAATGATCGGAGATATCCGTTCATTAAACCTTGGGAATTCCGTTGCAATTGTTCTGTATGAAGCATTACGACAGAATCAGTTTGATTCAATGCGCCTGGAAGGACAGCTTCACAGGCATCAATGGGGGGAAAGACATGAATGAACGAGCGTTAAAAACGCTGGAATACAATAAAATAGTGGAACGGCTGGCAGGGTACGCAGGGTCGGCTCTTGGCAGAGAAAAATGCAATAAGATAACACCGCTGACCGATCCTGCAGTAATACGTCAGCTGCAGACTGAAACGTCCGATGCTGTACAGCGGGTGTTCCAAAAAGGAACCGTATCATTTTCCGGTGTTCCGGATGTGAGAGCATCGGTGAAGCGTCTGGAGATTGGATCGACGTTAGGGGCAGGAGAACTCCTAAAGATCAGCTCTATTCTGACCGCAGCTCTTCGCGTCAGGAATTATGGTATTGCTCACCGCGAGAAGTCGGTCAGTCATAAGCCCGCCTGGAAGCTGGAACAGGAACGTGCGGCAGCAAAAGCAAAAGCAGATGCGGCAGGTCTGACAGAAGTTCCGGAAGAAGAGATGGAAGAGACCGATTCTTTGACCGAACGTTTTGTGGCATTGGCACCGTTATCACCATTGAACAATGAAATACAACGATGCATTTTATCAGAAGAAGAGATAGCAGATGATGCAAGTCCAGGTCTGAAAAGTGTTAGAAGAGCCATTAAGAATACAAATGACAAAATTCATTCCGAACTCGGAGCGATCTTAAATTCCGGAACGAACCGGACCATGATGCAGGACGCGCTTATCACCATGCGTAACGGCAGATACTGTCTGCCAATCAAAAACGAGTACAAGAATCAGTTCCAGGGGATGGTACACGACCAGTCTTCCAGCGGTTCTACTTTCTTTATTGAACCTATGTCCGTTGTAAAGCTGAATAATGAACTTCGTGAACTTGCCGTGCGTGAACAGGAAGAGATTGAAAAAGTATTGGAAGAATTAAGCCACCAGGCAGGAAATCATACGGAGGAACTGGCAGCGGATCAAAGCATACTGACGGAACTTGATTTTATCTTTGCCCGCGCAGTGCTTTCCAAAGCTATGAAAGCAACCGAACCGAAGTTCAATACGAACCGATGGATCAACATAAAAAAAGGCCGGCATCCACTCATTGACCCACACATTGTTGTTCCCACAGATATCTTCATCGGAAAAGAGTTTGATCTGCTGATTATTACAGGTCCAAATACCGGCGGTAAGACAGTATCGCTAAAGACCGTCGGACTTTTCTGCCTGCTTGGACAGTCAGGACTTCATATTCCTGCGGCAGAAGGTTCGGAACTTGGTATCTTTCACGAAGTATATGCAGACATTGGAGATGAGCAGAGCATTGAACAGAGTCTTAGCACATTTTCGTCTCACATGACGAACATAGTTAGGATCCTTGATCAGGCAGACAATGATTCCCTTGTTTTATTTGATGAACTCGGAGCCGGTACCGATCCGACAGAAGGCGCTGCGCTTGCTATGGCTATCCTGACGCATCTTCATAAGAGGAGCATTCGCACACTTGCAACAACGCATTACAGTGAGTTAAAAGTATTTGCTCTTTCTACAGAGGGTGTCTCAAATGCCTGCTGTGAGTTTGATGTGGCAACCTTGCGTCCAACCTACCGCCTGCTGATCGGAATTCCCGGGAAGAGCAATGCCTTCGCGATATCAAAGAAGCTTGGACTGCCGGAGTATATTATTGAAAGTGCACGTGAATTCATCGGTGTTTCAGAGCAGAGCTTTGAAGATCTGATCAGTAATCTTGAGTCCGACCGGATCGCAATTGAGAAGGAAAGAGAACAGGCAAATGCTCTTCGATTAGAAGCAGAAGCTTTTAAGAAAAAGTGGCTGGAAAAGAATGACCGCCTGGATGCTGCAAAAGAAAAAGTGTTGCAAAGAGCCAATGAACAGGCACAGGAAATCCTGCAGGAAACCAAGGATTACGTGGATGAGACCATACGAAAGATCAATAAGATGTCTCAAAGCAGTGCAGGAAAGGATATAGAATTTGAACGGTCTCTGCTTCGTGAAAAACTTTCAGAAAAAGACAGCAAGCTTGCCGTTAAAGCTGCTAAAAAACCGGTTGGTCCCGTGAAAGAAGGTTATGAAGTTGGCGACAGTGTTCTTGTGCTTAGTCTGAACGTGAATGGTAAAGTCAGTACGGCACCAAATGCGAAAGGTGACCTGTACGTTCAGATCGGAAGCCTGCGCTCCCTGGTGAATGTAAAAGACCTGGAACCTGCAGAAGAAACGGAAACAGAAGAAGCAAAACCAAAGAACAGAACAGCAGTCGGAGCCATTAATATGGCAAAAACGATGACCATCGCATCGGAGCTTAACCTTATTGGTATGAGAGTGGATGAGGCTTTGCCGGTCCTTGATAAATACCTTGACGATGCGTACCTGTCCCATTTGCCAAAGGTCACTGTAATTCATGGAAGAGGAACCGGAGCATTACGGGACGCTGTTCATTCTCATTTAAAAAGAACAAAGTATGTGAAAACTTTCCGGGTCGGTGAATTTGGGGAAGGCGATCATGGTGTTACTATCGTTGAGTTCAAAAAGTAGCCAATAAGCACATGACAGGAGGAAACATCCCATGGCGGAAAAGCAGAAAATAATGATTGTTGATGATGATACCAATATAGCAGAACTGATTTCCCTTTATCTGATGAAGGAGTGTTTTGAAACACTGATCGTAAATGATGGAGAAGAAGCGATTGAAAGATTCAAGGATTTTAAGCCGAACCTGATTTTACTGGACCTTATGCTGCCTGGTATAGATGGCTATGAAGTATGCAGAGAAGTGCGCAGGGCATCTCAGATTCCCATTATCATGCTTTCTGCCAAGGGCGAAGTATTCGACAAAGTATTAGGACTGGAACTTGGCGCAGATGACTACATCATCAAACCATTTGATTCAAAAGAGCTGGTTGCCCGTGTAAAAGCTGTGCTGCGCAGACAGCAGCCATGCGCAGCCTCGGAGGATGAAGAGGAAGAGCATGGGGAATTCGTGAAGTATACAGATCTTGTGATCAATCAGACGAATTATTCCGTTGTTTATGGGGGAATGATCATAGATATGCCACCGAAAGAACTTGAGCTTCTGTACTTCCTTGCAAAGCATCCAAATCAGGTATTTACACGAGAGCAGCTGCTTGATCATATCTGGGGATATGAATACATTGGTGATACAAGAACCGTGGATGTTCATATCAAAAGGCTTCGTGAAAAAATCAAAGATCGTGCCAACTGGAGTCTTGCAACAGTATGGGGAATTGGGTATAAGTTTGAAGTAAGAAAATAATCCGAAGGGAAGAACAGGGGGCTGTCATGGGGAAAAAGATCACATTTAAGCTTTTACTTACATATCTTGTGGCAGCTGTCTGCATGTTCGCACTCTTGAACATATTCGGAACTGAGAAACTGGAACAGGACATTATCAAGAATAAAAAAGTTGTTCTGTACGACGAAGCCTGTGAGATCGCCAATGAGTACGGGGAGAAATATTACGAATCTACGATGACTCTCGAAAATATCCGGCAGCAGCTGACGGCAATTGATACCTTTCTGGACGTCCGGATCTGGCTTTTGAATTCGCAGGGCACCGTTTATCTGGATACCAGGAACACTGCAGCAAGCCAGCGAATCAATGTGCTGAGTTATTCGGAGAATTTTCTGGAATATCAGTATGCGGAGAATATCCTGATACCGAATCTTTTAAATGAACCGATGCTGGTGGTAACAGAACCAATCTATTATGATTACTCCATCAGCGGGTATGTATGCATTCTGGTCACGATGGACAGTCTTAGAGCAGTGACTGTATATTACATAGATTTTATTAACCGTGCGTATCTGATTTTCTTAATTCTTCTTTTTGTGCTTTTCTTATGGCTGTATATTGAAACAGTTCTGCCCGCAGTCTATCTAAAGCGTGCGGCCATTGAGTATGCCAGAGGCAACTTTGAATATAAGACAAAAGCAAAGCTCCATGATGAATATAAGGAAATAGATGCTGCAATTCTGTGTATTGCAGATGAGCTGGAAAATCTGGAGGAATACCAGCGTAAATTTGTAGCCAATGTCTCGCACGATCTTCGTTCACCGCTAACTTCCATCAAAGGCTACGTTGAAGCGATCAAAGACGGTACGATTCCCTATGAGGCGCAGGATCGCTATATGGATATCATTTTATTTGAGACGGAACGTCTGACCAAGCTGACCTCCAACCTTCTGACTTTGAATAACCTGGATTATAATAAAGCATTCCTTGATATCTCCGTCTTTGATATAAACAATGTGATCAAGAATACAGCGGCATCTTTTGAAGGTGTATGTACGAAGAAGAAAATTACTCTTGAACTTATCTTTACAGAAGAGAACTGCTATGTCGAAGCGGATTACGGAAAGATTCAGCAAGTCCTGTACAACCTGATCGACAATGCGATCAAGTTCAGCAATCAGGATTCTTCCATTCAGGTATCAACAGAGAACAAAGGCAGTAAGACCTTTGTCAGTGTGAAGGATTTTGGTATCGGAATACCCAAAGATGCGGTCAAGAAAATCTGGGAGCGTTTTTACAAAACGGATCTTTCACGCGGAAAAGACAAGAAAGGAACCGGACTTGGTCTTTCTATCGTAAAAGAAATCATCAGTTCCCACAAAGAGAACATCAATGTTATAAGCACAGAAGGTGTCGGGACGGAATTCATATTTACCCTACCGACCGTAAAGATGGATTAATACAGGGAAATGTGTTTGAAATCCATGACTTAGCAGCTTTTTGGATAGTTTATTTACAAAAACTTCATGATGTGTTCATAAATACTTGCTATGCTAATGCTATCTGTTTTTAACAAACATATACCTAATCGGAGTTTTCTACTATGAGTGAGATAAAAAAAGATACAAATGAAAACGAAGAGTATCAATTTATACGTGAAAAGATAATTGCGAAGAAGCGATCAAAGAAATGGAAGAAAATGTTGTCCATGTTTGGAGGTACGCTTCTTTTGGCCTGTGTTTTTGGTTGTGTATCGCGATACTTCTTTATAACTTCGGATCCTGTTATTTACAGGATTCTTGGCGTTACTCCAACGCCAACGGAATCGGCAGGCAAAACACCGATCTATATTCCGTCGGAGCAGCCGGATTCAGATACACCGACACCGACCGTAACAAGAGCCGCATCTGCCACACCGACTTCTGAACCTCAAGTATCCGTAACACCGGAGGTTACGCCTGTAGTCGTGAACAATACCATTGAAGCTTCCCTCGATGATTACATTGCCATTCACCAGGAAATCAGAAAGCTGGCGACAAAAGTCGGGGCATCCCTTGCAACTGTAACAACAGTAATCAGCGGTGTGAACTGGTTTGAAGAGACGTTTGAGAACAGAAGTTCAACCACTGGAATCATTTTAGGGAACAATAGTCTTCAGCTGCTGATCCTTGTACCGTATGATAAACTGGCAGATGCAACAAGAATCGAAGTGGAGCTGGATTCGACCTACATAGAGGAAGCGGAACTTGTTGATTATGATTCGGATTATAATCTGGCAGTGATTGGACTGGATTATGACAGTATTCCGGAGCAGGTCTTAGCAAATATTACGGAAGCGGATTTTGGGGAATCCTACTACCTGGTTGTCGGAACACCAATACTAGCCGTTGGCAACCCTAATGGATATATGGGTTCTTACGAAATTGGAACAATTACGAGCAAAGGCATCTATCATTACATAACCGATGACCGACTCGATATCTTTACAACCAGCCTGGAAGAGAATGCGAACGGAGAAGGAATCATCGTAAACTTAAAAGGACAGATCATTGGAATCATAACACATACGATGAAAGATGAATTAAGTGAATCCATTAGTACCGCAGTTGGAATCAGTGACTTGAAAACAGTCATTGAGGATCTTGCCAACGGAAATGACATCGTTAGCTTTGGGGTCATAGCAGAAGAAATGCCGACAGATTCACTGGATGAGGCGGAGCTTATCAATGGCATCTACGTTAAAAGTGTAATGGAGGGATCGCCCGCAGAAGCCGCCGGCATAAAGAAAGGTGATATAATCTATCAGATCGAAGAGACCACGATCATCTCGGTACCGGGTCTTCACAACGATCTGCTGCGCAGAAATGTAGGAGATGAAGTAACCGTTCATATCAAACGCGAATCGCAGCAGACTTACAAAGATGTAGAATGCACCGTTGTAATCGGCAGTAAGTGATATGCTGCTGCGTAATCTTACTACTTTCGCAGAAATGTAAAATTACTATAGTTATCTAGCCAATGTCAAAGCAGAGGCAGAAATCCTGAACTCGATGATAAATCATCTCAGACAGCAGGATTTCTGCCTCTTTTTATACAAAAGAAGATAAATACCTTTGACAAAACTCGAAACCAGCATAAAAAATACAGTATCAACTCCTTCGCTTTTCCGCGCCTGTCGCCTTATAACTGCCCAAAAAGAAGTAGCGTGCGATAAATCTTCTATGAGGAAGCTACAAAGCCTTATCCTATCTGATTGCAATAAAATATAACAATTCCCTCGCTTTTCCGTATCTAACGCTTCATAATTGCCTAAAAAGAAGCAGCGTACGATAATTATTCCGTGATGGGACTTCAGGGCGCCGTCGGCGTTTAGGTTGTAGCAGGCAGTGCCTGCTACGACCTTACGCGCCGCTACGAGCGAGCCTCAAAGCGAAAGCGTGTCCCTAATGGAATAATTATCGTACGCTGCGAAAGCGGTCTCAGCAATTACCTCAAGCGTGTCCCTGATGGAATAATTATCGTACGCTGCGAAAACGGTCTCAGCAATTACCTCAAGCTTTATTTTGCAAAAGGATTCTCTGTCTTATAAAGCATACCCTTTGGCTGATTAAATCCGATATCCGTAACGCCAAGATACTTAAATACTTCAAATAACTGCTTTCCGAAATGTCCAAAAGCAACCGCACCGTGGTGAGGATAGTTCTTCTCGATCAATACATGACGGTAGAAACGTCCCATTTCCGGAATAGCAAAGATACCGATACCACCAAAGGAACGGGTAGCAACCGGGAGAACTTCACCTTCTGCAACATAAGCGGTAAGTCTTGTATCAGCTGTGCTCTGCAGACGGAAGAAAGTGATTTCGCCAGGAATAATGTCGCCCTCTAAGGTTCCGCGGGTAATGTTTGGTTCCTGATTTGGTTCAAGAGCACGAGCCATGATCTTCTGGTTCTTCATTTCACAGGAGGTTAACTTGTCACTTGCAGTATTACCGCAGTGGAAGCCCATGAAGGTCTCTTTTAATGTATAGTCGAATTTTCCTTTGATGTCGCGGTCATACATAGCGGCTGGAACGGAATTGTTGATATCAAGAAGAGTTACGGTGTCTTCGCTGATGCAGGTTCCGATGTACTCGCTGAGCGTTCCGTAGATATCAACTTCACAGGATACCGGAAGACCTTTTGCAGTCAGACGGCTGTTAACGTAACATGGAACGCAGCCGAACTGTGTCTGGAAGGAAGGCCAGCATTTGTTTGCGAAGATGACAAAATCTCTTGCACCTTTGTGATTCTCTGCCCAGTCGATCAGGGTAAGTTCAAGCATAGCGAGTCTTGGAAGGATTCCTGCCATCTTATTGCCATCGCCAAGTTCTCTGGTCATATCTGCAACAACTTCCGGAATTCTTGGATCTTCTGCATGTTCATTGAAGGAAGCAAAGAGGTCAAGCTCTGAGTTTTCTTCGATTTCAACACCAAGATCGTAGAGCGGTTTGATCGGTGCGTTGCAGGCAAGGAAATCCTGAGGTCTTGGTCCAAAGGAGATGATCTTTACATTATTCAGCGCGATGATGGTGCGTGCGATCGGAACGAATTCTTCCATCATATCAGCAACCTCAGCAGGTGCGCCGACCGGATACTCCGGAATATATGCTTTAATACCACGAAGGTTTAAGTTATAGCTTGCATTCAACATACCGCAGTAAGCGTCGCCGCGTTCGTCCTGTAAGGAGTCTCCGTTGGTTTCTGCAGCAGCAACATACATAACAGGTCCGTCAAAATACTTAGCGATCAGGGTCTCAGATGTCTCCGGACCAAAGTTGCCAAGATAAACAGTAAGTGCATTACAGCCGGCTTCATTTACAGAAGCAAGAGCCTTTTTCATATCGACTTCGTTCTCGATGGTAACAGGACATTCAAAGACCTCAAGTCCTTTCGCTGTGTAAGCTTCAACAACAGCAGCACGTCTGCTTTCGGATAAACTCATAGGGAAACAGTCTCTGCTTACCGCCACGATTCCAAGCTTCACTTTAGGAATATTGTTCATATCTACCTCTCATTCCGCCGTAATTACGGCATAAAATTTATTGTGAAAAAACATAATTTTCACGATAAGCCAGCCTACCTTTTAAAAAACATAAGAACCCTCAATGCATTGGAAGGCAAAGCTTCACTTATATTCCATTATATAAAATAAATGCAAAGTGTCAATAGGTTCATTTTGCCTTAAATAGCTTGAATTTCTAGTGAATTTTAGGTATAATCAGACATCATGTACAAGGTCTTGCAAAGGCAAAGTTTCACTGTTTTGAGCCTGATCAGGGTGTACATAAGAATATAAAAGGGTGAGGTGAACCGTTTGGATACATGGACTACAATCATACGTCTTTTGCTGGCGGTGCTGTGCGGTGGTTTACTGGGTATAGAAAGAGAACGTAAAAAAAGACCGGCAGGTCTTCGGACGTACATACTTGTCTGTCTTGGATCAACGCTCGTAATGATGACGAACGAATACATTACGAATACTTATGACAATGTGGATCCGACACGTATGGGAGCGCAGGTCATCAGTGGTATTGGTTTTCTGGGTGCAGGAACTATCATTGTAACAACAAGAAATCATGTCAGAGGTCTGACAACGGCAGCCGGATTATGGGCAGCAGCCTGCATGGGACTTGCCATAGGTTCTGGTTTCTACCTGGGAGCGGCGATCGGATGTGTTCTTGTACTGGGCGCTATGTCGACACTGCATTATTTTGACGACAAGGTCATGGCAAAAGCAAAGATCGTGAATCTCTACATCGAGTTTCGCCAATCCTCAAGTCTTAGTTCTTTTATGCAGAGATTAAAGGATCAGGAGATTAAAGTTGTGGATATGGAAGTAAGTAAAGTAAGAACGGTAAATGAAAGCAGCATTGCCGTATTATTGACAATAAGAATGCCAAAACCACGGAACCATACCGATGTCATCAGCACCGTCAGTGCTTTTGAAGGTGTCTGCTATGTGGAAGAAGTATAATTTTAAAGCGGAAACAAAGCAAGAAAGATGACAGGATTTAAATGCATACTATGTGAAGATTTAATATCTGAAAATATATGCTTTGTCGGAAAGTAAATGTAATGCCATAACAACAGTTATTTATGCGTGGGAACGCAGGAACAGGGGTGAAGATGCAACAGATAGAAACCTACATTAAGGAGCTTTTAGAAAAAAGCACACCGGAATATCCGGTATGGAACATAGAGAATGCAAAGTCAGGCAAGAAAGCTGGGTGGAATTATATTGACGGTTGTATGATCAAAGCAATTCTTGAATTGTACGCCATGACAAAAAAAGAAGAGTATCTGACATTTGCCGATGAATTTATTTCGTTCCGCGTTAAGGAAGACGGAAGTATCGATGGGTACGAAAAAGATACCTATAACCTTGATAATGTTAATGCCGGGAAGACGCTGTTTGAACTTTATGATCTGACAGGAAAAGAAAAATACAGGAAAGCAATTGATGTTATCTACCAGCAGATCGTTGAACAGCCAAGGACAAAGGAAGGTAACTTCTGGCACAAGTTGATCTATCCGAATCAGGTATGGCTTGACGGACTCTATATGTGTATGCCTTTTTACATGGAATATGAAACAAGATACCGTAACAGAAAAGGATATCAGGATATCTTTTCTCAGTTCGCCAATGTAGCTTCTTTCATGAGAGATAAAAATACCGGGCTTTATTATCATGGCTATGACTCATCAAGAGAAGTTTTTTGGAGCGACAAAACAACGGGCTTATCAAAGAATTACTGGCTGCGGGCAATGGGCTGGTATACAATGGCATTGGTCGACACTCTGTCGGTATGTCAGAAGGAAGGATTTGAGAAGGAATATACCGCGTTAAGCAGCGTGTTCACTGATCTGATTCAATCGCTTTTAAAATATCAGGACAAATCAGGTATGTGGTATCAGGTCGTTGATAAGGGTGACAGAAAAGAAAACTATCTGGAGACCAGCGGTTCATCTATTATGGCTTATGCTCTGATGAAAGGAAATCGTTTGGGATTTTTAGACGAAGCAGAAGCACGAAAAGGGGAAGATGCATTTAAGGGAATCTGCAGCAAATACCTGTCAACGGAAGCCGGGGAGATGAGCCTTGACGGTATCTGTCTTGTCGCAGGTCTCGGACCGGCAGATAATACAAGAAGAGACGGTACCTTTGAATATTATATGTCGGAACCTGTCGTAAAAAACGATGCAAAAGGGGTGGCACCGTTTCTGCTTGCTTACACAGAACTTTTACGCAGATAAGCAAAGAAAGGATTCTGTATGAAGCACATTCTGATCGTTGATGATAATGCCTCCTGTCTTGTACTGGCAAGGAACATACTACAGGACGAATTTCATGTCAATGTGGTAACTTCGGGAGAACAGGCGATAAAATTCCTGACAAGAAATCAACCGGATCTGGTCATACTGGATCTGAACATGCTGGGAATGAGCGGAGAAGAGACGCTGCAGCGGATGCGTGAAATACCAGGATTCACCGGTAAGGTCATGCTTCTGTCGGCACAGACTGCAGAAGCAGCGAAGCTGTTGTGCAGCAGATTGCATGCAGATTCATTTCTGGTCAAGCCATATCAGGCGAAAGATCTGAAATCTCTGGTAATTCAGCTTCTGGAAGACAAATAGTATTAAAATTGTGTGAACTCGGGGAAGAAAAGCTTTCCTTTTAGCTGATTTTATGATAGAATTTATAAATCTGGTGTACGAAAAAATCAGGTGAAAAAACCATTGAAATGAATAGAAGGAAGGATTGGATATGAAGAGGAGAATTATTGTTTTTGCATTGCTGGCAAGCATGCTTTTTACACTGACAGCCTGCGGAAAGACAGATGACGCAGCTGATGATTCAGGTGTCGTACTTGGGGAGTACAAAGGTCTGGAAGTAACATTACTTGATCTTTCAGTAACAGATCAGGACGTATTAATAGAGATGTATGACTCACTGGCAGATTATGCTACGGATGTAACGGATGAAAGTCACAATACCGTACAGCTTTATGATGTTGTGAACATCGACTTTGAAGGACTTCTTGATGGTGTGGCATTTAATAACGGATCAGCAACCGATTATGATATGGTCGTAGGAGCAAGCAGGTTTATTGACGGATTTGATGACGGGCTTCTCGGTGTGGCTGTAGGTGATACTGTAGCGCTGAATCTGACATTCCCTGAAGATTATTCCGAAGCAACACTTGCCGGACAGGATGTTGTATTCAATGTGACTGTAAACTCCCTGAAAGAGATCACGGATGATGTTGTGGCATCAAACACAGATTATACAACTCTTGCAGCATACCAGGATTATTACACAGAGTATCTGAATGAGCAGGCAGCAAGCTCGATCGAATCTCAGAAAGAGAATGATCTTCTGGATCAGATCGTTGCAAATTCTACCATCACTACAGATCACACAGCAGATATTACAGAATACGTAGATTACTACACAAGTTATTATGAGTCCTACGCTACCAATTATTATGGTGTTGATCTTGAGACATTTCTTACCTATATGTATGGAATGACAACGGAAGATTTTACAGCAGAACTTACGAGCAATCGTGAGACCTCATTAAAATACCAGGATGTTCTTCTTGCCATCGCGGATAAAGAAGGTCTGGAGATCACCGATGATGAGTACAATGAAGGTGCTGATGAGATGATGAGAACCTACAGTTATGAGACCATTGAGGAGCTGGAAACTGCATACACAAAAGATGCAATTATAGATTCACTGCTCTGTGATAAGGCAATGCAGGTCGTTCTTGATAACTGTGTTGTTGTAGAAAACTAATTTTATGGATTTTGTCCCTGGGAATCAGTGATTCCCAGGGATTTTTTTATGTAAGGTAAGAAAAGTTTACGATATTGTGAAAGTACATTTTTCTCTTGAAAGAATGTGTTCCCTTCATCCGAATGCTTGTATTCTCCAAATAATTCATATATAATGTGAGTAAATATACTATCAGGAGGGACTATGGGAAAGAATTGTCTGGTGGCGCAGTCGGGAGGCCCAACAACAGCAATTAATGCCAGTTTAGCCGGTATTATTAATGCAGCAGTGCAAAGTACCGGGATCGACAAGATCTATGGTGCACTGAATGGAATACAGGGGGTGTTAAATGACGCGCTGATACCGTTAAATGAGTTATTTGAAATGGATCAGGAAAAGCTTTTGAAATTAAAATTTACACCATCCATGTTTCTTGGTTCCTGCAGGTACAAACTGGCGGAATTAGAAAGTGATTCTTCTGACTATGACAGAATATGTGAGATTTTCAAAAAGTACGACATATCTTATTTCTTTTACATTGGCGGAAATGATTCCATGGATACGGTGATGAAGCTTTCCTCGTATACAAAGGAAAAGGGAATGGATGTAAAAGTAATCGGCTGTCCAAAGACCGTCGATAATGATTTAAAATGTACTGATCATACACCGGGGTACGGCTCAGCAGCAAAGTATATTGCCGCATCGATGCTCGAGATTGCGCACGATACATCGATTTATGACATGCAGACGGTCGTGATCGTTGAGATCATGGGACGGAATGCAGGCTGGCTTACGGCAGCAGCAGCGCTGGCAAGAAATGAATACAATCAGGCACCACACCTAATTTATCTTCCGGAGCGAATCTTTGAGACGGAAAAATTCGTGTCGGATGTAAAGAAGAAACTGAAGGAACATAAACATGTTATAATTGCTGTGTCGGAGGGAATTAAAGACGAAGATGATGAATATATCTCCGCACAGGGAACCAAAACGGATAAATTCGGGCATGCGATTTTAAGTGGTACAGGGAAAGCATTAGAGGATATTGTTAAGCTGCGAATTGGCTGTAAGGTAAGAAGTATTGAACTTAATGTTCTGCAGCGTTCTGCGGCGCATATTTCATCAGCAACTGACGTAGAGGAAGCTTTCTTACTGGGGGAGAAGACGGTAGAACTTGGCGTTACAGGGAGTACAGGCGTGATGACTGTATGCAGGAGGACATGCGACGATCCGTATCAGGTCGTTTTTGAAAGTGCCTGTATCGAGGATGTGGCAAATTTCGAGAAAAAGATACCGGAGTCATGGATCACCGAGGAAGGAAATGATGTCACAGACAGCATTCTTTGCTATATGAGACCATTGATCCTGGGTGAGATAGCATTGAACTATAAAAATGGTATACCGGATTATCAGTCATTTGAACATTTATACAAGAGAGGGTAAAGCAAACAAATAAACTACATATGGGGGGCTTATGGAGAAGGATATTGTAAAACGCAATAAGTATGCATTTGGACTTGGAACCATCGGAAGGGACATGGTATATTCTCTGGTCAGTATGTATCTCATGGTATACATTACAGAAGTAGTTAATGTAACGGATGCCCAACTGGCGGCTATAACAACAATAATTTTGCTGGCACGTATTTTTGATGCGGCTAACGATCCATTCATGGGAGTTATCGTTGACAACACCAGCAGTCGATTTGGCAAGTATAAACCTTGGATTACCATTGGAGCGTTGTTAAGCGGTCTGCTCACCGTAGTTCTTTATACAGATTTTGGACTTACCGGTTCGGCCTTTATTGCTGTATTTGGTGTTGTTTATGTGCTATGGGGCATCTCCTTTACTGTAAATGATATTTCCTACTGGTCCATGATGCCTTCCCTTTCAAACAATCAGAAGGACAGAGAGAAGATTGGTGCATTTGCACGAATTTTTGCCAACATTGGTCTGTTTGTAGTAGTCGGCAGTATTATTCCGGTCACCGATGCACTGGGTGAAAAGTTCGGCAGTATGAAAAAAGGCTATTTTATCTTTGCTGCCGCCGTTGTAATTATTATGATCGTTGGTCAGTGCATTACGATCTTTGGTGTTATTGAACCAAAAATCGCAACGGAAAAACCGGAGAAGACCACGATTAAAGGTATGGTCAAGGCTCTTTTTAAGAACGATCAGCTGTTGCTTACCGGTATCTGTATGGCTCTTTTTATGATAGGCTATGAAACAACAGCAGCTTTTGGCGTTTATTTTTTCAAGTATGCCTATGGTGATGAGAATATGTATGTCACCTTTGCGGTAATCCTTGGTGTTTCACAGATCACAGCACTAATAATTTTTCCGTTCTTTAGCAAGAAATATACCAGAAAGCAGCTCTATAGTGCGGCTTCTATCCTGATACTGGCAGGTTATCTTTTGTTCTTCTTCTCGCCGATGAACATGCTGTTCCTTGGAACCGCCGGAATCATGATGTTCGTTGGTCAGGCTTTTATCCAGCTTCTTATGCTGGTATTCCTGGCAGATACTGTAGAGTATGGGGAATGGAAACTGGGAAAAAGGAATGAAAGTGTAACCTTTGCAATACAGCCCTTTATTAATAAGATCGGCGGAGCCATTGCCAGTGGTATCGTTGGCTGGACACTCATTCAGTCCGGCATTAATTCTCTTTCAGAAGGAGAAGCAGCCACACCACAGGGACTGACTCTGATGAAGTCTGCCATGCTGATTCTTCCGCTGATTACGATTTTATTAAGCTATGTGATCTACCGGATGAAATTTAAATTAGACAAAGAGACCTACGATTCTATCGTGGCAGATCTTGAGGATCGCAGGAAAGAAAAAGAAACAAAGAAATACGATACTTACATCGACCGGTAATCCCAAGAGTAAGGAATGACCGGCTGATGCGATATATAAACTAATCTTGAATGGAGGAACAATATGGGTATTTATATCAAGGATATTTTATGTGCCATGCCGGCAGAAGACGGGGAAGGATATTCCGTTGAAACACACAGCATTTATGTTAACAAGAATAAGATTGCAGGAATTGATGAGATTCCGGTTGGGTTTACGATGACCACGACCATTGATGGAAAGAACAGGCTTTTGATTCCCGGACTGATCAATTCTCATGCACACAACTACATGACATTGTTCCGAAACTGTGCGGATGATCTTGGCTTTGATGACTGGCTGTTCCGTCATATACTTCCGCTGGAAGACCAGCTGACCGGAGAGGATACCTACTGGGGTTCTCTGCTCGCAATCGTTGAGATGATCAAAAGCGGAACGACCTGCTTCTGTGATATGCACATGTTCATCAATCAGACCTCAAGAGCGGTCAATGCATCCGGAATCCGTGCCGTTCTCAGCAGAGGACTTGTCGGTGAAGACCGTCATGATAAAGAAGCTCTCCGAAGGATCGACGAAGCCAAGGAAGACATGAACCTCTGGAAGAATCATGAGCGAATGAGCTTTATGCTGGCACCACATGCACCCTATACCTGCGGAGAAGATTATTTGAAGTTCATCGCAGAACAGGCGAAAGAACTTAATTGCGGGATTAATATACATTTATCGGAAAGCAAGAAAGAATTCGATGATATGATGGCATCGAGAAAATGTACACCGACCGAATTTATTAACTCGACAGGATTATTTGAAAATAAAACAATCGCGGCTCATTGTGTTCAGATGACCGAAAATGATATGCAGATACTGGCAGAGAAAAAGGTAAGTGTTGTTACCAACCCTGTCAGCAACATGAAGCTTGGCAATGGCTTTGCACCGGTACCAAAGATGATGGCACATGGCATCAATGTGTGTCTTGGAACGGATGGACCGGCCAGCAACAACTCACTTAGTATGTTCCATGAGATGAATCATGCCGCTCTGGTTCATAAAGGCGCGACCCTTGATGCAAAAGCTGTTACAGCAGAAGAAGTTCTTGCCATGGCAACAAAGAATGGCGCAAAAGCCCTTGGACTTGGCGATGAGATTGGTGAGATCAAGGTGGGAATGAAAGCAGATCTGACGGTGCTGAATATCAACCGAGAACATTTTATGCCAAGGACGAACCTGATATCGGCACTTGCTTACTCTACGACCTGCGGCGATGTTGATACGGTCATCATTGATGGTGCTGTTCTCATGGATAAAAAAGAGCTGAAAACAATTGATCAAGAGCATGTTTATTATTCTGTGAATAAAATTGCAGAGAGACTTGGTTTGAAACGATAGGGAATAGATTTTCAATTAGAAAAGGAGATATACAATGGCAAGTGAAATAAAAGACATTGCGCTGGCACAATCCGGTGAACAAAAAATAGAATGGGTGAAGCGCAACTGTCCGCTTCTTCATATGTTGGAAGAGGAGTTCAGTGCATCTAAGCCTTTTGAAGGACTGCGGGTCGCTCTTTCGGTACATCTGGAAGCAAAGACCGCTTATCTTTGCAAGGTACTGGCAGCAGGCGGCGCTCAGATGTATATTACAGGCAGTAATCCCTTATCAACACAGGATGATGTCGCAGCAGCGCTTGTGAAAGCAGGCCTTGAAGTTCACGCCTGGTATGGATGTACTCCGAGTGAGTATGAAAGTCATATCGATCATGTACTGGAGAACCGCTGCAACATTATCATTGATGATGGCGGAGATCTGATCCACGCATTGCATACAAAATTCAAAGAATTCATTCAGGACGTTATTGGTGGATGTGAAGAGACTACAACAGGAATTATACGTTTGAAAGCAATGGATAAAGCAGGAGCACTGGAGTTCCCTATGGTCCTGGTAAACGATGCGGATTGCAAGCATCTTTTTGATAATCGCTATGGAACCGGTCAGTCTGTGTGGGATGGAATCAACAGGACAACGAATCTCATCGTTGCAGGGAAACAGGTCGTCGTTGCAGGGTACGGATGGTGTGGCAAAGGTGTTGCCATGAGAGCAAAAGGGCTCGGAGCACAGGTCATTGTCACGGAGATCGATCCAGTCAGAGCGATTGAAGCTGTAATGGATGGATTTGAGGTAATGCCAATGAACGAAGCAGCTAAGATCGGTGATTTCTTTGTTACTGTTACCGGATGCAGCAAAGTAATTACAGAAGATGACTTTCTGGTCATGAAAGAAGGTGCGATCCTTTGCAATGCTGGTCATTTTGATGTAGAGGTAGACGTTGCATGTCTTCGAAAGATTGCACTTGAAACAAAAGAAATGAGAAAGAACATAATGGGATACCGCCTGCCGAACGGAACCTGGGTTCACGTACTTGCAGAAGGACGGCTTGTCAATCTTGCAGCAGGGGATGGTCATCCGGCAGAAATCATGGATATGAGCTTTGCCATACAGGCATTGAGTGCAAAATATCTGGTTGAGAACAAAGGAAAGTTAAAAGAAAAGCTGATCGCAGTTCCTTATGAAGTTGACCGGGAAGTTGCAGCAAAAAAACTTAAGTTCCTTGGAAAAGAGATTGATGTACTTACAAAAGAACAGGATGATTATCTGAATCAGTCCTTATAATCCTTGTTACAATTCATGAAGTGGCTGTCAGGTTTGAAAAATGACCTTTGGCAGCCACTTTTTTTGCGTCTATGATAAAAGTGACAGAAGCTTCGTTAATGCAAAGTCCACAGAGGCATTGCGTACTTCGTTGCGTTGCATATGGTCAAAGTGACAGGTGAATGTGGTGACTTTTCCAAGGACAGAAAAACCAAAGCACACCATACCGACTGGCTTTTGAGGGGTCGCCCCGGTCGGTCCAGCAATTCCGGTGACACCGATACCAACCTGTGCTTTTGCTTCCTTTGCCACTCCTACGGCCATCTGTGCTGCGATTTCCTCGCTTACGACACCGTATTTTGAAATGTCGGTTTCCGATACACAAAGATACTTGATTTTTGCTTCATTGGCATAGGTTATAAAGCTGCAGTTCAGAACTTTGGAAGCGCTTGGAACATTAACGATACGGCCAGTCAGCAGACCACCGGTACAGGACTCTGCAAAGGCGATGTGATAATCTTTTTCAATCAGACGATTTACAACTTGTTCTTCTATAGTCATGAGAGACCTCCATTTACTATTTCTTGTGATTTCTTACATTCAGATTCATTGATCTTCTGCAATACATTGTAGCGAAGGCTGACAGGCACGTCAATAGTGCATGCTCTTTATATAAAAGTCACGTTGAAAGAGAGAAATTTTGATTTGAATAAACAATAAAATGTAGAATGTACATGAAAGATGTAGAAATGTATATGAATACAAAGTTAACTTGCATACTATTCATAGTTGTGTTACTATAAAATCTGGAAGCTACTTTTTTTTTACTATAGTAAATACGGAGGTGATTACAATGAAAAAGTATGAATGTGCTTGTGGTTATGTTTATGATCCGGCAAAAGGTGATCCTGATAGTGGTGTAGCACCTGGTACAGCATGGGAAGATGTTCCGGACGACTGGACATGCCCAGTTTGCGGACTTGATAAGTCAGCATTTACAGAGATGTAGTCAAATTGTTAATTACATAAGGAGGTTGTGGAATGAAAAAAGATCCTAAGTTTTTTCTTTGTAAGCATTGCGGTAATATTGTAACATTCTTGAATGAGTCAGGTGCTCCACTCACATGCTGTGGCGATCTAATGACTGAATTAGTACCGAACACAACCGATGCAGCACAGGAAAAACATGTACCGGTTGTAACTGTTGATGGTGATAAAGTAACTGTAGTTGTCGGAAGTGTTGAACATCCGATGACACCGGAACACTCTATCCAGTGGATCTATCTTGAGACAGACCAGGGAATGCAGAATGTATTCCTGTCACCTGGGGAGAAACCAGAAGCTGTGTTTGCTCTTGGCGGAGCAAAACCTATTGCAGCTTATGAATACTGTAATCTGCATGGATTATGGAAGAAAGCAATCTAGTTAATAAAAACATACGAAAAAAGGCCATCCTTTCAGAATATCTGAGTGGATGACCTTTTTTTAAGTTAATGACCCTTTCTTGGTCGTCACTGGCCTGTATACTTACCTTTTCTTGCCTTGATTTTAGCGTGAATCAGGCAGGGGTGATTTCATGAATTGTTTTGATTACTCAGCAGAGGGACGTTCCTTTGCTTTATCGGTTTCGGCAGCATTTTTTCTTGCTTCTTCCTTGTTCTGTCTCATTTCTTCCACAGTCTTTTCGTGTACGCGGATTCCCTTGTAATTTCTTGGTGGGATGAGATTGCCTAAAGACATGCGTGCCTTTGCTTTTTCTATTTCTTCTTTATACTGTGGTAGCCAGGTCTCACCTGCAATCAACATTTCATCAACCATCTGATAGATTTCTGCAGGAGTGCACACGGCACCGGTAAGCGGATCCATAAGCATGGCCTGACGAAGCAGCGTAATGTCACCTGCGACCGCAGCTTCCACGGAAAGGCGCTGAACCCAGATGCTCTGGGAGCAGACAGCGGCACAGGCAAGAGGAAGATCCCCTACTTTAGGAATATTAATTCCATTGGCATCAATGTAGCCCGGCACTTCGACTACACTTTCGTAAGGAAGGTTCGTGATACAGCCTTCGTTCATGACATTGAAATGCCCGCGGTATACGCGGCCGGTCTCCAGTCCTTCGATGATATAGGAACCATGTTCACGGCTTCTCTTTTCCGGTATATATTCCTTCGCCGGTTCTTTCATCCAGTTCGGGAAATCATCTTCGAACCAGTTACGGCCTTCCCGGCAGACACGGAGATAACCACCGGTCTCACCGTTGATCCATACGCCAAGATCGATCCATTTTTCTACCTCGTCCGGACGCTTTCTGTACCAGGCAACGTACTCTGAGAGGTGTCCGTTGGATTCTGTGGAGTAATACCCAAAATTCTTTAATACATCGATTCTGACCTTTTCTGTTTTCGAGAGTTCTTCGTCAGCCAGATAAGCCGGCAGGATTTTTGGAAGAAGATCCTCTCCATTGTGTTTTACAGAGATGTACCAGGTCTGGTGATTGATTCCGGCACAGATGATGTCCACTTCATCCTGCGCATAGCCCAAAGCTTTTGCAATCTGGTGATGGCCGCCCTGTACGCCATGGCAGAGACCAAGAGTTTTAACGTTACCGTATTTATTTGCGGCCCATGTCATCATGGCATTTGGATTGGAGTAGTTGAGCATGATAGCGCCAGGTTCTGCAACCTCCCGAATGTCACGGCAGAAATCAAGAATGGCTGCAATCCCACGCTGACCGTACATAATGCCACCAGCACATAAAGTATCGCCGACACACTGGTCAATGCCGTATTTTAAAGGAATCTCCACGTCGGTTTCAAAGCCTTCCAACATTCCGATTCGTACACAGTTGATAATATAACGGGCATTCCTGAAGGCTTCCCTGCGGTCGAGCGTTGGGTGAATTGTGATATTGATCCCGTTCTCCTTCAGATCCCGCTGGCAAAGTTGTGTAACCATTTCGAGATTATGTTGGTTGATATCAGTAAAGGATACTTCGATATCATGGAATTCCGGCACCGTCATCAGGTCAGAAAATAAAGTTCTGGTAAAACCGACACTTCCAGCTCCGATAAAAGCAATTTTAAATGACATAAATCCTATCCTCCTCAAAAAAATAATATTTCCAATCAGTGTACTTAGACAACATAATATATTATAATATAAGAAATTTGACGTGTGGAATCTTTTCGAATGTCTTTTTCGAAATGTAAACTATTATGATATAAAATATAAACAGCAAAAAAATATCTGTAAGGAAGAAACGTTGCCGTAATAGAGATTGTAGAGATTGGAAGGAAAGCAGTATGAAAAAACAAGATAGAATGATCTTGAATCCACGAAGTGAAAGCCTGCAAAAGCTCAGAGAAGGAAGCTTCCAGCTGCGAATAAAAAGATATTATGCCATGAATTTTGATTTTTTTGAAATGGAACCACATGCGCATACAGAACTTGAAATCATGTATATCGTTCACGGATTTTGTAAAATCAAGGTTTGGAAAGCCAATGAAAAACAGGAACTCATACTCAAAGAAGGTGAGTATATATTTCTTGACAGTGGTGTGAAGCATCAACTGGAAATTGAAAAAAACAACAGATGCCGCCTATTGAATCTTGAAATGGCAGTACAAAAAGCAGAGGATATGACATGGCAGCTTCTTTCTGTTTCAGATTCTTTTATCAGTCTTGTGGATGCGCTGCATGGATTTTTGACAGGGTTTGATGCGGTACGGAATCTTCATATGGTGATTACAAGGCTTCACGGCCAGATGCAGACCGAATTGGATTTAAAAGAACATTATATTATGCAGCAGCTTCTTCTTACGCAGATGCTGATCGAACTTGGAAGACAGCTGGTTAGGGTGAATAGAAATGAACACAGGAGCAAATATGTTAACAGAGCGATGGAATATATGAAAGCACATTTTGATGAAGAGATTTCGGTTGGCCAGATTGCTGAGCAGGTCGGAACTTCTTCTGCCTATCTTCAGAGACTGATCAAAGAAGAGACAGGAAAAACGCTGATTTTGTGCGTAAATGAAATGCGTATCGAAAAAGCAAAGCTTCTGCTGGAAACAAGCAGTCTTCCTGTCGTGGATATTGCTGTGAGCATTGGGTATAACAACCGGCAGCACTTTACGCATACCTTTCAGAAGATGACAGGTTGTTCTCCCGGTTTATATAGAAAGCAAAAAGGAAATACGCATCTATGGCAGGGATTTTAAAAAGGACCGACTTCTGTAATGGAAGTCGGTCCTTATATATAAGTTTTAGTAATAAAGAGTTATTTCTTTTTATTTCGGATGAAACCAAAGTAGCCTGTTACAGCGACTAATACGACAACTACAATGATGACTGCAGCAACGGGGAAAGATGAGCTCGTATCGGAACTGGAAGAAGCATTGGTCAAGGTGTCAGTTGAAGCATCGGTGGCAGAGTCTGTTCCGGCTGAGGAATCGAAAGCAGAGTCATCCGTAGCTGTATTATCAGAGGATACTGACTTAACATAAGTCACATTACCATACGTTCCCTCCGTAACGGAATTGGATGATGCATAGGTAATTGTTACAGCAGAGTCAGAAATGACCTGATCCATAGCGGTAAGTTCTAACGTGTTCAATGTAGTATCGGAGGTAACTGTCCAGGTTGAATCGGCATCAAAGGTAAGGTCTGCGGAGCCTGTCATTTCATCATCGCCGTAAAGAATGGTACCAGTCCATTCAGAATTAGTGAAGGTTGCCTGTAAAGAGTTTGCACCGGTACCAATGTTGGCATCACCACCACTTTCAGAATAAGCACCAAGGTAAAAATCGCCGATCAGTTCGCAGGAACCGCTTTCTTCTTCTGTTAAATCCCACGAAGTACTGCTGTTCTCATTTGTAAAGTATATGGAAGCACTTCCGGCACCTTCTACAGAAAGAAGCAGGTTGTCTGCGGGAGTCTGTCCATCTTCGAGCTGTGAAACATCACCATACTCTGCATAGTTCTTATTAATCAGCTGTGAACTGTCAACATATATTGGAGTGGATGAGTTTTCCACATAGATAACAGCAAATTTATTTCCGCCTGAGTAACCAGGAGTCTTGGATTTGTCAGTAAACCACCAATCAAGAGAGTCTTCAAGGAAGGAAGGGCTGTTGGCCTTATCCAGAAAGATATTTAACTGAGATATAGAAGTCGCACCGCGATTTGATATTTCATCCAGGATGCTGTCATCCCACGCATCCGGTGTAGCTACATCATAGACGCTTTCCATTTCAGCTGTATCATAATATGCAGAAACACGGCTGTTGTATACATATACACCGGTTTCATCAGAAGAAGCATCTCCACCGGCGCGCGTCTTGATACCCATAACACCAGTCATATCACAGTTGTAAGCAAAGATATAACCACCGGTCGCTGACGTCAGAGCCGCATCAAGATAGGAATTCAAGTTTGAATTAAAGCAGTATACCCAGCTTTCATTTGAACCAATGGAATATACCCCGGCACAACGAAGGCCATATGTCTTTGTCAGTACTTGATTTGCTACGATCACACCGCCGCCGGTATCGGTTGCCAGTGCTGTTCCGGATTCATCACCGGTTATAATAACGGTCGTATCATCGGAGTGTTCTTCAAATACACCTTCCATATCGTCATCAATACGTGCCATAGTTCCCAGATTATTAGAAGGTCGCGAAGTTGCTGTTAAGCTTGAGATATCAATGTTTATGGAGCCATCTTCAGTTACAAGATTTGTATTGTCTGTATTCAGTAATAACTGGCCACCACAAGAAACATATGGGCCATGTCCGCCCGAAGTACAGGAGAAGATATTCCCCCCTTCAATATAACCAACGCCATTTGCTGCAGCATAAATAGAATTGACAGTTCCAAGAATCTGCGGATTGATCAATTTGAGAATTGCAGTCGTTGTATTAATAAATTTTGTTGCTGCTGAGACAGAGTCACCACCATCGATCAGTATGGAGGAACCAAGACCATAAAAGTTTCCGGCTTCAGAAGGACCGGAACTGCTTGTATAACAGTAAGTGGTGAAATCAGAAATAGTCAAGTCTGAACCAGCCTGTGCAAAGATTGAAGCAGTGTTCGTGGACCCATTCTCAATGGTATTGCCGGTAACCTCTGATTCTTCTATTTCTTTATAAAGATATGTACAATATAAAGCGACTTCGCCCTGGGAAGGACCAGAAGATACATTTTCATAATAATTATAAAGACGTATCAAATCATAATCCTTGCCATATACATAGCCTTCTGTTTCGTACAGACCATTAATAACTTCTGCTTTTGAATAGTATTCGGGTGTATCTTTTGACTGTGAGGAATACACCATTTCATATAGTTTTCCGTCAGCAGAATAGTATTCACCGGTTGAAATTCCCATAGAATTATAGTATTTGGCAGTGGAACCCGTGTTTACGCCTTCATATTCATACAGGGATTCATCCGTCAGATCGATTGCATCTGTAACGGCAGCAGAATCGATCTTTGGAGCATCGTATACATAGGTACCAGAAATTTCATCCGGATCTCTAGTATCCGAAGAATCTTCTTCAAAGGTTACAGAAACAGAAGAAGATTCGGTTGTAAACGTATAATCATAATCGAAGCTGCTCTGTCCGGATGCTTCTGCAATCACGGTTCCATCGATGATTAACTCAGCAATTTTATACTGATAATCTGCTACGATTGTAAACGTGATAGAGTGTTCTCCATCAAGCATTGCAGAAGGAAGATAATAGGTTCCGTTTGGCTGCATATAACCATTCTCGCCAACTGTTGCTGTAAAAGTAGTGCTTTTATCGTCTTCGTAGGTCGTGAATGTTCGTGTAGAATCAGAGGCTGCATACGTTTCTGCCGCGGAATCTGATTCCCCATAGAAAATACCGGAACAGGATAGGAATGCACCATCGACGATGGAAGTAACCGTGGAAGGAATGCTCCAGCCTATGGTTGAGTTATAATCATAGATCATGCGGTTGCTTAAGGTAGTAACACCTTCAGGAATTAGAACAAAAGTATTGGAGTTCTTGTTATTGGATGAGATGTTCTGTGCACCATTTCCAAGCACAGTTACCTGGTACCCACCGATTTCTGCCGGGATCATTACAATGTTACCACTTTTTTCAGCACCGGTACCCCAAAGTATGGTGGCAGTGCTTTCGCTTGAACCGGTTCCGCCTGGAAAGGTCATACCATCTGTGCTTTGTGTATCAGAGGGAGACTGCATATCAGTAGGCGCAGACAAAGTGTTATTGTCGGCAGAAGTACTGCTGTCAGAAGCTTCTCCGGAAGCAGAATCGCCAGAAGTTGCATTGCCATCAGGCATATTGGTACCATCAGGTGGTGTACCTATATCGGTGCCGGAACCACCTCCGCCTGGGGCATCACCACCCATTCCACCACTGGACTCAGAGGCGGAAATGCTGTAGACCCAGTTTCCCTCTGTAAGATTTTCTGCTGTTGAACTCGTTTCACTGCTGTCTGTTGCTGCTTTAACAGATAGGCCAACGGTAGAGGTAAACATCGTTGTCATAATAAGTGCAGCAGTTACGATTCCAAAGATCTGTTTCTTTTTACGCATAGTATTCTCCTTACTTGTATGCCGGTATGCTTTATTTAAGCATTACGCGGCTATACTTGTTTTTTGTGATTCAGGCATAATTAAATTGCGTTCTTTGTGTATTTAATGACCCTATCATAAAACAGTATGATAAAAACTGTTGTAGGAATCATGAACTAAGCGTGAGTAATATGTGAATAAAATATGAACAGCATAATATGAGTTTTATTCGGGAGTTTGTTCTGATATAAACAAGAACTCTCTATGGATTTTGCAAAAGAATACGAGTATAATGTTTTTTATATTTTGCATAATATGGCTAAGGATGATTTAGATGCCTGTAAAATGCATATAGACAGAAAAGCAAAGGAGATTTTTTATACAATGGAAAACAAAAAGGATTATTTGTTAAAAATACTGGAAGCATTGGTCAACATACCAAGCCCTTCCGGCTTTACTAAAAAGATCATGGAATATCTGCAAAAAGAAGCAGAAGGCTTTGGGTTTGAATGCAACTTTAATAAAAAAGGCGGTCTAATCGTCACAGTACCAGGGAAGAATAATGAAGCAATCGGGTTGCTGGCACATGCAGATACATTGGGTGCTATGGTCCGCTCCATAGATTCTAACGGTAACCTGCTGTTTTCCAGTGTAGGAGGATTCACGCTTCAGAGTGTAGAGGGTACCTACTGTAAGATACATACCAGAGAAAATCAAGTCTTTACCGGAACAATTCTTACGAAAAGCCCGGCAGTACACAGCTATGATGATGCCAGAACACTTGAACGGACAGAAAAGAATATGCTGATTCGCCTGGACGAAGAAGTAAAAAGTAAGGAAGAGGTTCTTGCTCTTGGCATTAACAGCGGCGACTACATCAGTTTTGATGCCATGTACCGTGCGACGGAAAGTGGATTTATTAATTCAAGACATTTGGATGACAAGGCCTCGGTCGCAGTATTATTTACTCTCTTAAAGGAGATAGCGGATAGAAAACTGACCCCGGAATCTACGTTGAAGATCATGATTACCAATTACGAAGAAGTGGGATATGGGGCAAGCTTTATTCCGGAGAATGTGACGGAACTTCTTGCTGTTGATATGGGATCCGTCGGGGATGACTTGAATGGCAATGAATATTCAGTTTCAATCTGTGCGAAAGACAGCCATGGACCTTATGACTATGATATGACAACAAAGCTGATTACGCTTGCAAAGGATAACAACATACCGTATACAGTCGATATCTTCCCGCATTATGGTTCGGATGTATCGGCAGCGCTAAAAGGTGGCAATGATATCCGGGGAGCCTTGATTGGTCAGGGGGTTCATGCTTCACACGGAACAGAACGCACGCATATGAAAGGGCTTATGGCAACCTTTGCCTTGATCAAAGCCTATATAGCAATCGAAGAATAACAGAAAGAACTGCAGAACAGGAAGAATAGCAAGAACAGCAAGAACAGCAAGAACAGCAAGAACAGCAAGAACAGCAAGAACAGCAAGAACAGCAAGAACAGGAAGATCAGAGAAAGATGATTCGTGCAAGTACAGGAAATGAGAGGTGACAACATTGGTCAACAAAGATCGATTAGTAACAGAGTTTGTTCAGCTGGTAGCCATGGACAGCCCTTCCTTTGAGGAGATGGAAGTGGGGACTTATGTGAAAGAACAGCTGAGGGCACTTGGGTTCGAAATCAGAGAAGATGAAGCGGGAAGAAAGAATCATGGGTCTTGCGGAAATATATATGGATTCCTGAAGGGGACAAAAGAACTGGAGCCGATACTTTTTTGTGTCCACATGGATACGGTGGAACCAGCCAGGGGGAAAACGGCAGTCATTGCAGAAGACGGAACGATAACGTCAAAAGGAAATACAGTTCTTGGAGCAGATGATTTTGCAGGAATTACAGCCATTCTTGAAGCGTTACGAGTGGTACAGGAAAATAATCTTGCGCATCGTCCGATTGAGGTCTTGTTCACTACAGCAGAAGAAGTCTATTCGAAGGGAATTGCGCATTTTGATTACTCCTGGCTGAAATCAAAAGAAGGATACACGCTTGATCTGACCGGTCCGGTCGGAATGGCAGCCTATAAAGCACCCAGCATTCTTGCCATGGAAATACAGATCAAAGGAAAAGCAGCACATGCCGGCTTTGCACCGGAGGAAGGTGTACACGCCATAGCCGTTGCAGCCAAAGCCATCAGTGAATTAAAGCTCGGACATATTGATGAAGAGACAACACAGAACATTGGTATCATTCATGGTGGTCTGATGTCGAACATTGTACCGGAAAGCTGTAGTATCAAAGGAGAAGTGCGAAGCTACGATCATGAAAAAGCGGTTCGGGAGACAGAAAAGACAAAAGCTGTTTTCGAACGTTTTGCAAAGGAATACAAAGCTGGACTTGAGTTTACCGTCACAATAGGATGTAAGGCATATGAAACCCCAATCGATGACCCGGTCGTAAAAAGATTTGAAGAAGCGTGTGGACAGCTTGATTTACCATGCCGCATGATCGAGACTTTTGGCGGCAGCGATAACAATGTACTGGCGACCTATGGGTTTCGGGGTATCGTGCTTGCAACCGCGATGAACCAGTGTCACTCGGTAAAGGAATATACCTCTGTTAATGAGTTATGCAAAATCGCGGAAGTAACCGTACGGCTGATGACGTCAGACCGATAAAAAAAGACAAACGCAGCAGGATGAATAGCCTGATTTACTCTTTTTAAAGAGTTGCTGCGTTTGTCTTTTCTTTTTACAGTAAAGCTTAAGAGTTAGTCCATTCGATTAATAGGACACGGATTGCATTATGAAAGTCATGATTTCTTCATAAAGAACGTTCCAGTCTTCCTCGGATGCTTTATCAAGATCAAAGATTTCAGCATCTGACGGCATTTCTTTTACAAAGGAATCACCGTTCAAAGAAAGAGAAAAAGAAGCCGCGATGTCAGAATCTGCTAAAGTAATATTCTCCAGATTAATTGTCAGATCATTCTCGGTCATATCCCAGGTTCCATCCAGTGAAGCGGCAAGAGCGTTCTCAGAATATATGGCAGCAGAGAAACTTTTATCACTTTTATCATATTCTGTCGTTAAAATTTTTTCATCATCAAGATAGTATGCAGATGACAGCACTGTCCCGGATACTTCTCCCTTTTTTTCAAGGACTGTATCCTGCTCTTCACCGTGCACGGTCATTTTCATATTCTCCGTAGGCTCGGATCCACCAAGAAGTTCAAGATCAACACTGATCTTGTCAAAGGCAACGAGAATCTTCACAATTTCATTCTTGTAAAGGTAAAAGGTCGCATTCAGATCACCGGGTGTTTCGCTAAACAGTTCATCAATTGCAAGCTCATCTGATGTATAATTCTCCATTTTACTTAAGTAGGCACTCATATAAGTCTTGTAAATAGCAAGATAATCTTCTTCTTTTATAAGAAATGTGTAACCTTTGCACATTTGACTTTTGCCATTTACCATACATTCAAGCTCTTCTGCTTTCGTGACTTCGTAATCGCATTCGAGTTCCTCGATATCTTCTGCAAGTTCACTTCCCTGATCATCTTTATACTGTCCTGTGGTTATCATGGAGAAAGTTTCGTCAAGTGCCTTTGTCGAAGTTCCCAAGCTCTCAAGGATATCAACAATGTATCCGGTTTTTTCATCTACATAGTTATAAACAAGTGTCTTATCTGTAAGCTCGGGTATTCTTATTTTGGCTTCCTTATCGTCTAAGGCTGTTTCAAGACTCAACTGAATGTTATTGTAGTTTATAACACCATAAAGATAATACTGACAGGAAGGATTATCAATCGAATAATCCATGTGGATCGACATATCACTGGTCGCAAGGTCAGCAGAGAGTGAAGAAGTACCATCCTGAAAAATAGCGCTCAGGTCATTAATAGAGCTTATCTTGTCAATAGGAAAAGTGTTTTTCAGCGCACTGCCGACTTTTCTTTCCATGGCCCAGGCTGTCTGACTTACAAAGTAGATAACTGCAACAGCTATGATAATTAAACCGGTAAGTAATCCAGCGATCCATTTTTTCGAACGGGATGAGATCTTTTTGTTCTCTTTTAGGGTTTCTTCTGTAGTACGCTGTTCGAAAGCAACTTCGCTGTTCTCCTCTGATTTTATCAGGTCTGACTCCATTTTATTTTGTATTGCTGTGGCTTCACTGTCTTCCGCGTTTTCTATCGGCATGGTTGCTTTACTGGTAACGGATTCCTCATTTTCTTTTATTTCCGCATTATTTTCTTCCATTTTCTACTCATTCCACCTTTTATTTTTATTCTGTTTACAATCGGTCTTGCATCCCTTACAAATTCCAATTTACGGAACATTATACCATAGATGGGAATGAATAGTAAATGTTTTTTGAAATTCGTTAGAGAGGGGAGATGTTTTCATGAAGACTAAAATGAAATTTTAAATTCCAGTTTGCAAGACTAACTTCCAGTTAACTCAGGTTTATATAAAAGCTGGAAGTAACTACTGCACACATCCTCATATTTCCTCTATAATACCGTTAGGTTTATCTGCCTGTGCGGAAAAGAGGAACCTTTGAATAACTTTAATAAACACCTTACTTATGAACAACGTACCTTCATTGAAAGAGGACTGAACGAAAACAGAAACTTTACTGAAATAGGGAGATTGGTTGGGAAAGATCCTTCCACCATCTCAAAAGAAGTAAGAAGGCACCGTACAATCAAGCAATGGAGAGATCCGAACAGGATGCCACAGTGTTCTCTGCGGAATGAATGTCACAGAAAACATGTCTGCGCTGACTGTAAATCCTATATCGAATGCCATGAGTGCCATGACTGCAGACGTAACTGTCCTGATTATACGCCTAAGATCTGTGGAAGATTAAAACATCCTCCTTATGTATGCAATGGGTGTCCCAGTCTTATTGGCTGCCGTTATTACCGTTATATATACGTGGCAAAATATGCGGATGATTGTTATCACGAGCTGCTCGTATCGTCAAGGGAAGGACTGAATCAAACACCGGAGGACATGCAGATGATGGATCAGATGATCTCTCCGCTGATAAGAAAAGGTCAGTCGATTGCCCATATTTATGCAAGTCACGGAAAGGATCTTCCATGTTCAAGAAGAACACTTTATGAATATATCGATAAGAATGTATTTACGGTAAGAAACATAGATCTTCCGCGGAAAGTCAAGTACAAAGCGCGGAAATCAAAAGGAGCTGCCAGTCCTTCTGTGGACAGGGCTGAAAAGCTTGATCGTAGCTATGATGATTTCCTAAAACTGTTGCAGAAAGAACCAGACACAAAAGTCGTTGAAATGGATACTGTCGAAGGACAAAAAGGCGGCAAAGTGCTTCTGACCCTTTTCTTTCGTAACTGCTCACTGATGACTGCCATGCTTATAAAAGAAAAAACGCAGGAATGTGTGCAAGAGGCTCTAAACAATCTTTCAGATGCAGTAGGAATTAAAAACTTCAGAAAAATGTTCGGAGTCATACTGACCGACAATGGATCAGAATTCCTGAATACAGGGGCACTGGAGTGTGACAGATGGGGAGAGATAAAAACAAGGATATACTACTGTGATCCGAATTGTGCGTGGCAAAAAGGGATGATAGAAAAGAACCATGAATATATAAGATACATCATTTCCAAAGGAAGTTCATTTGATAGATATACTCAGGATGACATCACTCTGCTGATGAATCATATCAATAGTACAGCAAGGGACAGCCTGAATGGCTGTACGCCATATAAGCTGTCCCTGCTGCTTCTAAATAACAGGCTACACCAAGCACTGTCATTACAGGAAATACTTCCTGATGATGTAGTGCTGAAACCAGCACTACTCAAACACTAAAATGTAAAAGCACAGACAGAATTCCAGTTCATACGAAAACATGACAGCAGGTGGAATTAAGTCTCGCAAACAGAACCCCAGTTGCTTGTTTTGCATATAAAAAGCTGGAAAACGAACGAACTTTTAAGCTATTATAGCTTATCTGATACAAAAAGTTAAGTGAAAAATCAGAATTTACTCCTGCATTTATGCAGGTTCAGATAGAACTGGAAGTTAGTATCGCATTTAACCTGTTTTCATGAAGAAATACAATCATCTTCCCATATACAGACCATCTTTGTACTTGAAGCCAAATTTCTCATACAGACCACTGGCGGTTTCTGTCAGGAGCATACCGCGCATGGATTGAAAGCTTTCATCTGACATAATAAGTTCCATAAGGGCTCTTCCGGCCCCAAGTCCGCGATACGCTTCGTCAACAATGACATCGCAAAGATAGAAGGTCGTAGCAAAATCAGTGATGATACGGGCAAAGCCTATAAGTTTATCGTTTTCATTTAGAAAAGCGCCATAGCAGAGTGAGTTTTCTATGCTTTTTTTGATGGTTTCTTCTGAGCGCTTATTTGCCCAATAAGCCTGCGAAAGCAAGGATTTTACTTCTTCCAGCTTTAGTTCATCCTGAGTTTGTTTTACATAATATATTTTTTCCATAAAGAATCCTTTCGTAATGACAGCCAAGTTTGATTTATTTTCCAGTATAATGAAAGTGAAAGCTGTGTGCAAGCAAAGATTGTACAAAAAGCAGTCCTGCAGCCGGATATTTATACTATGATAAATTGAACTTGCATACGCAGTATGGTACACTGATGCAGGATGGATTATTTGGTTGGACACAGAAAGCCTGTTGGTGGAAATTTTGTTGGTTTCTTTCGATGGAAATCAGAGATAAAATGTTCAGTCGATACCGTTCGATGGAAATCAGAGATGAAAAGTTCAGGCGATACCGTTCGATGGGAATCAGAGATGTAATTCTTCGTTGGTTCAGAGGAAGGGAAATCACTGATAACAGATTTGGTTATTTTGACTGGAGGGAAATGCAATTCCTATAAAGGGAAGAATTATTTGCAATAAAAGTTAAGTAAATGAATTTGTGATAATAACGTAATAAAGATAATTTATTAAAATGGCGTAATATAGAAAGCAAAAATATATGGCGTAATAAAGAAAGCGTAATTAATTACAGCGTTATAAATTATAACATAAAAAATAATGCAGAAAAATTACGTAATTAATTTTTCGTAAGAATGGAGGAAATAAGATGAAAGATTATTATGACAGTGTTATGGAATCTGTTTTGGCTATCAACAATAAGACGACACACCGCCCAAAAATCGCCATGATACTTGGGTCTGGGCTTGGTGGAATCGTTGATGCCATGGAAGGGCTGGAAGAGATAAGTTACAGCGAGATTCCGAATTTTCCGGTTTCTACGGTGGAAGGGCACAAAGGATGTCTTGCTTTTGGAAAAGTTAATGGGGTCGAGGTTCTGTTGATGATGGGAAGGTTTCATTTTTACGAGGGGTATTCCATGAAGGAAGTTGCCTATCCGGTTTTTGTTATGAAAAAGTTCGGAATCGAGACTCTGATTGTTACAAATGCCTGCGGAGGAATCAACAAGACCTTTGAACCCGGCGATCTTATGCTGCTCAATGATTATATAAACTTTATGCCGTCGAATCCAATGATAGGTGTAAATGACGAGCGTTTTGGCCCAAGATTCCCGGACATGTCGGAACCCTATTCTCTTGAACTGTTAGAAATCGCAAAAAAAGCAGCTGCCGATCTGGGGATCCCGTACCAGGAGGGTGTTTATGCAAGTTTTATGGGACCATGCTTTGAAACAGTAGCAGAAATCAGGATGCTTCACACTATGGGTGCAGATGCAGTCGGTATGTCTACCGTACCGGAGACCATGGCAGCAAATTATCTTGGTATGAAAGTGCTTGGCATTGGATGTATCACCAACATGGCTACCGGTATTCAGAAAATGAAACATTCTCATGAGCGCGTTCTGGCAATAGCAAATCAGGCCTCAGAACAACTGAGCCGTTGGCTGGTCGGATTCCTGGAGAAGCTTTCCTGAGATCAAATCATTGTTCTTTTAAGGCAGTTGCAAAGGCAGCTGCCTTTTTTAAGTCCTCTTCATTCGGACGGCCTTTGTTCAGTCCATGAAAGAAGCGCAGAAAGCTGTTCGTATTATAGCCGGGGCACTGGAATTCGCCCTGAATGAGGCAGCCCTTTTCCTGTAACAGGAAGCGCAGTGCTTCATGGTCTTTTTTCATCTTATCCTGCAAGGTCTTTTCACTTTTCACAAAGGCTCTGGGCATTCCATCCGTTGAAAAAAGAAATACGTTGGATCCTGCAGCTGACGGTAATCTGCCGGCTAAGTCAAGAAGCTCCGGATGATGCATTGCCGAGTAAATGCCGGAACCAAACCCAATCAGATCATACATAGACAGATCCATGACATTTGTCTCGGAAGGAGATTGAATCCTGGCATTAAGTATGGTTGCTATATGCTTTGCCACTTTTTCTGTATTCTTGTGATGATAGGAGCTGACAAGGATTAATGTTCTCATGTTATCCGTCCTTTCGTTCATAATGGAAGACTTCCGTCAGTGGTACCTGAAAAGCATCTGCAATCAGAAATGCTAATTCCAGAGAAGGTGAATACTTTCCTGCTTCAACGGCAAGAATGGTCTGCCTGGAGACGCCGACTTTCTCTGCAAGCTCCTGCTGTGACATCTCATTGGCAAAGAAACGCAGAGTTCTTATGTTATTTGTGATTTCAATTATTTTTTTCATGCTTTAATCCCCGACTTATAATAATGAATGCTCATGAGTCCTTCGGCAATACTTCCGGATAAAAAGGAAAGAAATAAAATGTTGAGCATGACCGACGGCGGTAAATTAATAATCAGGGTAATAAGTGATATAAGAAAGCCAAAACTAAAGAAAATGCTGAATATCCGGCTTGACTTAAGGTCTATGAACCGCCCCATCTCATCTTCGACCATCGTGTTCTGCAGTGTCTTTTCGATTCTTTCCGAGCTTGCTTCCCTGTTCTTTATTGCGATTGAGATGGAGAGCAGGATATGAAAAAGAATCTGAATCAGAATTATAGTAACAATACCAATTCCAATAAAAATAGAAATTATCACCGACAATGCATGTAAATCATAAAGATCAAGCGATCCGCTTCTGTATCTTGTGAACACGGTGTAAGAATAAATAATAAGCAAAAGAAGACCTGAAAGAACACTGACAAGTTTTTGTTTTTCCTGATACGACATAATCGATACCTCCATATGTAAAATAATATAATCAAAGTGTATAATTAATATGACTATATGTCAAGTATATTTTACATACAGATCGAATTTCATTTGCGTAAGATACATACAACTGCAACCGGATATCTTAGAATTGGAAATTGAACTGGAAGCATAGGTCATGTTTCAATAGATGATTTTTGTCTTACGTGTAACTGAAATATTACATAGCGGGCAAATGGCTGGGCTATGCAGGCTTCGACGAAAAAAGATATTGAAAAATTACGTGGCCATTTGTAAAAGAAAAGACGAAACGGTTCCAAACTGATCTGCCTGGTACCGATCCATGTACCAATGACAGTTAAGGCACAGGACATCAGCAACACATTAAAAAGTATGTTGATCAACACGCAGGCAGAGAAACTGTCTCCATTTTTTGTATAAAGTGAGGCGAGGTATTCTGCAGGTTTATGTGTTATTAATACCAAAAGTATGACTGCAAGCCAGAGAAAAGGAATCACTTTCAGGGTATCGAGCCAGACAGCGAGGCAAAACTCAAGCTCAAAACAGGTAATCAGGGGGGCGATGATGTTAACAGACAGAATAGATACAATGGTCATAAAGATGATAAATTCTTTTTTGTTTTGCGGTAACTTCATTACATAATCCATGGGAAGGCTCCTTTTTGACGATAAAAAAACAGCACGAAACATAAAGTTTCGTGCTGATCCATTATACGCACATGTTTTTTCTTTGCATTATAAAAAATAAACAAACAAAAGTCAAGATGGAAAAAAATGTTTTTGTCGATATTTTCGTTCTTGACAACTGTTTTGTTCCGTGCTAAAATGTAAAAAATTTAATACGACCATCAAACCGTAGACGTGGAGATAACAGTATGTCGTGCACTTACAGAGAGTCGGAGCGCTGAGAACCGACAGAACGCAGTATACTAAATGGACCACCGAGGGCGTAGTCAAAGGCATTAGCTGAGTATTCTGCGACGTTAGGCAAGCGTAAATTGCCGGGAATATGTTAGTATTCTATCGAGAGTGAGGGACTCCTCAAAGCAAGGTGGCACCGCGGATCATGTATAGTATCCGTCCTTGACAAATTATTTGTCGTGGGCGGATTTTTTGTTATATAAAAATGTGTAAAAGCAGATCTGATTTATTTTACACTCCGGCATGACAGGAATGCAGATTATGAAAGCAGAACAAACAGAATAATCTTTGAGAAGGAGACAACGCAATGAACAGACCATCCCTGGAAGAAATTAAAAAACTTTCAAAATCCTATAAAACCGTTCCGGTCTACCGGAGTATATACTCAGACATAAGAACTCCGATTGAAGTCTTAAAAATCTTAAAACGTGTCAGTCATCACTGCTATATGCTGGAGAGTCTTGAAGATACGACAAAGTGGGGCCGCTATACATTTCTCGGGTATAACCCACAGATGGGAATCACCTGCATGGATGGAAAGATGAGTATTCAGGCAGGAGAAGGTACAAAAATCACAATTGATGCCAAAAATCCAAGCGAATACATTGAGCAGGTAATCGAAGAAAACAAAAGTCCGAAGTTCAAAGAATTACCACCTTTTACCGGTGGGCTGGTCGGATACTTTGCCTATGATTTTATTAAATACAGTGAACCATCCTTAAAACTGGATGCTAAGGACGAAGAAGGATTTAAGGATCTTGACCTGATGCTGTTTGACAAAGTGATCGCTTTTGATAATCTGAAACAGAAGATTTTCCTTATGGTAAACATCAAGCTTGATAATCCGGATGAGAACTACAACAAAGCGGTCGAAGAACTGGACAGGATCGAAGCCTTGATCCGACATGGTGAACCCGTTAAAAATCAACCACTCACGTTGAAAAGCGATTTTAAGAATCTGTTCCAAAAGGAAGAATTCTGTGAGATGGTTGAAAAAGCCAGGCATTATATTTATGAAGGAGATATCTTTCAGGTCGTATTATCGAACCGTTTGGAAGCAGAAGCGGAGGGGAGTCTTCTTGATACCTACCGGATTCTGCGAACGACCAACCCGTCCCCTTATATGTTCTACTTCTCTGGAGATGATATCGAGATCGCCGGAGCTTCCCCGGAGACACTGGTAAAGCTTACGGACGAAACACTGTATACCTTCCCGCTTGCCGGTACCAGAAAACGGGGAGAAACGCAGGAAGAGGATAAAAAGCTGGAAGAAGAACTTTTAGCAGATCCGAAAGAACTGGCAGAACATAACATGCTGGTTGATCTTGGCAGAAACGATCTTGGTAAGATTTCAAAATTTGGTACGGTAGAGGTTGAGAAGTATATGTCGATTGAGAGGTTTTCTCATGTTATGCACATTGGTTCAACCGTGCGGGGAACCATTCGGGAAGACAAGACAGCCTTGGATGCCATTGCGGCTGTCCTTCCGGCGGGAACATTATCAGGTGCACCAAAGATCCGTGCTATGGAAATCATCAATGAGCTGGAAGATAATAAGCGTGGTATCTATGGAGGAGCCATTGGTTATATTGATTTTACAGGAAACATGGACACCTGTATTGCCATCCGCATCGCTTATAAGAAGAATGGAAAAGTATTTGTCCGTTCCGGAGCAGGTATTGTAGCAGACAGTGTACCGGAAAATGAATACACAGAATGTGTGAACAAAGCTCGTGCAGTCGTTGACGCGATCAGACAGTCAGAAGGAGGAATTGATAATGCTGCTGCTAATAGATAATTATGATAGCTTTTCTTATAACCTTTATCAGATGATCGGTGAAATCAATCCTGATATAAAAGTAATCCGTAACGATGAATGTACCATAGAAGAGATAAGAGCCATGCAGCCGGAAAAGATCATTCTTTCTCCCGGACCGGGCAAGCCCTCCGATGCCGGAGTCTGTATTGATGTCGTGAAAGCCTTTGCAGGAAGCATACCGATTCTTGGTGTGTGCCTTGGACATCAGGCGATCTGCGAAGCTTATGGTGCGACTGTAACTTACGCAAAGCAACTGATGCACGGTAAGCAGTCAGAAGTAACGCTGCAGAATAACAGTGTTGTGTTTGAAGGGCTTCCTGATACGATCCTGGCAGCCCGATATCATTCCCTCGCAGCAGATGAAGCAACAATTCCAAAGGAGCTGGTTGTAACCGCTGTAACAAAAGCAGGCGAAATCATGGCGGTACAGCATAAAACGGCAGCGGTCTACGGATTACAGTTTCACCCGGAATCCATTCTGACACCTAAGGGAAAAACGATTCTGGAAAACTTTATGAAATAAATACAAATAATACGATGGCAAGAACACAACAAGTAAGAACACAACAAGTAAGAATACAACAAGTAAGAATACAACCAGTAAGAATACAACCAGAAAAACACAACCAGTTAAAACATAACCAGTAAGAATGCAACCGTAAGACTTACCAATAGGATTCCCTGGATATAAGTTCGAAAAGAAATGGAGGCAACATGATTAAAGAAGCTATTGCAGGATTGATTGAGAAGAAGGATCTGACAGCAGAAGAAGCACTTGCTGTTATGGATGAAATCATGAGCGGACAGGCAAGTTCGGTTCAGATCGCAGCATTTTTAGCAGCACTTGGCACAAAGGGCGAGACCATTGAAGAAGTAACCGCTTGTGCACAGGGTATGAGAAAACATGCACTTACCATGGAACATGATATGGAACTCATGGATATTGTAGGAACTGGCGGAGACGGTGCAAAGACCTTTAATATATCAACAACATCTGCACTGGTGCTTGCAGCAGGTGGTGTCAAAGTCGCAAAACATGGCAACAGAGCAGCATCCTCAAAAAGCGGTGCGGCAGATGTATTGGAAGCTTTGGGGGTGAACGTGGCACTTGAACCGGATCAATGTCTTGAACTGTTAAAGGAAGTGGGAATCTGTTTCTTCTTTGCACAAAAGTATCACTCTTCCATGAAATATGTCGGTCCTGTTCGAAAGGAACTTGGTGTCCGTACCGTATTCAACATTCTGGGACCACTGACCAATCCGGCAGCAGCGTCTTTGCAGCTTCTTGGTGTATTCTCAGAAGAACTGGTAAGACCGTTGGCACAGGTACTTTCAAATCTTGGTGTAAAACGGGGGATGGTCGTATACGGACAGGATAAGCTGGATGAATTCTCATTAAGTGCTCCAACGACGGTCTGTGAATTTAAGGACGGAGATTTCATTTACTACGAGATCAAACCGGAAGACCTTGGACTTACCCGCTGCAAAAAAGAAGATCTTGTCGGTGGGACACCGGAGGAAAATGCACAGATTACACTTGATATTCTAAATGGTGTGAGAGGCCCCAAAAGAGACGCAGTACTCCTGAATGCAGGAGCAGGTCTTTATATTGGGGGGAAGGCAGCTTCCCTTCGGGATGGGGTGGCACTTGCTGCAGAATTGATCGATACGCATCTGGTGGCTGATAAGCTTGAAGAATTCAAAAAGGCTTCCAATAGATTTTAGGACAGATTATATTAATACACAAAGCATTTGTGCTGAGAAAGGGAACGTGAAAGAAACGGATAATTCTTTCACAGGCAGGTTTGTGCCTCGTGCGTCACCGCTCGTTCAGACTTGATATGTGCAAAACAGCGCAGGAATGGAGATAAGTATGATATTACAGGAAATAACAGAAAAGACAAAGATCAGGGTTGCTAAAAAGAGCGAGGAGCTTTCATTTGAAGAAATGAAGAAAAAAGCAAAAGAACTGCCGGTCGTGAACGCTTTTGCCTTTGAGAAGGCGCTGAAGACCGGAAGACTGGAATTTATCTGCGAAGTGAAAAAAGCTTCTCCTTCCAAAGGGATCATAGCAGGCGACTTTCCCTATCTTGCGATTGCAAAAGAATACGAAGCGGCAGGCGCAGCTGCAATCTCTGTACTGACGGAACCGGATTATTTCCTTGGAAGTGATACTTACCTGCAGGAGATTGCAAAGGAAGTGGCAATACCGGTTCTGCGAAAAGATTTTACCGTGGACCCTTATCAGATCTACGAAGCGAAGGTACTGGGGGCTTCGGCCATCCTGCTGATCTGTGCGTTGCTTTCCGAAGAGGAGCTTAGGGAATATCGATTGATTGCTGATTCTCTTGGACTTTCATCCCTGGTGGAAGCGCATGATGAAGAAGAAGTTGATAGGGCGGTACGAAGCGGTGCCAGAATCATTGGTATTAACAACCGAAATCTTAAAGATTTTTCAGTAGATATCACGACATCGATACGGCTGAGGGACAAAATTCCACAGGATAAGATTATGGTATCGGAGAGTGGCATAGCAGGCAGTGACCAGACAAGGAAGCTGCGTGAGAATCGTACCGATGCCGTGCTGATTGGTGAACTGCTGATGAGAAGTAAAGATAAATTCAAAACAATTCAGGAATTACGTGGAGATGAGTAGAAAGAGATGAGTAAAATAAAGATTTGCGGCTTATTTCGTGAATGCGACGCGGAATATGTAAATGAAGCAATGCCGGACTTTGCAGGGTTCGTCTTTGCAAAAAGTAAAAGACAGGTCGGGGAAGCGATGGCTCTGCATTTGCGGGAGATTATCAATCCTGCAATCAGCTGCGTCGGTGTCTTTGTAAATGCACCGGTCGAAACAGTAGTAAAGTATTATAAATGTGGGATGATACAGATGGCACAGTTGCATGGAGCAGAAGATCAGACCTACATCAATGACCTGAAAGCACAGTGTGATGTGCCGATAATCAAAGCGCTCAATATGGAACAATATGACGAGAATTCACTGGTGTCTGCCGACTTTTATCTGCTTGACCACGGAAGCGGTGGTACTGGGAAAAGCTTTGACTGGAGCAGGATACCAAAGCTTCCCAAACCATATTTTCTGGCCGGTGGAATCAGACAGGAGAATCTAAGAGAAGCTTTGCAGACAGCCCCGTTTGCTGTCGATGTCAGCAGCGGTGTCGAAACAGACGGTGTAAAGGACAGAGAGAAGATACGCAGGATCGTAACTATAGTGCGTGGTACAAGATAAGTGCATAAACACACAGTGAGGTCGTTCTGTGCAGAATCGTCTTTGATTCACAGGAGCACATTACTTTGCCACCGAAACTTTGAACTAGATTGGAGTATGAAAAATGGTATTTATACTAAAAGAAGGTGTCTGTAAGGAAGAAGTGGATAACTTCGTTAAAATGTGGGAAGACCGTGGATTCTCAACGATACTTAGTGTCGGAACAGAACACACAGCAGTCTGCCTGATTGGAAATACAGCACCGATCGATCTTCCGCATGAGGTGGAGACGAACAAAATTGTAGATTACGGAAAACGGGTCACCGAACAATACAAGGCAGTGAGCCGCACAGTTCATACAGATAACACGGTAATCCGGATAACCGGATATGACACGGCGGAAGGCAGGACCGAAGATGTTCTTTTTGGAGATGGCATGTTCCCGGTAATAGCAGGCCCCTGCTCCGTGGAATCAGAAGAACAGATCATAGAAGTTGCAAAAGCAATAAAGAAAAGCGGTGCAAGATTGCTTCGCGGCGGAGCTTTTAAGCCAAGGACATCTCCGTATTCCTTTCAGGGGTTAAAAGAAGACGGTCTTGAGCTGCTCTTTCAGGCAAGAAAAGTCACCGGTCTTCCCATTGTTTCGGAAGTCATGAATCAGACCCAGCTGCCGCTTTTTGAAGATGTGGATGTGATTCAGATCGGTGCGAGGAATATGCAGAACTTTGATCTGCTTCGGGAAGTGGGTAAGATGAAGAAACCCGTTCTTCTAAAGCGAGGACTGGCAAATTCCATCGAAGAGCTTCTGATGAGTGCAGAATACATTATGTCTGCCGGAAATGATCAGATCATACTATGTGAACGTGGCATTCGAACCTTTGAAACCATGACAAGAAACACGCTGGATCTGTCGGCTGTTGTTTTGCTGAAACAAAAATCACATCTCCCGGTCATTGTTGATCCAAGTCATGGGACTGGAATTCGAAGTCTGGTAGCTCCTTTGTCCAGGGCAATCCTGGCAGTTGGAGCCGATGGATTGATGGTCGAAGTGCATAATGACCCGGCGAAAGCTTTAAGTGACGGTGGTCAGTCCCTGGATCCGGTTCAGTTCGACGAACTTATGAAAGATATGAAAAAACGATCGGTCATGGAAGGAAAACAGGTGTAACATCTTTTTGCAGCAGATGGCAGAACATAGCCGAATGCTTCGATGAAGTGATGAACGGTGTGATGAAGAAGCGTACGCTTTGATGAAGCGACGAACGGTATGATGAAGTAGCAAATGCTTCGATGAAGAAACGAAAGTCTGCTTTATAGGAACGTTTCACTATTTTTACTGGGGCAGATAAATAAATTATAAGTTCTGTGTTTTGCGCTGCCTGACACAGAGCAGAATAAATTCAAGCAGAGCAGAAATGGAGATTGATATGGATCAGGAGAAAAAAGGACGGTATGGTATCCACGGCGGACAATATGTACCGGAGACATTAATGAATGAACTCATAATACTCGAGCAGCAATATGAGCATTTTAAGAAGGACCCGGAATTCATAAAAGAATTCGAGTTTCTCTTAAAAGAATATGCAGGAAGACCATCCCTGCTGTATTATGCTGAAAAAATGACAAAAGATCTTGGTGGAGCAAAAATCTATCTGAAGCGGGAAGACCTGAACCATACAGGCGCACACAAGATTAATAATGTACTTGGGCAGGTCCTGCTTGCAAAAAAGATGGGAAAGACAAGAGTCATCGCAGAGACCGGAGCCGGACAGCATGGTGTGGCAACGGCAACGGCAGCCGCACTGCTTGGACTTGAATGTGAGATCTTTATGGGAAAAGAAGATACCGAACGGCAGTCACTGAATGTTTACCGAATGGAATTGCTTGGAGCAAAAGTTCACAGCGTGACCAGCGGAACGCAGACGCTGAAGGATGCTGTCAATGAGGCAATGCGTGAGTGGACAACGAGAGTTGATGATACTCACTATGTTCTGGGGTCGGTTATGGGACCGCATCCATTCCCAATGATCGTTCGCGATTTCCAGAGCGTAATCAGCGAAGAGGCAAGAGAGCAGATTCTCGAAAAGGAAGGGAAACTTCCAAGTGCAGTACTTGCCTGTGTTGGTGGAGGAAGCAATGCAATTGGTGCATTTTATCACTTTATACCAGATAAGGAAGTGGCACTGATCGGCTGCGAGGCAGCAGGACATGGTGTTCATACAGAGAAAAATGCAGCTACCATTGCGAACGGGAGTCTTGGCATTTTCCATGGAATGAAATCCTACTTCTGCCAGAACGAGGACGGGCAGATTGCACCGGTCTATTCGATATCAGCCGGACTGGATTACCCTGGTATTGGACCGGAACATGCGAATCTTCACGACACAGGCCGTGCAACCTATGTACCGGTCACCGATGAAGAAGCAGTATGTGCCTTTGAATATCTGGCAAGGACGGAAGGCATCATCTGCGCGATTGAAAGTGCACATGCTGTCGCATATGCACAAAAACTGGCACCGACCATGAAAAAGGATGATATCATGATCATCTGTCTGTCAGGCCGTGGAGATAAAGATGTGGCTGCCATTGCAAGATACAGGGGGAGGAAGATCGATGAGTAGGATAAAAGGAGCGTTTGAGAATAAAAAAGCATTTATTGGGTTTGTCACCGGAGGTGATCCAACGCTGGATAAAAGTCTCGAGTTCATTCTTTCGATGGTCGAAGCTGGCGCTGATCTGATTGAGATCGGCATTCCGTTCTCGGATCCAATCGCAGAAGGACCGGTCATTCAGGAAGCGAATATCCGTGCGCTTGCGGTAAATACAGATACGGAAAGCATCTTTCGACTTGTCACGATGGTACGTGAAAAAAGCGAAGTGCCGCTTGTTCTGCTGACCTACGTGAACCCTGTCTTCAAGTATGGTTATGAGAGATTTTTTGCACGCTGCAAAGAAGCCGGCGTGGATGGCATCATAATGCCGGACCTTCCATACGAAGAAAAAGGGGAACTGGCAGATATAGCAGAAGTACATGGTATTGATGTCATATCCCTGATCGCACCGACCTCGAATGCAAGAATCCAGATGATTGCGAAGGAAGCAAAAGGCTTTTTGTATGTCGTATCTTCCATGGGAGTTACCGGTGTGAGACAGGAGATCTCCGTGAATTTAGATGAGATACTGCCACAGATCCGTGCCGTCAGTGATATCCCGGCAGCCGTCGGATTTGGTGTCAGTACACCGGAACAGGCAGAAAGAATCGCGGCGACTGCGGATGGTGTCATTGTCGGAAGCGCGATTGTCAGAATAATTGAAAAATACGGAATGGATGCAGCAAAGCCATTGTATGACTATGTAAAATCAATGAAGGACGCAATAAGCAGAGCCTGAACTTCTGAAAAGATAAATATTGTAAGCGCTTACATTTTGAAAGTTTTTCTTTAAAAAAGTTTAAAAACAACAGGAAAAAGGTATCGCCATATTAAAAAAAATATGATATACTGACTTGAATAATTCTGTTGCAGGAATATCTATTGCATAAACAACAAAAATTTCAGGTGTTTTGCAGATGCGACGAACAAGATTTTAAGATACATCTATAGAAAGGAATCTGTTGAGCATTGAAAGAGTCAGAGATCGGAAGAACAGATATGGTCATAAAGATCAATGCGATCATAGAGATCAATGCAGTCATAATGAAGCTTTCAGAAAAGGAAGAAAAAGACATTATGAATGACGGATATCCTGTCTTATCAAACTTGATAAAAATATAACAAGTGAGCTGTACCCTGGTATGTACTGGGCGTATGGCTCACTTTTTGTCATGGGTATTGCATGCCGGCAAAGCAGGTTTTACGAAATTGATGCAGGATGTCTCTGGAAAATTTAATTTTATAAGTTTTTTTCTTATAAAAATAATTTTATTCGTTGTAAAGACTCAAAAGTGTGTTTTTATACACAAAATGACTGGAATGTGATACGATATGTAACATTGGTGTATATCCGAAACGTAAGGTTTCATGGAATCTAGTTAAAAGCAGCAGATAGAAATAAAGAAAGAATTAAAAGCATTGCGAGATGAGCAACGCGGAAATGAGGGTCATTATGTCAGGAACGGGAACGTTTCAAGGCGGGATTCACCCGAATGATGGGAAGAGCCTGTCCAAAGATAAGCCAACCAAGATCCTTTTGCCAAAAGGTGAACTTGTGTATCCGATGGTTCAGCATATCGGAGCACCGGCAAAACCGATTGTCGCAGTTGGAGATAAGGTATTCGTTGGCCAGAAGATTGCAGAAGCAGGTGGGTTCATATCCGTCTGTGTGAACAGTTCTGTATCGGGAACTGTAAAGAAGATCGAACCAAGACTTACAGTATCAGGAGCCATGGTGGATTCGATTGTAATCGAGAATGACAATGAGTACACAACGATTGAAGGTTTTGGTGAGGCTCGTGATTATACGAAGTTATCCAAGCAGGAAATCAGAGACATCGTGAAGGAAGCAGGAATTGCCGGTATGGGTGGTGCAGGCTTCCCTACCTATGTTAAGCTGACACCAAAAGATGACGATGCGATTGATTATGTTATTGTAAATGGTGCAGAGTGTGAACCTTACCTCACCTCAGACTATCGAATGATGATAGAAGAACCTGAAAAGATTGTAACAGGACTTAACGTCATCTTAAGCCTCTTTAAGAATGCAAAAGGTATCATTGCCATAGAAGACAATAAACCGGATTGTATTGAGAAGATCAGTGAAATGGTTAAGGGTGAAGGTCGAATTGAAGTAAAAACGCTTAAGACAAAATACCCGCAGGGAGCAGAGCGCCAGCTGATTTATGCTGCTACCGGAAGAAAAATCAATTCAGCTATGCTTCCGTCGGATGCAGGATGTATTGTTAATAACATTGATACGGTAATCTCTATTTATATGTCGGTCTGCGAAACAACAAAATTGATTCGGCGTATTGTAACAGTTACAGGAGATGCCATCAAAGAGCCACAGAACTTTTCTGTACGGATCGGAACCTCTTATGGAGAGCTTGCAGAAGCGGCAGGTGGATTTGTAAATGAGCCGCAGAAGATCATTTCAGGAGGACCTATGATGGGTATGGCGATGTTCTCCCTTGATATTCCGGTAACAAGAATATCTTCTGCCTTACTGGCATATAGTATTGATCCGGTGACATTGAAACCGACTACGCCATGCATACGCTGCGGACGCTGTATGGAAGCCTGCCCAAGTCACTTGGTTCCACAGATGATGCTGCCTTTCGCAGAACGATTTGACGACGAGTCGTTCGAGAAGATTGATGGTATGGAATGTTATGAATGTGGCAGCTGTACGTATGTATGTCCGGCAGGTCAGCCGTTAACACAGGCCTTTAAACAGACCAGAAGAAGTATTCTTGATAAGAAAAGAAGAAAATAATTCGAAAGAAAGCTTTCGACCGGCGGATGCGTTCGTAACAACAACGCAAAGGCAGTGAAAATATGTAGTATGAAATCGACAGAAAGAGGTGGAATCTTTGAAAAGTATGTATCATGTCTCTGCTTCACCACATATCAGAAGCAGCGTGACAACAGCAACGATCATGAGAGATGTGGCAATTGCCTTGATCCCTGCCAGCCTGCTTGGGGTCTACCAGTTTGGATTTAATGCATTTCTTGTATTAGTAACAAGTATTGTGACTTGTGTACTGGCGGAGTATTTATATAAGAAGCTTATGAAAAAACCGGGCTTGCCCTATGAAAGCAGTGCCATCGTAACAGGTCTTCTCCTTGGTATGAACTTACCTTCGACCGTACCGCTTTGGATTCCGATCATTGGAGGCGTGTTTGCTATCATTATTGTGAAAGAATTGTACGGCGGTCTTGGACAGAACTTTATGAATCCTGCCTTGGCAGCAAGATGTTTCTTGTTGATCAGTTTTGCCGGAAGAATGACAGCCTTTGGCGTGTCTTCGTTTAATGAGGCACAGTCTTCTGTCACAAAGAATCTGTATACCTTTTTAAATGGTGCCGGTTCTCTTGACGGAATTTCAAGTGCCACACCGCTTGCTCAGATCAAGACGATGGAGGCTGCTGCTTCGGTGGCAGATGTTGTCAGTCTGAAAGATATGTTCCTTGGATTTACCGGCGGTGTAATCGGTGAGACCAGCATACTTGCACTTTTAATTGGTGCGGCTTACCTGGTGTTCCGTAAAGTGATCTCTCTTCGCATTCCTTTGATCTACATCGGATCTTTTGTTGTGTTCCTGCTTTTATTCGGAGGACATGGTTTTGATCTGTATTATATTGCGGCAGAAGTATGCGGCGGAGGCCTGATCCTTGGTGCCTTTTTCATGGCAACGGATTATGTTACATCACCGATAACAAAGACAGGTCAGGTAATTTTCGGTGTTCTGCTTGGACTTTTGACGGTACTGTTCCGTGTGTTTGGCAACAATGCAGAAGGCGTATCTTTTGCGATTATTTTCTGTAATCTTTTGGTTCCGCTGCTTGATAAGTATACGGTGCCTGTAGCATTTGGTAAAGGAGGCAGAAAGAATGGAAAGTAAAGCAGTGGAACAAAACAAGGTGAAGTCAACTGCAGTACGTGATGGTCTTCTGCTTGTCCTGATTACATTTGCGGTATCGGTAATGTTCGCCTTTGTTTATGAAATCACCAAGGACCCGATCGCACAGCAGGAAGAACTGGCAAAGACAACGGCTTATCAGCAGGTATATTCTGATCTTGGATCTACAGAAAGTACAGATGAACTGACCAGTATGGCAGATTCTTTTACAGAAGTTGAAGGAATTAGCATTGATGAAGCATTGCTGGCCAAGGACACAACAGGTAATGTTACAGGTCTTTTGATGACGGTAACAACGAACCAGGGCTATAATGGAACCATAACCTTTGCGCTGGGATATAAAGAAGACAAAACTGTGACAGGAATCTCCTTTCTGACACTGGCCGAAACGCCTGGACTTGGAATGAATGCTAAAAAACCTGAATTCATTGACCAGTACGAGGGTCAGACAGACAGTTTTGCACTGATCAAAGGCGGTTCAAGTACTGTTGTGATTGATGGAACGACACCAGTCGATGGAATCAGCAGCGCAACAATTACTTCAAGGGCTGTTACCAATGCGGTAAATGCAGCGCTTTCCTTTGCACAGGAGGTAATGACAGAAGGGATTGGAGGGTTGAGCAATGAATAAATATGCAGAGCGTTTATACAACGGAACCATCAAAGAGAATCCTACCTTTGTCATGATGCTTGGTATGTGTCCAACGCTTGCCGTTACAACTTCGGCGACCAACGGACTTGGTATGGGACTGGCAAGTTCTGCCGTTCTTGTGCTTTCGAACTTTTTGATATCACTGCTTCGAAAAGTCATTCCGGATAAAGTCAGGATTCCTGCTTTTATTGTCATTGTTGCTTCTTTTGTAACAATGATTCAGCTACTGATACAAGGTTATCTTCCGTCACTCAATGCATCTCTTGGAATTTACATTCCTCTGATCGTAGTAAACTGTATCATCCTTGGGCGTGCGGAAGCATATGCTTATAAGAACACCCCATTGCTGTCTGCCTTCGACGGACTTGGAATGGGACTTGGATTTACGGCAGCACTAACAATCCTTGGCGCATGCCGTGAGCTGATCGGTGCAGGTACGATCTTTGATAAAGCAATTCCTTTCTTATCGAATTTTGAACCAATGACGATCATGATCATGGCACCGGGGGCTTTCTTCATGCTTGCCATTCTTACTGCGTTGCAGAATAAATTCAAAGCCCCTTCTGCTACGAACACAGGAAGCCAGAAGTCTTCACTTGCCTGCAACGGAAATTGTGCTTCCTGCATCGGTTCCGAATGCAAAGAGAACCATATGGCAATTGAAAAGGAAAAAGAAGAAGCAGAAGCTGCTGAGAAAGAACGGAAGTTAAAAGCAGCACAGGAAAAAGCAAAAATGAAACAGGAGGGCAGTGAACAATGAAAGAAATGTTTGTTATATTAGTTGGATCCGCGTTGGTCAACAATGTAGTACTTAGTCAGTTCCTTGGTCTTTGCCCATTCATTGGTGTTTCAAAGAGGACAGAAACAGCGGCCGGCATGGGCGCTGCCGTAATCTTTGTCATGACGATTGCTTCCACGGTTGCCAGCGTTATCTATACCTTTATCCTTGACCCTCTGGATCTTGAATATCTTCAGACAATCGTATTTATCCTAGTTATTGCGGCTCTGGTTCAGCTTGTTGAGATGATCCTGAAAAAGAAAATGAAGAGTCTTTACAATTCACTTGGCGTATATCTGCCGCTTATTACCACGAACTGTGCTGTACTTGGTGTAGCCCTGACAAGTGTTCAGAAAAACTACAACATCGGACAGAGTGTCATAAATGGCGTCGGAACTGCGGTTGGTTTTATGATAGCAATTGTTATCATGGCCGGAATAAGAGAACGAATTGAACATAATAACATAACAAAATCGTTTCAGGGATCTCCGATGGTATTGCTTACAGCAGGACTTATGGCAATTGCTTTTATCGGGTTTTCCGGCTTGTTATAGAATGGGAGACGGGTTGAACGAAAAGCATAAGAATGGAGGCAAGAAATGAACCTAGTAGCAGTTACAACAATTGCAGTATTGCTTACTGTAAATATAAAAACCTTTGCCATAGCAATTGCCGTGGTTACAGGAACTGCAGTCTTAATTGCAGCGATGCTCGGTATCGCAGGGAAGTTTTTTCAGGTCGAGATTGACAAGACCGAGGCCATGGTACGTGAGCTGCTTCCCGGCAACAACTGCGGAGCTTGTGGCTATGCCGGCTGTGATGCTCTGGCGAAAGCAATCAGTACAGGTGAAGCTGTTCCAAATGCCTGCCCGGTAGGGAGAGGAACCCATGCGGCAATTGCCGAGCTTATGGGTGCATCGGTAGAAGAGAAAGAAAGAATGGTTTCCTTTGTTCGCTGCAAAGGAACCTGCGAAAAAACGACAATTAAATACCACTACGAAGGAATGGCCGACTGTAAAAAGTTAGCTCTGATTCCAGGGCATGGTGAAAAGCTTTGTTCTTACGGCTGCATGGGTTATGGTTCCTGTGTAAAGGTCTGTGAGTTCGATGCACTTCATGTTATTGATGGTGTGGCGGTTGTTGATAAAGAAAAATGTACGGCTTGCGGTCTCTGTATCATTGAATGTCCAAATCAATTGATTACGCTGGTTCCCTACAAGGATGGACACAGAGTCGGATGCAGTTCCAGAGACAAAGGAAAAGACGTACGTCTTGCCTGTTCGACTGGATGTATCGGCTGTATGCTCTGTGTAAAAGCCTGCGAGTTTGATGCGGTAAAAGTGGAGAATAATCTGGCAGTTATAGATTATGCAAAATGTACGAACTGTGGAGAATGTGCTAAGAAGTGTCCACAGAAGATTATTCAGATCAGTTGATTTTTCTGCCCCCGGACTTGCAGCCCGGGGGTTTCTTTGTAAAGACGGCATAATCCTTAGGGTCTTCCATGTAAGAAAGACAGTATCTGTACGAACGTAAGGAGGAAGTCAGATTACTTTCATCATATGCATCAAGCCGGCGCGGGAATGGAAAAAGTGAAAAATTAGTCTTGCAAATCATAAGAAATACGGATAAAATCAAATAGATATCGTCTTTTACGTAAATAAGTGAGTTGGTATAGGAATGAGGTACCTTATGGAATGTAAGAATTGCGGCAGGAAAAGCATAAATGAGAATGCTAATTACTGTGATTATTGCGGAGCATCTTTTCGTGAAAGAGTTGAATACTCTCCGGTTCATGAGAATACAGTTGCAAAAGAAAGAGTAGAAGCAGGGCGGAATACACAGACAGTCCGAGGGATGAACGCCTTGTTTGGAGATGAGAGCAAGCCAATGTCATTTTGGAACTGGGCAGCTGTATTTGCTCCCTTACTCATACCGTCTGTGGGAATATTGATCTTTGCCGTTCTTTTGCTGATCTGGGCATTTGATAAAAGTACACCGGTCACCAGAAAGAATTTTGCCAGAGTGTTTCTTATTGTAATAATTTTTGGATTTATTGCTTTTCTGTTTATGTTTTCTTTTATAATGACCTATATGTCAGATCCGGATGCGTTAATGCAGCAGTTCATGGAACTATATGGTATGTGATCCATATAGTTTCATGTTTCTTTTTTTTATTTCGGAAGAAAAATCACTCGTTTTATTATAGGAGTTTCTCATAGATCAGACACATAGATTGTTATGTATCAATCAGAATAAATCAAAAAAACACGTAAAACAAAAAAACTTTACGTATTTTAGCTATAAAAATGTGGATTAAAATATCATGAAAGGTGATATACAATAGTCATCACAGTGAAAGCCCCGGTTTTACCGTTCAGGGTATGGCTGAGGGAAGCGTAAGTAATTATTAGTATATAGAAAAAAGGTATCAAGCGATTCATAAGGAAGGGAGGACTCGCTTTTGAATCATAGAATGTGGTATAACAAGCCGGCGTATAAGTGGAGTGACGGACTTCCGATTGGAACAGGCAGACTTGCCGGTATGATCCTTGGGGGGATCGAAGAAGAACGCATCGCATTAAATCATGAATGGTTATCAACTGGTCAGCATAAAGACAGGGTGAATGAGAATCGGTCACAGTATCTGCAGGAGGTACGTAACCTGCTTCGGGCGGAAAAATACGAGGAGGCAACACTGCTTGCAAATGAAGCCTGGGGCGGGAACGGCGGTGTTAGCGGACGCCCTTCACGTGAGGACTCATATCAGCCTGCCGGGGACTTTTTGTTTTCGCTTCATCAGGGTCCTGTTACAGATTATCACCGTGAACTTGATCTGGAGCGTGCGACGGTCGATGTATCGTATAATACGACGCTGATAAAAGGCACCGAGGAAAAGAAGGTTAGAATAACCAGAACTTCCATAGCACACCTGATCAAAGATTATCTGATCGTCAGAATTTATGCAGAAGGAGAACCGTTCAGCGGAATCTTCACGCTGCGCAGGATCGATGATCCGCGCTGCTGCATATCGTACGAGCTTGGCGGTGCAACGATCATAATGCATGGAGCATTTGAAAAAGGTACAAAATTCTGTGTGAAGGCAGATATCAAGGCTGACGGCGGAGACATTAGAGCAGTTGGGGAGAACAGTCTTGGTGTTAGCAATGCCAGAGAAATCATGATTTTTCTCAACATCGGAACCGATGTTAAATACGAGACACCGTTAGAAGAATGCAGAAAGTATCCGCTTCCGGTAAAATCCTGGAATGAACTTTTAAAAGAGAACATTCTTGAACATGAAGATCATTATGGCAGACTGAAATTTGAACTTTTTGAAGATGAACCTAACCTTCCGACGGATGAACGTGTGAAAGCATACAAAGCAGGAAATGACGATGTTACCATGCCGCTGCTCTATTTTAACTATGGACGTTACCTGTTATGTGCATCTTCTGCGACGGGGGAACTGCCGGCGAATCTTCAGGGAAAGTGGAATGAAGAAATCTATCCGCCATGGGATTGTGATTATCATAACGACATCAATCTGCAGATGAATTACTGGCCCGCAGAAAACGGACATCTCGAAGAATACACGGAGAGCTTTTTTGCCTATCTGGAAAAGATGATTCCATACGGCAAAGATGCTGCAAAAAAATTGTTCGGCTGTAACGGAGTTTGGCTGCCGCTTTCCTCAGATGTATGGGGACAGGCTACGGCTGAAACCTATGGCTGGTCAGTATGGGTCGGTGTGGCAGCGTGGCTGGCGCAGCATATGTGGCTGCATTATGAATATGGACTTGATGAAGCTTTTCTTGAGAAAAGATGCTACCCTTATCTGAAAGAGGTTGCGGCATTTTATGAGGATTTCCTATGTATGGACGATGATGGCATTTATCAGATCATGCCATCACAATCTCCGGAGAACCGGTTTGTTGGCGGAGGCGAATTGCCTGTAACGACATGCGTTTCCTCCACCGTTGATGTTGAACTTGTTATTGAACTGCTGACGCACTGTATTCAGGCGGCAACAATTTTAAAAACGGACAAACACAAGATTCAGCTATGGGAAGAAATTCTAAGCAATATGCCTTCCTATAAGATTGGAAGCAAAGGACAGTTGCTTGAATGGAACAAGGAGTTCGAGGAAGTCGAACCTTTTCATCGCCATGTATCGCATTTGTATGGTATCTATCCTGGCGATCTGTTCGACGAAGAAAGAACACCCGAACTATTCAAAGCGGCGAGAGTATCCTTAGAGAACAGGATTGCGGCAGGCGGCGGTTATACCGGCTGGAGCCGTGCATGGACAGCCTGTCTGTTCGCGAGGTTCAAGGAAGGAGACATTGCATTTGAACATCTTCGTGCTTTGATTGGAGATTATGCAACAGAGAGTCTGCTCGATCTTCATCCACCATTTCAGATCGATGGAAACTTCGGTGGAACAGCAGCAATTCTTGAGATGCTGCTGCAGAGCTATTATGAAGAGATGGATTTTTTACCGGCATTGCCAAAGGGCTGGAGCTGTGGACGAATCAGCGGGATCAGGGCTCGGGGCGGTTATGTAGTCGATCTTGACTGGAAGAATCACAAACTGCTGAATGCCAGAATCCGTTCGGAAGCTGACCGTGAGTGTGTAATAAAAGCAAAAAGAATGACTTATATTGTTAGAGACAGCTGGGGGAATGAAGTGGAACACAGACTGGAGAATGACCGATTGATGTTCCATGCCATGAAAGACAGAATCTATATCGTTAGTGCACTGTAAACCTACGGCCCTGATAGTATCAGGGTCGTTTTCGGCATATTATTTTTCCTGTATTTCGCCAGCCGAAAGAGGCAGTCTGCTTGCGAAATGCAGTAGGTTAGATTATAATTAAGAGAAGCAATTGTTTCGAACTTGATATGCGCAACACATGTGCAGGAATGTAGGGTGTAATGAAAGACAGAATACGTCATTTTTTTAAATATATGAATACAAGAGAGCGGATGCTGTTCATCTATATAATCGGGGGCGTTCTTCCATTGATCGTTGTCAGCATCTTTTTAACCTCATCGACAAGAAACATTCTGATTCAGCAGGCGAAAGATTCGGAACAGGCAGAGCTTAATCTTCTCGAGACAACAATTCGTGAGAATATGCGTATTGTAACGGATGTTTCTCTGAAAATGTACTTTGATGACGAACTGGAATCCCTGGCATTAACACAATATGCATCCTATGACGCGTTTATTGATGCTTATCGTAATTACGATGCTGTCAACCAGTATCTGAATGATTATACACATGAAATTGAAGGAATCAGCATTTACGTGGAAAATGATACCATTGCCAGCAGTTCAAGACTTGTGAAGGTGGATGAGGACATTCGAAATTCCGCATGGTATCAGAAAGCCTTTGAAATGAATGGACGTGCTGCCTGGTATTACAAGTACGAGCCGGTCAAACTGGAAAAATATCTGGTGCTGGTGCGTCTGATCAAGAATACAGATGATGTGAACATTGGTGTTCTTGTTATTGTGGTAAAACAGGAGTTGATGAATGAACTGCTGTCAGGAAGAGAATATGAGACAGCATTTGTTCTCGATAACAGATATGTCGTTGCTACGAATACAGAAGATACCGACCAACAGGAGCTGATCGAACTTTTGCAGGATAGCGCGGGGTCAAGCACAAGAGTACAATACAAAGGAGAGGAATGTGTTCTGACAATCAGTAAGCTGCCTTCCGACAAATCCTATAGCACTATGGAGAACGAGATAGCGCTTGTCAGCATTCATCCCTATTCGGACATCCTGCATGAAATCAATAAGAGAAGTGCGACCAGCATAATTATTATTATTTTTGCGGTAATCTGTTCCTTTTTACTGATTAATTCTTTCTCTGCACGCTTCAGCCACAGGGTCCGTAAGCTGCGGGAACAGATGCATAAAGTAGCACAGGGCGACTTTGATATAAAGAAAAACATATCCGGACATGATGAGATCAGTGATCTTTATCAGGATCTATACACCATGATAGACAGTATGCAGCAGTTGCTGACCGTAGTGTACGAGGAACAGCTGCAGAAAGAGCAGCTTAACAGCAGACAGAAGGATGTTGAGTTCAAGATGCTCGCCAGCCAGATCAATCCGCACTTTTTATACAATACACTGGAGACCATTCGAATGAAGGCTCGTGTGAACCACCAGCCAGACATTGAGGAACTGGTCAAAATGCTGGCCAAAATTATGCGAAGGAATATCCAGGTCGGGGATACGCTGGTCACCTTCAAATCAGAGATCGAACTGGTCGAATATTATCTGAAGATACAGCAGTATCGTTTTGGTGACAGAATACGTTACCAGGTGGATATTCGATGCAGCATTGATGACTACAAGATCATGCCGCTGCTCATTCAGCCAATTGTAGAAAATGCCTTTGTTCATGGTCTGGAACAAAAAGAGGGCGGCGGGGAAATCCATATAATTATAGAGAATACGGATAAGCTTCGCATTCATGTAACAGACAATGGATGTGGTATGAACGAAGAGGAGTTAAAAGAGATTAAAGAAGGTCTGAATGATTTTGGACATCTTGACAGGAGTCACATAGGTCTTAGCAATGTAAACCAGAGAATCAAACTGCTGTATGGTGAAAAGTATGGCCTTGTAATTACAAGTAAAAACGATGAAGGAACATCGGTAGTTATTGAACTGCCACGGAACATGAGATAAGGAGAAGGATCTATGTACCAGATGATGATAATTGATGATGAGCCAATCGTGCGCTCTGGATTAAAGGAACTGCTTTCCTGGGAAGAGCTTGGTTTCGAGATCTGTGCGGAGGGTCAAGACGGAAAAGACGGGCTGCAAAAAGTTCTTGAATTTCAGCCAGATGTTGTTCTGGTGGATCTTAAAATGCCGGGTCTCTCAGGAATCGAGCTGATTCGTGAAGCAAAAAAGCAGGGATTTGAAGGAACGTTCATCATATTGACCGGGTATTCTGACTTTGAATTTGCGAAGACGGCAGTGTCACTTGGTGTCAGAGCATACCTGTTAAAGCCGATCGATGAAGATGAGCTTTTAGATAATATTAAGGAAGTGCTTCGAGAGCTTGAATCCGCGAAGAACCTGGAAGCTTATTACGGAAAAAATGAATTAAAAGCAAAACAGGAAGTTCTAAGGCGACTGCTTTTATATCTGGATGACAAAGAAATCTTGCGAAAAGAAATTCGTCCCTATGGGGTGGATTTCAGATATGATACTTTCTGCGTCGCGGTACTGGATGGAAATACACTGGGTTTTGCCAGCGAACCGAATACCGAAATGAGAGAAGAAAAAATCGAATGCCTGCTGCACAGCATGGAACGTACAGAGCGTGTACCGATTGAAGATGACAAATGGGCACTGATTGGAAAAGGGTATGAAAGTGCAGAATTTGAGAAAAAACTGATTAGTGCAAATGAAAAACTGAACATACTGCTTGGTACTTCCTTTTTTATCACCATTGGGCATAATGTTACGAACTGGGAAGACCTTCATTTTTCCTATGAAAGCGCCTGTCTGTTGCTGGATTACAGATTTTTGTACGGAGATTCGGATGTGGTTACCCTTCGCCTTTTGGAAGAGTCCGGTAAAAATGAGCGTAATCTTTCCGTCGAGCAGCTGATGCAGCTGATCGAGCTTGGAGATGTCGAAGGGCTGAAGCTTTTGATCGACGATCTTCCGCTTCGTTTCAGAAAGCTTCTGCAAAAAGAAGCAGAAATCAAGATACGTATGGTTCGTGTCGTAACACAGATACAAAATCTGATCCTTCGCAGATACAATGGAAAAGATGCGGAATTTCCTGACATCGATCTGCTGACAGAACAAATCAACAATGCAGATACGCTGGGTAAACTGCAGGAATATCTTTACACCTATTGTCTGGGAATCAGCAATGTGATCGGGGCTTCTTCTTCCGATACAATTATTAAACGAATGAATGCCTACATGGAGAACAATTATGACAAAGATCTGAAACTTGAAGCGATTGCGAAAATGTTCAATTATAACAGCGCCTATCTTGGTAAGATATTCAAACGTGAAATGGGAGAGAGCTTCAATAATGTTTTAGATCACATCAGAATTGAAAATGCAAAACGACTGCTGAATGATACGGATCTGAAAGTATATCAAGTATCGGAGCGTGTTGGCTTCAGTAACATTGATTATTTTTATGCAAAATTCAAAAGGTATGTCGGTGTCAGTCCGAAGGAATTTAAGAAACAGGTATAGTTCTGATACTGTCTTTTGTAGCATTGGCATGACGAGCAGATATGCTGATAGGATACAAAAAAGCAGAAATGGAGGAAGGTATGAGGGGGAAATACTGGATTGTACTTGGGTGTATAACGGTTATGCTGGCAGGGATGATCAGTGGCTGCGAGCGCGAAACAGACAAAGGAACAAATCTTATCGGTACCGAAGATAAAACACCGATCACATTTACCTATTACAGCGCGGATGGGGAAGAGGATCCATGGACTGATCCGGTAGCACAAGCGATTACAGAGGCGACTGGTGTTACGTTGAAGACAGAGTATCCGGTAAATGGAAGCAATGATAAGATTAAGCTGATGATCGTGTCCGGAGAATATCCTGATCTCATCTTTGCAAAGGGAGATGGGGCGACATTGATTGCAAAGGGAGCCCTGATCGACCTAACCGATCTGATCGATACCTATGGTGAGAACATTAAAAAACTATATGGTGATCAGATTGACAAGTTACAAAATAGTGTTGAAGATCCATCCATTTACCAGTTAGCTTGCAGTCCGGTCGATAATCAGATTTTTACAACAGCTGGTTCGGCGCAGCTGCAATGGGCGGTACTTGCCTATAACAATTATGAAATTCCATATACTCTCGAAGAATATGAAAACCAGATAAAAAATTATCTGGCGGCTTATCCAACGATCAATGGTAAAGAAACGCTTGGTATCAGCATTTCCTGTTCTGACTGGAGATGGTACATAACGCTTGCCAATCCTTCCGGCTTTATTAATGGATATCCGGATAACGGACAGTGGGTCGTAGATGACGACGATGATTATTCGGTATATTATAAGCATATGTCCTCCGGACAATATGAATATTATAAGTGGCTGAATCGTATGTATAATGAGGGCATTCTGGATGCTGATTTTGCCACCCAGCAGTATGAAGATTATATGGCGAAGATTGCAGAAGGCCGGGTGCTTGGAATCCTTGATTCAAAGTGGGATTATGAAGATGCCGAGAAAATTTTGAAAGCGAATGGAGAGTACGACAGAACGTATGCCGGTCTGCCGGTTACCCTGAATGAAGATATAAAGAATTCCATATTGTATGATCAGGGATTGTCGACAGGATGGGGACTCGCTATTACGCAGTCATGTTCCAACCCGGACCGCTTGATAGAGTTTTTGGACTGGATGTGTTCGGAAGAGGCTCAGATTCTCCTGAACTGGGGCATTGAAGGAGTCAATTATGGGATCGATGAGAATGGAAAGCGTTATGTTACAGAAGCAGAGCAGTTAAAAAAAGATACCGATGTAAACTATGAAAAGGAGAGCGGTGTCGGATATCATACCTATCCATTTCCTCGGTATGGAGACGGAGCGTTGGATTCGAACGGTGATTACTTTACATCGAATAACAGAGAAACGACAATAGCAAACTACAATGAAGAAGAAAAAAAGGCTTTATCAGCATGGGGCGTGGAATCTTTGCTTGATATCTTCCCTTCAACCGAATCGTTTGGACAGATCTCGCCGTATGGGGCCATATATCAATGGAGCTTTCCTCAAAAAGTAGAGGATTACGAAGCATCACTGGATGCTATATCCTATGAATATCTGGTCAGATCAATCATATGCTCTCAGGATGAGTTTGATGGTATTTGGGAGGAGTTCCAGAATGCTTTGATTGATGCCGGAGCACTTGATGTCAATGGTATTGTAACAGAATTACTGCATGAAAAGTTAGAGGCATGGACGGTCAATTGACCGTCCTTTTTTTATGTTGCAAAGAAGCAATATACGGTTAATGATGCATTTTCATGCGTAAAATAGTGTATTTATGTTCGGATTACACTATATTTTAGAAAACTAAATATAATTATTAGGGTATTTTTAATAAATTTATTGAGGTATTATCTTCTGCTTTTATTGCATATAATTAATGCAAGATACAACAGGCAGGAAAAGGTTGGAGGAAAAACTATGAAGAAACAACAAGTGAAACGAACACTACCGGATTATCTGCTGTACATATTGCGAGTTTTGGCAATCTTTGCAGTGGTCTTTATGTTTGTACCCGGTTTAAATCCCGCGCGGATGAGTGGTCTTGTTAATAAGACCTTATCATTATTTACATCAGGTTACTCCTATGGAAAGCTTACAGAAGAATTTACACGAGCTGTTACAAAAGGCTGGGTCGAAGAAGGGACCTTACGCCTTTTAAATCTCTCCAGTCTTGGGGGATGCATAGGTCTGGCCATAGTTGCGGCTGGAATGTGCATGAGTCTTGGAGAAATCAAGCTTAAAAAGCTTGGGGTAGGAGTGACCATACTGGGAACTCTTGTTGCAACCGGATGTATGAGCGGTCTGTTCACGGCCTACAATGCGTTCTGCAATTCCACGAACACAGATAAAGTTGAACCAATCTTCGCAAATGGTCTCATCATTATTCTAGCAGTGCTTGCCGTAATTTTTCTCCTAAGCGTCATTGTATTCTTTCTGCTTCCAAAAGCAAAAAAAGAGGACAAGTTTGAAATGCAGGCAAAGTTCAAATTATTCCTGCTTCTGCTTCCTTTCATTGCCCTGACACTTGTATTCATGTATCTGCCGTTGTGGGGATGGCGGGTAACGCTCTTTGATTACAAAGCAGGCTATGAACTGACAGGGGACCGTTTCGTGGGCTTCAAGTGGTTCACTTATCTGTTCAAGAATGCTGCAACAAGACAGGATATTTTCAGAGTAATGAGGAATACTCTGGCGATGAGTGGACTTGGACTTGCAACCTCCTGGTGCGCTATGGCCTTTGCAATCTTTCTGACAGAGATTAAGGCAATGCGATACCGTCGTTTCATTCAGACCTTTACAACAATCCCGAACTTCATAAGCTGGGTCTTAATTTATGCTGTTGCTCTTGCAATTTTTTCAAAAGAAGGTTTCTTGAACTCTGTCTTGATCGATGCGGGTATCATCGACGATGGGATTCTCTTTCTGCAGAGCAGTGACCATATCTGGATCAAGATGTTAGCCTGGGGAATGTGGAAAGGTCTTGGATGGAGTGCAATCATCTACATAGCGGCCATTTCTGGTATTGACCAGCAGCTTTTCGAAGCGGCGACGGTAGATGGTGCCGGAAGATTCCGAAGGATTTTACACATAACCATTCCTTCTCTGCTTCCTACCTATTTTGTATTATTGCTGCTTTCTATCGCAGGAATCTTAAGCAATGGTATGGACCAGTACTTTGTATTTAAGAATTCAATGAACAAAGATACCATAGAAGTCCTTGATCTTTACGTATACAACCTGGGTCTTGGAAGCGGTGGTGCATCCAATGTCGCGCTGGCAACTGTTATAGGTATGATGAAGTCAATTGTCAGTATAACACTGCTGTTCCTTGCAAATCGCGGTTCCAAACTGGTTCGTGGAGAAACTATCGTATAGAAGGGGGGATACCAATGAAAGACATCAACGAAAAGAACGAAATTGATGATAAAGTAATACTGGGAATGGAAAAGACCAGTTATATATCGGATGGACCGATACACAACTTTTTCTTTAAACCAAAGTTCAAGGGATTCGGACAGTATAGATTTTCTGTCATGGATGCGGTTTTTAATGTATTGAACTATTTTTTATTCACATTATTTACACTGGCCTGTATTTTCCCTTTTTACTATCTATTCATAAATACAATCAGTGATAATAGTCTGACCCAGATCGGTGCGATCAAGTTCTACCCGGTCGGCATACACTTTGAAAACTACCTTGCACTGGTAAATGTAAGCAACCTTGGTAACTCTGTTGTGGTTTCTGTTGGAAGAACGGTGATCGGTACCGGGTTAATGGTAATTGCATCCGGGTTTGTCGGTTATCTTGTAACAAAACAGGAAATGTGGGGAAGAAAAGTCTGGTACCGTTTTATTATCATTACCATGTATTTTAATGCGGGGCTGATTCCATGGTATCTTAATATGGCAATGCTTGGACTTACCAATAATTTTATGGCATATATTATTCCGGGTATCGTAGCTCCTTATAATATCATCCTTGTAAAGACCTATATTGAATCGATTCCGGCTGAACTTGAAGAAAGTGCGGCGATGGATGGTGCGGGATACATGACTGTGTTCGGAAAGATCATCTGGCCGCTCAGTAAGCCGATTCTGGCAACCATTGCTATCTTTGGTGCTGTTGGACAATGGAACTCCTTTATTGACTCCATGATCCTTATGCCGGATAAACCAAAGCTTTATTCACTTCAATATCAGTTGTATATATACCTGAGTACGAACTCGAATCTGAAAACACTGATGGAATCCGGCGGATCGATATCGGAATCCATGATGCAGCAGGCGTTAAATTTACGAACGGTTCAGTTTACGGTTTCAATGATTACTGTAATACCGATCCTTTTAGTTTACCCATTCATGCAAAGGTACTTTGAAAAAGGTATCATGATGGGCGCTGTAAAAGGGTAATACGATCATGAGAAAGATTTTAACATGTCAGATGCAAGGGCATGTAAAAATAAAAATTTAAGGAGGGTAAAAAATGTTACGTGCAAAAAAAATACTGGCAATGCTTTTAGTTGTTGCTATGGGCTTGGCTTCCTTTGCGGCTTGTGGTAAAGAAAATACTGGTTCAAACACTGGAACAACAAATGCAGAGGCTACTGCTACGGCAGCACCAACAGAAACAGCAAGTACTGATGCGGGGAGCACAGATACCGGATCAACAACAGAGGCAACAGCAACACCGACAGAAGCAGCGGAAGTAGATCCATTAGCTGATATTATTCCGGAGGAGACAGTTGAACTTACGGTCTATACACAGCTTGCAAACTACTCTGGTGAACAGATCGGCTGGTTCGCACAGGTAATGCTTGATAAGTTCAATGTAAAACTTAATATTATTAACGATGGTGACGGTGTATTCACAACACGTATGGAATCAGGTAACCTTGGTGATATCGTAGTCTTTGGTAATGACACCGATGAATATTCACAGGCTTATAACGCAGGAATGCTTTGGGACTGGGATGATGAAGATCTTGTTGAGACGTATGGAACGTATATTTATGATAACATGACACAGGCTCTTGAAAAGAACAGATCCATTTCCGATGGTGTTCTTTATGGATTTGGTCATAACGTAGCAACCTCTGCAGATGATCACGAAGGTGCATTCTATCATCCGGACATCCGTTGGGATTTATATGCGCAGCTTGGTTATCCGGAAGTTGGTACCCTGGAAGATTATGTTGACATTTTAGCTGATATGGTTGCACTTAATCCTACATCCGATACAGGCGGACAGACTTATGGCGTATCTTTATTCCCTGACTGGGACGGCGATATGGTTATGTTCGTAAAATCAACAGCAGCTTTGTACGGCTATGATGAATTTGGTTTTGGTCTTTATGATACGAACACAGATACCTATCAGGATCTTTTTGCAGATGGAAGTATGTACCTTCGTATGTTGAAATTCTATAACACATTATATCAGCGTGGTCTGCTTGATCCTGATTCTATGACTCAGACATCTGCAGATCAGACAGAAACATATCAGGCAGGTGGTGCATTCTTCGTAATCTTTAACTGGATGGGAAGCGGCGCATACAATACAGAAGCTCATCTTGCAGAAGGCAAAGCAATGCTTCCGCTCGTAGCAGATGACTTTAAGAACATTACATACGGATTAAATGTAAACGGTGGAAACCGAGTATGGACTATCGGTGCAAAAACTCAGTACCCAGAACTTTGTATGGCAATCATTAACTGGCTTGCAACACCAGAAGGCAGAATGACAACAGAATATGGTCCGAAGGGTGTTTGCTGGGACTATAATGCAGACGGACAGCCTTACCTAACAGCACTTGGTGAATCCTGTAAAGCAGATACCAAGACAGAAATGTCCGATGGCTATTCAGGAACCTATGCAGATGGTGAAAGCAAGATCAATAATACAACCTGGACGATTGATGCCATTAATCCTGAAACCGATGGGGAATCCTATAACTATAAGAACTGGACGACCAGAATTACGGATGATGTATCCGCAATCGAGGCTGACTGGAGAAGCTTTACCGGATTTAAATCCTACACCAGTTATATTGATAATCATGGTGTATCTGTAGCACCAGGAACTTCATATACAGCTAGTACAAAGAGTGATGAGCTGGCAACCACCTGGAATCAGGTAGCTGAAGCAATAAAATCTTATTCATGGCAGGCAATCTACGCAGATACCGATGAAAAATTTGACGCTCTCTGGGCAGAAATGCAGGACAAAGCTAATGCATACGGTTACGCTGACTGTGTAGCATTCCAGCAGAACGAAGCTGACAGAAGAGCAGAACTTGCAAAAGCTGCTAAGGGTGAGTAATTAAAAGAAAATTCTCCTATTCGTTATATGTGTGTCTATAGTGGAAAGGGCTGCTCTTTCGAGTGGCCCTTTTTACTGCAATAGTTTATCATGAGATTGAAGGAGAATTATCTTCAAGTGTAAAGCGTAAAATACAATTTTCTCGTTATATGCAAAATGAATGTTTATTAACATTCATCTGCAGGAAAGGGGCAGATATGAAATTTAGTAACGGTTGTTGGTTACAGAAAGAAAGAGGTGCCTGCTTTTCACCATCAGAGGCCTATTACACAAAGATTACCTCTGATTGTGTTAAGATCTGTGCACCGACGGCTCAGATTTCTAATAAAGGTGCAACCTTAGAAGGGGTAAATCTGACGGTTACCATAACAGCACCAATGCCGGAGGTTATCCGGATTCAGACCTGTCATTATGCAGGAACAAGGAAGAAGACACCGGAATTTGAATTGTATACAGATGGAAGCACACCTCTTGCTTCTGTACCACTGCAGGCAATGGAAGATGAAAAAGAAATCGTGATCACAAGCGGCGCCTTACGATTAGTCATAAATAAGAAACCATGGTCTATGACCTATTACCGGGGTGAAGAGAAACTTACGAAAAGTGCCGGAAGAGATCTGGCTTATATGAAAACAGACTGGAAAGGACATTTTTACGATAATGATCAGGAACACGGAACCTATATGCGGGAACAGCTTGGGCTTTCTGTCGGAGAACTGATCTATGGTCTTGGTGAGCGGTTCAGTCCATTTGTCAGAAATGGTCAGAGTGTTGAGATCTGGAATAATGACGGCGGAACTTCCACCGAGCAATCCTATAAGAATATACCTTTCTATGTGTCGAACAAGGGGTATGGAGTGTTTGTTAACCACCCGGAACAGGTTGATTTCGAAATCGCGACTGAAATGGTAACAAAAGTTGAGTTCAGTGTGGAAGGTCAAAACCTCGATTACTTTTTGATTAACGGTCCTTCCATGAAAGAAGTACTGATGCGTTATACGGACCTGACGGGGAAACCATCTCTGCCGGCACCCTGGACCTTTGGACTTTGGCTTTCTACATCCTTCACAACGAACTATGATGAAGAGACGGTCACTTATTTTGTGGATGAAATGTTCCGCAGAGACATTCCTTTAAAGGTATTTCACTTTGACTGCTGCTGGATGAAAGAATTTCACTGGTCTGACTTCCAATGGGATTCCAGAATATTTCCGGATCCGGTTGGTATGTTAAAGAGATTGAAAGATAAAGGTGTTAAGATCTGTGTTTGGATCAACAGTTACATTGCCCAGGAATCCTGTCTGTTCGAAGAGGGTATGGAGAACGGATACTTTGTTATGCGTGCCAATGGCGATGTATGGCAATGGGATATGTGGCAGGCAGGAATGGCACTGGTCGACTTTACAAATCCTAAAGCCTGCGACTGGTTCGCTTCCAAGCTGGAAGTTCTGCTGGATATGGGTGTTGATTGCTTTAAGACAGACTTTGGTGAGAGAATCCCGACAGACTGCGTATATTTTGACGGATCGGATCCAAAGAAAATGCATAACTATTATACGCAGCTGTATAATAAGACCGTATATGAATTGCTTGAGAGAAAGCGCGGCAAGGGAGAAGCTGTTCTCTTTGCACGTTCTGCTACGGTCGGTGGTCAGAAGTATCCGGTACACTGGGGTGGTGACTGCTGGTCCGATTATGAATCTATGGAAGAAAGTCTCCGCGGTGGACTATCCTTGACGATGTCAGGTTTTGGTTACTGGAGCCACGATATCGGCGGTTTTGAGAGTACTTCTACCCCGGATGTTTATAAGAGATGGGCAGCCTTTGGTCTTCTCAGCTCCCATTCAAGATTGCATGGCAGTACTTCCTACCGTGTACCATGGGCTTATGATGAAGAATCGGTTGATGTAGTGCGCTTCTTTACAAAATTAAAGGCTTCCCTCATGCCATATCTCTATGCAAATGCCATCGTTGCTTCAAAAACTGGTATCCCAATGATGCGCAGCATGATACTTGAATTCACAAAAGATCTTAACTGCGCATACCTTGATAAGCAATATATGCTGGGTGATGCCCTTTTAGTTGCGCCGGTTCTGAATGAAGAAGGATTGGGACGTTTTTATCTGCCAGATGGTGTTTGGACCAATTATTTTACAAGAGAAGAATACCAGGGTGGAAAATGGTATGAAGAAAAGCACGGATATCTGAGCATTCCACTCTTTGCCCGCGCAGCAAGCATCATTGCCAAAGGAGCCGTTGATACTGACGCCGTGTATGACTATTCAAATCAGACAGAATTACAGATGTTCTCAATCGGTGAAGAAACTGCACAGGCTACAATATACAATGATAAAAATGAAATTGGTATCAAGGTAGCTGCGAAGAGAACGGGCAATGAACTTGTAATTGAGACAGAGGGTAAGAGCTGTACCATCCGTCTTGTAAATGTTGCAGATGTCCTTTCTGTTCAGAATGCTGAGGTCTTTACAGACGGAAGAGACACAATCTTAAAAGTGGTTGACACTAAAACAATAATAGTAAAGTTTTCGTGAATCCAATAAGTTCATGGTTTTTATTATGAAAAGTAATGTATAAGAAAAAGAATAGTGGTGATATAGTAGGAAGTTCTTCTGCCAGAGGAACTTCTTACTTTTTTCTGCAGGAGGAAAATAATTGTTAAATATCATCAGTCTAATGTTCGAAGTACTTGAAAGCGGAAGCAGTTGTATAGAAAATAATGCCAATGGAAACTTTTGCAATCTGAAGTTCTTTGAGGTCATGGAATTACGCAGAAAATATAAGAATAATTTGAAGAATATATCCGGCTGCTAAGCATATTTCCATCTATGTAAACCCAAAATAAGCAAAAAAGTTGACAAAAGCAATAGATTTGTTTATCCTAAAAAGGTGAATATTTCTGATGCATCGCAATTTTTGCATAGTTTTTTCGTTGTCGCTGAATAACATTCAGAAACAAAGAAGGCTTTAAATAGCATATAGTGGATAAATTCATCTCATTAAACAGGTGAATTTATCTTTTTTGTGAGAAATGAATCATTTTTCAACATGTTGCTGTGAAGGTGTGCAAACCAATCGTTCCGCTATGTAAATCAATGCGTCAATACATAAAAGTACCTGCAAAGGATATAGGTATGCGCAGATATTTTATGGAAAATGCGGAGTAATCTGCAGAGGGGAGCTGTTGGCATGTCTGATATAAATGAGAATACAGAAAACAGAATAGCAAAGCAAAAGACAGAAACAACGAAAAACCAAACAAATAAGTATGGTCATACGCATGAAGAAGTACATGAACTGATTCATTCAGACAGTAAGAAGATCATCAACAGAATGTCAAGACTGATCGGGCATATGGAAGCTGTGAAAAAGATGGTGGAAGAAGGCCGGGATTGTACCGAGATTCTGATACAGATTGCAGCAGTCAAGTCTGCTTTGAACAATGTAGGAAAGCTCCTACTGATCGATCACATGAATCATTGTGTTTTCAAAAGCATAGAAAATGGTGATACCAGTGAAATGGATTCCTTACTTGATGCTATGGACAAGTTCGTTAAATAAGCGGATGGGAATAAAATAACTTATTTGGAGGCAGTATGGTTGAAAATGAAATATTAAATAATTACGTAAATTTTATGAATTTTCTTGGCCAGGTTTTTGGATCAGCTTATGAAATCGTATTACAGGATATGTCTGCCAGAAAACTGTATGCTGTTATGAATGGATATATCAGCGGGAAAAAGGTTGATGATCCACTGACTGATTATGCAAAACACGTTGAAAAATCTAAAATATGGGAGAAAACAAAATATCTTACGAATGTTAAGACCTATACTCGTTCTGGACATCTTGTTATATCATCGTTCTATTTTATTACAAAAGATGATAAGCTCATCGGTGTTTTGTCGATTAATTTTGATACTGTCGAGAACCGGAACAGTGGATTTTTTGATACAGGCGCCTTGCGTATGTTTGATTTTCTTGAAACGACAAAAAAAGACCACATGCTTCAGCCATTTGTTCAAAACACAGAAGGGGCAAGTGAAAGAAAAGAATCGCTGGAGGACATGATGGACATTCAGTCTGTTATGAGTAATATAATACATAAGGTGGTTTATGAGTATAAAGAGAGAAATAATCTCTCAGATAAAGTTCTGAAACAAAAAGACAGACGTGAGGTCGTAAGGCTTCTTGCTGACAGAGGAGTGTTTCTGGTTAAAGACTCGGTGAAAGAAATTGCAAAAATACTGCACTGTTCGGATGCCTCCGTTTACAGGTACCTGAGTGATTTTGAAGAATAGTGATAAAAAGCAGAGGAATCATAAGTCGAATAGTGAATAAAAACCGTTGCAAGATAGCTGAAAAATCAGCTGGCTTACAACGGTTTTTATTCGGCATCTTACAAAGAGTTGTTATTTCACAATAACTACTCTATGGTGATCACATAGTTCTCTTTTCTGGGTTTTGCATCCGGGCTTGGACCATTTGGATAGCCAAGAATCACATTGCCAACTCCGACGTAGCGATCATCAATACCCCATTCTTTCATGAGCGCTTTTCCCTCCGGTGACTGGAACATCTCCTTTGCACGGTGAATCCAGCAGGAACCAACGCCAAGTGAATGTGCGGCGTTCAGCATGTTCCCAATGACAAGACTTCCGTCTTCTACATGAGTGCTGGCAGATGTATCCGAGAATACGATCAGCAGAGTCGGGGCTCCGTAGAAAGGACTGCCGCCTTCGTTGCCCATGACAAGGCTGTTCATCTTTTCAAGGCGCCAGATCAGGGTCTTATCTTTTATCACGACAATCAGGGGAGCCTGTTTGTTCATTCCGGTCGGTGCATAAGTACCGGCGGTCAGTATCTGCTTCAGATCCTCATCTCTCACTGGTTCACCTTTGAATTTACGTATACTGCGTCGTTCCATCATATTTGTAATTGTTTCGTTCATTCTGCCTCCATTCTCAGTCTGACATTGTGCAGTAGCTGTCCATGTTATTGTTTTACCTTACTAATCTGATGTTTATTATTTATGTCAAATCTCAGCATGCGCAGTTTGCTGCCATATATAATATAAAGAAGCAATGAGTCATTAGGCTTTATCAAACAAACACAGGGCTGCAACAATTTGTCATTTGGTACTCACATCATAATATATCATAGTTTAACAAAAAGGATTGTGTCAAGTAAGATTTACAGGTATAATAATTTCTGGTGCTGTAATCCTGCACCCACATCAAAGGAAAGAATAAAATAAATAATCTTATACCTGATCATGCCATGAATCGTAAAGGTTGAGTTCTGCCCGGAAGAATAAGTGACAAGTATGATTCCTGACAATGTTTGGTCAAGGAATGACTGCAGATCGACCAAAGATTGACAGAGCGCACAGGATAAGGTATTATTTCAAGAATAATTATTATGGAAAGGCGGCATATTAATATGAAGAAAGTTAGAACAAGATTTGCACCAAGCCCGACTGGCAGGATGCATGTAGGGAATTTGAGAACAGCATTGTATGAATACTTAGTAGCCAGACACGCTGGCGGAGACTTTGTTTTACGAATAGAAGATACGGATCAGGAACGTCTCGTGGAAGGTGCTACGGAGATTATTTACCGTACTATGGCACGTACAGGACTCATTCATGACGAAGGTCCGGATAAGGATAAAGGGTTTGGACCGTATGTTCAAAGTGAAAGAATGGCGACCGGCATTTACCTCGAGTATGCAAAGAAGCTCATTGACAAGGGGGAAGCTTACTATTGCTTCTGTACCAAAGAGCGTCTGGAAACGTTGAAGAGTGTTGTTGGCGAAGAAGATGATGAAGAAAAAGTAATTACAAAATACGACAAACACTGTCTTACCCTTTCCAAAGAAGAAGTGGAAGAAAACCTAAAGAATAAGATGCCCTATGTTATCCGTCAGAATGTTCCAAGGACCGGTACAACGACGTTTACCGACGCGATCTACGGTGAGATCACGGTAGAGAATGAAGAACTTGATGACATGATCCTGATTAAGACAGATGGTTATCCGACCTATAACTTTGCGAATGTTATTGATGATCATCTGATGGAGATCTCACACGTTGTCCGTGGAAATGAATACCTTTCTTCCACACCAAAGTATACAAGACTTTACCAGGCCTTTGGCTGGGAAGAACCAGTCTATATTCACTGTCCGCTCCTGACCAACGAAGAACATAAAAAACTTTCTAAGAGAAGCGGTCATTCTTCTTTTGAAGATCTGCTTGAACAGGGGTTTGTTACCGAAGCAATTGTGAATTTTATTGCGCTTCTTGGATGGAGTTCTTCAACGAACCAGGAGATCCTCTCCATGGAAGAACTGATTGCAGAGTTCGATTACACTCACATTAACAAATCTCCGGCCGTATTCGACATGAATAAGCTCCGCTGGATGAATGGTGAGTACCTGAAGAAAATGGACGAGGATGCATACCTTGAGCTCGCACTTCCTTATGTAAAACAGGCGGTGACAAAGGATTATGATCTTACACTGATTGCCGACCTCGTGAAGACCAGGATCGAAACCCTGTGTGACATACCAGCCCTGATCGACTTTTTTGAAGAACTGCCGGATTATGATATTGAGATGTACACACATAAAAAGATGAAAACAAATACAGAGAATTCACTGGAAGTCCTGCTTGAAGCACTACCTGCGTTTGAAGCACTTGAAGACTATTCCATTGAAGGCATCGAAGCACTGCTAAAAGATCTGGTTACAAAAAAAGACGTCAAGAACGGTATTGTTCTGTGGCCGGTACGTACTGCGGTATCCGGAAAACAGATGACACCGGGCGGAGCCTATGAAATTATGAATATCTTAGGAAAAGAAGAAAGCCTTCGAAGAATCCGCATTGGTATCGAGAAGCTTCAAAAAGCAACGGTTTAAATCAGAGATAGAACATATTCATCGTACAGGGATGATAATGAAAGAATAGCAGAACACGGAAGGTACCACATTGGAATTAAATCAGTCACAGACGAAGGCAATACAGCATAACAAAGGGCCTATGCTGGTGCTGGCAGGACCAGGTTCCGGGAAGACCCTGGTCATAACACAGCGAACCAAAAAGCTGATCGAAGAATACAAAATCAAGCCGGAAAGTATTCTGGTTATAACATTCAGTAAAGCAGCGGCAACGGAAATGAAAGAACGTTTTATCCGAGAGATGAATGAATCCCGATCTGTAAAATTATCTCAGGCAATGAATGCAGTACCGCCCGTGAACGCATCCCATACAGGAGTGAACTTTGGAACCTTCCATGCTGTATTTTTTAAAATTCTAAAATACGCATATCGGATGAATGCCTCGAACATTATCAGAGAAGATGAAAAGTTCCAGTATATGTGGAATGCGGTGCACGAACTGCAACTGGAGCTGGAGGATGAAAAAGACTTTCTGGATTCGGTATTCGCAGAAATCAGTATGGTGAAAAGCACCAAGATCGCCATCGAAAATTACTATGCACTTTCCTGCTCCGCGGAGGATTTCAGACGTCTGTACAAAGGCTATGACGGAATGCTTCGCAGAACCAATAAGATTGATTTTGACGATATGATCGTAATGTGTGAAGAACTGCTGGTACAGAGACCCGATATTCTTGCCATGTGGCAGCAAAAGTACCAGTATATACTGGTTGATGAGTTCCAGGACGCCAATCATCTTCAGTACTCCATCGTCAGGATGTTAGCTGCACCGCAGGACAATCTCTTTATTGTCGGAGATGATGATCAAAGCATTTACAAGTTCCGGGGTGCAAGGCCGGAACTTATGAACCAGTTCTTAAAAGATTATCCACAGGCAGAAAAAGTATTGCTTGATTATAATTACCGTTCAAAACTCGGGATTGTCGCCGGAGCTTCCAGAGTTATCCGTAACAATGGAAAGCGTTTCGATAAAAAGATCCGAACCAATTCTTCTGATACTACAGGCATTGTGGTTCAGACCTTTGACACACAGGCCTTACAGAATCTTGCGGTGCTTCAGGCTGTATCCATTCACCAAAAGGAATATGGAAGCTTGTCGAATCTTGCAGTTTTATACAGGACGAACACACAGCCGCGAATCCTGACAGGAAAGTTTTTAGAATTTAATATACCGTTCCTGCTAAAGGATTCCATGCCAAATCTCTTTGAACATTTTGTCGCAAAGCAGTTACGGGCTTATCTGTCGATAGCCTGTGGCAGTAAAAAACGAGCGGATTATCTTCAGATTATCAACAAACCGAACCGGTACATTTCCAGAGACTGTCTTGATACGGCAGAGATCGAGCTGTATCAGATCGGTCGGTATTACGAAGAGAAACCCTACGTCATGGACCGAATCGAGCGGCTGGAATATGATCTGCACATGATTCGGGGGATGACGCCGTTTGCTGCATTAAAATACATTCGTAAAGCAATTGGGTATGATACCTATCTGAAAGAGTATGCAGAGTACCGTAAGATCAAAGTGGAAGATCTTTATGAAACAGCGGATGAAATTATGGAAAGCGCCAGAGAATTCATGACGCATGAGGCATGGTTCGATCACATAGAAGCATATGGTCAGGAACTGAAGAAAAAACTCGATGAGATGAAAGACGATGGAAAAGACCGCTTGGTCATGATGACCTTTCATGCTTCGAAAGGACTTGAATACGATACGGTCATTATTGTGGATGCCAACGAAGGGATTATTCCTCATCATAAATCACTTTTACCGGAGGATATGGAGGAAGAACGACGCATGTTCTATGTCGCCATGACAAGAGCAAAACATAATCTTTATATCTTCTCAGAAAAAGAACGATATGGAAAACAGATGGAAGTATCGCGATTTGTAAATGAATTGCTAGACGAAAAAACAACCCGATCCTGATCGGGTTGTTTTATAAGAATACTGCGTTCGTAAATTATTATAGAAGAAAAAGGATTACTCCTCTTCGTCTTCTGCGTATAATTCATCAAATTCTGCTTCGTCCATTAACTCATCAAAAGCATCCGCTACCGCTTCAAATTCATCATCATTTTCGATGTTGATCAGCTCGATATCTTCTTCTCCGTGCTCAATGAACTGATAAATGAATACATTTGTATTCTCATCACCGTCCGTAGGGAACAATGCAATATATTCTTTGCCGTTGCATGGGAATATAGCAATAACGTCACATAATACTTCAGATCCATCATCCATGGTCAGTGTAACCTGATCGTGACTGCAGTCTTCATGGTTGTGTGATTCATGACTCATCTTATTTACCTCACAAATACATATTTTATCGGGTTGGTATCCGGCACGGTAAGAACCGGTGCGCTGTCTGTACTATAGCAGAAACCAATCAGAAAAGCAATATAAATTTGCTGTGGCATCGGCAACAATACCGGTGCAGCAACCTTGCTGAATCAAGAACGAAGAAAAACAGCAAGACAGATAAGCAACAGTACCCGAACCAGCCCAAGACAGAAAAAGTAACAGTACCCAAATTAACACCAAGGAAGAAAAGCAACAGTACCCGAACCAGCAGCAGGCGGCAAAAAAGAGCAACAGCATTCGGACAGCACCAGGTCAGAATACAGACAGGGTACAACTTCATGGCAGCACAGAATAAAGAACCATAGAAAGTCACTTCAGAATAAAGAACCATAGAAAGTCACTTCAGAACAGGGAGAATCATGGGAGATAACAAAATTCAAGTCAGCATATCAGTTCGTAATCTTGTGGAATTTATTCTGAATTCCGGAGACATAGACAACCGGAATGGCCGCAGGGATGCCATGGAAGCCATGCAGCAGGGCAGCAGGCTGCATAGGAAGATCCAGAAAAGCATGGGCAGCGGGTATCAGGCCGAGGTCATGATGAAGACCCTTGTGGAAAAAGAATACGGTGGAGAGACCTATGAGATCTGCGTGGAGGGGCGGGCTGATGGTATCTTTTCAGAAGAAGATGTGCCTATGATCGATGAGATCAAAGGAGTCTACATGGAACTTGTCCATATGAAAGAGATGATCCCAGTACACCGTGCACAGGCGATGTGCTATGCCTATATGTATGCAAAGGACTGTAAGCATGAAACGGTCGGTATACGACTGACATACTGCAACATTGAGAGCGAACAGATCAAATATTTTGACGAAGTTTTTTCTTCTGCGGAGATTTATGAATGGTTCGACAATCTGGTCATGGAATATTGCAAGTGGGCAGCCTGGCAGTATCAGTGGAGAATGAAAATGCAGGAAAGCTGCAAGGGGCTTATCTTTCCATTTCCCTACCGTCCCGGGCAAAAAGAGTTGGTCGCAGGGGTCTATAAGACAATTATACGGGATAAAAAGCTCTTCATTGAGGCGCCGACCGGTGTCGGGAAGACAATCTCTACCGTGTATCCCTCGGTCATGGCAATGGGTGAGGGGCATGCAGAAAAGATATTCTATACAACAGCAAAGACGATCACAAGAACGGTAGCAGAAGATACATTTCAGATTCTGATTGAGAAAGGGCTGCAGTTCAAAGTGGTCACGATTACAGCAAAAGAAAAAATCTGTGTGCTTGAGAAACCGGACTGTAATCCGGTTGCCTGTGAACGGGCCGGCGGGCATTTTGACCGCGTAAATGATGCAGTCTACGACATGCTGACCCATGAGACAAGGATCAGCCGTGAGTTGATACAGGAATATGCCGCAAAACACCGTGTCTGTCCTTTTGAAATGTCTCTTGATGTTACACTCTGGGCAGATGCCGTGATCTGTGACTACAACTACATCTTTGATCCCAATGTCTATCTGCGGCGTTTCTTTGCCAACGAAAAACCTCAGAAATTCGTCTTTCTGATCGATGAGGCACATAACCTTGTGGAACGTGCCAGGGAAATGTACAGTGCCACACTTTATAAAGATGACTTTCTTACCGTGAAAAAGCTGATTGGCGACCATCATAAAAAACTGACGAACTGTCTGGATCGCTGTAATTCGGATTTTCTGATTATGAAGCGGGAATGTGATGAGTGCGAGGTATTCGAAGACATCAATGGACTGGCATTGCATTTGCTGCGTCTCATGACAGAATTTGATGAGTACCTGCAGGAACGTGTTGCGTCAGAGGATAAGGAAACCATTGTAAGGTTCTACCTTGATGTGCGGCATTTTGTTCATATGCATGAACTTTTGGATGAGAATTATCTAATCTATGCAGACTATGACGATACGTCAAAGTTTCGGCTAAAATTAATGTGCATGGATCCATCAAGAAATCTGCTGCAGTGCCTGAATAAAGGAAAAAGTGCCATATTCTTCTCTGCTACCCTGCTTCCCATTCGTTATTACAGAGAACAGCTTGGCGGGAAGGATGAAGATTACGCTGTCTATGCACCTTCCCCCTTTTCGACCGATAACAGACTTTTAATGGTCGGTACCGATGTCAGCACAAAATACAACCGGCGTACGGATTCAGAATATGAAAGAATCGTACAATATATTGAGAACTTCACAGCGGCCAAAATGGGGAATTACTTTGTTTTCTTCCCTTCGTATGCCATGCTGCAAAGTGTTGCGGAACTTGCAGGTGAACGCCTGCCGGGGCTGGTACTTCAGACGAATTCGATGACAGAGGAAGAAAAGGAAACCTTTCTGCTTGAGTTTGAAGAAGAAGCAAAAGAGACAAGAATCGGATTCTGTGTTATGGGAGGAATCTTCAGCGAAGGAATTGATCTTAAAAATGACCGTCTGATCGGAGCTGTCATCGTCGGGACCGGACTACCCATGGTCTGCAACGAACGTGAATTATTCCGTGGATTCTATGATGAAAGAAGTCACAGTGGATTTGAATATGCCTATCTTTATGTAGGAATGAATAAAGTCCTGCAGTCAGCCGGACGTGTAATCCGAACCATAGAAGACAGAGGCGCTATTCTGCTGCTGGACGAGAGGTTTTTGAACCGTCAGTACCAGGAATTGTTTCCAAGAGAGTGGTTTCCGTTTGAAACAGTGCAGCTGTCACAGATGAAAGAAAAGCTGGAGGCGTTCTGGGGCAGCAAGTATGAGCTTCCCTGAGCGGAAGTAATTAAAAAGGTTGCAGAGTGAGGGACATATCATCCCATATTCTGCAACCTTCTGTATTCCTACAGCAGAAATCTTATTTTTTTCTGGTGACACGTCACGGTTATGTGGTCCTTGGTGCCACCGTACTCACCGTCTGCATGGATCGTAACAGGCCGGTCTGTTTTAAGTTCGATGGATCTGCAGTTCACAAGCTCGATCCCTTTGAACAGCACGTGCTTTCCGACGAAGATGGTCGGCATAAGAAGAAAAATCTTTAGTTTTGATATATTATTTACAAAACACACAGTAAACTCACCATCGGTAAAATCGGCATTCGGAGCCATGGATAGTCCGCCGCCTTCATAACGATGATTCATACTGGCAATAAAGACTGTATTTGGTACAGTGCGCTTTTCCACTCCATTCAAGATCGCGGTTGTATGGAATGGACGGTTGCTAAGGATCTGTTTAACGGCAATGAGAATGTAGGTAAATTTTCCAAGATGCAGTTTATTCAGGAACGTTTTGATCGGTGAGGTCAATGCATCATAGCAGATATCCGCATCATAACCAATGCCGGAGCTCACAAAGAAGTGTCTCCTTGGAGTTCCATCGGCATAGGTAACGCTTCCGTAGTCAATATACTCTACACGTTTCGGTGCCAGAATATGATCCAGTGCTTCCAGCGGGTTCAGTTTCAGATTCAGACCTCTGGCCAGATCATTGCTCGAACCAGTCGGAATGTAACCAAAGATAATGTCTGTAAAATCATCGATTCCGTTTATGACTTCGTTGGCTGTTCCGTCTCCGCCCACAATGATTATGGTCTTTATACCATGATAGGTCTCTGAGATTTTTTTAGACAGCTCGGTGGCATGTCCGGCATATTGTGTATAATGCACTGTAAAAAATATTTTTCTTTTTACAAGCTCGGACTGCAGAAGCGACCAGATCTTTTTACCTTTCCCTGTTTTTGAATGAGGATTAACTATAAAATGATACATGGCGCTCACACTCCCTAAAAGAATTTCAGACCGTTTTCATCACCTTCTGTAACAAAACCATCCAGACCCTGTTCCTGCAGTTTATCCAGGAACTTGCCGAATTTCTTTGGACGTTCGTACATAGTCACATCATATTGCTCACGATAACTATCCGCTGTCTTCATCGCGCTCATAAAGTTTTCATCGGTATAGAATAAAGCAATTCTCTTCTTTTCGTCTGGAATCTTATAGCCATTGTCTTTCAGAATGCCAAAGATTCTTTCAAAACCAATGGAAAAACCAACGGCAGGAAGCGATTCGTTCAGGAATTTTCCGATCATGTTGTCATATCTGCCGCCTCCGGCAATAGCACCTTTAAATTTGGTGCTTTCAATTTCAAACACGGTTCCGGTATAGTAACCCTGACCGCGAACTAAAGACATGTCGTATACTACTTCGTAACGTCCGCCAGAAAGTTCTCTTGCCATCTCGATAATGGAGGCTACGCGGTCAACGATCTCGCTGTCACAGATCGTCTTGATTCTCTCAAGAGATACAGGAGCTTCTTCCAACAGCTTTGCAAGATTCTCGATGGCAGCTGCGTCAAATTCTTTTTCGGTAAGTTCTTCCTGAACACCCTTAGAACCAATCTTGTCAAGCTTGTCAAATGTAATGCATACGCTGTCGATCTGTTCTTCCAGAAATCCCATGGAAGTAAGGAGATTACGCAGCAGCCCGCGGTCATTGATCTTTACCTTGAATTCTGTCATACCAAGATTTAAAAGAGCAATCGTCGTTGTATTGATCAGTTCGACTTCCGACAAGGGTGAAGAAGAACCAAGAATGTCAATGTCACACTGAACAAATTCACGCAAACGTCCTTTCTGAGGTCGTTCTGCGCGGTATACTTTGTCGATCTGAATGCATTTTAACGGTAATATAAGTTTTGCATGGTTGTTGGCATAATATCTCGTAAGCGGAAGAGTAAGGTCATAACGAAGACCAATGTCGGATAAATCATTATACTCCTTTGCCTCCAGTGCGCTGGTAAGTTTATCACCGCGCTTTAAGATACGAAAGATCAGATTCAGGTTTTCGCCGCCCTCGCTTTTATCAAGATTTTCTGCATCTTCAAGACTTGGCGTCATGATGCGCTGAAAACCATAAGACTGATATGTTTTCAGAATAGAGTTCTGCAGATAATCGCGTAATTTGGCCTCGTTAGGCAGCCAGTCATAGGTTCCTTTGACGGATGGTATTTTCATTTTGATTTCCTTTCTATTATCAATAAAATTGTATAATTTTCTCCCTTATTCCCTGCAGGGTAAAATAAACTTAGTATTTCGGTCAGCGTATGCGGATGTGTCAACGCTGTATTGCAAAATAGTCTGCGTATAACCGGGGTAGGTGCAAAGAAATTCCTTTTCCAGAATACCACCGCATTTTTCAATTGTCTTTGCGGATGCCTGGTTTGATTTTTCACAGTCGATCCTGACATGACTCAGTCCAAGCGAGTAACAGTAAGTAAGTGCAATCTCCAGCATTCGTGAGCCATAGCCTTTTCTTCGCTCACTTGGCCGGACACCATAGCCGATGTGACCGCCGCATTTATTCAAAGATTCGGTTATGCAATGCCGTATCTGGATGGTTCCAACGATTCGCATGTCTTCGGAACATATGGCAAGAAATGTATCAGCTGGGGTCGTCTTCTCTGTGCATTTGAGATGCTCTCCTGCCTTGACCTGTGACAACCAGGCAAAAAAACTTGTAAAATGGTGCAGGTTGCTGCTTCCGAGTATATACTTTTCATGGTTGGCGAGGAATTCCAGACGATAATCCATGACCGCCTGTTCTAGTCCTGCTTCCGGCCGGATCAGATAAATCATGAGAGCCTCCAGACATTCATCAGACAATGATAAAATTATTTTGTTTCGTTCTGCTTGCATTTTAGTTTGTGCATTCAATTTATGGTACATTAAAGGTCCTGTATTTGTCAAGAAAAAGCCAGTTGCAAGCAATTACGAAAAAGTATGCGCCAAAGAAAAGACGGACAGCAAGAGATGTCCGCTGTCCGTCTTTTACCAGTGCATAGAATCGGTGCACGTATGCTATTGGGTTAGTTATCTGTAATAAGCCTGGTTCCAGCGAAGCTCATTTTTCAGGTTTCGAATGTCTGTGTTATTGTTGATCAGGATGCATTCGATTCCCATTGCAGCTGCCCAGTCTTCCATTTGTCCTGCAGTGAGATCATAGGAAAAGGCGGTATGATGTGCACCACCGGCAAGAATCCAGGCTTCCGCACCGGTCTCAAGATTTGGCTGTGGTGTCCAGAATGCGGTAGCCACCGGAAGCTTCGGCATTGGTTTGTCGACCTTTTTACAGTCTACTTCATTGACAATGAGACGGAAACGAGGTCCGAGATCGATCAGGGAAGCAGCAATACCAGGTCCTGTCTTTGAAGTGAATACAAGACGTGCCGGAGCTTCTCTGTCACCCATGGAAAGAGGCGTAACTTTAATGCCAATCGGTCCGTCTGAGACAGTTGGGCATACTTCCAGCATATGTGCCTGCAGGATACCCTGTTTTCCGGGAACTAGATTGTATGTGTAATCTTCCATAAAGGAAGTTCCTTTTGCGTCTTTCACACCGGCAGACATGATCTTCATCAGACGTACCATGGCAGCTGTTTTCCAATCACCTTCTCCACCGAAGCCGTAGCCTTTTTCCATAAGGCGCTGGATTGCAAGACCTGGAAGCTGCTGCAGTCCGCCAAGATCACCAAAGTGAGTAACAACAGCCTGATAATTCTTTTCTGTCAGGAATTTTTCAAAACCAATTTCAATACCTGCCTGTACTGCAACATGACGTTTGAATTCTTCCGGGTCACGTCCTTCGTACAGCATGGTATATTTTTCGTAATATTCGTCAAGAAGTGCATTGATTTCCCCCTGACTGACAGACTTTACATAATCAACGACTTCATTTACCGGGTAGGCATCGATTTCCCAGCCGAATTTGATCTGAGCTTCTACCTTGTCGCCATCCGTTACGGCAACATTTCTCATATTATCTGCAAAACGTACCACACGGATGTGGGAGGATTCCATCTGACCAATGGCCGTTCTCATCCAGCCTGCAATTCGTGAAAGAACCGCCGGGTCATTCCAGTAGCCTACGATAACTTTACGTTCTATTCCCATCCGGCTGACAATATGACCGTATTCGCGGTCACCGTGAGCGGACTGGTTCTCATTCATGAAATCCATGTCAATGCTGTCATATGGAATCTCCATGTTAAACTGGGTATGAAGGTGCATTAGTGGTTTGCGGTATTCCTGAAGACCAAGAATCCATGATTTAGCGGGGGAAAATGTGTGCATCCAGGTAATGACACCGGCACATTCCTCGTCAGAATTTGCTTCGTTAAATGTTCTTCTTATTAATTCATTCGTGATCAGTGTTGGCTTCCACACAACTTCGAAGGGAAGTACTCCGGACTGATTCATGGCATCTACAATAATTTTAGAATGTTTTGCAACATCGGCAAGACACTCATCTCCATATAAATCCTGAGAGCCGGTGGCAAACCAGAATTTGTAATTTTTACTAGTTTTCATATACTGTATCCATCCTTTCTTTTCATAGAACAATGATGTATCGGTTCTTCCTATAACAGGAACCGAAGTAGCATGAGTTCAATTATCAGTATGCCACAGGATGTAAAAGAAAGCAAGAAAATACTTTACGAATCACAAAAGTAATTTACGTTATTTAAAATAAAAAAGTCCATTGAATTCACGATCCGCAATGTGTATACTAAGGTCGATAAGAATTATAATAACAGAAATAAGGAAAGAAAATCTGCGTTCTGCAGAGTCAGAAGATCCAGATACAGAGATGCATAGGTATGAATGATGCATAGAGGCACAGAAGGTAAAAAAGAAAACGATTCTTTTTTAGAACGGAAGGATTGTCCAGATTATAGTTCTGTACATCTTAAAAACAGATAGAAAGAACACTGAAGGGTAAGGCAATACAACAAGTGGAAGGAAGAATTCTATGAATGAAATAATCAGAAATGCGGTACCCGAGGATGCCGCAGCGTTGCAGGCAATCTATGCACCCTATGTTACCGATTCCGTGATTACTTTTGAATATGAAGTACCGACGGTCGAGGAGTTTCGGGGGAGAATAGAAAAAACAATGGAGAACTATCCGTACCTGGTGTTTGAATTGGATGGACAGCCGGCAGGGTATGCTTATGCATCAAAGTTCAGAGAACGGGCGGCTTATCAATGGTCGGCAGAACTTTCTGTCTACATTGATTTAAAGCATCATGGAAAACAGATGGGAACAAAACTTTATGCTGCATTGATCGAAGCTTTAAAAGATCGCAAGATTCAGACCGTGTATGGCGTTGTAACGCTGCCGAATGAGAAGAGTGAAAGACTGCATAATTCCTTCGGGTTTCACACTGTTGGAGTACTCGAAAAAGTCGGTTATAAGCATGAGGCATGGCATGACGTGATCTATTATGAGAAACATATTGGGGAGCATGGACTGCATCCGGAACCAGTATGGAACAAGTAACAAAAACAGGAAAATAAGTTGAAATAAAATAATTTTTTGTGTATTATTAAAGAGAAGAAGGAAAGATCAGACAAACTCCTGATAACTCAGGTTATCGGAAAGGGGAACCAATGAATTTATTATTTTTTTTGTTGCCTAAGAGTGAACTGACTTATGTACGGGATGATTTTACACTTGCAAAGACACTTGATCTTATGGAAGGACAGGGTTTCTCAGCAATTCCCATGATCAATAAAAAAGGACATTATATCGGCACTTTGACAGAGGGTGATCTGTTATGGGCACTAAAGAACACACCTGGTATCAGTTTTGAGAATGCAGCGAAAATCAAACTGAATAAGATACCAAGAAAAAAGACCGTGCACCCTGTCAATGTGAATGCCAAAGTGGAGGAGCTGGTCGCGATGGCGATGACACAGAACTTTGTGCCGGTGATTGATGACGCAGAGATCTTTATTGGAATCATTACCAGACGTGACATCATAAAGTATTGCACCGATGAGATCGTAAAACATAAGCAGGCAAAAAGTAAAAAAGCAGAAGCAAAGAAAACAGAGAAAGCTTTGACCGATGAATCAAAGCAGCCGGAATAGAACAGCCGGAAAGGAAGCTTATTTTTGATATAACAGGATAAAGCAAGAAGATGTACCAAGCAATAACATGAAATAACAGGGAGTACCGCAGAAGAGATTTACTGCAGTACTCCCTGTTTCTTATGCAAATTATCATGAAAAACAAATTAACGGTTCGCGACGGTTTTGTTCTTATGAAGGACCTTTTTTGCAGTCTCAGCAGCCATCTCCATTGCAGGTTTTAAGAAACCGGCATCAGCAACCGCGGCCTGCAGTGCAGGAGCATTGTATTTTCGAACAAGTGCGATGCCGAGCGGATAAGGTCCGGTGTGAACGGCAATGGTTGCTCCAATCTGGAAGAGAGGAATATCTTCGTTCGTAAGTCCGGAAGAAGGAAATGCATTTAGAAGTGCAGTACGCATTTCAACAGCTTCGTCATAATCGTAACCATATCCGACACTAAGAGAATAATATTCGATTCGGTCACCATTTTTGCTAAAATGGTCCTGTACCTGTTCTATGACCTTGTCCAGTGATTTTTTTCGGCTGCGGGAAATACCAAAAGGAAAGATCTCGCCTTCTTTTAGCTGGATCAGAGGTTTGATACCAAGAGTGGAAGCGGCAAGCCCGGCTAATTTACCGATACGTCCGCCTTTTTTTAAATAATCTATGCTGCCGATGGTAAAAAAGATGCGGCCGGATGATTTTATCGCTTCTAAGGAAGCAAGGGTTTCTTCAAAGCTGTAATCAGCGGCCTGCATTCTTGCCGCTTCCATTACATAGATCCCCTGCAGGACGGTGTTGATCGTCGAGTCTATTACAGCGATGGATGCCTCCGGATAATCTTCAAGAAGTATGTCTTTGGCAGTGGAAGCGGAATTGTAGGACCCGCTGAATTTACTTGTAATACAGATACAGATGATAGGAATCCCTTTTTCGAGATAAGGCAGAAAGGCATCCATATAGTTCTGTACGGAGGGAAGGGAACTTTTGGGGTAGACTTTCGGCTGATTAACCATACGCTGATAGAAATCCCTGACTTCGAGTTCCTCTCCTTCTTTATAATAATTCTCCGAATCAAACGATACATAGAACGGAACAACATGAATGTTGTGTTTTTTGGTCAGTTCCTTTGGAAGATCACAAGAACTGTCACTGATGATCTGATACTTCATAATTGCAACCATACCTTTCTTGGTTTATGTTTTTCCATAGGATAACGTTACAATGTCCGGTGTCTTCAATTAATGGTGAAAACAGGGCATAATAGAAAAAATATCCACTGCATGTAGTATTCATAACTACATCATGGGGTATACTACCATATAATTGTGAAGAATTAAAGAACTATTTTATGAATTTCTATTAATATTTTATAAAATATAACCGATAAACTGATTGTAAGCAAAGGAGTGCTCGATATCACATGTGTGATTCAGGCACTTTTTCTGTTCTAATGTTGCAGTATACGGAATATCGCAGGAAATGCGACTCTTTTGAAAAATTTCCTTTGAATTATTTATAAACAGCGTTTATAATGTAGTAGAATATGTTTCGTAGCGAATTAGTTAGGATTTTCCTATTTTGAGCATAGACCACAAAGGATTTGAAAGGAGAAACGAAAGTTATGTTTAGCTGTGACATTGGGATTGACTTGGGGACTGCCAGTGTACTTGTGTATATCAAAGGGAAAGGTGTTGTATTAAAAGAGCCTTCGGTTGTTGCATTTGACCGTGATACAAATAAGATCCGTGCCATTGGAGAAGAGGCAAGACTCATGCTTGGCCGTACACCGGGCAACATCATTGCAGTAAGACCACTGCGTCAGGGCGTTATCTCAGATTATACGGTAACGGAGAAGATGCTGAAGTATTTTATCCAGAAAGCGGTTGGCAAGAAGTGGTTCCGCGGACCGGCTGTCAGTGTCTGTGTACCAAGTGGTGTAACAGAAGTTGAGAAGAAGGCAGTTGAGGATGCGGCAGCACAGGCAGGAGCAAGAAGTGTAGCCATTATTGAAGAACCAATCGCTGCAGCGATCGGTGCAGGAATTGATATTACAAGACCATGTGGTAATATGATCGTTGATATCGGCGGTGGTACAACGGATATCGCAGTTATCTCTCTTGGTGGTACAGTTGCTAGTACTTCCATTAAGATCGCAGGCGATGATTTTGACGAAGCCATCGTTCGTTATATGAGAAAAAGACACAATCTTCTGATTGGTGAACGTACTGCAGAAGATATTAAAATCAAGATAGGATCAGCATACAGAAGACCGGAAACCATTGCCATGGATGTTAGGGGACGTAATCTTGTTACAGGCCTTCCAAAGACGATTTCTGTTACCTCGGAAGAGACAGAAGAAGCACTTCGGGAGACAACCTCACAGATCGTGGAAGCAGTTCACAGTGTTCTCGAGAAGACTCCTCCGGAACTTGCGGCAGATATCGCAGACCGGGGAATCGTATTAACAGGAGGCGGATGCCTGCTGTACGGACTGGAAGAACTGATAGAAGAAAAGACAGGTATTACGACCATGACAGCAGAAGATCCAATGACTGCTGTTGCAATCGGAACCGGAAAGTATATTGAATTCCTGAGCTCAAGAAAGGAAAAGTAATATGGTAAGAGGGTTATACACAGCCTGGACAGGAATGTTCAATGAACAAAAGCGTCTGGATGTTATCTCCAACAATCTTGCGAACTCAGCGACCGTCGGCTATAAGTCAGAAGGTGTGACCAGTCAGGCATTTGATGAAGTATTAACACTTAAAGTGCGTGATGAATCAGCGGATCCAACGTCAAGTGCCATCATTGGTACGATGAATCTTGGAACGAAGATCGGTGAGGTCTATACCGATTATACACAGGGATCGCTAAGAGAGACCGACAATACATACGATCTGGCGATAGAAGGAGATGGATTTTTTACCATCGCCTATACAGATACCAACGGGGACACATCAGAACGGTATACCCGTGCTGGTGAATTCACGATGACACAGGATGGATACATTGTAACCACGGAGGGACAGCATCTGGTAAGTGAGAGTGGTGTACTTCAGGTACCGGTCGATGCAGCACAGATCAACATAACCCAGGATGGAACTGTCTATGCAGATGGTGTTGCGGTAGATAAGATAACCCTAACAGATTTTGAAGACTATGATTACTTAAAAAAATATGGCGAGACGATGTATGGCGCAGAAGATGGCGCCACCGAGATTGCCGCAACTGGAAGTATACGACAGGGATACACGGAGCAGTCGAATGTCAGTGTGGTTTCCGAAATGGTGAATATGATTGCAATCACCAGGGCATATGAAGCGAATCAGAAAGTGATCAAAGCAATGGATGATCTTCTTCAGCTTGATGCCAACAGCATCGGTAAACTATAACCTATGGATAGCATAAAGTAGTTATGTGCCAGCAGGAACTGGCGGAACGGAGGCTTTTATGATGCGTTCTCTATGGACTGCCGCGTCAGGTATGATCGCGCAGCAGACAAATGTGGATAATATATCGAACAACATTGCTAATGTAAATACAACAGGGTACAAAAAACAGTCGACAGAATTTCAATCACTTTTGTATTCGAAGCTTCAATCAACACAGACGGACAACAATGGTGATCCTAAACCAGTCATTGCACAGGTAGGATCAGGAGTAAGAGTCGCTGGTCTTGTTTCACAATATACACAGGGAGCTTTGACAGAGACAGAGAGAGATCTTGATTTTGCTATTGACGGAGATGGATTTTTTATGGTTGGTATGCCAGACGGATCTATTTCTTACACAAGGAACGGAGCGTTTCAGACATCAATCGGTACAACAGGAGTAACGCTTGCAACATCGGATGGATATCCGGTACTGGATACGAATGGAAGTGCTATTGTATTTGACAGTTCATGGGATGTCAGCAAAGTTGTGATTGATGATACCGGTACAATTTGTTACCCGGATTCAAACGGAACGATTCAGAAAACTGACATGCAGATTGGTCTGGTACAGTTCAACAATCCGTCGGGACTTGAAAAGACATCGGATTCCTTGCTTAATGCAACCGACAATTCTGGGTCTCCAAGACTGGAGAGCACGGATACGGCACTGACAAAGAGTTCAATAATCTCCGGTTATCTGGAAGCTTCCAACGTTCAGACGGTTGATGAAGTGGTAAATTTAATCGTAGCCCAGAGAGCATATGAGATGAATTCGAAGGCAATTCAGGCAGCAGATGAGATGCTTCAGCTTGCAAATAATTTAAGACAGTAGACGTGAGTATAATTTGACGGATAATTTTAGCGGCGGCAGAACTCGTCGGCTGGCAGAAAATCCTGGAAAATGTATGACATAATTACTTTGGTGTTACAGGGTACAGCCTGCAAGCTGTATACCTGCAAGATAGGGTAGGAACAAGAAGAGCAACAAGGGTCATGGCCGGGAGTGCATTCCGGCAGCACATGGTCTGTGCCGTTCGTTGTTTTGGCACAGACGTAGCCATGCGCAGGAGATGCGCGGAATTGGGGGAAGCAATGAGCATTTCAATTGGTTCGGATTCGCTGTTATCCAGTACAATTAGCAATTCGGCAAGCACATCATCAACTTCAAAGCTTGAAAGTACTCTGTCAGATGGGATGACAGGTGCGACCGATGAGGAAATGATGGATGCCTGCAAAAGCTTTGAAGCTTATCTGGTGGAACAGATGATTGAATCCATGAGAAGTACCGTCTCAACAGAAGAAGATGAGAATGAGTACGAACAGTATTTTGGCGATATGCGGTATCAGGAATATGCGGAGCAGATCGCAGACAGCGGGCAGTTGGGGATTGCCCAGATGTTATACGACTCAATGAAGAGAGAGTAATTGTACCACTTAAAAAAGCGCTTTCGGCAGGCTGCGCCCGGCCGGGGCGTATTTTTTTGTTCACAAAGAAGCTCTATGGAATTCATAGAGCAGAAAAAGTACTCAAAACGGTCTGAGTGCTTTATGTTCTGGTAAAGGAAGGGTGTTGATCATGGCAGAAAGCCTGGAAGGGTATGTTGAGAAAATTGTATACAGGAATCAGGAAAATGGCTATACCGTTCTTTCACTGGCAGCCGATGACGATGAGATAACCTGCGTTGGAACCTTTGTATTTATAAATGAAGGAGAATACGTCAGCCTTGAAGGAAACTATATATCACATCCGACCTATGGTGAACAGTTCCAAGTTACCCAGTATGATATAAAACAGCCGGATAACGCAAAATCAATGGAACGATATCTGGCCTCTGGTGCAATCAAAGGTATAGGAGAAGCGCTGGCGGCGCGAATCGTTAAAAAGTTTGATGACCGTACCTTTCATATTATTGAAAATGAACCGGAGCGTCTTGCTGAGATCAAAGGAATCAGTATTAAGAAGGCACAGGAGATTTATGAGCAGTTCCATGGTAAAAAAGAGCTGCGATCGGCAACCATGTTCCTTGCAGAATATAGCATCGGGGTAAATCTTGCCGTTAAGATCTACCAGCGTTATAAGAATGAACTCTATGAGATCATCAGGACAAATCCATACCGCCTTGCGGAAGAGATGGACGGCGTCGGTTTTCAGACAGCAGATGACATTGCTGTCAAAGCAGGAATCGGTTCGGATTCCGAATACAGGGTAAAAGCGGGAATTCTGTATTGTCTTATGCAGGCAGCGGCTAATGGACATGTCTACCTTCCGAAACAGGAATTGATTGGCATTGCGGTACGACTCCTGATGGTAGATGAAAATGAGGTCCGCCGCCAGCTTGATCTGTGCTGCTTCGAGAAAAAAGTGATACTTCAGGTCCTGGACGGTATGGAGTGCATTTATCATGCGCCATATTATTATCTGGAGCTCAATACAGCAAGGATGCTTCATGACCTGAATCTGATCTATAACCCGGATCCGGCATTGGTGAATGCCAGAATTGATAAGCTGCAGAAAAGCTTTGACATAGAACTTGATGAGATGCAGCGGCTTGCAGTCGAAGAAGCCGCACGATGCGGTCTCTTTATTCTTACCGGAGGTCCCGGAACCGGAAAGACTACAACGATAAATGCCATAATCCGATTCTTCGAAGAAGAAGGTATGGATATTTTGCTGGCTGCGCCGACGGGTCGTGCGGCAAAGCGTATGAAAGAAACGACAGGGTATGAAGCACGGACGATCCATCGCATGCTGGAACTTGGAAAAGGCGGGGACGGCTCCGGAAGAGATATGGTATTCGAACGGGATGAAAGTAATCCGCTTGAGTGTGATGCAGTGATCATTGATGAGATGTCGATGGTCGATATCAGTCTGATGCATGCATTGCTGCGAGCCATTGTTGTTGGAACGCGTGTTATCTTTGTCGGTGATGTCAATCAGCTTCCGTCGGTCGGACCCGGAAATGTGCTTCACGACATGATAGAATCAGAAAAATTCCATGTAGTCTGTCTTACCAAGATCTTTCGTCAGGCTTCTGAGAGTGATATTGTTGTAAATGCCCATAAAATCAATGCCGGAGAGCAGATTAAAATGGATAACAAAAGCAAAGATTTCTTTATGCTGCAACGTTTGCAGGTAAATGATATTCTTGGACTGACGGTCAGCCTGGTAAGAGACAAACTTCCTGGTTACGTGAATGCCGGCTCCTTTGATATTCAGGTGCTTACACCAATGCGAAAAGGAGAGCTTGGAGTAGAGAACCTGAATCAGGTCCTTCAAAAATACCTGAATCCACCATCGGAAGATAAGGCAGAAAAAGAGGCACATGGTATGACATTCCGTGAGGGAGATAAGGTCATGCAGGTCAAAAACAACTACCAGCTGACATGGAAAGTACTGGGTTTTAATCGAATTACAATTCAGGATGGGACGGGTGTATTTAACGGAGACATTGGAATTATCCGTGAGATCAATTTGTTCGCCGAAATCATTACCGTAGAGTTCGATGAAGGCAGGTTGGCAGAATATCCATTTTCACAACTCGATGAACTGGAGATGGCGTATGCTATCACCATTCATAAATCACAGGGAAGTGAATATCCGGCTGTAGTTTTGCCGATACTGACAGGCCCACGTCAGTTGTTGCATAGGAATCTTCTATATACAGCAGTAACGAGGGCAAAGAACTGCGTGACACTGATTGGAAGCAAAGATACTGTTTGGAATATGATAGAAAATATTAATGAACAAAAGCGGTACTCCGGTCTGCATTATCATTTAAAAGACCAGTAATATGCGCAACAAGAAAAAAAACGTGCATTTTTTGTGCAAGTGACGTATAATTAAACCAGATAAGACCTGAAGTTTTCAGATACGGGCTGAAAATATAACGCCAGGGTCTTTTTGAAGATTCATTATTCTATGAAATGTTTTATTTAAAAATAAATGAAAAGTTTTTGTAAACAGGAGGAAAGAAAAGTGAGCAAAACAGCATTGGTTATAATGGCAGCAGGTATGGGTAGTCGTTTCGGAGGCGGTATAAAGCAGTTGGAGCATGTTGGTCCAAGCGGTGAGATTATTATGGATTATTCAATCTATGACGCCAGAGAAGCAGGATTTGATAAGGTAGTGTTCATCATTCGTCACGACCTTGAGGAAGCGTTCAAAGAGATTATTGGAAATAGAATTGAGAAAGAAATCGAAGTGGAATATGTATACCAGGAACTTGACGATCTTCCGGCAGGATTTACTGCTCCGGCAGAACGTACAAAACCATGGGGAACCGGTCAGGCTGTGCTTAGCTGTCTTGGTAAAGTAAAGGAACCATTTCTTGTTATCAATGCGGATGATTATTATGGCAAAGAAGCTTTCGCAAAGATTCATGATTTCCTTTGTGAAGCAGCTGATAAGAAAACGACGCACCAGTATTGCATGGCGGGCTTTGTTCTTGGCAACACGTTAAGTGATAACGGTATCGTGACCAGAGGTACCTGTGATGTTGACAGCAATGGTATGTTAAATCATGTTGAAGAAACCTATGCTATTGAACGTAAAGGTGACATTGCAATTGGAAAAGACGGTAACGATAAGCCGGTTGAAGTACCGCTTAACAGTCCGGTCTCAATGAATATGTGGGGCTTTACACCAGACTTTTTGGAGGAATTAAAAACTGATTTTACGTCTTTCCTCGGTAAGATCGGTGAGAACCCATTGAAAGCGGAACACCTTCTTCCTGATGTTGTCGGCAGGCTTGTTGATCAGAAAAAGGCGACCGTGAAGGTTCTACCGACCAATGATAAATGGTTCGGTGTTACATATAAGGAAGACAAAGAGGTTGTTGTTAATTCCCTTCAGGCACTTGTCGATCAGGGACAATATCCGGCATGTTTGTTTGAAAAATAATGCACAGATTGCTGGAACTGTTGTACCCAAGGTGCTGTCCGGTCTGCAGGGAAGTCCTGTCAGATAAGGGAACACTTATCTGCCCGGAGTGTGAAAGTAAACTGTCTTTTCTTGAAGGTCCGGTCTGTCTGAAATGTGGGAAACCGGTCGAGTATGAAGAAACAGAATACTGTTTTGACTGTTATAAAAAGAAACATCATTTTGAAAAAGGATTTGCAGTATTTCTATATGATGACATAATGAAACAGGCAATCGGTGATTTTAAGTACAGAAATAAAAAAGAGTTTGGCGCCTTCTTCGTCAGCATGATGACAGAAAGGTTTGGAAATACTATAAAAGAACTGCAACCGGATGCACTTATACCGATTCCGGTCCATCCGGCCAAAAAGAGATACCGGGGATACAATCAGGCACAAGTCCTGGCCAGAGGTGTTGGTGAGGCGCTTGGAATACCGGTGATTTCAGATTATCTGATCAGAAACCGGAACACAATGCCGCAAAAGCAGTTAAATGATCTTGAACGGCTTTCAAATCTAGAGAAAGCATTTATTATTGACGAAAGGAAAACAAAGAGAACAGAGCAACTGAAAAAAGAACTTCAAAAGGTAATATTGATCGATGATATTTACACGACAGGAAGCACCATGGAAGCTTGCACCAGGATACTACTTGCGAACGGAGTTAAAACAGTTTATTTTGTCAGTCTTTGTACGGGACGTGGATTATGAATACAGGAGGTATGAATATGGACGTAAGAAATTGTAAAAGCTGCGGGAAATTATTCAACTATCTGGGAAACTCAACACCGTTTTGTCCTCAGTGTATGAAAGCGCTTGAGGATAAATTTGCCGAAGTCAAACAATATATCTATGACAATCCGGGTGCTAATATAGATCAGGTATCAAAAGATATGGATGTTTCGGTACGCCAGATTCAACGCTGGGTCAGAGAAGAAAAGTTGACCTTTGCAGAAGGTTCCATGGTTGGAATTGAATGCGAAAGTTGCGGAACGATGATCCGAACAGGCAGATTTTGCGGTGCCTGCAAACAGAAAATGATACAGGGTCTTGGGGATGCCATGCCAAAACATGAAGAACCAGCCGTCAAGAAAGACAAAGACACCAGTGCAAGGATGAGGTTCCTTGAATAAATCTTATCTTTCTTTGGAGGTGAGCGAAGACCGTGGGAGAGAGTAAACTTGACAAGATCTTATGCAGTACGTTTGTTAGCATAACAGAGCATATCACGGGTGTTACATTTACCAGCATTGAAGAAAAACCATTTGAAAAAGAACTTTACACCATCCGGTCAAAGATGAATGGCGGTATAACTGGTGACATTGTCTTTTATATCCCTAAAAAATTTGCGGATAAAGTGGTTGATGTTATGAAGACGGATGATGAGATCAGCTATGACGATATTCTGATGGAATATGTTAATATACTGTTTGGTAGAATGCTGTCTTGCGCCAGCAATTATCTGGGTAAGTATGCACGGTTCAAACCGCCAATTGTGAAATGGACAGATGAGCCGGAGGCAGAAACACTGGACACATATACTGAGATGAAGCGATATTGTTTTGAGAGTGATTATGGAATTGTTCGCTTTCGGGCGAATTATACAATAGTATAGACCAAGCAGACAATAACTGTTTTACTAGGAGGCTGAACGCAGAATGAAGACGGTACTAATAATAGATGATTCTCCAATGATCATAAAACAGATCCGTCAGATAGTTATGGACCATGGTTTTAGTGCGCCGGAAGGCTGCAAAACAGGAGAAGAAGGACTGGAAAAGTACAAAGAACTCCGTCCGGATGTAGTAACTCTGGATATAATCATGCCTGGTATGGATGGTGTTGAGACGGCTGCAAAAATCCTTGAGTTTGATCCGAAAGCGAAGATCATCATGGTGACATCACTTTGCGATTTTGACACGCTCGAGGAGATTCAAACGCTTGGTCTGAGTCAGATGATATCAAAGCCAATTCAGGCAAAGGAAATGATCCGTGCAATTGAGACTATTCTTAAAGACTATTGATAGTGATTGTGATATTTCGTCTGAAAAAAGAAGCGATATACTTGATAAAATCTTAGTTACGTAATAAAAGGTCATATGACATATAAAAATATGATACAAATAATTATGATACAGTAAATACGATACAAGTAACTAGGATAAAAATTATTGATACAAATAACTATGATACAGTAAATACGATACAAAAATTATACGATATAAAAATCATATAATATATAATTATTTGCAGCTATAAAGATTACGTAACTGAACTGAAATATTTAGTATTGGTTTTAGCTAAAAAGATTGGTATTTAAATTAAAAAAGACCCTTGTTTGTCATAGTATTAGACGTTCAAGGGTCTTTGTTTATGGAAAATCAAAAATGAGTTAGCGGATTCGTATACCTTCAGGTTCAATGGTAATTCGCTCCTCTTTCATGAGGCGGCCAATGGCACGTTTGAATGCATTCTTGCTGAGACCAAATGCTTCTTCAATATCCGAGGGTTGTGACTTATCATGAAGAGGCAAAAATCCACCCGCTTTTTCAAGCGCTGCAAAAATCAGTTCTTTGTCATCCGTCATTTGAACAGAAATAAGATTTGAAAGTGTCAGTTCTAATTTTCCGTCTTCCAAGCGGTTGGCGATTCTTGCGTGGACAGGTGTTCCGGGAGCAATTGGTTTATGGAGAGCCTTGTTTGGAATCAGGGCACTGTATTTATCATCAATGGCTACGAATGCGCCGAAAGAGTCAATCCGTTCGTAGACGATTCCATCCACCCAGTCTCCTTTCTGGTAGGGGGATTCGGTAGACAGATAAGGATATACCCTCATGGTAGCGCATAATCGCTGACTCTTATCTATGTAGAGAGAGACCAGAATTTCTTCACCGGCTGCCACATGCCATACCTGTTCTTTAAATGGAAGGAGAAGATCTTTTGCAAGTCCCCAGTCCAGAAAAGCACCAATCTGGCTGACTTCTTTTACTTTTAGCTTTGCTATCGTTCCAAGCTCCATAGGGGGAATGGTGGTTGTGGCGATGGGTCTGTCTTTAGAATCTTTATAAACAAAAACGTTAATCAGGTCTCCGTTTTTTGCTTCTGACGGCACCTGTGCTTTTGGAAGAAGGATGGAGTCGACGGAAAGGATGGTATGTTGGTCAATATCTTCCGGACTTTCTTTTTTTGCCGTGGGGTCACATAAATAAACACCGAAATCGGTTGCCTTGTGCAGCTTAAGTTCCTGTGTTTTTCCTAAAATAATCATAAAAGCTCCTGTCTGCATGAATTATGCATCAATCTAAATCATCAAAAGGCGTTTTTCTGCCACTTTCCATGATAGCATACCTTTCGAAAATAAGATAGAAGAATATGAAAACGGGGTATTCAAACATTGAAAACTTTGCTATACTTTCATATAGTAATAAGAAAAGTAAAGTAAGGCAGGTATCGAATGGGAAAAAAATATACAACGATTCTTTTTGATCTGGATGGTACACTGACAGATCCCAAAGAAGGGATAACAAGATCCTTTCAATACGCACTGGAAGCATTAGGAATTCACGAACCGGATCTTGAAAACCTAACAAAATATATAGGTCCGCCGCTGCGTAATTCTTTTATGGATTATTTTAGCGGTGATCAGATTGATAAAGCAGTTGAAAAGTACCGTGAACGGTTTGTTGTTACCGGTATTTATGAAAATCGTGTTTACGATGGAATTTTGCAGCTTCTGAAAGCTTTAAAAAATTCAGGGATAACATTGGCGCTGGCAACATCCAAACCTGAATTTCTGGCAACAAGAATCATGGAAGATTTTAAATTGGCGGAATATTTTGATTGCATTACCGGTGGCGTAGATGATGGTGTCAGAGATACAAAAGCAGGAGTCATCCGTGAGGTTTTCAACCGCCTTACTATTACGAACAATGAAAAAGACAGTGTTATTATGATTGGTGATCGTAAATACGACATTGAGGGAGCCATTGAATGCGGTATAGATTCCATCGGAGTACGATTTGGATATGCCAGAGAAAATGAGCTGGAAGAAGCAGGAGCGACATATGTTGTGTCGACCGTTGAGGAACTTAGTAGTTTACTATTGTCTGAATAAAGGAAGTAATGAAATGAAACCAACAAGAGAAGTTAATCTGTATTTTCTGATAACTGTAGTCGTATCCTTTACCTTACAGTATATACCGTTCGAAAAAATAACGACCAATACAGGAGCACTGCTGCTGATTGGGCAGATTGCCATTGCACTACCGGCGATTGTATTTCTGATTCATAGAAGAGAGCCGCTAAGAATCAGCCTCAGAATAAAAAAAATAGCACCAGGGAATATCGTATTGCTTATATTATTTGTTTTCCTTATGATGCCGCTTATGACAATGATTAATGCCATTTCATTAAAGTATGTTGAGAATTCTACCCGGGACGTGATGTCAAGTCTTGTACTTTCAAATCCCCTATGGCTTTCGCTTTTACTGGTGGCGGTTGTTCCGTGTATTCTGGAAGAGACAGTCTATCGTGGTGTGTTTTATAATGAATACAGAAAGAATGGATTGCTGGCAGGTGCACTGTTAAGTGCGGTACTATTTGGTGTAATGCATGGCAATTTCAATCAGTTTTCTTATGCGTTTGTAATGGGCATTCTTTTCACCTTTATGATAGAAGCTACGGATTCACTCGTGTCTTCAATACTGATGCATTTTATGATAAATGCACAGTCTGTTATATTGTTATCCTTGCTGCCAAAGATGGTCACCTGGCTGCAGAGCACCTATGAAACAGCACTTGCTAACGGGAATCAGACCATGTCAGACAGTATAGCTTCAATGCTTGATGGGATGGATATTACATCTCCTACACTGGCAAATGATCTGCTTGGTACATCGGTTGAACTGACCTATTCCGAGATCGTAAGATTGTATGCGTTTCCAGTAATAATATGTACAATTCTTGCCTTTCTGGTATTCAAGACCATTGCAAGAAACAATGGCAGATGGGATGGTATTGTAGCAAAGCTTACAGGAAAAAGAATAGAAGATAGAAGTGAAAATTCTGTGGATACCGGGAATGATATGACAGAAACAAACCAAAACGATAAACAGGATGAAAAACAAAAAATCCTGCCAGCACTTAAGGAGAACATAACAATACCTCTTATTATCGGTATTTCCATATGTGTAGCGGGTATGATCTTAAATGAAATTTTATAGGAGGATTGTGATGGAGATCAAGGATTTATATGACATTGTTATTATCGGAGGAGGTCCGGCAGGACTGACAGCGGCGATTTATGCGGCAAGAGCTGAACTTAGTACACTTGTACTGGAGAAAGAGCCGATGTGTGGCGGACAGATTATCAATACGTACGAAGTAGATAATTATCCTGGAATTCCAGGAATCAGCGGGTTTGCACTGGCTGAAAAATTCAAGGAACACTGTGATCGTCTTGGTGCAGTTTTTGGTGAAGGTGAGATCGAATCGATCGATTACAGCGGCAAGAACAAAAAGATCATCCTAAAGGATGGTACGATCTTGATGACAAAATGTATTATTATTTCAACCGGTGCGGCCTATCGCAAGCTAGGCGTAAAGGGCGAGGAAGAGTTTGCCGGGATGGGTGTATCCTATTGTGCAACCTGTGACGGAGCTTTCTTTCGAAACAAAGATACAATGGTCGTTGGTGGAGGCGATGTAGCGGTAGAAGATGCCATCTTTCTGGCAAGGCTTTGCAGGAAGGTATACATCGTACACAGAAGAGATGAGTTCCGTGCAGTAAAGACACTTGTTACGTCTTTAAAAAGTTATGAAAATATTGAACTTGTTATGGACAGTGTGGTAGAGGAAATACAAGGCGACAAGATGGTGACAGGAGCTGTGGTACGAAACATTAAAACGGAAGAAGTGCAGACCATCCCCTTGTCAGGAGTATTCATTGCAGTTGGGAACAAGCCAAATTCCGAATTGTTTGTACCGGAGGTAGAAACCGATGAAACTGGATACCTGAAAGCTGGTGAAGACTGTGAAACGAACATTCCCGGAGTGTTCGCAGTTGGTGATATCAGAACCAAACAGCTGCGGCAGATAATAACAGCGTCTTCTGATGGTGCAAATGCTGTGACCTCTGTAGAACGGTACATCAACCAAGTCTATAAGTAAACGAAAAGCACAATGATATTGTTCATGAAACATTATCATTGTGCCTTTTTTATATTGCAGAATTGATGGTATTCTGTATTCTTGTGGAGACAAGTTCAGCGATTTCAGTAGACTTCATATCTTTATAATCTTCATAATACAAAGGTGGAAGGTAGTGGATCTGAACAGTGACCGGTTTAATTGAATTTGTATCGAATGCTTTATAGGAATCGACCAGAGCAACCGGAACAATCGGACAATTGGCATTCATCGCACTTTTAAAGCTTCCGCCTTTGAATTCACCGATTCTGTTCCCATTACGGCTTCTTGTGCCTTCTGCGAAAATCACGAAGTTTTCTTTATCCTTTACACGACGTGTCATGTTCTTGATAACAGTCAGAGATTGGCGTACATCTTCACGGTCTATTATTTCAGCCTGAAGCATCTGTATGATGTTACGTAGTAAAAAAACATTCCGTACTTCCTTTTTCATCACGGTTACAAAGGGACGTTCATGTGTTTCCATAATAGCCAGTGCGTCGAATAATCCCTGATGATTTGGAAACATAATGTATCCGTTTTCTTTCGGAAGATTTTCAATTCCGTGACATTCGATGGTTACACGTCCGCGACGGTTCGCATTCGCCGCTTCCTTGTGTAAAAAAGCATAACGTGTTTTGGCATCGTATTTATTAACGTTCTGGTATTTCATCACTTTGTACAGATAATAGGGTAGAACAAAAAAGCTTCGTAGGAACATAAAGGCGATTCGTTTCATTCTTTTTATCCTTTCATGAGTGAATAATGTACTGGTAAAAGGATGGATAATCCCATCGTATCAATACATTAGTTAAACTCATATCCTTTTAACATTCTTGCGCGGCTTGGATGACGCAGCTTTCGAAGTGCTTTAGCTTCGATCTGACGGATACGTTCTCTGGTTACATTGAACTCGCGTCCAACTTCTTCAAGAGTACGGCTTCTTCCGTCCTTCAGACCAAAACGCAGGATGAGAACACGTTGTTCACGCTCTGTAAGGGTATCAAGCAGTTTTGCAATTTGATCCTGAAGTACGGCATAAGACGCAGCATCTTCCGGACCGGTAATGGTATCATCTTTAATAAAGTCGCCAAGGTGACTGTCATCTTCTTCGCCAATTGGAGTATCTAGGGAAATCGGATCAGCGGAAACTTTTAAGATCTCGCGTACTTTTTCAAGAGGGAGCTGCATTGCATCTGCCAGTTCCTGCTCGGTTGGTTCACGCCCCAATTCCTGAAGTAAGGTACGGGAAACACGGTATGTTTTATTGATTACTTCAGACATATGGACCGGAATACGGATGGTTCTGGACTGATCGGCAATGGAACGTGTGATCGCCTGTCGAATCCACCAGGTCGCATAGGTGCTGAATTTATAACCTTTATTATAGTCGAATTTATCAACCGCTTTGATAAGACCAAGATTTCCTTCCTGAATAAGATCGAGAAAAGAGAGTCCACGACCAACATAGCGCTTTGCAATACTTACCACAAGACGAAGATTGGATTCTGCAAGAAGACGTTTTGCTTCAGGATCATCTTCAGCAATTCTTTTGGCAAGTTCGATTTCTTCATTAACAGAAAGAAGAGGGTAACTTCCGATTTCTTTCAGGTACTGCTTAACCGGATCGTCAGAAATGGTACTCGAAAGTGAAGACAAATCTTCGGAATCACTAATAATATCAGAGTCATCTGACATCTCAAGCAATGCGTCTTCATCTGGTTCGTCTTCATCCTGAGGATTCAGGACTACGATATTTCTTGCTTCCAGATATTCATATATATGGTCGATCTGGCGAACATTAAGATTTAATTCCTTAAAAAAATCATTCACCTTATCGATTTCAATTACACCTTTATTGTTATTGGCAAAAGCCACAAGCTCTTTCAAACGTGCCTCAAAAGTATTCGCTTGTTCATCCATAATCAGGGACCCTCCAGATAATAAATTTCAATCGTGCCGAAAAGTAGACACCAAACAGCATTATATCATAGAATTTTGTGGAATGAAACAAAAATCTTTATTAACATTTTATGAACAAAAAGACGGAACGGAACGGGAAAGACAGAGAAAAAGAGGTGCGAATTCCAGAAGTTAGGGGAAAAAGGAGATACTTGATAAAAATGGTTAATATCTAAAAATAAAACAATGTTTTCTTTAATTAACAGATAACTGACATATATATTAACAATGTGTGAATATTAATGAAAATAAGTATAAATGTATTGACAAATCAAAAGGCGCTCGGTATAATATACTTAACAGAAAGGAACTGTTAGATACAAAAAAATCTGTTGAACATAAATAACAGAATGAATCAAGTATCTATAAAAACAGATTACTGTTACATACTAATAAGCAAAACAGGAAGTGTAAAAACAAATCTATAAAAACAGGAAACTGTAGATATAGATGAGAGCTTACATAACTGAAGACAAACACTGTGAGAACAGAAAATGGAGAAATCAAAAATTAGTTTAAAAAATAATATGAAATTGAAATACTGTGAAAACAGTAAATCAAATGATTATTATTAAGGTAAACAAATTGGAGAAAGTATCGACTGTGAGAACAGAAAATAGAAAGCCGAACGTACAGAACAGCAACTGAAAGAATAGAGAAAGATACAGAAGTTATGAACTTGTGATTTAAGATGCTGTAACAAACAAATTAATAGTTCATTGCGAAAATCCGAAAGATCATTTACCTCCCGGTAATTGAATCAAACGGTACCTTTGCCAGACAAATACTTTACATGACAAATGTCATGGTTACGTGGATCAAATTAATGTTGAAGCAAATTATGTGAACATAAACTTGTTGAAAGACAGGAATATGCAGGCATAACGAACGAACAACAAAAAGAGTGAAGCAAGAGAAACCAGCTACTAAAATTTATCATCGAACAAAATCAATGTATATGCAATTCTGAGATTGCAATACAAAGACAAAATTCAGAATAAATAAATAAAAGCCAGGTTGATCATAAGAGTACAAGTCAGATAAAAAGGAGTAGCACGAACACAAATAACCTGTAAAGTAACAAATCAATAAAGAAAAGGCGAACCTGTAAAAGAAAACTTATACAGATACATTGCCGAAAGACAATGAAAAAATTCATATCATTATCAAGGAGATAAATATAAGCGAAACCATTGATAACGAAAGTTAACAATGAAATCTGTAAATGAACAGTTATCGAAAGATAAAAGTATCAGACACAGAAAAGTAGCCACTATAATTTATCAAGAGAAAATATATGAAAAGATTATTTGTAAAGTAAATTCTGACAGCAGGAAATAATCGAAACAGAAGTTCTGGAGTAGATAAATAGCCTATAATTTATATTTGTTATAAGGTGAAAGTTATTTGTAAGCATTGAACAAGAGAAGTATAACAGATTAAAGTATAGAACAGGATAATCTGTTAATAACCTGAAAGGGGTGATTCCATTGTACGAAGCAGACTCAGAACAGGAGATAAGCAATGACCGATTAATGAGAAAGGAGTTATTTTCTTACGGGATTGCACCGCAAAGAAGTTTAGCGTCCACCCATTTGGGATCAACCGGAGCGTAGGGCGACAGGTTCCATAAAAGATCCTCCGGTTATGTAAAACTGCAGATGAACCAAAGACTCATCTGACAGATAAAACGAAAAAATAAATATTGAGATATAATACAGTAAGTAATAAATGTACGATTATTTGCTAGTGTTTCAAAAATGATTATAATCATTTTGAGTAATAAAGCAGTAACAAAAAGTAATAAGAAATAGCAAGTAGTAAGTATTTACGATTTTGTTTTAAATGTTAGTAACAATGTAAGAGATTTTGAAAGTTATTAATAAAGAAAGGAAGATCTGCGCGTGGATCTTCCTTTTTTAGTGGAGAAATGTGACAATTACGCAACACAATTGTTGTTATTCTGTAAAACTCTTTGTTGTTTCGGACTTACTTTTGACATTGATTTGACAAGGATGTTTTTTATAATCAGCTAATCAATCAGGTACATCCGGGAATTCCGGCTTTTGGGTGGAAAGCGGAAAATTTGACAGTATGGTGACTTGCAATGGGAGGCAATAGTTATGAATAAACATGGGAAGAAAAATAGAATAAAAAAAGGTAAAAGGGTCGTGCTCGCAGCGGCTTTGTTTACTGTAAGTATGGGATTTGCCGTTCACAATGGGGCGCTGGTATCTGCTGCAACCCAGAAAACGGCAGTGTTCCGATTAATTGCAACGGGTGACATACATGGAAAAGTAACCTGTATGGATTATGAAGTGGATAAATACGAAGCGACAAGTGGGTTTAGTAAAGTGGCGACGCTGATCAAGAATGCGAGATCAGAAGTGGGAGCTGCCAATACCTTGTTGGTGGATGCAGGAGATTTTCTGTATGACTATTCGACGGACTATCTCGCAGAAAATTATTCAAATGAAGTTCAACCGATCCTACAGGCATTTTCTCTATTAAATTATGACTTTATAACATTGGGAAATCATGAACTTGATTTCAACTGGAATTATCTTATACGTCAGCTGAGTACATCCGGAATGACTGACAAAGTCGTAGTTTCTAATTTAAAATGGGACGATGATAACAATAACGTGTTTGCACCTGGACAGCTGATTACAAAAACCGTTACGACCACAAACGGAAGTAAACAAAAAATAACCATTGGTGTTGTTGGTGCAACGAGAGAAGCGTTGTCTACGAAGGGACAAAGGTTTAGCGGTTATATTATCGGAGAGGACATTTACGATGATGTAGCAGCAGAAGCAAAAGAGTTAAAAGCTCAGGGAGCAGATCTTGTCATAGCAGTTATTCATGGCGGTATCGGCGTACTATCCGGCTCTGACACTACGGTTCAGGCTGGAGCGCGGCTTGCAGCACTTGATGATATTGATGCCGTTGTAACAGCGCATACCCATGAAATGTTCCCTTTGAATGATGGGACGTATAAATACTATTCAAATGTCGATGAAGCAAATGGTCTCGTGAATGGGAAGCCGGTCGTTGGAACAGGAAGTTATGCCGAAGCACTTGGTGTAATTGATTTTACACTGTCCATAACGAGTAAAGGCATTACAATAGAAGATACCGATGTGGAACTTCGAAAGGTGGAAGAAAGTACACCAGAAGATCAGGATATACTGACTATGTTCGAACCATATGCCCAGATGCTGATTGCCGGAGCGGATACAACAGAATATGAATTGGCAAGCGGAATGGTTCTGACCAATGCAGACTGTGTTGTTGAGGACACAAGTCTTTATCAGCTGATTAATAATGCGAAAATACATTATGCAACTTCTTACATTCACGAATATCTTCCTGAGTATAATGATTATCCAGTTATAGCAGTTACGCAGAATGCACTTGACAGCGGCGAAGATTATATTTCGCTGGAAGGCAGTATTAATGAAAAGGATGTTGCAGCAATTCTGTCTGAATCTGCAGAAGCAAGAGACAGCGGCTACGTCTATATGTATACCATAACAGGAAAGAAACTCAAAGAGTGGCTGGAATACAGTGCGAGTATATATGCAACGCAAGGAACTGTGTTTGCAGATCTGCTTAAAAAATTTACACTTCGCCGTCCTCAGGTCTCTACACTTCTTAAGGAAGAATATGTAAACGACTGGAGCATGCTTTATGTCTTTGACGGAATAAGTTATCAGGTAGACCTGACGAAAGATGCAAGGTATACCTCTAAAGGCAGTGTCATATCTACAGCTAACAAAAGGATAACGAATCTGACTTATCAGGGAAAAGCCGTGACAGACACACAGAAATTTGTAATTGTAATGGATGCATTAAGCGAAAGTTATTCCTTTATGCCTGCATCTTCTGATTCCATTTATTATACATATCCCTACGATACCGGGAAGGGAATTGTACTTGATTATATAAAAGATCAGGCAGAATTTGGACCGATCAATGTTCAACCGGATAATAACTGGTCGTTCACATCCGGCAATGGTTATGATTTTGTTCTTGGGACATCGGCAGAACTTAAGAGTCTTGTGCAAGGGAAGAGCTGGTATTATAAATACATACAAAAGCAAAAAGGGCTTAGTTATTACTGGGGGCGCTATGAAAAGCCGGGAGAGGGAATCAATCTGGTTCTGGCAAGCGGGCTGACTGCAGCTACGTGTCAGGATGTTCCGGTCGTTGTCACAGTTACCGGACTTCAAAGCGGAGCAACTGTAAAGCGCTTGATGTATGTGAAGCAGTATGTTGATAATGTTTATGATGCAGCGTGGCTCACGGCTGAGAATGTAACGGATGGTATCATAACGGTTTCAGAAAATGCCACGATCAGTGTTCTGGTAATGGATAGCCTTGGCAACATGGATCTGGAACATATAACAATTTCAAATATTGATGAAGCGATTCTTGATACCCCCGTGCTGGATCTTTTTTCAAATCGAAAAACCACGATTACAGGAAGCGCCGTTCCGTTGTCTACTGTATACGCTGAAACACCGGATGGCGATGTGTATACAGCTCAAGTAAAGGAGTCGGGTACATTTTCTGTAACAGTCCCGCCTCAAAGATTTGGTGTTAATGTGAATGTATGGGTTGAAAAGGATGGGAAAATCAGTGATATTGCTCTTGCCTATGCCAGAAAAACCGGGCCTAATTCGCCGGAACTGCTGGAGGAACCAAGTGCAGGAGAGACCATCCTGCATTGTCAGGTGGATGGAAGTGAGACAGTTTATGTACAACGGGGAACAACGGTTTATGTTGGTAAAGGAGAAGCTTCTATATATAAGAAGTCGGAATGGTATAATTCTTCCTATACGATAAAAGAGACGACCATACGTTACGATGAAGATGGGAGTATCTACATAACCGTTCCTAAGATGTCTGCTACGCAGAAGTATTATATCTATTCTGTTGACTGGCAGTATCGCTCCAGCTTGAGAACGACAGCGACAGTGCAGTAAATTAAGCATATAGGACAAAAGAAAGACTTGACAATCGCATGCGAGGCACGTATAATATATCCTGCGCGCCTCATGTGCGGTTTTTTTAGTGCATTGGCAGTCGCAAGCTTCGCAGAAGTCATCTGCATGAGCAGCCACTCATCGTGAAATTACCCAGGAGGTGAAAGAATTAATGCCTACATTTAATCAGTTAGTAAGAAAAGGCAGACAGACAGTTGAGAAAAAATCTACTGCACCTGCATTACAGAAGTCATTTAACTCTTTAAACAAGAAGTCAGTTGATGCTTCCTCACCACAAAAAAGAGGTGTATGCACAGCAGTTAGAACAGCAACTCCAAAGAAACCTAACTCAGCGCTCAGAAAGATCGCCAGAGTTCGTCTTTCCAATGGACTTGAAGTAACAAGCTACATCCCAGGTGAAGGCCATAATCTTCAGGAGCACAGCGTTGTATTGATCCGTGGTGGTAGGGTAAAGGACCTTCCAGGTACCAGATACCATATCGTCAGAGGAACACTTGATACAGCTGGTGTTGCTAAGAGACGTCAGGCTCGTTCCAAATACGGAGCAAAGAGACCGAAAGAAAAGAAGAACTAATAACTATCCGGATTGATTTTAAGACCGGATAACCATTACTTAGTTACTTATGAAGTCTTAGTTCCTATACAGAAGTGAGCTTCATGCTGTAAATGCCGGAATTAATTATTTCATCAGATGCGAGCAGAGTCTTTTAGTGGCTGCGATAATGTGAGATTTGAGAATAAATTAACCTGTGCATGAACACAGTAATGTGAGTACCGTAGATTTAATAGTCTGTAGAAAATATTGGATACTTAGGTATTTCAATGTAACAGACCGATATTAAGGAGGGAAGTAACATGCCACGTAAAGGACATGTACCGAAGAGAGATGTATTAGCAGATCCATTGTACAACAACAAGGTTGTTACAAAGCTGATCAACAACATTATGTTAGACGGCAAAAAGGGAACTGCACAGAAGATTGTATACGGCGCTTTTGATAAAGTAGCCGAAAAAACAGGAAAAGATGCAATGGAAGTTTTTGAATCTTGCATGAGCAACATTATGCCCGTACTTGAAGTAAAAGCACGCCGTATTGGTGGAGCTACCTATCAGGTGCCAATTGAAGTTCGCCCTGACAGAAGACAGGCACTTGGTCTTCGTTGGTTGACCATGTTCTCACGTAAAAGAGGTGAGAAGACCATGGTTGACAGATTAGCTGGTGAAATCATGGATGCTGCAAACAATTCTGGTTCTGCTGTAAAAAGAAAAGAAGATATGCATAAAATGGCAGAAGCAAATAAAGCATTCGCTCATTATCGCTGGTAAGAAGATTTACATAGCAGAGAGGGCGTGGGGTTTGCGCTTTGTTACTGGTATGTGAATACCGAAATCTATATAGTCACTATGATAGGAGGAGATATCCTTGGCTGGAAGACAATATCCATTAGAGCGTACAAGAAATATCGGTATTATGGCGCACATCGATGCTGGTAAGACCACATTGACCGAGCGTATATTGTACTATACCGGTGTAAATTATAAGATCGGTGATACACACGAAGGTACTGCTACCATGGACTGGATGGAGCAGGAACAGGAAAGAGGTATCACAATTACTTCAGCGGCAACGACTTGCCACTGGACACAGGAATTTGAACATAAGAAGATTCCGGGTGCTTTAGAGCATCGTATCAACATCATTGATACACCTGGACACGTTGACTTCACCGTTGAAGTTGAGCGTTCCCTGCGTGTACTTGACAGTGCCGTTGGTGTATTCTGTGCTAAGGGTGGTGTTGAACCTCAGTCTGAAACTGTTTGGCGTCAGGCTGACAAATACAACGTACCAAGAATGGCTTTCGTTAATAAGATGGACATTTCCGGTGCAAATTTCTATAACGTAATTGACATGATCAAATCAAGACTTGGTAAGAACCCAGTGGCACTTCAGCTGCCTATTGGTAAAGAAGATACATTCAAAGGTATCATTGATTTGTTCGAAATGAAAGCATACATGTACCTGGATGACAAGGGTGACGAAATCGAAATCACTGATATCCCGGCAGACATGAAGGACAAAGCAGATGAATACAGAGCTGCAATGATCGAATCCATCTGTGAGACAGATGATGAATTGCTTGAAAAGTACTTAGAAGGCGAAGAGCCATCAACTGAGGATTTAAAAGCAGCGCTTCGTAAAGCTACCATCGATGTTAAAATCATTCCTGTATTATGCGGTTCCGCATATAAAAACAAAGGTGTTCAGAAATTACTTGATGCAGTTCTTGAATTCCTCCCTGCACCGACCGATATCCCAGATATCAGAGGTGTTGACGATGAAGGCAATGAAATTTTTAGAAAGTCTTCCGATGAAGAACCTTTCGCAGCACTTGCATTCAAGATCATGTCTGATCCATTCGTTGGAAAGCTTGCTTTCTTCCGTGTGTATTCAGGAACTCTGAACAGCGGATCTTATGTATTAAATGCAACAAAGAATAAAAAAGAACGTGTTGGACGTATTCTTCAGATGCATGCTAACAAGAGAGAAGAACTTGATAAAGTTTACTCAGGTGATATTGCAGCAGCTGTTGGATTTAAGACAACTACGACTGGTGATACAATCTGTGACGAAAAATTCCCTGTAATTCTTGAGTCTATGGTATTCCCGGAACCTGTTATCGATGTTGCTATTGAACCTAAGACCAAAGCTGGTCAGGATAAAATGGGTGAAGCTCTTGCCAAACTTGCTGAAGAAGATCCGACGTTCCGCGTTTCTACGAATGTTGAAACAGGTCAGACGATCATCGCCGGTATGGGTGAGTTACATCTTGAAATTATCGTAGACCGTCTTCTTCGTGAATTCAAGGTAGAAGCTAATGTTGGTGCACCTCAGGTTGCATACAAGGAAGCATTTACCAAAGAAGTTGAAGTTGACAGTAAATATGCAAAACAGTCCGGTGGACGTGGACAGTATGGTCACTGTAAAGTGCGCTTTACTCCTATGGATCCTAACGGTGAAAAAGCATATGAATTTGAATCAACTGTTGTTGGTGGTGCTATTCCGAAAGAATATATCCCAGCAGTAGGCAATGGTATCGAAGAAGCAATGAAAGCCGGTGTTCTTGGTGGATTCCAGGTACTTGGTGTTCATGCGAACTGTTATGATGGTTCTTATCATGAAGTCGATTCCAACGAAATGGCATTCAAGATTGCCGGTTCTATGGCATTCAAAGACGCTATGAGAAAAGGTGCACCTGTTTTACTTGAGCCGATCATGCGTGTTGAAGTTACTGTACCGGACGAATATATGGGAGATGTTATCGGTGATATCAGCTCCAGACGTGGACGTATCGAAGCAACAGAAGATGTTAATGGTACAAAACTGATCAGAGGATTTGTTCCATTGTCTGAAATGTTCGGATACTCAACATCACTTCGTTCAAGAACCCAGGGCCGTGGTGCTTACTCCATGTTCTTCAATACCTATGAACAGGTTCCGAAGAGCGTTCAGGATAAAGTACTTTCAAACAAGGGTGAAAAGTAATTGTATTGACAGAGCAATCTTTCAATAAATGTTTACACTTGCAGTATAACAACTCAAAGCTGTATATGTGCTAAAAAAGCACCTTGCAGAGAAAAATATGCTTGAAAATATTGTTATTATGAAATATAATAGGGCATATGAGGCGGTTTCCTGCCAAATGGCAAAAGGACCGAAATGAAATGAATTATATAAGCTCAGCAGAGCTAAATAAAAGGAGGACTTTACAATGGGTAAAGCTAAATTCGAAAGAAACAAGCCGCACTGTAATATCGGAACCATTGGTCACGTAGATCATGGTAAAACAACTTTAACAGCTGCTATTACCAAAACACTTCATACAAGACTTGGTCTTGGCGCAGAGGTTGCTTTTGATCAGATCGATAAGGCACCGGAAGAAAGAGCACGTGGTATCACAATTTCTACAGCACACGTTGAGTATGAATCAGTTAAGAGACATTACGCACACGTTGACTGCCCTGGACATGCCGATTACGTTAAGAACATGATCACAGGTGCTGCTCAGATGGATGGTGCTATCCTCGTTGTTGCTGCTACCGATGGTGTTATGGCTCAGACAAAAGAGCACATCCTTCTTTCCCGTCAGGTTGGTGTACCTTACATCGTAGTATTCATGAACAAATGTGATATGGTTGATGATCCTGAACTTCTTGAACTCGTTGAGATGGAAATCAGAGATCTTTTAACAGAGTATGAATTCCCAGGCGATGATACACCTATCATCCAGGGTTCTGCTTTAAAAGCACTTGAAGATCCTAATGGTCCTTGGGGCGATAAGATCCTTGAATTATTCGAAGCAGTTGATAGCTGGATTCCAGATCCTGAAAGAGATACAGACAAGCCTTTCCTTATGCCTGTCGAAGACGTATTCTCAATCACAGGTCGTGGTACAGTTGCTACAGGCCGTGTTGAGCGTGGTGTTCTTAAAGTTTCTGAAGAAGTTGAAATCGTTGGTATTAAAGAAGATACACGTAAAGTTGTTGTTACCGGTATCGAAATGTTCCGTAAGCTTCTTGACGAAGCTCGCGCAGGTGATAACATCGGTGCACTTCTCCGTGGTGTTCAGAGAGATGAAATCGAAAGAGGACAGGTTCTTTGTAAACCAGGTTCAATCAAATGCCACAAGAAATTTGCTGCTCAGGTTTACGTACTGAACAAAGACGAAGGTGGACGTCATACTCCTTTCTTCAATAACTACAGACCACAGTTCTACTTCAGAACAACAGACGTTACTGGCGTTTGTAACCTTCCTGAAGGAACAGAAATGTGTATGCCTGGCGATAACATTGAGATGACAATCGAATTGATTCATCCAATCGCTATGGAGCAGGGTCTTGGTTTCGCTATCCGTGAGGGTGGTAGAACAGTTGGTTCAGGTAAAGTAGCAAGAATTATTGAGTAATTGACTCGATAATAAAAGAATAAAAATGGGACTCTTTGTAAATACAAAGAGTCCTTTTTTGTTGTGTTTTTAAAATTGTTACAATTAATATTATTATGCAATTTACCCTTTAAAAAGGTAATAAATGGTATATTGCTTTCGATTGTTCACAAAAACGTATAAAAAATGTAAATTTGGATTGAAAACTTGTAATATTGTGAAATTAATGATATAATATTCCAATAAAAGTTTGGAAACACATGAGGGAAATTATGAAACATAAGTCAAAGTCAATAAAATTCTTTCTTGTCTGCGTGATTCTGCTGGTCGTTCTTTTCTTTGCAGCAGTAGGTTATCTTACCTTCCTGACAGCGTCGTTTGCAAAGAGTGATGGTCAACCAAGCAACACACAGCAAATTGTATCTATTAGCGATGATGGAACGGTAAACGTAACAACAGAAGATGTCATTAAGAATCGTCTGTACAAGATAAAAGTGGTTGCTTTCATTCTCTCAGGAATGATGATTTTTGATATAATGTTAATGATTTTTTATTTTTGGATATATCGAACCAAAAATGAAAAATTAGTGAGAAGAATCGCGTATTTTGATGAAGTGACAGGGCTGCCTATAAAGGATAAACATAGGATTGATATTGAAGCCAGATTAAAAGATAAAAAAAGAGATTATGCCTACACTACATTTGACATAAATAATTTTAAGTATATAAATGACATATTTGGCTACACCTATGGAAATTCGGTATTGCAGCATGTTGCAGATATGATAAGTGAACGTCTTGAATCCGATGAACTGATGACAAGGATATCCGGCGCAAGATTTGGAATGTTACTTCGATATACCGATGATGAAGCTTTGTATCAACGTGTTATGGCGATGTTTGACGCGACGGGTCATCTGCAGACAGAAGACAAGAGCAATATATTCAATCTTATGTTTACGTGTGGGGTATATAGAATACGTTGGAATGACCGTGTGGAGGAATTGATGGAATACTCTTTCCTCACACTGGATTCTGCCAAAAGGCTCTTTAGTAATAATATAGAGTTTTATAACGAAGAACTTCGTCGTAGAAAGCTGGAAAGAGATGAACTGGAATATGACATGCGTCCAGCCTTTGAAGACAAGCAGTTCACTGTATTTTATCAGCCAAAATACAATACAAAAAATAAGGATATCGTTGGTGCGGAAGCGTTGGTGCGATGGATGCACCCTCAGAAAGGACTGATCAGTCCGGATTCTTTTGTTCCTCTTTTTGAAGCAAATGGATTTATCGTAAAAATAGATATGTTCGTGTTGGAGAATGTGTGTCTGTGCCTGAGAAAGTGGCTTGATGATGGTGTTGAGCCGGTTGCACTGTCTGTAAATCTGTCTCGTGTGCATTTGTATGACAACGATCTGGTGGAACATATTGTATCTATCGTTGATAAGTATCATATTCCACATGCTCTGATAGAATTCGAGCTAACAGAAACTGCGTTATTTGATGAACTTGATATACTTTTACAGGTTATGAACAACTTGAAGCAAGCTGGATTCATTCTTTCCATGGACGATTTTGGATCCGGGTATTCATCACTTAACATGTTAAAACGCCTTCCGGTGGATATTCTTAAGCTTGATAAAGGGTTTCTTAAGAATTTTGAGGATAATGAGGGGAAGCAAAGAGACAGGACAATCATTACACATATAATAACCATGGCAAAAGCACTGGATATGGATGTGCTGGTAGAAGGTGTTGAGACAGAATGGCAGCATAAATTTCTGCTATCTGCAGAATGTGATATGATGCAGGGTTATTACTGCGACCGGCCGATGGAACAGCATCTCTTCGATGAGAAGTACAGGATATTTCGAAAGGGAAAACTTCCTATGGATTAAAGACGAGCTTAAAAAGCACCGTTTATAAGATCATTGTGAATTCGAATTCTGTAACGAATGTATAGAATAAGCTGCAAAACGATGGATGTAAGGAGCAAGATAAGAGGTGTGTACGTAATCCAGTCAGGAAAGACAGGAGTATCGGTAAACTTAATATGCAGAAACAGTAAAAGTAAATAAGTTACAGTTGATGAAATGTTATTGCATAGGTACTTTGATTGTATGTAATTATATTTATGACACAGTAAGGGCATAAGAGGTTCGGAGTCTTTTGTCTTTGCTGTGTTTTTGTATAGTATGTAGAGGATTTCCTGCATGGCAAAAACCACAGCTAACAGATAGAAGGCTGCGTTAACGTAATACGCCATAAGACGTATCGCGAAAATGAATATTATCAGAAACAGACATTGATAAAAACGAACGATACGAAGACTTAAGAACATTGCGATACGATGAACTTCAATTAGGATATTTCTATTATTATGCATTGAATTTCCACTTCCTTTTCAAATACTATCTTACAATAATCAAATGTATTAGTAAACTACAAAATGTTCAATTAAAAAACTTATCCACAGATTAAAATGAAGCAATTGACGCAAAAATATGTGAATTGAAAAATTAAAAGATGCAAAAGATACTATTGACAAGAGCTAAAATATACAAAGTGCACAAAATGGTATTATGATTTTGAATTTGACAAAAGATCACATGTGGATAACTTTAGGGAATGAGAATATTATCCACTGAGAAAATGCCCTGTTTACTGGAAAAATCAAAGTTATACACGGAATTATCCACATTATCCACAAAAGATGTCCACGACTGTCGTATGTAAAATCAGTGTCAAGTTCGAAAGTTTGTTTTGTTTACTTTGTGATTTTTAGAAAATCGCTTATATTTCTTATTGTCACGCTTGACATCTAATTGTCGGAATAAGAATAAAATGTACTTTTAATTGGAAGAATATTTCGATACATTTAGCGAATGTTACAACATAAAACAAAAATGAATCGTAGTGGCTGAATTATCCTTGCTAGGTGCCTCCAACTGTGTTATAATATAACCATAAAATAACCGGTTGAACTCAGAATCATAGTTAGATATCTGGTCTATTTTATGAAATATTCTATCCACAAATGAAAATTTGAGGATAAATACCGGTAAAAGGAGTTGATCTATATGCGTTTTATCATCAGTGGAAAAAATATTGAGGTGACAGAATCATTAAAAAACGTAGTAAAGGATAAGATTGGAAAACTGGAAAAGTACTTTACACCAGATACGGAAGTACATGTTACAATGAGCGTCGAGAAGGAGAGGCAGAAAATTGAAGTAACAATTCCGGTTAAAGGTAACATTCTTCGTGCAGAGCAAGTCAGCTCAGATATGTATGTTTCAATAGATTTAGTACAGGAGATACTGGAACGTCAGCTGAAAAGATATAAGAATAAGATCATTGATCAGAAACAGGATGCAGTCGGCCTGAACAGAGCATTTATTGAAGAAGACTTTTTTGAAGAAGACAGCATCGAAATTAAGCGTGTTAAGAGATTTGCAATGAAGCCAATGGATGCCGAAGAAGCATGCATTCAAATGGAACTTTTAGGACATAACTTTTATGTATTCCGTAATGCGGAGACGGATGAAGTTAATGTAGTTTATAAAAGAAAAGGTAATACATATGGTTTAATCGAACCGGAGATCTAGATTTATTCGGTTCAGCTATAATTGATAGTGTTTGCCCCCTTTATCAGATCTTTATGTTTGATAAAGGGGGTTTTTTATTATACGTTTCCATTCACTTTTTCATAAATTATTTGGCAAAATAGGGTTACGTGCAAATGGACTACTTTTATCTGCCAATATATGAACGAATCATGAATGGATTCTTAAGAAATTAAAATTTAGTTGAATCATGGGGTTTATGGTGATACAATGATTGATAGTATGACAGAAATTAGGAAGAAATTTTTTGTTTAGGAGAATGAGCAACCAATGGAAATGCTGAATAAAATATTTGGAACACATAGTGAGAGAGAATTAAAAAGAATAAAATCAAGGGTCGATAAAATTGAAGCCATGCAAGAATCCATGAGAAAACTTTCTCAGGAAGAAATGCAGGCAAAAACAAACGAATTCAAAAGTCGTTTAGAAAAGGGAGAAACGGTTGACGATATTATGGAAGAAGCCTATGCCCTTGTCAGGGAAGCTGCTTTCCGTGTACTTGGTCAGACTGCTTTCCGAACACAGTTAATGGGTGCTGTTGTATTGCATCAGGGACGTATTTCAGAGATGAAGACTGGTGAAGGAAAGACTCTGGAATCGGTATTTCCAGCATACTTGAATGCACTTGAAGGTCTTGGGGTACATGTCGTTACGGTAAATGATTACCTGGCAAAGCGTGATGCTGAGTGGATGGGACAAATTCATGAATACCTTGGCCTAACCGTTGGATGTATTCTTGGTGGCATGGAGAATGATGAGCGCCGACAGGCTTATAACTGCGATATAACATATGGTACAAACAATGAGTTAGGGTTTGATTACCTTCGTGATAACATGGTCATTTATAAACACCAGCTTGTCATGCGCGGTCTGCATTTTGCAATCATCGATGAAGTCGATTCTGTTTTGATTGATGAAGCAAGAACTCCGCTGATTATATCCGGTCAGAGCGGAAAGTCAACAAAGCTTTATGAGATGTGTGATATTCTTGCCAGACAGTTGACCAAAGGTACAGCAACAGAAGTAACGAAGATGTCTGCTTTGATGAAAGAAGATATGGAAGAGACAGGTGACTTCGTTGTTAATGAAAAAGAAAAGAATGTCAACCTTACCGAAGAAGGTGTTGTTAAAGTTGAGAGATTCTTTAACATCGAGAACCTTGCTGATCCTGAGAATTTAGAGATTCAGCATAATATAGTGCTTGCACTTCGTGCTCATTACCTGATGGCGAAAGACAAGGATTATGTTGTAAAGGATGATGAGGTACTGATCGTTGATGACTTTACCGGTCGTATTATGCCGGGTCGACGCTATTCAGATGGGCTTCATCAAGCGATTGAAGCGAAAGAGCATGTAAAGGTTAAGCGTGAAAGCAAGACCCTTGCAACGATTACCTTTCAGAATTTCTTCAATAAATATGATAAAAAATGTGGTATGACCGGTACTGCCCTGACAGAAGAAAAAGAATTCCGTGATATTTATGGAATGGATGTTATTGAGATACCGACCAACAAGCCAATCGCCAGAAAAGATCTTGAAGATGCGGTTTACCGTACACACAAAGAAAAGATCAATGCAGTTATTCAGGAGATCGTGGAAGCACATCAAAAGGGACAGCCAGCATTGGTTGGTACCATTACGATCGAAGCATCGGAAGAAATCAGCTTTTACCTGAAAAAACGTAACATTCCACACAAAGTATTGAATGCCAAATTCCATGAACTCGAAGCTGAAATCGTTGCGGATGCCGGACAAAAGGGTGTTGTTACGATTGCTACCAATATGGCTGGCCGTGGTACTGATATTAAGCTTGGTGAGGGAGTTAAAGAACTCGGTGGTCTAAAGATTATTGGTACTGAACGTCATGAATCACGTCGTATTGATAATCAGCTGCGTGGTCGTTCCGGTCGTCAGGGAGATCCTGGTGAATCCAGATTCTACATTTCATTGGAAGATGATATCATGCGTTTGTTCGGTTCTGAGAGAATGATGGGTATCTTCAATTCACTTGGAATGAACGAAGGACAGCAGATAGAACATAAGATGCTGAGCAGCGCGATCGAACGTGCTCAGAAAAAGATAGAGAATAACAACTATGGTATTCGTAAGAACCTGCTTGAATTTGACCGTGTCAATAACGATCAGCGTGAAATCATCTATGCAGAACGTCGTAAGGTATTGGACGGCGAAAGCATGCGTGATTCTATCTTTAAGATGATCACGGAGACCATTGAAGGTAATGTAAGTCTTTGCATCAGTGAAGATCAGCTGCCCGATGAATGGGATCTGGTTGAACTGAATAATCTTCTTCAGCCAATCTTCCCCCTGCCTCCTGTTGAACTTACAAGAGATCAGATGGAGACCTATAAACGGAATGCATTGATTCAGAAGCTTAAGGAAGATGCTGTAAAATACTATGAAGCCAAAGAAGCTGAATTTCCAGATAAGGAACAGTTGCGTGAAGTTGAGCGTATCATTCTTCTTCGAGTAATTGACCGTAAATGGATGGATCATATTGATGATATGGATCAGCTTCGACAGGGAATTCACCTGCAGGCATATGGACAAAGAGATCCGGTAACGGAATATAAACTTCAGGGATTTGAAATGTTCAATGCGATGATTGGGAATATTGCAGAAGATACAGTTAAAGCATTAATGCATCTTCGAATTGAACAGAAGATGGAACGTGAGCAGGTGGCTAAAGTTACTGGAACCAACAAGGATGAGACGGTTGCTAATGCTCCGAAACGCCGTGATAGTGAGAAAGTATATCCAAACGATCCTTGCCCATGTGGAAGCGGTAAAAAATACAAGATGTGCTGTGGCAGAAAAGCATAAAGATACAGGTTTAATGTTATTATAATATGCATAACTTGTTCTAATAGAAGATAATCTTATGCAGATAATAAAGATGCATGCGTGTCTTCGTTCTGTGATACGGCATGCATCTTTTATAGTTAAAAGTATGTGTTTTGACATTTAATGATGTGAAGAGTTGTTGAAAAGTTAATTAGGTAAATCGAATTAACTTGAATAAGTTAGTATAGACAGAGTAAGAAATACATTTGAGAGGAAGTGATTTTGTGGTAGAATTAGACCAGTTCAAGTTCCAACTTGGCGGTTACGAGAAGCCATTACTTGAGATGGGGGATTCACTTTGACCTGGCTAATAAAAAGCTCAGAGTTGAAGAATTAGAGGGAATCATGGAGGAACCTGGGTTCTGGGATAATACGGACAGATCGCAGGAAGCCATGAAGGAACTCAAGAATTTAAAGGATACCATTGAAGAATATCGGGAAATCAAACAACAGTTTGAGGACATCGAAACCCTGATTGAACTTGGTTATGATGAAAATGACAGTTCCATGGTCAGTGAGATAAAAGAGGAACTGGATCAATTTATTCAAAGTTTTGAAGCACTGCGACTTCGTACCTTATTGGATCAGGAGTATGACAACACCAATGCTATACTTACACTGCATGCAGGGGCAGGCGGTACGGAAAGCTGTGACTGGGCAAGTATGCTGAGCCGTATGTATCAGCGGTGGGCAGATAAAAAAGGTTTTACAGTAGAGATTCTTGATTTTCTGGAAGGTGAGGAAGCCGGTATCAAGTCGATCACAATGCAGATCAATGGTGAGAATGCTTATGGATATTTAAAATCTGAACGAGGCGTTCACAGACTGGTACGTATATCTCCATTCAATGCAGCCGGGAAACGTCAGACATCTTTTGTTTCCTGTGATGTTATGCCGGATATAGAAGAAGATCTTGATATCGATATTAAGGACGATGAAGTGAGAATCGATGTATTCCGTTCAAGCGGTGCAGGCGGACAGAAAGTCAACAAGACATCTTCAGCAATACGTATAACACATTTAGCTACCGGAATTGTTGTTCAGTGTCAGAATGAAAGATCTCAGTACCAGAACAAAGACAAAGCATTTCAGATGTTGAAAGCAAAATTGTATCTGTTAAAACAGCAGGAGAATATGGATAAGGAATCGGGAATACGCGGCGAGTCCAAAGAAATCAATTTCGGCAGTCAGATAAGATCCTATGTATTGCAGCCATATACCATGGTCAAGGATCACCGTATGAATGCAGAAATAGCAAATGCAGGCAGTGTTCTGGAAGGTAACATCGATCCGTTCATTAATGCATATTTGAAATGGACCCACACCGTAGTAAAAGAAGACTAATTCCTTCCCAAACGTAAGGAGGATGCAAGATGGCAGTATATAATCATGTTTTGTTTCATATCGATGGTGAAGTTTATGCCGTAGATGTTGCAAATGCCGGTTCTATTGAAAAGAACATGACCTATAACACATTACCCGGTATGCCTTTCTTTATGAAAGGAGTATTTGAACTTCGAAATGAATTGATACCAGTCATTAGTATTCGAGAGATTTTCAACCGAAAAGAAAAGTCGGATACTAATTATGAAATGATTCTTTCAACAATCGCCGGTCAGACGATCGCTTATCTGGTTGACCATGTTGATTCCATTGTCCCAATGGATGTCTTCGAGACAGAAGGAATACCCTTATTACATCAAAACAGTAAAGCGTACATTAAAAGAGTAGGAAACTATCAGAATTCCATCGTCGTTGTATTGGATCTGACAAAAATGCTGGACAAAGAGCAGTTTGCTTCTGTATCCATGCTTCTGAATGAAAAAAAGAAGAAGGATCAGGATGCACTACTTGCAGCACAATTAGCCGAGCAAAAGAGAAAAGACGAAGAAAAACGAAAAGCAGAAGCTGGCGAATAAGACGTATAAAGCGTATCGTTAGGGAATGCATAATAGTAAAGGCAGAAACATAAGTGAAAATTCCAAATGGAATTCACTCAATGCTTCTGCCTTTTTACTTCATTTTTTAAATAAATAAAGGATTTAAAGATATATTTGATATTAATTTATGCTGCAGTGAAAATGATTTTATTGTAATAAATGGTATTGTGGTGAAATTGATTTTATAGTGATGAATGATATTGTGGTGAAATTGATTTTATAGTGATGAATGATATTGTGGTGAAATTGATTTTATACTGATGAATGGTATTGTGTGAAATTGAATTTATAGTGATGAATAGTATTGTGGTGAAATTGATTTTATAGTGATGAATAGTATTGTGGTGAAATTGAATTTATACTGATGAGTGAAGTTGCAGTGAAAAATATACTTGTTATTAAGGTATCGTAAGAATGAAATATTTTCGTAGAAACTTATAAAATGATTCACTTATTTTAATTCGTCCAGCGTGAGGTAATAAGATGGAAGGAACTGTTCCATAAAAATTGTTACTTCCTCGAGTTTCATATCACGAAGGGCGATTGTAGTAGCCTTTAATGCACTGGAAAACTCTTTGTTGCCCGCTTTTTCTTCTTCGATGCACTTTACAAGAGCGGAGAGTTTATCTGCTGCTTTGACGAGTTTCCAAAGATATGCTTCCTCTTCCTTTGGAAAAAAGATGGATTCGTATTCAGCTTTCAGATCATCCGGTAAAAAGTCAAGAAGCTTTCCGGCTGCAGTCTGTTCTATATCTTTAAAAATTTCACGCATCTGGGGATTATAATATTTTATTGGAGTAGGCATATCACCTGTTATGATTTCTGTCGAGTCATGGTAAAGTCCGAATAAAGCAGCACGTTCTGCATTCAGGCTTTTACCAAGCCGCTTATTACCAAGTATGGCAAGTGCATGTGCCAGCATACTTACTTCAAGTGAATGCTCGGAGATATTCTCCGGATATGAATTACGCATAAGGGCCCAGCGTTCAATGTATTTCATTCGAGACATCATGGCATAAAAATGGTTGCTCATGTACTTCCTCCTAATTGTGAACTAAATGTATACGGCCGAGAAACCTGATCGAAAACAGGTTGATTATTTCCCAAGATATCTGCGTAAGTATTGGCCGGTATAGGAAGCTGGATTCTCAGCTACTTCTTCAGGAGTACCTTTTGCGATGATTGTACCACCACGGTCTCCGCCATCCGGACCTAAATCGATGATATAATCGGCAGTCTTTATCACATCAAGGTTATGTTCAATGACAATAACCGTATTACCACCATCGGCAAGCCGATGAAGAATATCTATCAGCTTGTGCACATCAGCAAAATGAAGACCAGTTGTAGGTTCATCCAGAATATAAATTGTCTTACCGGTGCTTCGCTTACTTAGTTCTGTTGCAAGTTTGATACGCTGTGCTTCACCACCAGAGAGCGATGTCGATGGATGGCCAAGCTTTAGGTAGCAGAGACCAACATCGTTCAGCGTCTCGATCTTTCTTCGAATGGAAGGAACATTCTCAAAGAATTTTACTGCTTCTTCTATCGTCATATCAAGGATGTCGAATATATTCTTACCCTTATAATGTACATCAAGGGTCTCGCGATTATAGCGTTTTCCGTTGCAGACTTCACATGGCACATAGACATCCGGCAGAAAGTTCATCTCGATCTTGATGATACCGTCACCACTACAGGCTTCACAACGTCCGCCCTTTACATTGAAACTGAATCGGCCTTTCTGATATCCCTTTGTCTTAGCATCGGAGGTAGAAGCAAACAGGTCGCGGATCTGATCAAAGACGCCAGTGTAGGTAGCAGGGTTCGATCTTGGGGTACGACCGATCGGAGACTGGTCGATATCGATGACCTTATCAAGATTCTCCAGACCTTTTATGTCCTTATGAGCTCCCGGAATGCATCGTGCACGGTTCAGATCACGGGCAAGGCGCTTATATAGTACTTCGGTTACGAGAGAACTCTTACCGGATCCAGATACACCGGTCACACAGGTTATTACGCCAAGAGGAAAGTCAACATCGACATCCTGAAGATTATTCTCATGCGCTCCGACAACAGTCAGGAAGCCAGTTGGTTTTCTTCGGTTCAATGGAACATCGATCTTAATACGTCCGCTTAGGTAGGCACCTGTAATGGAGTTTTCAACTTTCATGATCTCTTCGGCGGTACCTTCGGCAACAAGTTCACCGCCAAGAGAACCGGCACCCGGTCCGATGTCAATGATATGATCAGCTGCAAACATGGTGTCTTCGTCATGTTCAACGACAATCAAAGTATTTCCGAGGTTCTTTAGGTTCTTTAAGGTAGCGAGCAGCTTATCGTTGTCCTTCTGATGAAGACCAATGCTGGGCTCGTCGAGTATATAGGCAACACCGACAAGACCGGAACCAATCTGTGTGGCAAGACGAATACGCTGTGCTTCTCCTCCGGATAAAGAACCGGTAGCGCGTGCAAGGGTCAGATAATCGAGGCCAACATCCATAAGAAAACCAATGCGGGAACGAATTTCCTTTAAGATGATCTCTCCAATCTTCATCTGCATTGCGGATAGTGTAAGATCGATCATAAAGGTATGAAGATTGCGAATTGGAAGTTCTGTGAGATCTGATATGTTGCTGCCTCCTACGGTTACGGCAAGAGCTTCCGGCTTCAGACGCTTTCCATTACAGCATTTACATGGAGTGGTTCTCATAAAGGATTCGTATTCCTGTTTCTGCGATTCGGAACCGGTCTCGCGATATCTGCGTTCTGCATTACGGATCAATCCTTCAAATTCCACATCATAAACACCGACACCACGCTGACTTTTGTATTCGACTTTAACCTTCTTACCATCCGTTCCATTGATGATCATATTGCGTACGCTGTCAGATAATTCACCGTATGGTGTCCTTAAACTGAACTTATATTCTTTGGAAAGAGCTTTTAATAAGGATCCGGTAAAACTGCCAGGGTCAGAAGAAGATTGCCATCCGTTGATAATGATTGCCCCATCACTAAGTGAGACAGAGGTATCTGGAATCATCAGTTCTTCGGCAAATTCCATCTTAAAGCCTATACCATGACATTCAGGGCAGGCTCCGAAGGGATTGTTGAAGGAAAAGCTTCGGGGCTCCATCTCTTCCATGGATATACCACAGTCAGGACAGGCAAAATTCTGACTGAAAGTCATCATGGCACCATCAACTACATCGACATACAAAAGCCCCTCGCTGAGCTTCATTACATTTTCGATTGAATCGGTGAGACGCTTTTGGATACCATCCTTAATTACAAGACGATCCACGATGATCTCTATGTTATGTTTGTTGTTCTTTTCCAGCTTTATCTCTTCTGATAGCTCGTATAACTGTCCATCCACCATAACACGAACATAGCCACTTCGTTTTGCCTGCTCAAAGATCTTAACATGCTCACCTTTACGGCCACGGACAACCGGAGCTAAGAGCTGTATTCTGGTACTCTCAGGCAGTGCCATCAATTCATCGACCATCTGGTCGACGGTCTGACGTGATATAACCTTTCCGCAGTTCGGACAGTGCGGTATACCTATTCTTGCATATAATAAACGGAAGTAATCATAGATTTCTGTTACAGTTCCTACAGTAGAACGTGGATTTCGGTTTGTAGATTTCTGATCAATCGAGATTGCCGGAGACAATCCTTCTATGCTTTCCACATTTGGTTTCTCCATCTGTCCAAGGAATTGTCTTGCATAGGAAGATAAAGATTCCATGTAACGTCGCTGACCCTCAGCATAGATGGTGTCAAAGGCAAGAGAGGATTTTCCTGAACCTGACACGCCGGTCAGTACGACAAATTCATCACGCGGGATATTGACATCAAGATTCTTCAGGTTATGTTCCTTTGCGCCGCGGATTTTAATGTAGTGCTTGTTATCAGCCATTGTTCTTTCCTTTCAATCTTGGTACTTGTATTCTCTTAATTCTAATTATTTATTACAATATGTACGTTCAAGCAGTAATGATATATGTTGAACCAGACATACATGGGTGTTAAAAATTGCTTTCTTTTGAATAGCTGTACGGTTATTGTTTATCTTCGTGTATTGTTATTCTTTCAGAGATATAGGTGGGACTATGATAAAAGTACGGTGTTAAAAAGTTCAGTGATGTAAAGTACAGTGATGTATAATACGGTGTTAAAAGTTCAGTAATGTAAAGAACAGTGATGTACAATACGGTGTAAAAAAGTACAGTAATGTAAAGTACAGTACAGTGATGAACAATACTGTGTTAAAAAGTTCAGTGATGTAAAGAACAGTGATGTACAATACTGTGTTAAAAAAACATAATGATAAAAAACATAGCAATGAAAATGTACAAAGATCTAGGTGTGCAGATATACTAATGAACAGAGTTGTTAATGCGCAGAGAGCTAAATGTACAGTGATTATTGAACTATTTTTTAGAATGGCATTTACATCTCCTGCAGCTGTTTCTTGACCTCTATCATCTTGTCACGAAGTTCAGCCGCAAGTTCGAAGTTCAGTTCTGCAGCTGCCTGGTTCATCTGTTTGATAATAAGTTTTGCATGAGCTTCCAGTTCCTTTCGAGTCATAGACTCGGTTTCTTTCTGCATGAGTGAAGGATCCACTTCGACCTGCTTCGTAATTCGGATCAGATCGCGGACTTTCTTTTTAATGGTCTGAGGTGTGATGCCATTCTCTTCGTTGTAACGATTCTGGATCTCGCGGCGTCGGTTCGTCTCTGATATCGCACGCTCCATGGAATCGGTCATGTGGTTCGCATACATAACAACGCGTCCGTCGGCATTTCTTGCAGCACGTCCGATTGTCTGAATCAAAGAAGTCTCGGAACGCAGGAAGCCTTCTTTATCTGCGTCGAGGATAGCAACAAGACTTACTTCCGGGATATCAAGACCTTCACGTAACAAATTGATTCCGACAAGCACATCAAAGACATCAAGACGCATGTCACGTATAATCTGTGAACGTTCAAGGGTATCAATATCGGAATGCAGATACTTGACACGTATACCAATCTCACGCATATAAGTGGTCAGGTCCTCTGCCATACGTTTTGTAAGAGTTGTTACAAGAACCTTGCGTTTTTGGTCGGTCTCTTTCTTAATCTCAGCAACCAGATCATCGATCTGTCCTTCGGTAGGCTTTACAACGACCTCCGGGTCAAGAAGTCCGGTCGGTCGGATGACCTGTTCTGTACGAAGTAGTTCATGCTCACGTTCGTAAACACTTGGAGTAGCCGAGACAAACATCATCTGGTTAATATAACTTTCAAATTCCTGAAAGTTCAAAGGACGGTTCTCCTTCGCAGATGGAAGTCGAAAACCATAGTCGACAAGGACACTCTTACGCGCCTGATCACCGGCATACATACCACGGATCTGCGGAAGCGTGATATGTGATTCATCAATAATTATAAGAAAGTCTTCCGGAAAATACTCGAGCATTGTGTGCGGTGTGCAGCCAAAGGTTAGACCTGCAAGATGCATGGAATAGTTCTCGATACCGGAACAGATGCCGGTCTCACGAAGCATCTCAACATCAAAGTTCGTACGTTCTGCGATTCGCTGGGCCTCTAAGAGCTTATCCTCCGACTTGAAATACTGTACGCGGTTGATCATCTCTTCTTCTATGTTAAGAATGGCTGACTTCATCTTTTCTTCCGGAACAACATAGTGGGAAGCTGGGAAAATCATGGTGTGTTCCAGTGTGTTTTTCACTTCACCGGTCAAAGCATCGATCTCTGTTATGCGATCGATCTCATCGCCAAAGAACTCCACACGTATTGCTGTCTCAGTGGAAGCGATCGGGAAGATCTCAACAACATCACCATGAACACGAAAAGTACCGCGGTGGAAGTCCATGTCATTCCGCAGGTACTGCATGTCGATCAATCTTCTTAGGACGCCGTCGCGCTCCTTGACCATTCCCGGGCGCAAAGACAGAGTCATGTTCTTATAGTCAAATGGACTGGCAAGACCATAGATACAGGAAACGCTGGCGATAATTATTACATCGCGGCGTTCGGTCAGGGCAGCAGTCGCTGAATGGCGCAGCTTATCGATCTCGTCGTTGATCGCACTGTCCTTTTCAATAAATGTATCAGTAGAAGGTACATAAGCCTCCGGCTGATAATAATCATAGTAGGATACAAAATACTCAACAGAGTTCTCCGGAAAGAATTCCTTGAATTCGCCGTACAGCTGTGCGGCAAGCGTCTTGTTATGGGCAATGATCAGGGTAGGACGATTTAATTGCTGAATGACATTGGCCATGGTAAATGTCTTACCGGAGCCTGTAACGCCAAGCAGTGTCTGAAACTGATTCCCTTCCTGAAAGCCTTCGACCAGTGCACGGATCGCTTCCGGCTGATCTCCGGTCGGTTCAAATTCGGATGATAATTTAAAATGATCCATAGAAAACTCCCATTCTAAAGCAGTGTTATCCATTTGTCATAGCAGCGAGATGCTCGAAAAACATTTCGATCTTAGAAGTTTGTGAGATGTAATTCTTATAACAAACGTCCAATGAGCTGAAAACCTGTGTTGGAATGAAGAAACACACAAAGTAAAATGAATAATAAATGCAAAAGTAAAATGTTAAGATGAAATATAAATGTGAAGTGTAAGTTCGTAATGGTAAGGTGTAAGGTTACTGTGTGATATAATTTTGTGATGAAATCAAGTAATATTTAGCTTACATAATTAGGTAACATTTGGGCAGAGTAATTTAGGTTGTGGTGGCGAAGAACTTATATGAACCAGTAACAAAATAACAATTTTGCGAATTTGCGATGTACTGAAGCAACGTATCTAATAATAAAGAAGAGACAACGTATTTCGTAGTGCTTATCATAGCATACTACCAGTAGAAATGCAAGACATAAATCGAACAACTGTTCACTTTTTGGCATTTGCAAGCATTTGTCTTGACAAACGCGGGGAATCCCTTATAATTTAAGAATGTCTACCCGATGAATCCTTATTTTTAAGGTATTCGCGATGTGTTTTCGGATCGATTTATAGTATAAATTGCAGATACAAAGGTAACGACACCTGAAAGATAGTAGTTTTTAAGTAAGCATTTACTTGAATAAGAACAACGGATGTTTAGGAATGAGCAGACCAGCCGGATGCAGGCTGTGATACTGCGCAGAATTGAATTAGAGAAAGGAAAGGTATTACCATGCAGAATGAGTTAGTGATCGTGCTTGATTTTGGCGGGCAGTACAACCAGCTGATTGCAAGAAGAGTCAGAGAGTGCAACGTTTATTGTGAGGTTCACCCTTACACGCTTCCCCTGGAGGAGATCAAGAAGAAAGCGCCGAAAGGTATCATTTTCACCGGAGGACCAAACAGTGTTTATGGGGAAAATGCACCGGCCTGCGACAAAGCGATTTATGATTTAGGGATACCGATTCTTGGAATATGCTATGGCGCGCAGCTTATGATGGCGCAGCTGGGTGGTGTTGTCAGTACAGCTCCGGTCAGAGAGTATGGCGTGACCGAAGTTACCTTTGATAATACAGGAAAATTGTTTGGAAATGTCGCGCACAAATCAATCTGTCTGATGAGTCACACCGATTATGTGTCGAAACCGGCAGAAGGGTTCAAAATCGTCGGAACAACGGACGCATGTCCATTTGCGGCATCAGAAAATGTTGAGAAAAATCTTTATACCGTGCAATTCCATCCGGAAGTTAATCATACGAAGGAAGGTACGACTATTCTACGTAATTACTTATTCGATGTATGTCAGTGCAGCGGTGACTGGAAGATGGATTCGTTCGTGGAACGGTCGATTGAAGCGATTCGTGCAAAAGTTGGTGATGGAAAGGTTCTCTGTGCTTTATCCGGTGGTGTTGATTCCTCCGTTGCAGCCGTTATGCTGTCAAAGGCCGTGGGCAAACAGCTGACCTGTATCTTTGTGGATCATGGTCTGCTTCGTAAGAACGAAGGTGATGAAGTGGAAGAAGTGTTCTCAAAGTCAGGAAAATTTGACCTGAACTTCATCCGTGTCAATGCGCAGAAGAGATTCTACGACAAGCTTGCCGGAGTATCGGAACCAGAACAAAAACGCAAGATCATAGGCGAAGAATTCATCCGTGTGTTCGAGGAAGAAGCGAAGAAGATCGGAACAGTTGATTACCTTGTTCAGGGTACAATTTACCCTGATGTTATAGAAAGCGGCTTGGGGGATTCCGCCGTCATTAAATCCCACCACAATGTAGGCGGTCTTCCGGACTATGTTGATTTTAAAGAAATCATCGAACCGCTTCGTGATCTGTTCAAAGATGAGGTAAGAAAATCAGGACTTGAGCTCGGTATTCCGGACTACCTGGTGTTCAGACAGCCTTTCCCGGGTCCTGGACTTGCTATCCGTATCATCGGTGATGTCACGGAAGAGAAGATCAAGATCCTTCAGGAAGCGGATGCCATTTACCGTGAGGAAATCAAGAAAGCAGGAATTGACAGAAATATCGGACAGTACTTTGCAGCGCTTACCAACATGAGATCGGTTGGTGTTATGGGCGATGAGAGGACCTACGATTACGCTGTGGCACTTCGTGCAGTGAATACAAGTGATTTTATGACTGCAGATGCGGCAGAGCTGCCTTGGCCGGTACTTGGGGTCGTGTCACAGAGGATTGTTAATGAAGTGAAGCACGTGAATAGAGTACTGTATGATTGTACGGGGAAACCACCGGCAACGATAGAGTTTGAGTAATAACAGAAATCCTACAGCCCAGTGTTTTGGTGTGCTACCCGTCCAGAAGATAAAGAAAAAAGCAAAACCATTTTCTGCTCAGTGAATACTGAGCAGTTTTTATGATGCTTCGTGTAATAGCCTGAGGGAATATTTAATGGTATTTAGAAAAGTGATATAGATTTTTTAGAATAGTATTGTATAATTGTTTATGTATAAACATTCCATATTCTGCAGAAATTAATTTGATCAAAAAAAGGAGTACCTATATATTTGCTTAACTATAATACCGGAGGAATATTCTCATGAAAATTGAACTGGATAAATATCCAAGTATTAAAGCCATTCATATAATCCAAAATAATGAACTGATATTGAATGAATCAAAAGAAGGCAGCGAACACAACCAATTATATCCAATTGGTTGTGTTTTTAAGTCATTTTTATCTGTATTAATTGGGAGTGCTATAAAAGAGCGGCGAATTAATAGTATAGAGGATTGTATTCTTGATTATGTAGATCATAAGGAGATTATTGATAGTAATTGGTATAAGATTAAAATAAAACATGCATTATCCAAAACGACTGGTCTTGTATGGCCAGGTCCAGGAGAAATGATTCCACAAAATATGAATGAAGTTATGGACCTGAATTTTGAAAGTGACCCTGGTTTACGGTTTAAATATAAACCGGATCCACAGCTTATCGTGTATCTTTTAGAAAATGTATATCAATGCAACATTGTTGATTTATTTGAGTCGAAAATAGTAAAATATTTTAATCATAAAAAATTCATATGGCAAAGTGAAAATATACAAGACATGTCCGTGAGCATAGGCATGCTTGATGAGCTGTGTCAGTTGATGCTGCATAAGGGAGAAATTAATCATACAAATTTATTTTCTGAACAATATTATAATCAGAGTATACTGCCATATTCGAACGGTGGTTTTCCGGAGAATACGCCCTATGGTTTAGGATGGTGGTTGGGAACCTGGGATAAAACAGATTATTTTTATGCTGCTGGATTTGGGGGGCAGCGAGCGCTCATTATACCCACGCGGAATATAACAATGAGTTTGATTTCGGATATGGATCGTCCTCATCCAGAGTATTCAAAAATAGCAGAACAATTAATGACTTTATAATAGGTGCGTGTAATGTAGGTCTTGAGCACAAGAGAAAGAGAGGACATATTACGAAGGTTGGTAAAGTTGAGCTGATACACTGTTTTGAATGTGGTTCTTACATTACTTCGGTTAGTTTCTCAACATCACACCCCTTGCTTGCATAGTATTGAAGCATTTCTTTGATTTTTCGTTTATCATAGCTGGTTATACAATCGGAAAGCACATGAACAATGTAACCAGCCTTGGTCATATTATAACAAGTGGATTTTACACAGGCAATTGCATCCGCACCAGTAATATAGAACTCCTTGATTTCGTTGTCACGTATGAATTTGGAGAATTCTTCGCTTGTCAGAGCGTTGCCTTTTGTTTTTGTAAAAATATTTTTCGATACAATTCTTAGTTCCGAGACGAATTCTTCGCCATAAGTGTCTGGCTTAAAGGTTCTTGTTCCTGCGGATAGATTATTATGTTTAATATAAACAACGGGAATATTGTGGTCAACAGCCCAATCAATAGCAGCATTAATGTTTTCGATAATCTCCTCATAATTCTTTGTAATATCGTTTTGAATGTCAATTACGATGAGTGCCTTATTTTGCATTTTTTGTCCCCTTTTCTTTTATTGATTTGTTTTTTCTTATATTGTACAGTACAATTACTGACAACAGTATGGCTACAATCGAAATAAATTTTAGGGATGGAGATCAAATGAAAATCGACAGACTGGTTAGTATTATTATGATACTTCTTAATAAAGAGCGAATCGGAGCACAGGAGTTAGCAGAAATGTTTGAGGTATCGCCACGTACCATCTACCGGGACATAGAGTCAATCAATATGGCGGGCATTCCTATCCGATCCACTACGGGCGTTGGAGGCGGATTTGAAATCATGCAGAACTATAAGATTGAAAAGAATGTTTTTTCGTCTGCGGATCTTTCTGCTATCTTAATGGGACTTTCCAGTCTTACGGATATGGTACGTGGTGACGAACTAATAAGCGCACTTGCAAAAGTGAAAAGCTTTATTCCAAACGATCGGGCGAAAGACATTGAAATAAGGTCGAACCAAGTACGCATAGATCTGAGTGCATGGATAGGAAACAATAACGTGCAGCAATACTTAGGGATTATCAAGACAGCATTACAGGAAAGCAGGTTACTTTCCTTTGAATATGTGGCACATCACGGGAAAAAGACTGTTCGTATAGTAGAGCCTTATCAGCTTGTATTTAAAAACAGTCACTGGTATTTCCAAGGATATTGCTACGAAAGAAATGATTTTCGCTTATTTAGACTATCCCGTATAGCAAACTTACACATGAAAGAAGAAAAATTTGTGCCAAGAGATTTTCAGAAAGCAATTTTTGACTCTCGGGAAATCTTTGAAACTATGACCGTAAGAATCAAACTCCGGATTCATGAATCTGTCATGGACAGGGTGCTTGATTATTGTTCGTACGATCATTTTTTACCGGCTGATGACGAACATTATCTTGTTGATTTTCCATTTATAGAGAATGATTACAATTATGATATTCTTCTTAGTTTCGGGTCAAAATGTGAATGTCTGGAGCCGCCACATATTCGTGAAGAAATGAAGCGAAAAACACATGATTTAGCCAATATATACGCGAATTAGTTAATCGGTCCAAAGCAAAAACAAATAGAAAGAAAATTTGCATTGATCGTTTCCTTTACGCATAGTGCTTCGCCTGCACATTATATAGCTCTGCATAGATTCCATTTAAACGCAGAAGTTTTTCATGATTGCCCTGTTCTGCTATTTTTCCGCCATCTACAACGAGCACTTGATCGCAGAACTTACAGCTACTCATGCGATGTGAAATATAAAGGGCTGTTTTATTTCCGACAAGTTCATTAAAATTCTCGTAAATCGCTGCTTCTGCAATTGGATCAAGTGCTGCTGTCGGCTCATCTAATATAACAAAGGGAGCATCTTTATATACCGCTCTTGCAATCGCAACTTTCTGCGCTTCTCCACCTGAGAGAGACTCTCCATCTCCGGTTTCGTGATAAAGTCTTGTATGAATTCCGTCTTTCATACGGTCCACGCGTTCCTTTAACCCTACCTGTTCGATCACTTTTTTTACTTTTTCTTCATCCACATTTTCTGAACCTGCGATATTTTCATCCAAAGGGAAATGATACAATTTGAAATCCTGAAATACGACAGAAAAGATCTTTGTATATTCTTCATAATCATATTTCCAAATATTAATTCCGTTTAATAGAATCGCTCCTTCTGTCGGTTCATATAAGCGTAATAAAAGCTTAATCAATGTCGTTTTACCGGCTCCGTTTCTTCCAACGAGAGCAATCTTTTCTCCGATATTGAACCTAATGTTCAGATTCTCCAAAATATATTTTTCTGTTCCGGGATATTTAAAAGAAACATTTTTAAATTCCAATTGATATCGGAGATCTGATCTTTTTTCAATTGGTAATGTACCGTCGTAATGCATATTCGGCCGATTGATAAATTCTTCATAAGTACGTAAGTATTCATTCGAATAATTAATTTGCATATGATGACTCATGAGCTGCCGAATGCTTGCCATCATCGTAATGATTGCACCGGCATACATCAAGACTTCACCCGTTGTAACACTTCCGGCAATTGCTTTTAATACAATGTATACATACGTTACTCCACCTAACAATTGAAGTGTAAATGCCACGAACCCATTTAAGCTTCCAACATTTCTTCCATGATTCAAAAATACCTCTGCTACTTTTGTAATCATCCGCCATTTCCCCATAATATAATCGCCAAGATTATATAAACGAAAATCCTGCGCATAGCTTTCGGTGTTCATAAGTCCACTCACATAGGCTCCCCGCGCATTTGTTTTTTCATTTTGCAGGTTCATTTCAAGATTTAATTTCCCGATTTTTTCAGAAATCATTTTTGCCGCAACCAAAACACCGATAAAGGCAAGAAGGAGAGTAAGGGTAGACAATCCAAATTGGAGTATACCTTCCTTGGTGAAATCCGACTTAGCCATGAGAACAACCACGAAGATACCCGCAAATACAACTTTTATGCATTCTGTAAAAAACAGAGAAATCGTTTTTAGCTGTCGGTCGATACCGCCATGGCCGTTTTCGCCTTGTCGTACGCGGCGGAAACTTTGTAAGGTTTCCGTTTTTTCGATTTCTTCATATTCCATGGAGAATGCTTTCCTTGCCGTTCTTTTTCTCGTTTCCTCCTCACTTGGCGCCACATAATGGTCAAATATACGATTGCTGGCATGGGCAATCAGCTGAATTACCATAACGGCAACAATTAAAAGGATCACAAAATTTATCGCACTATCATAGTTTTGATTAATCAGATCGTCCAGTATTTTAGCATAAAAGAAACTATTTACATAAGCGACCAAGGCTCCGGTCACAGCACCAAGAACTAAAATCACTGGTATAATTCGATATCCTTTTGCCTGAAACAAACAAAAATCCCACATTTCTTTTACTGTCATATGATTACTGTTCTTTTTATTTCTGAGCTTGTTTTCATTTTTCATTTAGTTCACCGCCTCATTGTAATACTTTGCCTGTACCCTGAATAAATCTGCATATTTTCCGTTCTTACTTAGTAAAGTATCATGTGTTCCGACTTCTTCAATCAGTCCATTTTCTATCAGAATAATCTCATCACAGAACCTTGTCGATGCCAGACGATGTGAAATGAACAATGCAGATTTATCCCTTAATACATCACTGTAGGTCTCATATATTTCATTTTCAGCAATTGCATCAAGCGCAGCTGTCGGCTCATCGAAAAGAACAAGTTTCGGATTTCTGTAGATTGCCCTGGCCAAAAGAAGCTTTTGCGTTTCGCCTCCTGAAAAACGAATGCCAGACTCATCTATATCCTTTCCCAAATAAGTTTGCAGACCCTTTGGTAACGTATTCACTTTTTTCAAAAGTCCTGCGATTCGTAAGGCCTCCATTGCACGAGCTTCATCAAATGTTTCGTCCAGAGCAATATTTTCGCCCAGTGAATAAGACATAATAAATGGATCCTGAAAAATAGCTGCAATGTGTTTCATGTATTGGACTCGATTCAATTCTCTCGTATTCACTCCATTGATATACACATTCCCTGATGTTGGTAAATATAGGCCAGACATCAGCTTGACCAAAGTCGATTTTCCAGCGCCGTTGAGCCCTACCAAAGCCAAATGCTTCCCCTGCTTCATCTGAAAAGAAATATCGTTCAATACTGCTTTTTTAGCACCTTCATATTGATATGAAACATGTTCAAATACAATATTTAGTTCCTCAAAACCTTGTTCAGGAACGATGCCGATGTCTTCCATACCGTTTTTCAATTCGATAAATGTACGCATATCATTGATTTGTTCACTATCTTTTTTGATTTCAATGAACATTTTACTAATCTGGGTAAACCAAGCGGCAAAACCACTGATTAATCCCAGATAGAATACAAACTGGGCAATTGGCATTCCTTCTTTCAGTAAGGAAATCAAATATACATAACAAATCAAATCTCTTGCTGCAGAAAGAATCGTCTCCACAGCATCTGCAATAAAACAAACGAAATCATAGGAAAAAAGAATTTTTCTTTTTTCTTTGATTGCCTGGTCATATTTATGAATCAACCAGTCCGATAATCCCATAATTCGGATATCTTTTCCGCCATCCACATCGTCGACTACTCGGTTGATATATTGTTCTACACGTTCCTGCTCCGCTATTTTATCCTTTATTCGATTAAATACTTTAGTGGTCAGTCCCGCAATCAAGGTTGTAATAACACTTAATACAACCAGTAAAGAAACAATGCGCCAGTCAAGCGTTCCGACGATTATAACGTATACCACCAATCCTAAGATATTTGCTACAAATACCTGTAAGCTTCGAAGCATACCTTCTACACCAATTTTATTATTGCTAATAGCAAGAAATGCTTTTGAAAGTGCTTTTCTTACAACATTGCTTTCCGACTGTTCTAATGAAGTTTCGATCACTTTTCTTGTCAGTTTTTGATAATGGTAAGAAATACGCATATCAATATAGACCGCATTATTATATGTATTAAAATATGTATGTAACCAGTTCACAATCCCGTAGACGACAAAGGCACTAACAATTGCCAATACGATAATCGGTAAAGTTAATTCCTGCCCCAGCATTCCAACGACCATCGAACTTATTCCTGATGCCATGAGCGGCAACAAGACAAAAAGTACTGCTTCAGCAGCTAGATTGAAAAGATAGCGCGGCTTATTTGCTGCGATTGGGCGAAGCAGATAAATAATATTATTCGGTATACTATGCTTTTGTTCCTTGATTTCCATTACGAACCTCTTTTCCAGTCAGTTTTTATGTTTGTTTTTCCTACACATAAAATACACCAAAAACATGATTTACATACAAAAACGCACACGAATTGCAAAAATCCGTGCACGAATTGACATTCTATTATAAGGGAAGCAGGACCTCAGTTACAAAAACGCCTGCTTCGTTCTTCCTGTTTATATACCCCTCATATTTCTCCACGATCAGGTTAATGCGTTTTAGACCATGACCGTGATTGCCTCTTTTTTTAGAAATATATTCTTCATCAAACTTTCTGACTTTATCATTTGTTGCATTGCTGATTGAAATATAAAGTTGATTCTTAAGCTGACCAATGTACAGACGGATGAATTGATTTTCCTTCTCGGTTTTTCCACATGCTTCGACTGCATTATCAAGCAGATTTCCAAGAAGTACGCAAAGGTCAATATTTGATACGGTCGTCTCCACCGGAACCTCTGCTGAATAATCAACTTTTATCCCATCGTGAATTGCCAGAGAAACTTTCGAGTTCAAGATCGCATCGACCCCGACATTCCCCGTATCAAACAATAGATTGATATCATTTAAATCATTCTCCAGAGAATTCAGGTACTCCCTGGCTTCTTCAATATGATCCATCGCAAGATATGCTTTTAAAGACTGCATGTGATTATGATAATCATGCCGCCAACCACGCATTGTCATATACACATGATTCACTTCTTCTACCTGATTTGCCAGTAATTTATTCTGAAACTTTGTTGTCGTTTTTTCGTAATGTCGAATCAACATTCGCCGGATCAGGAAAACAAGCCCCAAAATAACAATTACCCCTGCTGCCACTAACAATAATAATATCCACATTTTATCCATAATAATTCCTTTTTTCTATACCATCATGTCAACTTAAAACTTCTCTTTGTTATTCCTCTGCCGAATCTATACATTTTTAGCCTGAAGATTGTATTCAATAAAGGCTTTATTCAATTCCATATACAAACCACGGCTCACAGGTAAAATGAACTCTTTGCCCACTTTACATTCTGTTCTTGAAATCATATTCACATTATGCAAGTTCACAGCATAACTCCTGTGACAGGCGATGAAGCTTCCACCGCCTTCCTTAAATTTTTGAAGGATCTGCTGAAAGCCCTCTTTTACCCGAAGGCAGGAGCGGTCTCTTTGGTATATATTCACATAATGCCCCTCGGCCTCTATATACATGACATCATCTACTGCAAGGCGAATATTTTCAAGGTCTGCTTTTAAAATAATATAAGATACTGTTTCTTTTTTGCTTATTTCTTCAATATAATCTAGTAAATCATATAATTTCTTTTGGTCGATCGGTTTCATAAGATAACGCAGTGCATTGACCTCATAGCCATCAAATACAAAACTTTTATCAGAAGTAAGAAATACAATCTTTACTTCCTTATCCTTTTCTCGAATGTTCTTTGCTAATTCCATGCCGTTCATTTTCTTCATCGAAATGTCAAATAGCATCAGGTCATAAGGAAAAACAGCTCTCTCGAAAAGCAGTTCTTCTGCACTTAAGAATACGTCCACTTCACATTTTACGTTGCGAACTTTTGCCCATTGGTTTATTTTTTCTTTTAGATAGTTTGCCTGCGCAGGCTCATCTTCACAATAACAAATTTTCATAGCGATACGCTTCCTTTTCGGGTTTCTTATCGAAAACCAAGATATACAGAAGAATGGATATCTTTCCAAATCACTTCAAGACATTACAGTTATTTTATCGAATTTTTTTTATTAGTGCAAGCAAACAGAGCAAAAGTTTATGCTGCGAATTGCATAAAAAGATCGATTTGATTTCCAGCTAAAAAAGCCAATGCTTGTATTGGATTTCCTTTGACAAGACAATTCGCTTGCTGGTCCTTATTTGCCCATACAAACGGTCAATAAAAGTATTAACTGTTCAGGGGGTATATATAATTACATTAATGGATACGATGAAAAGAGCTTGCGCTATTCCCTGAGGTTTTCATGTAAAAAAATGGGCAGATAATTAATTTTGGCTGCCATTTTTGGTATAATGTGGTAAGATATTAGTAATTTGTTTTTCTATCTATTCTAACTGCGTAAGCGGATCAAGAATCGAAAGGAATCGAAAGGATATCAAAGGCCATAGCGGTAAAGGGGACTGGATTTATGACAAACGAAGAGCTGAAAGAAGTGAGACTTGGGGCAGAGACAGCATACATCGATCATACAGTTGCATCGAATCTGGCGTATAAGCCGCAGTTTATTTCCAACAATCATAAGGAAGGCAAAAAAGTGCTCTCATCCCTTGAGGAGGAGCTTTTATTGTGCGACCAATTCCAGATCAGCGTGGCCTTTATCACCATGAGTGGGATTACTCCGTTACTTCAGACCCTGAAAGAGCTCGAGAAGAAAGACATTCCGGGGGAAATCCTTACGACCAATTACCTGAATTTTAGTGAGCCGAAGGCATTAAAAAAGCTAAATGAACTTAAAAATATAACGATTCGGATGTACGATGTTGAGGCTGCAAACGAAGGCTTTCACACGAAAGGATATATCTTTAAAAGAGAAGAAATCTATCGGATTATTATCGGCAGCTCGAATATAACTAGTTCAGCGTTGACAAGTAATCGCGAATGGAATACAAAACTGGTATCTACAGAGCAGGGCGAGATGGCAAAAGAGATAATTGCAGAATTTAAAGAATTCTGGGACTCGAAGTATGCCCTCGCATTCGATGATTTTTATGAAAGTTATAAAGAAAAATTTCAAATTATAAAGCATCAGCAAGAGCTTGCAAAACAGGAGGAAATACCGTCAATTGAAAAGTACCGGTTAAAGCCCAATAGCATGCAGCTTGGTTTCATTTCAAATCTTAGAAAAATTATTGATGCTGGAGAAGACAGAGCTCTTTTAATATCTGCAACGGGAACCGGAAAAACCTATGCTTCTGCATTTGCCATGCGTGAACTAGGATTTAAAAAGGTATTGTTTCTGGTGCATCGCAATCAGATTGCGATGCAGGCTATCAAATCATTCCGTACTGTGTTTGGTTCTGTTTCCATGGGAATGGTATCCGGTTCGCTGGGACAGGCAGAATATGATAAAGATTACATCTTTGCAACGATTCAGACATTTTGTAAAGAGGAAACCAGGAAGAATTTTTCAAAAGATCATTTCGATGCCATTATATATGATGAAGCGCATCATACAACAGCAGATTCCTACAAGAAAGTTATGGAGTATTTTACACCGCGGTTTTCTCTTGGGATGACAGCGACCCCGGATAAGCGGAACGATTTCATGGAAGGCAACAATATCTATGAGATATTCAATTATCAGATCGCCTATGAGATACGCTTGCAGGATGCTATGGAAGAAAAGCTGCTCTGTCCGTTTCACTATTTTGGAATTACAGATTTAAGTCTCATATCCGATATGGGTAATACGAAAGATGAAATGGTGAAGAATTTCAGATACCTGACGTCCGATGAACGAGTTGAACATGTTATTACGAATGCGAATTATTTTGGATATAGCGGTGACAGAGTGAAGGGCCTGATTTTCTGCAGCCGTGTGGAAGAGGCGAGAGAGCTATCCGGCAAATTCAATGAAAATGGCTTGCGAACTGTCGTATTGTCCGGTGCGGATTCGGAGGCAGTTCGAGCTAGTGCTATTGAACGACTGGCAGGAGAAAATGGCAGTGATGCTTTGGATTACATATTTTCGGTGGACATTTTTTCAGAAGGAGTTGATGTCCCGGAGATCAATCAGGTTATTCTTCTGCGTCCGACCGAATCTCCCATTGTATTTATTCAGCAGCTGGGAAGAGGACTACGCAAATGCGAGGATAAAGAATATGTCGTAATTCTTGATTTTATTGGTAATTATACGAATAACTTTATGATTCCCATAGCGCTTTCGGGAGATCGCAGTTACAACAAAGATAATATAAGAAGATACGTTGTGGAGGGTGGGAGACTGATTCCCGGGGCGAGCACGGTCCATTTTGATGAAGTTTCCAGAAAGAAGATTTTTCAGGCGATTGATAATGCGAATTTCAGTGACGTGAAGTTATTAAAGGAAAATTATCTTACCCTCAAAAATAAGCTTGGCCATATTCCGGCACTGGCAGACTTTGATAAATACGGTGAAATGGATGTGCTGCGTATTTTTGACAACAACAGTCTGGGTTCATATTACAAATTTTTGATGAAGTATGAAAAGGAATATAAAATACGCTTATCAAAAGACGAAGAGCAGGTCATTGAGTTTATATCAAAAAAGCTGGCAAATGGCAAACGTGTGCATGAGTTGGAATTTCTGAACAGAATGCTGCAGTACAATCATGGGCTGCTGGGGCTGCTGCAGCAGTCATTACAGACGAAGTATGGTGTAAGCTATAACCAGAACTGCAAGAATAATATTATTAACATCATGACCAATGAATTTCCCTCCGGCGGTGGGAAGAAGACATATGACACCTGTGTGTTCATAGAGAAAGAGCTTGATCATGCGGGAAATGAAGATTATAAGGTTTCAACAACTTTTAGCAGAATGCTGGCGAACCATGATTTTTATGAGATGGTAAAAGAACTGATCGATTTTGGCATATACAGATACCATCAAAATTACAGCAATCGTTACCAGGATACGAATCTGGTATTATATCAGAAGTATACCTATGAGGACGCCTGCCGCCTTCTGAACTGGGAGACCAATGAAGTTCCATTGAACATTGGCGGGTATAAGTATGATAAAAAGACGAAGACATTCCCTGTGTTTATTAATTATGATAAAGGTGAAGGAATTAGTGATACGACAAATTACGAAGATCATTTTACCAGTTCCAGCAGCCTAATAGCTATTTCAAAAAGCGGCAGAAGTCTGGACTCGGAAGATGTGCAGAACTTCTTAAATGCAAGGCAGCGTGGGATCGATGTGCAGCTTTTTGTGAGAAAGAATAAAGATGATAAGATTTCCAAAGAATTTTACTACCTTGGAAGGATGCATGCATCGGGATTTGTGAAAGAATTTACCATGGCAAATACAGAAAAATCTGCCGTTGAGATCGAGTGGATCTTGGACACACCGGTCAGAGACGACATCTATGAGTATATTGTGAAAGGATAAAATAGTAGGGTAAAGAACAGTATTGCAAGGAACGGATGTAAAAGAAACTTTTTTTAGGAAAGCGCTGTATAGAAGCGAAAAGAGGATATAGTTCAGATGAAAACAATCAGAGTCGTTGCGGCTGTAATAAAATCAGTGAATGAAAAGGGGGACCAGGTCATCTTCGCGACCCAGCGAGGTTATGGGGATTTTAAAGGCGGCTGGGAATTCCCCGGTGGTAAGATAGAAGAAGGGGAAACACCGAAAGAAGCTTTGCAAAGAGAGATTAAGGAAGAGCTTAACACCGTGATTTCAATAGGGAATCTAATTGAGACAATTGAATATGATTATCCGGCATTTCATCTTTCCATGGATTGCTTTTGGGCAGAGATCATTACTGGGGAGCTGGTTCTTAATGAGCATGAAGATGCAAAGTGGCTTACGAAGGAAGAGCTCAATTCCGTCGAATGGTTACCGGCGGATATCTCGCTCATTGACCGTATTGAAAAAGAAATGTGAAGTGCCGGTTCTTGTTGATATTGCAAAGCAGGAGCTATACTATTACAAAGGCGATATGGTCTGGGGAGCGATTTATACTGCATTTTTAACCGAGTACATACAGCAGCATTTTTTCTTTTCTAACGGATGCAGCAAGTTCTTTCGCAGGGAGATATAGCTGGAGAAGATAGGAACAGAATTGAATACAGACAGGAGCGAAAGGAGATTGGCATGGAGACGCTTGCAGCAAGAATCATTGACTACGGCGCACTCAATGAGTTATTTCATGAGATAGAGCAAATCAGTGACGAGCATGAAAAAGAAATACGAAATCAGCTGGTTGATGAAGTTATGGACAAGATGATGGAGTATGACATACATTGCAGACAGTACGAGTATGAAAAACTATGGGATAAATGGAAAGTAAGAGGACTTATACGCACCGCTTGCCAGAAGGAAGAAGTAAGCAGGCTGTGGGATGAGCTATTTCTTTCTGCTGTGACAAAGGAAGCAAAAGCCAGATCAAAAATGTATAATGAACAATTCAGATGGCACATTTTTAGTTTTGAATTACTAGAGGCAATGAGCAAAAACGAAGCGGACAAGACATTTGAGGCAATGAGAAAGAATTTGCTCTTTGTATTCTTTCAATATGGAGAGAACGCTTATCAGATAGAGAATGCAGATTTTCTAAGTGCAGAAGACCTGAGATTATGGAAGGAATACAGTACATTGGAGGAATCGGATATCTACATATTTGATCCGGCAGCCCAATGGACCTATGTGCTGACGCATGAAGAGGCCTGCGGTCCGTATTTTTATCAGACCAAAGAAGATGATGAGCAATCGTAAGCAGAACTACGAGTGGAACAGGCAGTACCGTACGTATCTGCTTGGATAAAACACGGATTTAGATGTACACAATACTTCCCTCAGACAGAGTACAAATGCGTTCTGTCAATGAAAGTAAAGAGAACAAATTTGAAAAAATACGGTGAAAGATATTTGAAAACAATTCATGACTTTACCGGTGGAAATAAGAAGCAGTATACTATATTTAATTTAGCTGAAACAAAAATAAACTACATCAAGGGAGGTATTCAATGTTCTCGGATGATTTTTTGTGGGTGGCGGTCTTAGTGCTGGATTTCATGCACCATTTGAACAGAATGACTTGCCGGAGATGATGAACATAACAAGAAATGTGCTGCTTGCCCATGGCAAAGCGGTATCTGTAATTCGGAAAAACTGCGGCAGTGATACCAAAATAGGATATGCGCCTACCGCGGAAGTGGTACTGCCGGCAAAAGAAGACAAAGAAGTCATTGATGAAGCAAGAAGACTAAGCTTTGGTACAGATTCCAGGATGTTCTTATTTGAAAATGCATGGTGGTCGGATCCGATCTTTACGGGAGCATTTTCAGAAGAAGCAAACGAATTATTAGGGGATCAACTGCCAAAATTTACGGAGGAAGAGTGGAACAGTATTTCGCAACCACTTGATTTCTATGGATATAATATTTATCAGGCCGGTGTAAATCCAATTCCGGCAAATCAGTGGGGGTACGACCGTTATTCCAGCCAGGGAAGCCCGCGGACAGCGATGGACTGGAATATTACACCTGAAATTATGTATTGGAGCTGTAAGTTTTTTTATGAGCGTTATAAAAAGCCACTTCTGATCACAGAGAATGGAATGGCGTGCTATGATTTTGAGTCACTGGATGGAAAAGTTCATGATCCTGCCCGCATTGATTTTATGCATCGATATCTGCTTTCGCTGGAACGGGCGATAACAGAAGGAATTCCGGTGCTTGGTTATTGTTACTGGTCTGTTATGGACAATTACGAATGGACGGGTGGGTATGATAAACGTTTTGGACTGATTTATATTGATTATAAAAATCAGAGAAGAATTATGAAAGACTCAGCGCTTTGGTACAGAACGGTAATTGCGACCAAGGGAAAGGTGTTAGAACGAAAGGAAGAGAAGGTGCATGAGGACTGAAAGGTTTCAACGTTTCTGTTGCAGACTTATAAGTGATGACGATTGATGAAAGGTAATTGAAGAGGAAAGAATAAATGAGATACAACAAAAAGACGAACTTACAAAATAAGCTTGTCTTTTTTTGATGCAGTCTACTATAATGATGTTTAAGAAAAACTTCAGAAAAGGAGACCAACATGCACGATATCTTCAACCAATACCAGAGTGTTATAGTTTTTGACTGTGAGACCAGTGGACTGGATCCAAAATCCTGTCAGATGATAGAGCTTGCAGCCGTTAAAATAAACATAGATACAAAGAAGAACATTTTCATAGAAAAAGAAATGGATGATTTCATTCGCCTGCCGGCAGGCGAGTATCTTCCGGGAAAAATCGTTGAACTGACAGGGATCAATGACCTGATGCTTATGGCAGAAGGAATCGAGGAGAAGCTTGCGACAGAGCATTTTTTACAGATGGTCGAGGGGGATACTCTGCTGATTGCGCATAATGCTCAGTTTGACGCTGAATTTCTGCTTAGCATGTTAAACAGACATAACAAAAGCAGAGACTTTCATTATCTGGATACCGTGACCGTATACAAAGACCGAAGAGCTTTTCCGCATAAACTGGAGAATGCAATTACGGAATACGGACTTGCCAATAAGGTTAAGAACAGCCATAGGGCAATTGATGATGTAAAAGCATTGCTGGAGGTATTAAAATGCATGAACCAGGAACGTTCGGATCTTAAAACCTACATCAATATATTCGGATATAACCCAAAGTATGGTGTATCAGGAGCAAAGTTACCGGGCGTGACGTATGCGCCGCAACGATTTAATAATGGAATGACACTAACAGGGGCTACACTGCCAGCTCAGGTGAAGCGCAGCGAATAAATATAAGCAAGCACAAATACAGGAAAGCTGAGGAGTATGATGAGCCGAGACAGACACAGCAAACATAAGGTAGGAAAGAGCATTTCCGGGACGATCATTCTGGCATTCGTATTTTTGACATTGATTCCGGTCTTTGTGCTGATCATCTATTCGTACCGGTCGATTTCGAAGGAGATACGAGATGATTTTAATGAGACGTATACCGTTGTAGTACAGGGAATTGACCGAAACCTTGATATTTATTTTGCACAGCTGCGGAATGAATCTCTTGCGCTGTTCTCCTCTGACACGCTGCAGGATATTTTGCTGGAAGATCCGGAACTGTCGAATCTTACGCTTGATTCCATTCGTTTTCGTGAGGAAGCAGAGAACATCTATACATACAGAACGGATATAAGTTCAATAAAGATCTATGGAATGAACAGTCGTTATAATATTTCAACGATCGTTGAAAGTATTGCCAATGAGACTCCCTCCGATGAAGAGATCATTCAGGAACTAAAGAATGGAGACGGTACCTTTCAGATTCTTGGGGTAAGAACATCTTCGAATTCTGCAACGAACAATCTCAAGGCATTTTCGGTAGGCCGCGTTTTAAAGAACTTTAAAGATGGTTCGACGATCGGATATCTGATCGTTGATTTGAAATACAGGAGTTTCTCTGCAATCATAGGGCAAAGTCAGGATTCAGAACATGGTGTTATTCTGATAACACGTTCCGATGGTACGGTTATCTACAACAGCAGTGATCATGATAATATCCTTATTCCCTATACAGAGACAGAGGCGTATAAAGACAGCCATTATTCAGCCGAGGAGTCGAATCAACTGCTGATAGAGAGTTCTTATTTTGACTGGAATTATATTGTTATACCGGATGATACCCTGATCAATGACCGTATGTCTGTTATGTCAAAGCTGTATATCTTCCTTGGTATTATAGCATCGGTCGTTCTTATGGTACTGGCTGTTGTGATTGCCCGTTTGATCTCAAAGCCCCTGGAACGTCTTGAACAGGCAATGAGCAGAGCAAGGAACCAGCAATACAACGAGATCGTTCCGACGACCGATTCCTTTCGTGAAGTCAACCAGCTCGCAATGTACTACAACCTCATGCAGGCAGAGATCCAGAACCACATTGAAAAAGAGAAAGAGCTTGTTCTTGCGCAGAAAGATGCGGAGTTTAAGGCACTTCAGACCCAGATCGCACCTCATTTTCTATACAATTCACTCGATTCCATTAACTGTATGGCGCAGATTCATGGGGAACACGATATCTCAAAGATGATTCTAAGTCTCGGGCGGATATTCCAATATAACATGCAGTATTCCTCTAAAGTCGTAACTTTTCAGGATGAGCTGAATCATGTGAAGAATTACTGTACGCTGCAGGCCATCAACTATCAGGACCGGTTTCGTATCGAATATGAGATTTCTGAGGAATGCCGGAACCAGTATGTAGTCAAGTTCATGCTGCAGCCGCTGGTGGAAAATGCAATCCATCACGGAATAAGCCATAAAAAATCAGGTGGTCTGATTATGATTACGGCATGGATGGAAGAAAGCGTTCTCTATGTCAGTATTCAGGATAATGGCAGGGGCATGGAAAAAAATGACCTGGCAATGCTTTCAAAGATGCTGTCATCTCCAAGCGAGGAGCTTTTACAGCAACATAAGAAGTCAAAGAAAATCGGTATTCTAAACGTAAATCTTCGCCTAAAATTACTATTTGGTGAGGCGGCAGGAATTGAGGTCGTTTCCGGCGAAGGAACCGGTACAACCTTTACAATACGTATTCCGGAGCAGCAATAAGCTTGAAAAATAACTTTCAATCCCAAAAGTTTGTGCCCGCGCAGTTCTCATCATAAACTTGGTGCTTGCGGGGAAAAAGTAAACAGAAAAGGTACGAACGGTGCATTCGTATGGGTGTAACTTCTTAATAGTAAATTTAAAAGAAATCAATCGACCAGAGAGGAATTGATATGTTTAAAATACTTGTAGTGGAAGATAATCCGTTAATATTGGAAGGAATATGCAGAATGATACGCTGGGACGACTGCAACGGAGTCCTTGTCGGCAAGGCACAGGATGGAGAGGAAGCTTTGCAGCTTATTGCAGCAGAACTTCCGGATCTTGTGATTACGGACATACGCATGCCCGGAAAAGATGGTATCTATCTGTTGCAGCAGATTCAGAAGAACTATCAGGAGATACAGACGATTGTTGTCAGTGCATACAATGAGTTTGCCTATGCGAAAGAAGCAATTAAGGCCGGGAGTGTCAACTATATAGTAAAACCCATCGATCCGGATGAACTGAACACAGCGGTTATGACAGCATCGGAGCGTAAAAGTTCACTGGATATAAATCAAATCGCAGGCAGAGAGACACCGGCGGTGCTTGGGATACTACGGACAAAAGAAGCATTCCGTATGGATAGCCTTCAGGAGATTTTTGAAGATGTGCCGGGGCTTGCAATTGAGGAGACGCATCCCTCCCTGTTCTGCTTTCTGCTGAGCAGTCATACGGATATTAATAGTCTTCTGAATGCACGAAAGAGAATAAAGGATAAAGCTTTATGGGGATACACGAAGAAAAAGCCGGATGACAGCATGATCAGCATGTATCAGCGTGCATTGCACACGGCATCCAATGATCTGATGTATCAGAATCAGGCAGCGGATAGCCGGTATGAGGATCTTGACGATAATAAGATCAATGTCCTTGCTTTTACGGGACAGACGGAGCGGATTATCCAGGCTATGCACCGGCGTGCCTCTGATTCTCTGGCGGATGATTTCAGTTATCAGAATCTTTCCGGGGTCATTGCGCATATGATACTTGTTATTCATTCAAATGATTATGTTAATTTTTCTGTGCTGAAAGCGTTGGAAGAAGAGATGAACCGGCATACAACAGAATTGATCTTTTTCTCGGTAGAGGAAGTCCTTGAAAAAGCAGGAACAGCGATCGAAAACTATTGCAAGGAGAGCAAGCATAACGATAACGGGCGTAAGACACTGTGTGAGCAGGTAGCAAATCTGATACGAAAGAACCTTGACCAGGATATATCGCTGGAAGAAATAGCTGGTCTTTTTTATGTGTCGCCCTCGTACCTCAGCCGGACCTTCAAACAGATGGAGGGTCAGACAATCGGACAGTATACCGTACAGCTTCGCATGGATCAGGCACAGTATCTTCTTGACAATACGGATTTGAAGATTGCAGATGTAGCAGCGAAGGTCGGATTTACCGATCCGAACTATTTCACTCGCGTCTATAAAAAGTACACCGGATCACTTCCCAGCAGCACGAATCGGAAGTGAACAAAAAAATGCTAGTTTTTGGACAAATAATTCGTCACAGGATTTTTTGCATTCTTTTATAATTGGGTAATGAAGTGATTGCTTCATTATTCAATTATTTTTATATTCAAAATACAAGGGGGTATACAATGAAAAAGAAACTATTTACAGCGTTTTTAACATGTGCAATTGTGATTGGTCTGATGGCAGGATGTGGAAACAATACAACAGCATCAGATTCAACACCAACCGCAACACCAGCAGCTGCCACAGATTCCGGTACAGATGCTGCGACCGCAACACCCGCAAGTGCCACGGATGATGCAGATAAGACTCCGGTTACGATTACCTATTACACATGGGTTCAGTCAGCCGATGGAGAATATCCACAGAATATGATCGATGGATTTGAAGCAAAATATCCATGGATTACAGTAGATTTCCAGATGGGTTCGAATACGGGTGGTGAGTATTCTGAAACACAGGCAATCAAGCTGCTCGCGGGAGACGGAATTGATGTTACAACCATCAAGCCAAGCGATTATCAGCAGTATATCGATGCCGGATACCTTCAGGACATTACCGGAGAAAGCTTTCTTTCTGCATACAATGCAGCAGCGATAGATTCCGTAACATCCGCTGGAAAAGTTTATGGTATTCCATTTGCAGAAGATGTTGTTGGTATTGTATACAATAAGACAATGTTCGAGGCAAACGGATGGTCCGTACCTACCAACCGTGAAGAATATCTTGCACTTTGCGATGCAATCGCTGCAACCGGTGTAACACCGACCGTACAGGGTATCAAAGACACCTGGACAACCGGACAGGAAGGTATGGTATTCATGCAGAATCTCTATGGACAGAATCCGGATATCTTCACGAACATTAACAATGGAACAGCGAAATACACCGATGCCGTTGTAGTGGAAACACTTCAGGAAATGCAGGACTTCTTCGCCAGCGATGCTGTTTCGCCAGAAGCTGCAGGCTTAACCTATGATCAGGCGGCTTCCTACTTTGTAACAGAAAAGGCTGCCATGATGTCACACGGTGAATGGATCATGGGTCCGATCAATCTTGGAGAACCGGAATTTGAAGTTGGAGTATTTTCACTTCCTACGAACAAAGCAGGGCAAGCACATATTGGCGCCGTTGAAGTTGGTCAGTATCAGTCAATCGTTGCTTCCAGTCAGCACCAGGAAGAAAGCAAGTTATTCCTTGACTACATATCAAGTGCAGAAGGTGCACAGTATTTTGCAGATACTATGTCAAATATGACACCGGTAATTGGAGTTTCCAATGCAAGTCTCAATATGTGGGCAGAGCTCTTATCAGAGGATTCTCTTCCTTTCTACTATGACCAGATGTATTCAGGAGCACAGTCAGAATTCTTAAAACAGATGCAGCTTCTGTATAGTGGTGATACAACCGCAGATGAAATGGCAGCAGCATTACAGGCAGCACAGGACATGAAGGAGTAATCCTTACAGCCGGAATAAAGGGGGGATAGCCCTTTAGATCCAAAGCTTCCTATAGTTATTACAAGTGGGTCGTGGGCTTTGACACCCCGGCCTGCTTGTTTTATGTAAAATGCGCGCGAATGGAGTATTCAATGAAACATAAAAAAATAGAACCCTATTTATTTCTGATACCAGCGATTTTATTAGTATTGTTCATCTATCTTGTTCCATTTATCTTCAGTATCGTAATATCTCTTACGAACTGGAACGGGATATCCAGAAGTTTCAACTTTGTTGGTATCAAAAACTATATCGAAATATTTCAGACCAAGGAATTGCAGGATGTTCTAAAGAATAATCTGATCTATTTTGTTGAGATCGTTACGGTGCAAAATATTCTTGGTATTTTCCTTGCAGTGCTTCTTCAGGAGAAATTCAAGGGTAAGAACTTCTTCCGTGCTGTACTCTTTCTTCCAACGGTAATCTGCACGGTTGCAATCGGTTTTATCTGGAATCTTATGCTTGATCCGGTCAGCGGATTTGTACCCGGGATGCTTTCCACCCTTGGGCTTGAAAAGCTTTCCAAAGTCCTTTGGCTTGCGGATTCGAAAGTTGCGATCCATACCATTTCCTTGGTAAATGTATGGCAGTGGGTAGGACAGAGCATGGTAATCTATCTTGCCGGTATTCTCTCCATTGACCGGTCGCTTTACGAAGCATGCTCCATTGATGGAGCGGGAAAAGGCGCAAAGTTCTGGAAGATAACACTTCCGCTGATGGCTCCGTCCCTTACGATTAATATCATTGTGACTACGATTGGAACGTTGAAGATCTATGATCTGCCATTCATTATGACTGGTGGAGGACCGGGTCATGCAACAGAATCGCTGGCTATCAATGTGTATACCAGCGCATTTGTATACAGCCGAATGGGATATGGTACCGCGATTTCCATTGCATTGTTCGTGTTCGTTCTGATTGTATCGCTGATACAGCTGATCATTATGAGAAGAAGGGAGGATGCCGTATTATGAGTTCAGTGACCAAAGCGATTCCATACCAGGAGCCAAAAGAAAAACAAAAAAGTAAAAAAGATGCGTATTCTGTTGTAAACTATATAATCTTAAGTGCATTTTCCCTGATTGCTCTGGTTCCGTTTTTTATTCTGGTGATTGTTTCCTTAAAAACGAGAAGTGATTTTATGAAGCATCCCTTAAGTTTGCCGAGTACTTTGAACTTTCAAAATTATGTGACGGTATTTACACGATCTTCTATCGTCCGTTCTTTTCTAAACAGTGCGGTCATTACGGCCGGTTCGCTGGTGCTGGAATTGTTCGTGGGTACGCTTGCTTCCTATGCGATTACAAAAATGAATTTTAAGAGGGCTGGTTTCTTTGCGGCATTGTTCTTGATACCGATGATTTTCCCGGTACAGACAATAACCATTCCTGTTTATGTCATATATAAAAATCTGGGGCTGCTGAACAGTTATATCGGAATGATAATTATCTATGCAGCAATCGGAATTCCTATGGTCGTATTTATGATGACCAGTTTTATGAAAACGATACCTTTTCAGATTTCAGAATCAGCAAAGATCGACGGAGCTTCTCATTTTGTTATTTATGCCCGGCTGATCATGCCGCTGATGAAGCCTGTGATTTCGACGTTAACAGTAATCTGTGGACTGACCGCCTGGAATGATTTTTATCTTCCGCAGATCATGCTGACAAAAACTACACTAAAGACATTGCCTTTGAAAATCTATGATTTCTTTGGACAGTATACCAGTGACTGGACGCTTATATGTACCTGTATCGTGTATGTAATTGTTCCAATTATTATTCTTTATTGCTTCCTCCAGCGGAATATTATTGACGGAGTGGCGGCCGGTGCCGTGAAGGGATAAAAGACTCTCGAAGATATTTCTGAATGGAATAAGCAATAACAGAAAGAACGAACAGGAAGAATGATTCAAAGTTAGTATGACTCAAAGTTAGTATGACTCCAAGGGGTGCGAAAGGAACTTTGCTATGAGCAGTGATGTAATTAATAGTAAAAAAAACAATTTTGACAAAAGACTGAAAATGCTTCGGGAAGACTATCAGAGGCTTATTGACAGAAAGAACGAAGTTCTTGAAAAAGATAACGGTGTGTATAAGCGTTATCAATATCCGGTGCTTACCGACGAACACATCCCGATCTTTTGGAAATATGATTTGAATTTTGAAACCAATCCATATATGATGGAGCGGATGGGTGTGAACTGTGTGTTCAATCCCGGTGCAATTGAATTGAACAATAAGATCTGCCTTGTCGCAAGAGTGGAAGGAAATGATCGAAAATCCTTCTTTGCCGTAGCAGAGAGCGAAAGCGGAATCGATGGGTTCCATTTTCTTGATTATCCGGTACGGATGCCGGAAACTGATGACCCGGATACGAATATTTATGACATGCGTCTGACAAAACACGAGGACGGCTGGATCTATGGATTTTTCTGTTCCGAACGTAAAGATAAGGCAGCACCGGCTGGAGATCTGTCCAGCGCCATAGCAGCCTGTGGAATTGCCCGTACAAAAGATCTGATAACCTGGGAGCGGATGGACGATCTGATCACACCTTCTCCTCAACAAAGGAATGTTGTTCTGCATCCGGAATTTGTACAAGGGAAATACGCACTTTACACAAGACCTCAGGATGGCTTTATCGATGCTGGTTCCGGCGGTGGAATTGGCTGGGGACTTTCAGACAGCATGGAACACGCAAAGATCGAGGAAGAGCAGATCGTCGATGACAGACAGTACCATACCATCAAAGAGTTAAAGAATGGACAGGGACCAACGCCAATCAGGACTGCGAAAGGTTGGCTTCACATTGCGCATGGTGTGCGTAATACGGCAGCAGGTCTGCGGTATGTGCTGTATGCTTTTCTAAGCGATCTTGATGAACCCTGGAAAGTAACGCACCGGCCAGGAGGGTTCTTTATGGCACCCAAGGGTGAGGAACGTATCGGTGATGTATCAAATGTTTTATTCAGCAATGGAATGGTAGCAAAAGAAAATGGAGAGGTGTTCCTTTACTATGCTTCATCAGATACCAGGTGCCATGTAGCTACCACTACGGTTGACCAGCTTCTTGATTATGTACTGAACACACCGGAGGATCCGCTCTTTACAAAAGCCTGTGTAGAACAAAGGTCTGAACTGATTAAAAGAAATCTTGACCTGATTCGTGGGGAAAGATAATATAATTCTGGGAAATGCATAAAATAACGCTAAGAAACGGAGAGAGTATGGAGCAGACAAAGAATAAGGAAAGCCTGATTCAATTTCTTGATTCGCTGGAAAATGTCGGAATACCAGGCTGCGACTGTGTGGTATATCAGAATCATGAACCAGTTTTCCGACATATGACCGGGTTTGCAGATGCAAAAAAAACAAAGCCAATTACCAGTGCAAATACCTACTGGATTTATTCTGCCTCCAAATTGGTTACCTGTACTGCGATTATGCAGCTCATTGAAAAAGGATTTCTGCAGCTGGAAGATCCGGTAGCTTCGTATCTTCCAGAATATAAAGACCTGAAAGTCAGAACAAATTCTCTCAGCAGCTGTGCAGCACAAACTTTGACAATCAGGCATCTGATGACGATGCAGTCCGGACTGAACTATAATCTTGAAGCACCTTCGATAAAAAGGATTTTGCAGGTGACACAGGGAGGGGCAACAACAAGAGAGGTAATCAGAGCACTTGCAGAGGAACCGCTTGACTTTGAACCGGGAACTCATTATCAGTACAGTCTAAGTCATGATGTACTGGGTGCAGTGATTGAAGTGGTTTCGGGAATGCCGCTTGGCAGGTACCTAAAAGTGAATATTTTTGAACCGCTGGATATGAAAAACACTGGTTTTGATATAACACCGGACCAGAAAGAGAATTTATCTGAGCAATTTACTTTCCATGAAGACAGTAAGACCTCAACACTTATATCACAGGAGAATAAATTTAAACTTTCCAATAATTATGAAAGTGGCGGAGCCGGACTGGTATCCACCGTGGATGATTATATAAAGTTTCTTGATGCTCTGTGCAATGGGGGAACCAGTAAGCAGGGGAAACAGATCCTGTCACCGGAATCCATAGAGCGCATGAAGCAGGATGAACTTCAGGGAGAATCCAGAGAAGACTTTGCAAAGCTTGGTAAGCTGGGTTATTCTTATGGACTGGGGGTGCGTACGCTTGTTGAACCTGATCGATACGGAGTAAAAAGTCCGATTGGTGAGTTTGGATGGGATGGAGCTGCAGGAGCTTATGCTCTGGTTGATACTCAGAACAAAGTGGCTGTTTTTTATGCCCAGCATTCAGTCGATTGTGAATACGTCTACCGGGAGATCCATCCGAAAATTCGAAACATGATATATGAAATAATTAAAACAGAATCGTAAAAAAGAGATAAAGATCGAATGAGACTACGGTATGCCGGTTGCTTTCATTCGATCTTTTCGTTTTGGTAAATTTCTTTGCAAAAGAAACCGGTAGGAAGTATAATATTTGAAGAATGAGAAGAAAATGGGGGTACGTATGCAAAAACAGAGCATAAGAAAAAAGGGTTACCTGTCAAATCTTACGTCTTCGTTGCAGAATCTCTGGAGTGCACAGGAGATGCTTGCGCCGCGTAATATAAGAAAAAGGAATCTTCCGTATTTTTTTGCATTTCCGGTTGCCATGGCATTTATTAATATTCAGGATTATGTGATTGATGATGGCTGGAGAGCATTCGGGCTGGCCAATTCGACGCTGACCTTTATTTCTTTTGCCCTAGGCGCTATGGTCATGTTCGCGTTCTCGAAGGAAAGAAATATTGCTTTGATTTCAAAGATCTCCGCACTCATAACTATGGCAGGTTTTCTTCCCTGGCTTTTTTTGCCCGGAGGATATCCTTCTCTTGTATGCAGTATTGTGTTCATGGCCGGAGTTGGGGGGTGTCTGTCAAGCAGCAGCTTTTCTTTTGTGTTTATGCTGAATAACACAGAGCGTTTCTTTGGCAGTACAATGATCGTGCTCTTTATAGGATTGATCGAGCTTCTGGATGGGTATGTCAGGATACCGCGAGTGGTTCAGTTAATTTTGATAACTCTTATGCTAATGGTTCTTTGCCTGTGCATGTTTTTGTCAAAGAGCGGAGATTACAATGGAAAAGGTAACAAAGAAGTTAAGAAACTGGACCCTAGCATCTGGCTTGTGTTTTTTATCTTTTTCTCATACTTTGCAATCAGGATCACAGGTTTTTATGCATCGGCCTTCCAGCGGCCGGCGAATTCCTTCCTGTGGGGGGGACTTGCACTCTGCATTATTGTAAGCTTTGTTATCATTCAGGTACTGTTTAAACGTACGATTTGGACCTTATGCAATGTGTTTTTCATAACTTCTATTCTGAGTCATCTGATGTGGTATGTTGATCTTCCAAAAGCAGCCTATCTTTTCTCAGAAATTAAAGAACTGGGTCTTATGATTACATTTTTCCTGCTTGGATGTGTTACGAATAAATTCTGTAATTTTCGCATACATAAATACCTTGTCCTGATCAGTATGGCTGGTGTTGGGGTATTGTATCTGGGAATTGATCTGCTGCATGAAGTCATGCCGACCGAAGCGATTGCAGTTGTTACATCTTCGGTGCTCTTCATACTTTTTCTTATGCTTTCACCTGCATTTTCACAGTATCTGTTTTTTGCTGACTGGTCAAAAGAATTCAGATTGATCTGTATGTCTTCCGAAATCGGCACAGGCAGCATAAGGAAAATACAAAAAGATGGCATCCCAATCGAAGAGCAGCGTATGCCAAGCCTTGACGATACCAGATTATCCCCCAGAGAAAAGCAGGTCGTTTGCCTTCTCCTTCAGGGAATGACGCTGCGGCAGGTCGCACCGGAACTGGGTCTTACGCCAGCGACTGTCGCCACATATAGTAAGACGATTTATAAAAAACTTGGAATCAACAGCCGCGCTGAGTTATTTATTATGTTTGGCCATTCACAAAAAGCTATGGTCCTGGAGACAGATGACAAGGCTTAAGTTCAAAATACCTCAAACGATATACCTCTTCCCAAGTCTGGGAGGGGGTATTTTTCGTATACTCCCTATTTTGGGATATTGAATTATAGTGCTAAATGCGACAGACTTAGGATCAGATACAAAACAGGAATAGGAACAGGAAAGGAGGGAGTCTGTGCGTCATTTGAAACTTATTCTGACACAAAAAGAATCTGCTCCCGTTCCTTTGGAAGCGATGAATTGTGAGCAGGAAAAAGAGTGGAGAGTAGCGCTGTTAACGGAGGATGAGCGCATGGCATTTCAGTGGTTTTGTCAGGGATATACAAGTCGTTGGACGGCAGAAACAATGCTTCTTGACAGGAAGACAGCAAAAAAGATATTCAAATCTGTCTTTTGTAAGTTAAACGTAGCAGATGAGGCAGAAATAAGCAGGGTATACCGAACGGTTAAGCTGACACAGAACGAACTTCCTCCATAAAAAGGACAGAAAAAGATCAGGATTGAACAATGCGATAATAATGTAAGGATGCTGAAAATAGGCAGGGAGGTATTTATGAAGAAGATAATAGTAGTGGTGATGATACTTGCGATGGCAGCAATTCTAACTGGATGCGGTCAGAATAGTTTGGAGCTTCTTCCCGGGTCAGGGGTTTCAATAAACAATAACGAAACTGATACGATGAATTATGAATCTGAAGAAGTGGATGAATCCGGTGATACTGGCAGCGTTGATTATGAAGCGGATGGAGACGCAAATACAGAGAACGAGGATGAAAAAAATCCAGACTCGCAAACCAGTAATGATACAGAGGAAAGCAGTGATTCAGAATCCGGGACAGATGCGGTGAGCAGTGAAACCGGAAGCGTAGTGGTAGAGATTACACCGCCCGATGGCTGGGAGAAAATAGAAGGTTCCGTTATAGCTGCACAATATATGAAGAATACAGCAAGCTTTATGGTTAAGGATGAGCCGTTTGACCGTGAAACTTTGGACGATGTTGTCAGTGATGCCATTGACATCTATCAGGGGGCATTCGATAACTTCAAGGTGCTTGGCGAAGTTGAACCACTGACGATTGATGAAAAAGATGCAAGAAAGATGACATTTACCTGCACGGTCAGTGGTATGAATATGAAGTTTGTGTATGTATATTTATTTGTTGCCGATAACACCTATGTGATTACGTTTGGTGATCTGGAAACAACCTTTGACACCTTGACGAATGATTATGATACCATATTAAATGATATAAAATTTGTTACTGAATAACAAAAAACTAGTGTGAACTAAAGAAACACAGGGCTCTGGACGAAAATGGAAGAGCCAGTGAACATACCAGTAAATCCTATGCTGGATTAGGGATATAGGGAGTAGAAAGAGAACAGAACATTTCTTGCGTACGGAAATGTTCTGTTCTCTTATTATTCTGATAAATAATCAATATAGTCATTGCCCCAACCCTGCAAAGCCGACAGTACAGCCTTGAATTTCTTTCCTATAGGAGAAAGAGAGTATTCCACTCGAGGCGGAATCTGCGAATATTCCTTTCTCTCAATCAGACCTTCTTGTTCCAGTGTCTTTAATTGTCTGGAGAGTGTAGTATGTGTCATTTCTTCCGGCATCTGTCGTTGAAGTTCATTGAAACGAAGCACTTCATTCCGGTCCAGCAGGTGCAGAATATAGATCGACCATTTTCCGGACAGAACTTTTTGTGACGTAACATAGGGGCAGATTCCGAATAAATTTTTTCGTTCCATTGGGGCATCCTTTCTGGTTATGATATCTTTTATGGTAATGGATAGCCTTTGTATTACGGGTATCATTTTTGTTATTGGTATCATTTTGAAATTAAGTATCATATTTGATACCGGTATCATAAAATATCGTACTTGTATAATATATCATGCTATGTATAATTAACTCATACATGATGATATCACAAAAAATAAGAAGGAGCAATCAAAATGGAAGAGATCTATAACTATTTGAAAGAATGCGGGATATTTTATCTTGCGACTTGTGAAGGAGAAATGCCACACGTCAGACCATTTGGAGCAGTTTCCATGTTCGAGCAAAAGCTGTATATTGTTACGAACAACAAGAAGGATGTTTTTGACCAGATGCAAAAGAATGCGAATGTTGAAATATCCGGAATGAATAAAGGAACCTGGCTTCGACTGAATGCGAATGTGACAAAGGATGAACGAAGAGAAGCACGTGTTGCAATGCTAGAGGAGAATGAGACCTCCTTAGGCAAGATGTATTCGGCAGATGATGAGTTGATGGAAGTCTTTTATTTGAAGAATGTAACAGCAACAATATGCTCTTTTACCGAAGCACCCAAAGTAGTAAACTTTTAATATATCAGGAAAAAATGCCGGATGGATGAATTTGAATCAATTCTTTGGTACAAAGGGTACACCAAATCATACATTTTTATATTTATTCCGCAAAGAAGCACTCCGCAAAGCTATCACAGAAAAAACTGAGATAGAATACGCTGAGTGCTTTTTTTATTTTCTGTGACTTTACGCTGTTTTATGGATGTATAAACAGTAAAAAAATAAAAAAGCAAAAAACATCACAAAAGCATAACATTATCGACGAAAAAGGTTGCCGAAAAGCGTGACGTGATATATAATTTCACATATATGAAAGCATGGGATGACGATTTGATAAAATATTCCAGAAACCAGCGAAATAAACAAAAAAACAGTGCGAAGAACGGTAAAGAAATATAAATTAGGAGAAAATGATATGAAGAAAAGACTTCTTATTACGGTTATCTTACTTCTGCTATTGATTCAAAGTATGCCCTTTGGCATAACAAAAAAAGCAGCAGCCAGTGAAAATATGGTAAGCAAAGAGACCGTCAATGTTGTCGTGATTCATGCCTATCATCTTGGATATCAATGGACCTACAATCAAAACGAAGGCCTACGGAAAGAGTTGCTTGCAGCGTATCCGGAAGCCAATCTGTTTACAGAATTTCTGGATTGGAAGAGGTTCCCCGACGAAGCGGTCATTCTGGATAAGGCGCAGGAATTCAGGGATAAGTACAAAGATGTTGATGTCGATCTGTTGCTGGTAACAGACGATATGGGCTTACAGTTTGCGATAAAATACAGAGAAGAATTGTTTGACAATGCGCCCATAGTATTTGGGGGAATCATAGATACAACGGCAGATGAGATTATAGGTGACGAGAAGAATATTACTGGTGTTTATGAGAAAATGCAGCCAGAAGGTGCCATTCTGCTTCAAAGAACGCTGCAGCCCGAGGTAGATGAACTTATTATGATTCATGATTTGTCGGAAAGTGGTATTCGGACGAATACTACCTTTTTGAATGCCATCGATTCACTTGGTCTGACAAAGGAATACACAATTACAGACTGGTCTGATAAAAGTTATGCAGATATTGTAAATGATTTAGGCTGTATTTCAAAGAATACAGCGGTTATCTTTATTTCCTATTCAATCTCCAGCGATGGGATCGTAAAACCACCACAGACTTTCTGTAAGGAGTTTTCAGATGCTTCTTCTGTCCCAATGTACAGCATAGATGAGCACCAGTTCGGCTATGGAATATTGGGCGGTACCTTTCTAAGCGGGTTGCTGCACGGTGAAGAGATTGGAAGACTTGGAGTCCGGGTTCTGAATGGCGAGTGCGCGGATACAATCCCCTGCGTGGACGAAGCGACTGTTTACAGTGGGGTCGATGAGACTTATATGAAAAAATATGGCCTGGATAAGTCTCTTTTGTCATCGGATTGTATCATTCTCAATGAAGAAGTAAGCTTTTATGAACAGAATAAAATTCTTGTTAATTCGACCTTGGCGGTTCTTTTGTTCTTGCTTGTATTGGTTGTTGTACTGCTTGCATTTCAAAGGAAACTTCGTAAGTCGAGAACACAGATCATGGAAAGTAAAAATCAGCTTCAGTCCCTCAACGATGAGCTGCGTATAGGAGAAGAAGAACTTATTGCCCAGAATGAAGAGCTTGAGGAAATGAGAGCGAATCTGGAATACGAGAACAAACACGATTATCTTACCGGCTTGCACAACAGAAAAGCGCTGGAAAAATATCTGGATGAAAATCTTATAAAAATTGAGCAATATGGGAAAGCGGCCATTATTTTCATTGATCTTGATAATTTCAAATTCATTAATAATACCTATGGCCATCATTTTGGGGATGAACTGCTTTGTAAGGTCGGCAAAAGACTTGAGATCATGGAAGAAGAGCTTTATGTCTCAAGAATTGGCGGTGATGAGTTTGTACTTGTTAAGATCTATCATAGTGTGGAGGATGCACTTTCTTTAAAGAGTCTTCTGGTAAGAGTAAGCAAAGCAATCACGGATGAATTCCTGATTGAAGAAAAGATAATATCAATAACAGCGAGCATTGGGTATTCTGTTTATCCGGACAATGGGTCAACCTTTGAGCAGCTTTTGATGGAAGCAGATGTTGCGATGTACAGTGCTAAAAAGGATGGAAAGTCGGCACTTAAAAAATATGTAAAAGGCATGAATGATATTTTTCAGAATGAATTCCTTTTGATCAGGAAAGTGAAGGAGGGACTTGAAAAGGATGAGTTCTATGTACAGTATCAGCCGATCGTCAGCATTGATGGTTCGAAAGTTATTTCCTTCGAAGCGTTGGTTCGCTGGCAGGACGAAGAACTGGGGCCGGTGTCTCCGATGCGGTTCATTCCGGTCGCAGAGAGCAGTGGGTTGATCCTGCCCATTGGTGCATTGGTATGCAAGAAGGTCATGGAATTTTATGATATGTTACTGGCGCGTGGTCTTACGGCAATAAAACTGTCACTCAATGTTTCCATTGTACAATTCTATCAGGAACACTTTGTGGATGATTTGGTCAATGCGACTAAAACATGCGGCATTGATCCAAAGTATATGCAGATCGAGATAACAGAGAGTATTATGATCGAAGCCTATGATTATATAATTGAGAAGCTTACGAGGCTAAAAGAATGTGGTTTTCAGATTGCACTGGATGATTTTGGTACAGGCTTTTCTTCCCTGGCCTATCTCCAGAAGCTTCCGATCGATGTAATCAAGATAGACAAAACATTTGTAGATCAGATAACAGATTACCGTGGATCAACGTTAGTGGATGCTACGATCAGTCTGGCAAAAAGATTCAACCTGGCTACGATTGCAGAAGGAGTTGAGACCAAGGAACAGTTTGATTATCTCCAACGAGCAGGTTGTGACATGATTCAGGGATTTTATTTCAGCAAACCTCTTCTGTCAGAAGATGCCATTGATTTTGCTGTTACCAAAAATCTTTCTAATTCTTAAAATTAAATATCGGGCAAAAGAGGAAAACTATGTTCAGTAATGAGAAAAGACAAAGAGAAAGAATTAATTATGTGTACAGTGTTATGTGTTTCAAAAAGATTGACGGCAGTACAAAAGAAGAAAGAACATTTGTCAGCAGAATTGAATTGTTTGATATATCGTATGGTGGGATAGGTGTTTTAAGTGATAAAAAGGTGGGGATTGGTAACATTCTTGTATTTAATCTTGTTGTGAACGAAACAGTTCGTCTGGAATTCAAAGCGGAAGCAAAGTGGGAAAAATATGAGCAGGGAGTCTATAAAGTCGGAATGCAGTTTATTGAATTAAGCAAAGAGAATATTATGCTTTTGCATGATGTGCTGACCAGCGCTAAAAGAAGCAAACGTAAATAAAGCGCTTTGTTTTATAAGAGAAAGGTGAAGATATACGTAGAAAAGACAGTTGCTGTAATCGCTGTCTTTTTTTCATCATAAATGGTAATATAATGGAAAATACCTGACAGATGGACAAGAATGGTCGAGAAAATGAATCGCCATCTGCTTTACAATAATGATATCAAAAGAGCGCAGCATTTCTTGTAAAAGCAGCCTCTTTGGAGGGTGATGACAGTGACGGATAAAGTTGAAACGGTACAGCAAATGCAAAATTACATCAAAGAGCATCTGCAGGAAGAGATAACCCTGGCAGACCTGGCAGAGGAAGTGCACTTCTCTCCCTGGTATGTGGCAAGGATATTCAAAGAATTAACGGAGGTCACACCGGCAGATTACATCAGGCGCCTGAAGCTATCGCAATCTGCTCTGCGGCTTCGTGATGAAACGGTAAAGGTCATTGATACAGCATACGACTTTGGATTCGCAAGCGTTGATGGGTACCAGCGAGCCTTTTATAGGGAGTTTGGCTGCAATCCAAAGGAATATGCCAAAAATCCGATACCTCTGTCACTGTTCATACCATATGGCGTAAAATTCAATCAGTATTGGAAAAAGGAGATGGCAGATATGGAAAATGTAAAAAGTGTATTTATTCAGGTCATGGAAAAGCCAGAGAGAAAAGTCCTGATAAAAAGAGGTGTGAAAGCTGACGAATACTGGAGTTACTGTCAGGAAGTCGGCTGCGATGTATGGGGAATCCTGACCAGTATCAAGTCACTTATTGGTGAGCCGGTATGTTTATGGCTCCCTGAAAAGTATCGAAAACCGGGGACTTCCTTGTATGTGCAGGGAGTTGAGGTTGCGATGGACTACAACGGTCAGCTTCCGGAGGGATTTGACGTAATAGAACTTCCGGCAGCAAAGTATCTGATGTTTCAGGGGGAACCTTTTGAAGAAGAGGATTACTGCGACGCCATTCAGTCAGTTCAGGCTTCCATGGATCGATATGATCCAACGGTGATCGGATATCACTGGGATGACGAAAATCCAAGAATTCAGTTGGAACCGGTAGGAGCCAGAGGATACATCGAGCTGCGCGCAATTAAATAATCGATATTCTTAAAAAATGGTGGGCAAGTGATTGCCTGCCATTTTTTCGTTACTAAGAGACCGCGGAACGTACTTGTATAGTAGGCACAAGGTGCAGGGTTCGTATAGGTGCGATAGGAAGGTTTTGCAATGTGAGTGCGTTCCGCACAAAGAAGTCTCTTTCAGTTCAGAAAACAAAAGAAATTGTTGGGAACAGAACAAGGAAGTAGTGGAATTGAGAAGGTATATTAAGTATAATGGATGTAGGCAATTTGCATCAGTTTTCAAGGCATTTTAGACAATAGAGGAGGATAACAAGGATATGGGATTGGAAAAACTAAATGACAGGCAGCAGGTAAATAAGATCAGCATTTTCTGTCAGTGTTTTATCTTGGCAACATTAACACTGGCTTATTTTGTCGAGGTGCTAAAAGGGAGTCGTACCATTGTGTATTTCATTGGATGTATTATACTGATGTGGGTTCCGGTAGCAGTAGAACTGATGTTGTACAAAAAAAAGAAGGATCACAATGCAATTATGAGAATAATGGGTTATTCCTATGGATTCGCCTATATGTTTTTGCTGTTTACATCGGATTACCTGTTGACTTTTTGTTATGTTATGCCAATGATGCTGGTGTTGGCCGGTTATAATGATTACAAATTTGCTTCAAGGACCAGCGTGATAATTGTATTGATTAATATAGGCAGAATCATACAGTTTTCTATGACAAGAGAGATTACAGAACAGAATATTGTTGACATGGAAATTCAGATTGCGGTAATTATTATGATGGCGGTCTTTGTTGTTGTTATCACAAAAATCAATACAAAACTGACAGCAAATAAACTTTCATTGATCAATAAAGAGAAAGAGCAATTGTCAGAATTGCTGGAACAGGTCTTGAACGCTTCCAATCATGTGACAGACGGAATAAGCCAGGTCTCCGCTTATCTTACCGAATTGAATCTATCGGTGATAAGCACAAAACAGTCCATGCAGGATGTGTCAAATGGAACAGGTGATACGGCAAAATCCGTACAGATTCAAATGGTAAAGACAGAAGAGATTCAGGAGCAGATTAAGAAGGTCATTGGTTCCAATTCCACGATTCAGGAAAATGTTGACAGTACGAAACAGGCAATCGCGCAGGGCAATGAGAACATACAGCGGATGATTGAACAGGTCAACCATTCAGAACAGTCGGAACAGGCGGTAGTACAGAGAATGCAGGTACTTTCTGATCAGGCGAAAGAAATGAATTCCATCCTGGAAATCATCAGAAAAGTAGCCTCCCAAACAAGTCTGCTTGCATTGAACGCGAGTATAGAAGCGGCCAGAGCCGGAGAAGCCGGGAAAGGTTTTTCTGTTGTGGCAACAGAGATTTCAAACTTATCCAGTCAGACGCAGGGAGCAGTTGGCAACATAGGCACAATGATCGTGAACATTACAAATGAGATAAATGAAATGGTAAGTGCTGTGGGAAATCTGGTTGAGAATAATCAGAAACAGCATCATTCTGCAAATGAAACGGCAGAACATTTTAAAATGATTACAGAAAAGTCTTTGAATATAAAAACTGCAGCCGAGCTGCTGCAACGTGTTACGGAAAACCTGGGAACAGCCAATTCTGAAATTGTAGAAAGTATACAGACAATATCGGCAGTAACCGAAGAAGTATCAGCGCATGCATCAACGACAACAGAAGGCAGCGAAAAGAATGCTGAAATAGTAGAGAATCTGAGGAATCTGGTTATAAAAATCAGTAAAGAAGCAGATACATTAAAAAAAATACAAGCTGGTTCGTGATTGGAAGTTTCTTTCAATGCATATGCGTTGCAGTCTGGAGGTAGAGCATGAAGCATTTTTTGAACCGTAAAAATGTGCATATCGGCTTTCACATCAGCCTGATTTTAAAAGGATTGTTTGATACAGGGGAAGTACTGAGCGGTATCTTAATGATCTTTATGACACCGGACCGAGTGGAACGGTTGATTGCTGCTCTTTCGAAAGAAGAACTGCTTGAAGATCCTAACGACTTTGTAATGAATTATCTTGTGTCTTACAGTCATGTATTCTCTATGAGCACGCAGCACTTCACAAGCTTATACCTGCTGTCACATGGTCTGATCAAAATTCTGGCACTGATCCTGCTATGGAATAAGAAGCTTTGGGCATATCCACTGTCTTGTATTATGTTCCTAGGGTTTATTGTTATTCAAATACAGAGGTTTACGCATACGTTTTCCGTTATGCTGATCGCGGTAACTCTTTTGGATGTTATCATGTTACTTCTGACCATACTGGAATACAAGAATATTCGTAAGGCAGCTTGAAAAGCGAGAATTCATCGCAGAAAGAGGAGAAATGGATCACAGGGATGGAAAACAGGCAGAAGAAATCTTGAAGCTGCAAAATTCGGACGGCACCTGGGGGACATGCTTTCATGCATTGTCGCTTCCAAATGACAGGTATGCCCTGACCACAGAGCAGGCACTACGAAGACTTAAGATTCTGGGTTTTACAAGAGAGGATAAACCGGTGCGAAAAGCGGTTGATTGTATGACCTCTTGTCTGACCGGGGAGAGAAAGATCGATGATTACTGGGAGAAGACGCATAACTGGGAGTTATTCACGAAGTTGATGTTATCGACCTGGATTCGTCTCTTTGAGCCGGAGAATACGGCTGCAAAAGCCTTTGCTGCTCGCTGGGCCGGAATCCTTGAACAGGCTTTTCTAGGTGGCTTTTACGAGCAGGATGCTTATCTGAATGCATACACCAGTGAATTTAATTCAAGACCAAAGGGATCAAGAGAACTTGATTTCGTGGATTTCTATCACATCAACCTGCTTCAGGGAATGCTGTCCAAAGAAACCGAAGACCGGATGCTTGATTATGTGTTAGGTAAGGCAGATGGAATCTTTTACGTATATAACAAACCACTTGGAAAAGTTCCGGAAACATTTGCATCAAAAGAAACAAGCTGGTATCTTGCGGCAATTGAAATCCTGACAGGGTTCCCGCTTGCGAAGGATAAGCTGACTGGTATCGTGAACTGGCTGAATCGCAACACAGATGAAAATGGACAATGGGATCTTGGCACAAAAGCCAAAGATCAGGTGTATTTTCCGCTGTCAGATTCATGGAGAAGTGCTGACATCAGAAAACTTGACTGCACAGAACGAATAACTGGGATTCTGCAAAAACTAACCTGAATAAAAAAAGGGCAAAACCAGGCATGAATTATGAGACAGGCTGCACTATCCTGAATGAGTAGCCTGTCAATACATAGTATGTATCAAAAAAAGCTGCTGCAGGATAGGTATTGACAATTACATGTTTCTATTTTATTATAAATCTAACGAACGTTCGGTAGAGAATATGTAAACTCTATAGGATGAAGGATAGCGTTTTAGCAGAGAGGATATGCAGTATGAGTAAGACAGACAAGCTTGAGCAAAAAAAAGAGGATAGCAAAGATTTTTTGGCGGGAAAGGATAAGTCCGGCCCATATGAGGGTCTTACTACGCGTCAGATTGTGCTTCAGAAATCACTTGAGTTGTTTTCTATGCAGGGATTTGCTGCGGTGTCCATGAGGAATATAGCGGATGCGGCAGGTATTCGTGCCAGCTCAATCTATCATCACTTTAAGGGAAAACAGGAATTATTCGATGCACTGGTCGAGCAGGTCAATGGAATAAAGGATCATCTAAAAATCAACTTCTTAACCGCATTTGATCAGGTGGAAACAATAGAGGAAGATCCTTTTGTTAGATCGGGGATTTTTTTCCTGACAGGTTTCTTAAAGAATCCACAGGTGGCACCCCTGCTTCAGGTGCTGGAAGCTGAGAGATTTCATAATGAAAGTGCAGAAAAGGCATGGAAGGAATTGCTTTTTTTGGCACCAATGGAGCATGAACTTCATGTTTTTCAGAAAATGAAGGAACGCGGCATGCTGCAGGACATACAACTTGATGCTCTGGCAGCAGAATATCAGGCCATGATCGTATTTGCCTACTTTTCAGGGGATCTGGGAATGCTGGAAGTGCAGCTGCGACGATTTTATAAAAGGACCGTGAAGTGTTAACTTAAGTAGGCTTTCATACTGAAAAGCAGATAATAGAAGCCATCAAAAGCCTCATGACCATGCTGTCTATCTGTAAAAGTATAGCCTGCAAGCATGATGTAAAAACGTGAGGTCAAGCATAAGACAAAAGCATAAGACAAAAGCATAAGACAAAAGCATAAGACAAAAGCATAAGACAAAAGCATAAGACAAAAGCATAAGACAAAAGCATAAGACAAATCATTAGATAAACATAAAACAAAACATGAAACAGAAAACAGAAGGCAGAATCAGGAGTTGAATTGTATGAAGGTAAAAGTCTATAAAAGTGAAAAGGCAAAACAGAATATCAGAAGTACCTATGACAGAATCCTTGCCATGTGGAATACAGAGTTTGAGGAGCGTAATGTGCCGACAAAGTATGGTATGACACATGCTATTCTTTGTGGTGATAAAAGTAACCCTCCACTTGTTCTGTTCCATGGTGTCGGAGATGACTCTGCACTGATGTGGATCTACAATGCAAAAGCGCTTAGTGAACATTACTGTCTGTATGCGATTGATACAATGGGAGGACCCGGGAAAAGTGAACCCGGAGAGATGTATAATAAGGACTTTGATGATATCGAATGGATCGACCAGGTACTCTATGAGCTTGGTATCGAGAAGGCTTTTTTTGCTGGTGTGTCGAATGGTGGTTACCTTGTCCAGTACTATACCTTAATGCGACCGGAACGTGTGCGAAAAGGAATCAGCATTGCTGGAGCAGTACCAGCCGGTAAAATGGGAAACCCTATGGTCACGATGATGAAGATCTTTCTGCCGGAAGCACTGTTCCCAACGGATAAGAACATGAAAAAACTGATTGAAAAGCTCTGCGGGTTGGACAACTCCATGTTTACAGATAACGAACTGCTTATGCTGCATTACAAATACCTGCTAAAAGGCTTTAACAACATGGCAATGGGCTACCATAAAGTCCGCAGCTTTACAGAAGAAGAGATCGATTTGATACGGGATAAGGTCGAATATCTGACGGGACTCGAGGATCCATTTGCCAAGCTTGGCGGAGCAGCGGCACTGCGAGATCATCACATGAAGGTGACTTTTTATGAAGATGCCGGTCATGCGCTGAACCATGAAAAGGCAGAAGAGATAAATGAAAAGATTTTGGAGATCTTTGAAAAGTGCTGTGAATAAAACAACAGTAATGTAAAACCACTACTGTTGTCTGTATTCGTGCAGATTCATACCGGTCCAGAGTTTGAATGCCCGAAGAAAAGAATTCAGTTCCTGAAAGCCTAGTAAAAAGGCGATACTGTCGCTTGTCATATCGCTGCTTGCCAGGTAATGTCTTGCAAGCAGTTCACGGGTAATTGCAAGCTGTTTTTGAAAGTTGGTGTTTTCATCATTTAATTTACGCTGAAGGGTACGTTTGCTGACACCAAGTTTGTCAGCAACCTCAAGGATTGAAGACTGACCACCGGGGAGCATTTCTGTAAGGGCACTTTGAACTCTTGCTGCATAGGAATCATCCTTTTCGAGTTCGGATAAGCGCCGTTTTAATTCGGGTTCAAAGTAATCCCAGATAGCATCGTTTCGGCTGATAAAAGGAAGTGCCATGTCTGGCAGTGAGAATGACAGGATATTTCTGGTTCCCTTTGTTACAGGACATCCAACAAACTCTGTAAAAACATTTTCACTAATCTCAGAGGTAAGAATAAGTTCGACTGGACGAATGTCTTCTTTTGTAGCAAGACGTATCATATTCAGGATGAAAACTATCTCTATCTCAAGCAGAAAAGCAGGTATGGGCAGTTGCAGATCATCTGTTGCTATTTCCAGAGAAAAACGATTCGCTTCTTCTCTGGTAGTAAAGAGCAGAGGACAGATCAGCTTCTTGTATTTCGCCAGACGATCGATGAAGGTTCTTCCATTCTGGCTGCAGTATGCAGCAAAGATCGGTGGAGAGAATTTTTCGATGTTTTCCGAAGTGGCAATGGCGAGCACTACCTCGGGATCTGTAATCTGGCGGCTTACGGCATTGGCAAATCCAAAGTATTCTTCCGGAGTCATTGAGGGAGACTTGTGATTGAATATGTCCTCCGGTAGTCTGGCTTTTCGCAGAGCCATGGCAACATCTATGCCATGGTATGTTAATACTTCTTTGTATTGACCATCAATAAGAAAACGATTCATTTGCTGCTCCTTTATGGGAAATTGATTTTGGTCCGCATACTGCTGTACTTTGATAAACGGACAGAAGAGGGAAGAATACAAAGATTGTATGATATATTAACTAGCTCGTTTCATCATAAAATCGAATAGCTTTGTTGGAAGAACAGCATGAGCAAATACGAGTGGCTTTGCACCAAATCCAATCAGATACCGGGATTTTGGATGTCTGCTGTTCACTGCTTTAACGATAGCTTTTGATACAATGATCGGATCGGAAGGCATTTTACCGCTGTACTGTCTTTTAATTCCTTCAGATGTCTTCTTTGCCTGCTTTTCGTAAGCACTTCCAACAGAGGATTCCGCCAGATAATCTGCGGCGATATGTCCCCAGTCGGTTTTAATCAGCCCCGGCTCGATTAATGATACTTGGATGCCAAATTCGGCGGTCTCCATACGAAGAGCATCACTTAAGGCTTCGACAGCATATTTCGTTGCATGATACCAGGCACCCATAAAACTAACCAGTCTGCCTCCCATGGAAGAGATGTTGATGATTCTTCCTGTGCGATGTTTTCTCATAGTGGGAAGAACAAGCTGGATCAGTCTTGCCATGCCGAACAGATTGACTTCAAATTGTCTCCTTGCTTCTTCGATAGATACATTTTCTACTGTTCCAAAGGAGCCATAACCGGCATTGTTGATCAATACGTCAATTCTCCCAGAAGATTTTAAGATCTTCTCAATGGCATCCTTCATAGAAATCTCCAAAGTGACATCCAATTCAATCGGAATTACTCCGTAGGGTTTTAATTTGTTCAGCTTTTCAATTCTTCGTGCTGCGCCGTAGACGGTATGCCCCTGTTTAGCAAGTATTTCAGCGGTCTGATAACCGATGCCGCTGCTGGCACCTGTGATTAATATTATTTTCTTATCCATGAAAATCTCCTTTTCTGATTTATGAAAAGTTTCTTTGTAATAGCTTCAGTGTAGCATCAAAAGATGACTTCAGGAACATCGAAGCGTGCCAGTTTATTATCAATATGTGCCAAATACATCATAGCACAAACAATACCAATATACGAAGTGAATAAAAATAAAAATAACACTTACATACAAAAAATAAATATGATAGAATGTACGGGCTTTCGAAAATAATAAATACATTGGTCTCATTGGAAACGATACACAGCCTTTGCGGTGTGATTAACGAACAACACATGTATTCACACACAAAGGAGAATCTGTTTATGCCAAAAACACTGTTCCAACGTATTGTCTTTACTCTATTGATGGCTGCTGTAATGGTTTATGCGCTTATTTGCTACAACATCTCAATCGCTAAATCCGGTATGTCGAATGAAGTCTTTCTTATGGCGTTTCGTGAAATGCTTATAATGCTGCCGGTGGCTTTTCTGCTTGAGCTTTTGGTCGTCGAAAAAGCAGCTCTTTTTCTAGCCTTTCGCATCGTAACACCAAAGGATCACCCCTTTCTTATTCAGTCAGTAATCTCGATTATGATCGTTTGCCTGATGTGTCCAATCATGAGTCTGATTGCGACTTTATTATTCAAGGATCCCGGAAAAGAAGTAATCGCAGTTTGGGTTCAGACTACCGTATTTAATTTTCCTATGGCTCTTTGCTGGCAGCTTTTTGCTGCAGGTCCATTGGTCCGGGAAATTTTCCGCAAAATGTTCTCAAAACAACTGGCGTAACAAAATTTAAAACAGATTTCCGGTCACTCGGAAGTCTTTTTTAATTTTTAGTAGCTTTTTTTGGTTCTTTGTTCTTTTATAAGAGTAGCGATACCTAAGTTTATGATATTGCTATTGCACTTTCGATAGTAAATAATGTAAAATTAAGGATAGTTACTGCGCAGAAATGAGGGAAAAAGTGAAAGAATAAACATTTCTTTCACAGGCAAGTTTGTGCCTCGCGCATCTTCGCTCGTTCAAACTTGATATGCGCATAATACAGCGCAGAAATGAGGGAAAAATGGCTGATATTGAAGAATTAAGAAAAGAATTACGTGATCTTGCAGAAAAGCTGGGACGTCGTGCCGGAATTGAAAGCAGGCTAACAAGTGTTAAGGCACAAGAAAAAGAATTGATGGACAAAGAATACGAAGTAAAGAAAATCCTGCAAAAAGAGCAGGAAGATGTAGAGCGGCTTGAAAAGACTTCAGCAACTTCGATTTTCTTCGCAATTCTGGGACAAAAGGAAAAGAAGCTGGATAAAGAACAACAGGAAGCCTTTGCCGCAAAGTTAAAGTACGATACACTTGTTGGGCAGCTTGAGGATTGTAAAAGTCAGAAAGAAGCATTGATTCTAGAAAAACAGTCTCTTGCAAGCTGCGATAATAAATATCGTGAGACGTACGAAGCAATCCAGAAGGAACTTCGCATGGATCCGGTCTTTGCCGAAAAACTGTGTGAAGCAGAAAAACAATGCAGTGAGATCAGGAATCAGCTCCGAGAAGTGGCGGAAGCAGAAGCTGCCGGAAAAGCCTGCCTTGGTCAGATCAACAGCATTGAAAAAAGCCTTGGCAGTGCAGAAGGCTGGGGTACTTGGGATGTTCTTGGCGGTGGTTTGCTCTCTGATATGGCAAAGCACTCTCATCTGGATGAAGCGCAGGATGGAGCAAATCGCCTGCAGACCTATCTTGGCCGGTTTCGCACGGAGCTTGCAGATGTTAAGATCAATGAGCAAATGGGGCAGGTGAATATCGATGGATTCCTGCGGTTCGCCGATTACTTTTTTGATGGATTGATTGCAGACTGGAGTGTTCTGTCACGGATCCATGACAGTCAGAAAAGTGTTGGTAAGGTCAAGAGTCAGGTAACAACAGCGCTTCAAAGACTTGATAATGTGAAGCGGATGTATGAGCAGAGGAAAAGAGAACTGGAACAGCAGCTCGATGCCATGGTGAGGAATGCATGATGCAGATTAGACAAAGAAAGAATTTATACATTTCGAAAGAATAAAAGGAGAAGACTATGTTCCGATATGTTCACACGAACATTATTGCAAAAGATGCTGATAAGTTAATAAAATTTTATAAAGACGTTCTTCACTGTAAGAGTATAAATGAATCAAGAAACTTAAAAGGAGAATGGCTGGACAGACTTACGGGACTAAAAAAAGCACATATCACGGGGGAACATTTATTACTGCCTGGATATGGGGAAGACCATCCGACGATCGAAATATTTACGTATGATGATGTCATAGACAGCGTGACATCAGAAATAAACCGACCGGGAATTGCACATCTGGCATTTGAAGTGGATGATGTGGAAGAGACATTATCAGAAGTTATAAACGCAGGTGGAACAGTTCTTGGGGAAGTCGTCACAGCACAGTATCCTGATAACGTGGAGGCTGTTTTTGTCTATGCAAAAGATCCGGAAGGGAATATTATTGAATTACAAAGTTGGAGGAAGAATAAGTAATTACAAGATGTTCAAATCAATCTCAAGTAATATTTATACTTAATTGTCTATATTTGAAATGATCCACATAAATAATTATTGAAGGAGAATCAATGTCATCGAAATACTATAAAGTAGAAACTTTCATACCGGAGTCTCACGTAGACCAGGTCATTGATGCTCTTAATGCAGTGGGAGCATTGACCATTGGTGGAAACTATGATTACTGCGTCTTTCGCTCCAGGGGAATAGGCTCGTGGAGACCGCTTGAAGGCGCAGAACCTTACCTTGGAAAGCTCGGAGATGTATGCAGAGCAGAGGAGATAAAGATTGAATTTACCTGCAAAGGTGAGGTCATCAAAGCTGCATTACAGACCATTGAGAAAGTGCATCCCTACGAAGAAGTTGTAATCAATGTCCTACCGGTCATGGTCAGTGACGATTTTTTATAAGTGACTTAGAATTCTATGACTTTCAAGGTAACATGGGAATAAGAAACAGTACAAATCAAATCTTGTGGTTGTATCAAACAGAAGTTCAACTTTGATACAACCATTTTTTCTTTTTTAGCTTCTTATTCCTGCAATCCAATTGCCAGTTGTTGCAGCATAGAGTATACTATAAGTAGATGTTTTGGGTATGAATTATAATTCCAAACGGTAAGCTAATATTGAAAATACATTGTGATAAAACGAAAAATACAATCACAAGGGGGTATGCTTATGAAAAAGACAGACCTTGCACGACTGCTGCTGCAAAGCATGAATCTATTCCTTTTTCATCGCAATACCCCTTTGTTTGCGACTTTGATTCTTACGGACCGCTGTAACCTGTCCTGCCGGTATTGCCGCCTTCATAACTACCATGCAGCGCGTGAAAGCAGCAAGGAACCCTATTATACATTTGAGCAGATCTGCGAAGATATGAAAAAGATCTATAAGAAGGGAGTCCGTATTCTTTGCTTCTCCGGTGGGGAAATAGCACTTTGGGAATACGACGGTCATACGGTCAGGGAACTGGTTGAAGTAGCAAAAAAGATCGGCTTTGTTTATGTAGCCATAGCTACAAACGGAACGATATACTTTGACTATGGGGCGGCAGACTTTATCCTGATCAGCATAGATGGATCAAAAGAAATGCATGATTCTCTTCGTGGAGAAAGTTATGATTGTATTCTTGGCAACATTCGCAAAGCAAATGAAACAAGACCGCATACCATTGTGATCTTTATGGAGATCAATAAAATAAACTATAAGGAAATACAGGCAGTTTGCAAGCTCGCAAAAGAAAATCCTGATATTTGCGCAGCGTCCTTTAACTTTCACACACCATTTCACGGAACAGAGAATCTGACACTTACAAAAGAAGAAAAGAGTTTGTGCTGCAGGGAACTGGAGCACCAGATCAAAGAAGGTTACCCAATCGCGAATATGAAATCCGTATTCAGGTATCTTGAGGAGAATGATTTTCCAACTCCCTGCAGACAGCTCATGGTAATGGATGCGGGAGAAGAGATTTTATGCAACCGCTGCAGTAAGGAAAATCTGTGCGATCAATGCGGTTATTTTGAGACTGCTGAGATTGCCATGATGTTTGACGGAAAGCTGAGGGTATGGTGGGATGCCATAAGAACATACCGCAGGTTTCTGTAGGGTTTTTAGTATAAAGCAAATAGTAAAACAATTTTTATACAAAGCAAATTATTAATCAAAACAAGTAAGCAACATAGTGTAAATAGTACAAAGAAGTCAGTGTAAAACAGATTGCATAAAGCCATCGGTAAAGATTCGTGCAGTGAGGCAGATGGAATAAGCAGAAAGAGGCAGATGATGAAACTCTCAGCATTTTTTACCTTATCCTCCTATGGGATACGTGAGATATTATTCAAGAAGCACCAGCCGATCCTTGGAACCATTATACTTACAGACAAATGCAATCTTCATTGCAAGCACTGCGCAGTGAACAATATTAATGGGATCATCTACCCATACAAGCAGATCAGGAACGAAATGAAAATGCTTTATGGACAAGGAGTAAGGATTTTGTTCTTTTGTGGTGGCGAGACATTTCTTTGGGAAGACCAGGGAAAAACTGTGCGCGATCTTACCAGAGAAGCAAAGAAAATGGGATTTTTGATCGTAAATATAGTGACAAACGGAACGCATCCCATTGATATCCCGGAAGCAGACCTTATTCTCGTCAGTCTGGATGGAGACAAAGAGCATCATAATGAGATACGTGGAGATGTCTTTGATACGATCATGGAGAATGTTGAACATGCCACAAAAGATAACATTATCTTTTATATGGCAGTGAATCAGCTGAACAAAAGCACCATCGGGAAGGTCGGTGAGATAACCAGACGTATGAAAAATGTCAGAGCGGTATCCTTTAACTTTCATACGCCATACCCCGGAACAAAAGCACTTTCTTTATCAGCAAAAGAAAAAGCAATATGCTGCAGAAAGATCGAAAAACTGATGGATGCAGGAGTACCGGTATTTAACCTTAAAAGTGCATTCCCTTACCTGATTCATAACACTTTTCCAGTGCCCTGCAAGCAGTGTGTTGTTGTGGAGAATGGCAAGGTGTGGAGATGCGGACGGTGCATTGATGTGCCGGATCTTTGCGGGCAATGTGGATATTTTTTTGCGGCAGAATACGCACTGGTGTTTCGCTGTCATATCAAAGTGATTTTAGACATGCTGAGAACCTATTTAAAATATATCTGATCTTAAGTGAAGGAAGTGGAAAACGAATGAATGCATTGATTTCACTGGTGAGAATGTGGCTTACACGTACCAAAAGACCTTTTTATTTCTCAAATACGTATGAAGCAGATCTGAATTATAAGCATACAGAAAAGCTTGGCCTGTATGTTCATATTCCGTTTTGCAGGTCTCTTTGTGCTTTTTGCCCTTATTGTAAGGTTATCTATGATAAGGAACTGGTCAGTCAGTATGTGGAAGCCCTGCTTCAGGAGATTGAGATGGTCGGAAAGATGCAGGCCAGGGAACAAAAAAGTAAAGATTTAAAAGGACAGAATCCTAAGGGGAGTAAAGCTGCATATGATACTTTTGCAAAAAAGAAAGTCACAAGCCTTTATTTTGGCGGTGGAACTCCGGCACTGCTGGCAGATGACATAGAACGAATCATTCATAAGATCAAAGAATATTTCGTTATTCAGGAGGGGATTGGCCTTGAACTTCATCCACTTGATGTTACCGTTCCAAAGCTTTTGAAACTAAAAGCAGCCGGTATTACAAAAATCAGCATTGGAATACAGTCCTTCCAGACCAGGTTCTTAGAACTGCTCGGCAGAAAAGAGATGGATTATGATGTAATGTTCCGTGCTTTGCAGGAAGTCAGTTTTGAGACCGTCTCGATGGATTTTATCTTTGCGCTGCCGGGGCAGACGGCAAAGATGCTTGAAAAAGATATCGAGACAGCCTTTTCCAATCACGCGAATCATGTTGCATTGTATCCTTTTATTGATTTTACCTATACCAGTCATTCGTTTAGGAAGATAAGAAATACCGACAAGAAAAATCTTTTGTATGAGATTGTGGCATATATGGAACAAAAAGGGTATGTCAGAGACTCGATCTGGACCTTTTCAAAAGACGGACAGGCGAACTACTCGTCTATGACGCGGGTAAACTTTTTGGGATTTGGCTGTTCCGCCACAACGCTCCTGAAAAACCGATTCAAGATAAACACCTTTGGCGTGGAAGAATACATCGCACGTATAAAGGATGAAAAGCTGCCAACAGCGCTGACACTGCGTTATACACTCAGGCAGCGTATGGTCTATTATCTTTTCTGGTCATTTTATTCTATGGAAGTGCATGCGGAGGAATTCGAAGAATTCTTTTCAAAAAGTCTTGGCAGAGCGTATGGCCTTGAACTGTTCTTTGCAAGAATTGCAGGGCTGCTGACAAAAGAAGGTCAAACCTATCGTATGACAACGAAAGGTTCCTACTATTATCATTATTTCGAAAATTATTACACACTGTCCTACATTGACCAGATGTGGTCTGTCATGAGGAAAGATCCATTTCCGGAAAAATTGATAATAAAGTAGTTGTTACTGGTATAAGTATGATATAATGAATCGAAATCGGAAAAAGGATAGAATTTGGAACGGAAATAGATTAGAAACTAGATTAGAAATGTGGTAAGACATATGTTGATAAAACTTTTTGATATCATAAATGATAAAAAGACAAGTCTTGATCTTCATGAGGAAGATAAGAAAAATATTTCTCAGGAAATTATTATGAGCAGTATACGACGCTTGCGTGTAATCATCTGGTCGATATTGCTGATAGAACCTTTTTTGATCTTCTTTATTGATATACCAAGAATTAAAGCATCGATTCCACAGAATGCAGCCCTTCATACGGAATGGATATATTGGGCCTATCTGGTGTGTCATCTTATACTTATCGCAGCCAGTGTTCCAATTGCATTCATAACGTTGAGACTGGCCGGAAGAAGTGAGAACTATCTAAAGCATCTGAATAATATTATTGCTGTGTTCCTTCCAGTCATTGGAATGTCTATTTTTGCCTTTATCGATATGCTTGATCATGTTACGACCGGTCAGGGGACCGTATATGCTATCTATGCTTTAATCATGTGTTCCGTGTTCCTGATAAAACCACCAATCAATGTAATTGTGATGGTTCTGCCTCACCTTGCCTACGTTGCTATGAACTTCATTTTCATTCAGGACAGAACCGTGCTTGCGGCAAATCTTATCAATACGACGGCGATGATTCTCACCATGATACTTTTCAATCTGTTTCTGTATTATAGTTTCGAAAATCACATAAAGAAGAATATAATCCTAAAGAGAAAGAATCAGGAACTTGAGTATCTGGCTTCGCATGACATGCTAACCGGGATACTGAACAGAGCGGCGTTTTTAGACTATATTACTTCGTATCAGACTGGAACGATCATGCTGATCGATATTGATTTTTTTAAGCTGATCAATGATAAATACAGTCATCTGGCCGGAGATTTTGTGCTTACTGAATTTACCAGACGGATCACAGAAGCGTTCCGCGAAGCCTCGACAGCCAGGTGGGGCGGTGAAGAATTCATTGTTTTCTGGCGGGAGGGTGACGAGGACAAGCTGGCAGAAGAAGTGGAACAATTCAGGATCCAGCTTATGGAAAAAGAGTTTGTCTATAAGCAGACCCCAATCAGAGTGACTGCAAGTTTTGGTTTAACTTACTTAAAGAGCGATTATGAAGCAGCTTTTGTACGTGCAGATCAGGCTCTTTACCGTGCCAAGGAAGAAGGCAGGAATAAAGTTGTCTGCAGCTTTTAATAAAGAGAAAATAAAAAACCACTGGAAACAGTGGCTTTTTATATATGCTATTTCTTTTTTCTGTCGTAATATTCTTTTAACAGCTTTTTGTTTTCTTTTTCAACGCGGCTGGCTTTTTCACTTGCTTTCGCAGCGTCATTGTTAATGATAAAGCTCAGCATTGGCTTATCCATGACATCAAGGAAAGAGCGTTGATCAATATCCCTAAGATCAGAAGTTCCAAACATTTTCTCAGTTTCTTTTTCCAGCGTTCTGTAATACATCTCCTTATCAACCATAACACTCCTCAATTCTGCGTTACTTTTCTGCATAGTAATCTGTGTCAAAGCGACGCGGAAACACAAATTACCGTGTAACCTTCCAACTACGCATCGGATGTGAAGAATAAAAGCACCACATTTTTCTCAGGATGCAGATTTTTGCATCCTAACCAATGCCCGCTGGAATAATAAATGGATACTGCGAATGATAAATGAAGTTGCGCTTATTATCATACTGCGGCGTAAGATTTCTTTCAATAGGTCTTAAGAGGGAGTCTACACATTTGCAAAGAAGTGCTGGATATTTTCTATATGTTTTGCTATTATATAAAACAATTATTGCTTAGGGGTGAGCAGGATTAGAATCGAAAGGAGAACGGCTATGAGTAAGATTGGAATTCTTTTGAATGAGAAACAGGAAATGGCATCTCTGGCAGACGGCAGTAACGTGGTGATCTATGCAAAGAAAGACGGAAAATGGGTTCCGACAGAGGAAATCGTTGAATGTTTCAAAAAGTATGATGCAAGAACACAGATGCGTGCACTGATGGCTGAGTTAATTCAGGAGATGAAATGCTGCAAGATCCTTGTGGCGTCAGTATTGACAGGAATCCCTTATATGATCCTTGATAACGAAGGATTTATGATCTGTGAGGCAGAAGAATTCTCCGAACAACTCCTCGATGAGATTGCATTCGATTATGAAAAAGCAAAAGAAGATGAACGGTTAAAACAAAGTGAAATACAGGAAGATTACCCAAATCAGCCGGTTGAGACGGATAATGCGGGGGTGTTTCGTATTGATCTTAAAAAACTTATGAAAGCGCATCCGGAGATGACGTCTAAGAAAGCATTGCTTCCCTTTTTGCAAAAAGGTGTATTCTATCAGTTGCAGGTCTATTGTGACCATGTAATGCCATGGTTGACGCAGCACCCTGTTATGGAACGTTACAAGTTCAATTCCATGAAGCTGGAAAGCGGAGGTTATCTTGTCAGCATAGAGAAAAAATGCTGCACGGAGTAACAAACGGCAGCAGCAGTTACAGCTCGATGACTCAACTACGAGTTGAGTTTTTGTGATATTTTCAACCTTTTTGTTATTGATAGTTGAGGCGATGGTATTTATAATGAAAGACAGGAGGACACTGTATGCTGGACAACAGTAAGATCGGTAAGTTCATTACAGAAAAGCGCAGGAGCCTTGGATTTACACAGGAACAGCTGGCGAACCGACTGAATGTTTCGTTTCAGGCAGTATCAAAGTGGGAGAACGGGAATTCCCTGCCAAATGTTGAGATGCTTTATGAACTGGCCGGGACGCTTGGTGTTACCACCGATGAAATACTGAATGGGAAAGAAGCCGAAGGAACCTTATCTTACCGAAAAGCAGGCGTTGATATCACTTATACAGACTCCATAAAAACAGAGATGCAGAACCTCCTGATAACAAAGGATAAACGAGTCCTAAATGGTGTCGGACCATTTGCATCCCTTTATGACATAGATTTTCCGAATATGAAAGCGCCAGTGCTTGTTCTAAAGACTGAGGAACCGGGATCAAAGCAAAAGCTCGCAATGGAATATGGCTATACAGAGTCGATCTGTTATGATCTGATTAATCACCTTGTGAACGACATTGCCGTGATGGGAGCCAGACCAATGGCAGTACAGGACAGTATCACCTGCAGCTTTGCAGAAAAAGATACCATCCATACCTTTATTAAAGGGATGGCAGAAGCCTGCCGTCAGAATGAATGCTCTCTGGTTGGCGGTGAGACCTCTATACAGCCGCAGGTCCTTGAAAAAGGAACCTATGTCCTGAGCGCTAACATTGCCGGTATCGTAGAACTTGATCAGGTGATCGATGGGAAAGCGGTGCAGGATGGCGATGCGATCCTTGCTGTGGCGTCGAACGGACTGCACACGAATGGCTATTCCCTGGTACGAATGCTGATCGATCAGGCGCCGCAGATCAAGAACGAGCGTCTGGGACGGGAGACCTTTCTGCAGAAGATCATGAAACCTCATACGGCGTACTATCCTTTGATCAAAGAGCTGACAGGAACGTATAAGCTCCATGGTATGGCGCATATAACGGGCGGTGGGATTGAAGGAAATCTGTGCCGCATTATACCGGAAGACCTTTGTGCCGTGATCGATTTTTCACTCGTAAAGCCACTGGATGTATTTCGGACCATAAAAGAATGGGGAAACATTTCCGATAAGGAAATGCGGACGACCTTTAATTGCGGCGTAGGCCTGCTGATCGTCGTGAACAGCAAACAGAAAGAGAATATCATAAAGGACATCAAAAGATTCCATGACTGCTATGAGATTGGTACAGTAGAAAAGGGGAATCACAGGGTAGCCGGCAAGAATCAGATTCCATGGTAAGGATAGGGCTGTTACGTTATCATTCTTTTGGAGTGTACCGGATACAACGATTCTGGTAATGATTTTTATAGATATTTTTAGAAACAGCAAATACAATACTATGTAAGCGAAGAAAGCGAGGAAGTAAAATGCAGTCGAATTTCAGTGGTAAGGTAAGAGAGCTCTACAATGTATCCGAGGACAGCATGATCATTGTTACAACAGACAGAATTTCCGCATTTGATGTAATCATTCCAAGAGTGGTAAAGAATAAGGGCGTTGTTTTGAACCAGATCTCAAATTATTTCTTTGATAAGACAAAAGATATCATTCCAAATCACCTCATATCAACGAAGCAGGAAGATTTCCCGGAACAGTTCCAGACAGAAGAATACAAAGACCGAACCATTTTAGTTAAAAAACTGAAGATGCTTCCTTACGAAATCATTGTTCGCGGCTATATGTTTGGAACGATGTGGAATGCTTACAAAGCGAAGGAACCGTTCTGTGGTTATACCTTTGAAGGCGAATACCAGCAGGCACAGAAGCTCGCAGCACCGATTGTAACTCCTTCCACGAAAGCAGAAGAAGGTCATGATATCTATGTTGATCTGAAAGTCGTTGCAGCAGATCTTGGACAGGAACTGACAGATAAAGTAGAAAAAGTGGCGTTGGAACTTTATAAAGTCTGCACAGAAGATGCGGCAGCGAAGGGCATCATCATAGCAGATACCAAGTTTGAGTTTGGCCTTGATGAGAATGGGGAACTCGTTCTTGCTGATGAGATCTTTACTCCGGACTCCAGCCGATTCTGGGATGCTGCAGAATACAAGATCGGAACATCACCACGGTCCTACGATAAGCAGTTCATCAGAGACTGGCTTTTGAATAACAAAAAAGATGGCGAGTTCCAGTTCGATGCAATCCCTCAGGATGTCATAGATGATACTTCAAAGATCTATGCGGAGTGCCTTGCAAAGTTAAAAGGCTGATCGATAGTTAGAGTGCCAGGCAGCATCATTTAAAAACGGATTATGAAACTCACATACCAGACTCACATACCTGTAAAGAAGCAGGGTGTGAGTCTTTTTGAGAATAGAAAGCCGGAGGTTGTGTATGATAACGATTGGGTTTATGGTCGGCAAAAGTTCCTATCTTCCACATGCCAAGGTACTGGTGGAAAGTATTCGAAAGCACGGAGGGTGGATGTCCAAGGCAAAAATTCTTATAATGACTCCGGAATTCAGGGAAATGGTGTTTACGGTGGATGGAGCAGAGCAAGTCAGCTACGGGATGCCGGAATCCATGAGAAATCTTCCCTTTGCAGATAAAATGTATGCGGCCAGTCATTTTGAAAGTCTTGCTCCTGATTCCTATCTCTGGATGGATGTTGATTCCATCGTTTTGAAGGACCCCATTTCCTTAAAGATTCAGGAACCTCTTGGTATCAGACCGGTTGACAAGAAGAACATTGGACTTTTGGCAGAACAGGAATTGGATCAGTTCTGGAAGGGGCTGTATCAGTACTTTGATCTGGAGGAGAATCGTGACACTGAAAATGAAGGAAAGCCGCAGAACACGGTCATAACAACAGTCAGTCAGGAGAAAATCAGGTCCTACTATAACGTGGGCCTTGTGTTGGTGCAGGAAAAACGTGCGCTATTCCAACACACAGTGGAAGCGATGGAAGAACTGCTGCTGCAGCCGTCAATGCAGAACCTCCTTCGTCAGGATATGTTGCACAGGATCTTTTTCCATCAGGCAGTTTTTAGCTGTATGGTACAAAAACTGTATAACACCAAAGAACGAAACCTGCTAGGAAGAACTGTGAATTTTCCGATGCATTTTCTGAAGGTACATCCAGATAAGCTACCCTTTGAAGCCATTGAGACCATCCGCTATGATACTTTATTTGAAAACGATGCAGAAGCGGATGAACTGCTTTCCTCTTATACCCGGGGAAGGAGTGGGCAACTTAGGATGGAATGGTATTATGAATCGATGTAATGTACATGAAAAGACGTGTTAAGTGAATATAAATCACGAATAAGGGCATAAATCATAATATTAAATCACAAAAGAGAAAAATTATACAAAACAGCTTTTATGTGAATGAGATTCGTGCTATGATAATGAATACTAACAAATAGGAAATGAGGGATAACAAAACTATGAAAAAAATTCAAACAAAAATTGTAAGTATGTTTGTTACCATTGGTGTAACTGCGATCCTGCTGTTATCACTCAGTGTAGCCATGCTGATACAGCAGCAGAACAAGGCAGCAGATGAGACATTGCTGCTCTCCATGGATCAGGTCAGAACTTATCTGGACGAAAAGAATACACAGACACTGGCGCTTGCACGCTCTTTTGCCTTGAACTTGGGGGTCGTGGAAGCTTTGGGTAACGGGGACAGGGAGGCAATGAGTACGGTTATTGATCCTCTTTTTGAAGCAAATACATCGCTGACGGGACTGGCGGTATTAGAGATCGGAGATCAGAATGGTATTGTGTTTTACCGTGGACATAACCCGGGGAAATTCGGAGATGATAAATCCGGTCTGCCAACGATCAGTGGAACGTTAGCTGGAAATGAATATGCAGGAGCCGAAACCGGCAGCAGCGGTCTTGCCATAAGAGCGTTTGCCCCGATTAAGAAAGATGGTATTGTGATTGGTACTATGCAGGTCGGATTCTCTGATACGATTCTGAATGAAATCAGTGCTTTGACACCTTTGCAGGTAACGATTTTTGATACAGAAGCTATGGTCAGAAGCAATGAACAAGATCTGGCAGACCAGACATTGTCAATCGATGACTTTGCAGATAGTACATGGATAAAAAAAGCGCTTCAGGGCAATGCAGAAAGCTACAAAAATGGATTGGATTATTACGGTTATATCCAACTTACCGATCCGGCGGATGGATCGATTCGAGGTGTGATACGGCTTAACTATGATTTGACCGATCTTGCAGCACAGATCAACAGAGTTCTCATCGTAAGCCTATGCGTAGTCGGCACAGTGGTGCTTGTTCTGATACTTATACTCCGTGTTTTTATAAAGAACTCCATTGCTCCAATTCAAGAACTGATTCCACAGATTGAGGCGTTTTCTGAAAATAATTTTACGAATGCCTCTATATCAGGAAAAAAATATTACAGGAATAAAGACGAGATTGGTCTGTTGGCAAGATCTGTAGAGAACTTAAGAATCAAATTTGTCGATACCATTCAAAGTCTGACGAAAGCATCCAGACATCTGGAATCTTTTTCTGCGGTGCTAATAACCAGTGCCAACAAAGGTTCGAACAGTATAAAAGACATTGAAATGGGATTTGTTGAGTTCAATAAAGGAATACAGCATCAGGCAGAAGAAGCACAGAATGGCGAAACGAAAATGACAGATCTTTCAAAGCTATTGAATGAGAATAAACAAATAGCAAGAGAAATCGAAAAGAATACAAAAGTCCTGGATGAAAACTACAAGAGCAGTGATGCTAATCTGAAAGCTTTATCAGGCGGGATTAGTGCTTCACTTTCCTCGAATGAAGAATTGAAAAAGACCGTTGATAAATTGCTGGATGATTCACAAAAAATAAGCGGAATACTTCTTGCAATCAGTGAGATTGCTGAACAGACCAATTTGCTGTCTCTCAATGCGTCCATAGAAGCAGCGCGTGCAGGAGAAGCTGGACGGGGATTTGCTGTTGTTGCGGATGAAATACGGCAATTGTCAGAAAGCACAAAGAACTCTGCAGAGGATATCAGCGGTATAACGGGTACTTTAATTTCAACCATACACAAAGTCAAAGAGAATATGGAAAGCAGCAACAACGACCTATTGAAAGCCGGGACCTCACTGCAGTCGGTTGAGAGCAGCATTAAGGATGTCGGTGCAATCGCAAAAGAAAATTATTCCAGTGTATCGGGATTTATGGATATTACGGACAGAATCGACCGGATCAAGGAAGCGACCATGGCATCCATAGAGAATATCTCGGCGGTGTCTCAGGAAGCAGCCGCTTCAACGGAAGAAATGAATACGAACTTTGAAACTCAGAGCGCTGTGATACAACAGGTCGAGAGTGAAGTGAACCAGATCGCGGAACTTGTCGTTGAATTAAATGAAATAGTAGAGAAATTTCATATATAAAAACAAAGCGAAGGAGCCTCAGAGCTCCTTCGCTTTTGAAAATGCATTCAAAATTATATCCATTGCATGAAGAACATTGTCCTTTTCCTTCTCAGGTATGTGGCAGAAATACGATTCAAAATCCTTTTCCATCTTATTTTCGATATCGTTGAAGAGTACCTGTCCGGTTTTCGTCAGCAGAATATTAATTCCCCTGCGATCGGCAGGATCTGTGACTCTTTTTGCATACCCTTTCCTTACAAGAGAATCCACAGTACGGCTCGTCGTGCTGGTATCAAGGAGCAAAAGTGCAGCGAGATCTTTTAAGGAGATGGCATCTGCACGTCCAATTTCCACCAGAGCATGACATTGCGAAAGTGTTACCTTACTGCAGCAGAAAGTGTTATTACTATTCTTATTCAATAAACCAAGATTACGGTTGAGCAGTCTGATCTGTTCGCGGAATTGCTTTGATTCATTTGACATAGATGGTTTTCCTTTCCTTTATCCTCAGAAGTATAGTACCATAGAAACAGGTAAACTGCAATAAATGCCAGAACAAATAATTTATAATAGCAATAATTGAATAATTCAATTAATACGAGTTGCAATAAATGCTATATACAGTAATTGCATATTGCAAATAAAATATTTCTGCGTTATAATCCTATGAAAAGACAGGAGGTATAAGAAATGGATTATACGATCAGAGCTATGAAACCGGATGACTGGAACGCTGTACGTGATATCTATCTTGAAGGAATCCGGTTAAAATATGCAACTTTTCAGACATCAGCACCATCCTATGAGGAGTGGGATAAAGGACATCTGGTCAACTACCGGTATGTTGCCGTTGACAGTACTGAGGCTGTGAAAGGATGGATCGCACTTAGCCCAAGCAGCAGCCGATGTGTGTACAAAGGAGTAGTGGAAATCAGTGTTTATATCGCAAAAGAAGCAGCAGGGAAGCATATCGGGAGTGATTTTTTTGAAAAAGTGATTTCTGAAACAGAACAGGATGGAATCTGGACACTGTATTCCAGCATCATTTCCATTAACAAAGCAAGCATTGCCCTGCACAGTAAATTTGGCTTCCGGCTGGTCGGTACAAGAGAAAGAATTGCGCAGGACATGGACGGTATCTGGCGAGACACAGTGCTTATGGAGCGCAGAAGTCAGGTGGCGGGGATTTAAGATCAGCGAATGCGAATGAAAACAAAATTAAGAAATATAACTACAAGAGGCTGTTATATAGAAAAAGCAGCTGTCTTGGAAGATTCTTTGTAATGGAAGAGCAGCTGTCTTGGAAGAACTTTCGTCTATAAAGAACTTATGTATGGGAAGTGCTGGAGTGAGAAGTGTTCATGGAATGAAATAAAGATAAAAGAGCCACAATGGGAGGAGATATATGAGTCAGGCATCAGAACAGGCAGTAGAAGATTTTAAGAATGGTTTTAATTGCGCACAGGCCGTTTTGGGAGCTTTATGTGAGCGATATGACCTGGAAAAAGAGCAGGCTTTTCGGATCACAAGTGGTTTAGGAGGCGGAATGCGTTGCGGAGAAGCTTGCGGGGCTGTTGTTGGAGGTGTATTATTACTCGGTCTTCGCTATGGATTTTCGGATGCGGGAGAAGGAAACAAAAAAGAAGTTTGCTACCAGAAAACGGTGGAATTCACCGAGAACTTCAAAAGAAAAAATGGTTCCATTGTATGCCGTGAATTGCTCGGTTTTGACGTTGCCGTGCCGGATGAATATGCTCAGGCAAAGGAACTGGGACTGTTTCAGAAAATATGTCCGGTCATGATTGCGGAAGCTGTTGATATACTGGAAAAGATGGGATAATTATTCATGAAAAGTGTATATTATTTATAACCTAAAATTGTATGTAGTACAATTTGCAAAAAGCTTTAAAATTGCTTGATTTTTAACAAAATGATGATATAATTTAGAAATGTGGAACAAAGGCGTACATACTTATTTATGTACGCTTTTTTCAGAATTTATTGCTTTTGGGAGGGTTTATGGATAATTTCGTTATTACTATTACAAGAACCTGTGGGAGTGGCGGAACAAGTATAGCAAAACTGCTTTCAAAGGAATTGGGAATTTCGTACTATGATAAGGATATTATGAAGCTGGCATCTGAGGACAGTGGCATTAGTGAAGCTTTGTTCGCAGCAGCAGATCAGGACCAGAAAAAAAGTATTTTATTTATGGCATCGAAGAGTGTATACGACGGAGAGATCATTCCGCCGGAAAGCGATGATTTTACATCAAATGATAACCTTTTTGCTTATCAGGCAAAGGTTTTCAAAGAACTTACCAAGAGAGAATCGTTTATTGTAATAGGCAGAGCGGCAGATTTTGTACTTCAGGACTATCCCAATGTACTTCGTGTATTTATTCATGCACCCTTTGAGGATTGTGTAAGGCATGAGATGGAGTATATGAGTTGCAGTGAAAAAGAAGCGAAAAAGCTTATATCAAGAACGGACAGCTATCGCAATGCTTACTATAAGTATCACACAGGACATGAATGGAACGATGCAAGAAATTATGATCTGTCGCTTGACACCGGTATCTTTACCTATCAGGAGTGTGCAGATCTAATCAGGAACTTTGTTGAATTTATCGTCAGCAGAGGGACGAACAAATGATAAATACATAAACACTAAGTTTATGTTATTTATAAATATCCTTAGGAGGAGTAATAATATGAAGAAAAGAATTTTTGCTGTCCTTTTGACAGCAGCATTAGTTGCAACACTTTTCTCCGGTTGCGGTTCAAGCAATAACGGTGCAGCTAATACAGACGGTGCTGCAGCAACAACAGCGGCAGAAACAATTAAAATTGGTACAATTTCACCGAACACAGGTAGCCTTGCTGCATACGGGGAAGCAGTTGTAAATGGCATCAACCTTGCTGTAAAAGAAATCAATGCAGCAGGCGGTGTGTTAGGAAAACAGATCGTGCTTGAGACACTGGATGACAAGGGTGATCCGGTTGAAGGTGCAAATGCATTCAACAAACTTGCAGACGAAGCTGATGTATGCGCTATCCTTGGTTCTGTAACAAGCGGTGTTACTTCAGGTCTTGCATCACTTGCCAATGAATCAAAAGTTGTTCTTTTAACACCTACTGCAACAGCAGATACCGTTACAGATGCTGATGACTATGTATTCAGAGCATGTTTCAAAGATTCCTACCAGGGAAGAATGGCTGCTAAATTTGCAGCTGAAGTTCTCGGTGTAAAAAAAGTAGCTGTTCTTTATGCATCAGGAGATCCATATTCAGCAGGACTTCGTGAAGCCTTCATCGCCGCAGCAGCAGAATTTGGTCTTGATGTTGTAGCAGAAGAAAGCTCATCTTCCACAGAAGATACAGATTATTCAGCACAGCTTACGAACATTGCAGGCAGCGATGCTGAGTTCTTATTTGCACCATACTACTACAGCTCCATTGGACCATACATTGTACCTCAGGCAAGAGCAGCTGGATTTGCCGGCGTTATCATGGGAGCTGATGGATTTGACGGAACAATCGCAACAATGGTTGATGATAAGAGCCTTTACAACAACTGCTACTTTACAAATCACTATTCACCAGATGATACATCAGCAACTGTTCAGAATTTTGTTAGTGCTTATACCACAGAATTTGGTGCAGAAAGTCTGAATGCACTTGCAGCACTTGCTTACGATGCTGTATATATGCTGAAAGATTCCATTGAAAAAGCAAACTCAACAGACAGAACAGCAATCCGTGACGCAATGAGCGGTATGAGCTTTTCTGGTGTAACAGGAAGCTTTACCCTTGATGAGACGGGTACTCCTGAAAAATCAGTTGCCATCATCGAATTTAAAGATGGTGCAGCAATCTGGAATAGCACATTGGGCAACTAATCAGCTTATTTCTTAAGAGGTATGCGGCCTGTCATCTGGCAGGCCGTATATCAGTTATAAAGAGTATATATGGAAAGAGAAAGGAGAGTATTGTCATGCCGGATCAAATAGTCACATTTATATTACAAGTTCTGAACGGGCTAAAGATTGGTAGCGTATACGCGTTAGTAGCGCTTGGCTACACGATGGTATATGGCATTATTAAGCTGATTAACTTTGCACATGGTGATTTTATAATGGTTGGAAGTTATGCACTGCTTTATACCATGCCAATTATGGTATCACTAGGAATGCCTGCATGGATTGCTGTTGTTATGGCAATCGCAATTTGTGTGTTAGTTGGTATTACAGTGGAAAAAGTTGCTTATAAGCCTGTTAGAAAAAAAGGAACAAACATGTCAGCTTTGATTACAGCAATTGCCATGAGTTTATTCCTTGAGAATCTTGCACAGACGATTTTTGGTGCTGCACCAAAGCCGGTGGGAACTATTTTTACCTTTCCGGATATGATTATTGGTAAAGTTAAAGTGAATGGTAATACCATTTTAACCATCATTATTGGTGTATCCGTTATGATCGCATTGCAGTTCTTTGTTCGGAAAACAAGACTTGGAAAATCCATGAGAGCAGTTTCAGAGGATGGTCAGGCGGCTATTCTTATGGGAATCAATAAAAACAGAACGATAACAATGACATTTGCCATTGGATCAGGACTTGCAGCAGTTGCATCCTTGATGTATTGTGCATCCTATCCACAGGCAACACCGACAATCGGCGCGATGCTTGGTCTGAAAGCCTTTGTTGCTGCTGTTCTCGGTGGTATAGGTAGTATTCCGGGGGCAATGCTTGGGGGGATTGTTATAGGACTTGTGGAGAGTCTTAGCAAAGCTTATATTGGGGACTTAACTGGTGGAGTTATTACATCAGCCTTTTCAGATGCAATTGTATTTGGTATTCTTATTGTTGTTTTACTTGTGAAGCCTTCCGGTATTCTCGGAAAAAACATTGGCGAGAAAGTGTAGGTGGGCAGAATGAAGAAATTGAGTATGAAATCTACAATCATAAATTTTGTTGTTCTATTCATTGTGTTTGGAATATTAATAGTATTATGTGAAACAGGCATATTATCTAATTACATAAAGGGAATCCTGATGGTTTGCTGTATTTCAATCATCATGGCATGTTCTCAGAACATAACCGTTGGTTATCTTGGGCAGATTGCACTTGGTGGGGCCGGGTTTATGGGAATCGGAGCTTATACAGCTGCTATGATTACAAAAGCAATGGCCAGTGCCAACATACTTGTTGGTGATGGTGCACCGGATACCTTACGATTTTTGATCGCTACGCTGGCCGGCGGCATTCTTGCTGCAATATTTGGCGTACTGGTTGGTATTCCGGCTCTGCGTCTTCGCGGTGATTACCTTGCCATTATTACGTTGGGTTTTGGTGAGATCATCCGTGTTGTTATCCAGAACTTAAAATTTCTTGGTGGAAAAGGTTTCTCAGAAGGATCCGCAGGACAGGCCCTGGTCGGTATTAACCGTATCGCCAATCTTTACGTTGTATTCTGGGTCATGGTAGTATCCGTAGCTTTGATGTTTACCTTCATTCGTTCAAAATATGGCCGCGCGATCATTGCTATCCGTAACGATGATATTGCTGCCAGTGCTTCAGGACTTAATGTCACCTTCTATAAAGTACTTGCATTTACCGTATCCTCTTTCTTTGCTGGTATAGCAGGTGGTGTTTTTGCTCACTACATTGGGTCCTTAAGTGCAGCATCTTTTGGCTGGCTGAAATCAACCGAATATGTAATTATGGTAGTTTTTGGTGGAATGGGATCTCTTACCGGTTCCGTTATCGCAGCGATTTCCCTTTCCGCATTACCGGAAGCGCTGCGTGAGTTTTCGAATTATCGTATGCTTGCTTATTCTGTGGCATTAATCATTGTAATGGTCTATAAGCCGACTGGTCTTCTGGGAACTTATGAAATCTCAGTAACAAGATTACTTAACAGGATCATGGGCAAAAAAGAACCGTCACTGCATGCAATAAAAGCAGAGGTGGAAGCATCAAAAGCTTCCGAAGAAGATAAGGAGGTGCAGTAAATGAACACTCCTGTACTAGAAGCAAAGCATCTTGGAATTGCTTTCGGTGGTCTGAAAGCAGTAGATGACTTTAATATTACCATTAACGAAGGAGAACTGGTTGGACTAATCGGACCCAATGGAGCTGGAAAAACAACCGTCTTCAATCTTCTTACCGGTGTTTACCAGCCGACGGAAGGAGCCTTTTTCTTAAATGGCGATAAAATGAATGGAAAGAAAATGCATGAAGTCGTTCGTGCAGGAATCGCAAGAACCTTTCAGAACATTCGTCTGTTCAAATCTATGACTGTGCTTGAGAATGTTATGGTAGCCTTCGAAATGAACTATAAGTACAAGCTGGCAGATGCATTTTTCCGTGCACCGAGGTACTGGAAGGATGAAGAAGAAATCAAGGAAAAAGCAATCGATCTGCTACGGATCTTTAACCTTGAAAGCAAAGCTGATTATATAGCAAATAACCTTCCTTATGGACAGCAAAGAAAGCTTGAAATCGCAAGAGCTCTTGCTACCGGAATGAAGCTGTTGCTCTTAGATGAACCGGCCGCCGGAATGAACCCAACAGAGACGGCAGAACTGTTATCCTGCATCAATGTAATCAGAGAACGTTTTGGTATTGCAATTCTTCTGATTGAACATGACATGAGTCTTGTTATGAAGATCTGCGAACGAATTGTTGTTATTGATTATGGTGTTACCATTGCCAGAGGACTTCCGAAAGAAATCGCAGAGAATCCAAAAGTTATCGCAGCCTACCTTGGTGCGGATGATGAGATGGACGTGGAAGATGATACAAAGGAGGGCGCATAATGTTACGAGTAGAAGGATTGAACGTATTTTATGGTGCCATTCATGCACTTCATGATATAAGTCTTACGGTAAATGACGGAGAAGTTGTATCCTTAATCGGCGCAAATGGAGCGGGAAAGACAACAACACTGCATACGATTACACATTTAAAGGAAGCACAGTCCGGAATCATTGAATACAATGGCAAAGACCTGCGAAAAGCAAAAGATAATACAATCATTTCTATGGGAATGGCTCATGTTCCGGAAGGAAGACATGTGTTCCGTGATATGACAGTTCAGGAGAACCTTGAGATGGGAGCCTTCATACTGAATGATAAAGCGGTGATCCGAAAGAACATGGATATGGTATTTGAATATTTTCCGCGACTGTTAGAGCGCCGCAGGCAGTCTGCAGGCACACTTTCCGGTGGAGAGCAGCAGATGCTTGCAACCGGCCGTGCGCTTATGAGCAATCCGAAGATTGTTCTGATGGATGAACCATCCATGGGATTATCACCGCTGCTGGTAAAAGAAATCTTTAAAATCATTAAGACTCTGCATGCAAATGGAATCACTGTTCTGCTCGTTGAACAGAATGCAAAGATGGCATTGTCTATTGCGGATCGTGCTTATGTTTTGGAAACTGGTTCAATCAGCATGAGTGGCAAAGCTTCTGATCTGTTAAAGGATGAGAATGTAAAGAAAGCATACCTTGGAGCGTAAAATATTCATTACATTGCATCAAGACATGATTTACGAAGGCTCGGCATATACTGCATACAGAAAACATACAGCTTACGAAAAATTTACTGCTCACTGAACAGGTTCCATAAGCAGTGCCATTTTGTTCGTAGCAAGAAAAAATTATTATCAGAACAGTTCTGCAGGTCATAAGACTGCAGAGCTGTTTTCTATTTTATAGGATAGTTCTCAGAACTTTACGGAACAGCATTCTTTTTTGTTCTCTTGTAATCTTATCCTTATGCGGCTATAATAGCTTTATTTCCAATGCAACTGTTAAAAGGTGTTGTACTATGTCAACCGACAGAAATGAGGTGCCTATGAAAAAAGAACTGCCGTACTTTACCGTTGGGAGCTCCTATGGCGGAAATCAGAATAAGCTGAAGAATTTTGTTATGTATTTTGGCGGCTGTGCTGCTGTAACAGCATGTGACAGCTGTGTATGTTTTGCAATCTATAATGGCGATAAAGAATTGTATCCCTATGAGATAGAAGCGAATAAGTCTATTAATGAGAACGATAGCGATGCGGAACTTCAAAGGATAAATTACAGAGTCGATGAAAAGGAATATATCAAATTTACTGGAAAGATGAAGCCTTTCCTGAAACCCAGAATCGAAGGTATTAATACCCTGGAGATCTACCGGAAAGGTATTGAGGCTTATTTTGCTTCACAAAAGAATACAAGCCGGAAGGTACGTGAGCTTTCCGGGGAGGCATCTTATGAAGAAGCAAGAAATGCAGTACGCAAACAGATCGATGCCGGTTTTTTGATTCCCTGTCTTGTATTGCATCACAAGAATCCTGCTTTGCGGGATTATGTGTGGCATTGGTTTTTGCTGACCGGATACGAAGAGCGGGGAGAAAGCTTTTTTGTGAAAGTGGTTACCTATGGAAGCCATCGCAGTATTTCGCTGAAGGATCTATGGGAGACAGGGTTCCAGAAAAAAGGCGGACTTATACTTTTTGAGTAAAGAGCAAGAATTATAAAGCTGCTATTATGTAAATGAAGTTAACTGTGATACAGCCTCTAATAAATGAAGTAAAACAATTACACGGTCTCTGACCAGATGAAGATAGCCATACAAAATGAAGATATCTTACAAGCTTCTTGAAAGTGTTTCCTGTAAAATGACAGGGCAAGGAGGAAATTCCGATGAATAAAGTGGAGAAAACTGTTGTTGCGGATGACGAGCTGCAGATCGAAGCCTATCGTTTGAAGGGTGTAGTGCAGCCATTTCCGAATCATTTTCATGAGCATTATGTATTTGGTTTGATCGAAGAGGGAGAAAGATGCCTTTTCTGCAGAAAGAGTGAGTATGTTGTTAAAGCAGGTGATATCATGATCTTTCAGCCGGAGGATAATCATGCCTGTACAAAGAACATGGAGACATGTTTTGATTACAGGGGGCTGAACATCACCAAAGATGTGATGATTCAATTGGCAGAAGAAGTTACAGGAAAGAGGGTACTGCCGGGATTTTCAGAAAATGTCATAGTGGATGAAGAAGCTGCGGGCTACATGAGAGCGTTTCATGATATGATCATGAAAGGATCAAAAGAATTTGAAAAAGAAGAAAATCTGCTCCTTTTTTTATCCGTATTGATTCAAAAGTATGGACAGCCCTTTGAGACTAATCTGCCGGAATGTGGCAGTGAGATTGAAAAAGCCTGTGCGTTCATGGAAGAGCATTATAAAGAACGAATCCTTTTAGAGGAGATCTGTGAGTGGGCGTCCTTAAGCAAATCAACCCTGCTGCGCGCCTTTACAAAGACAAAGGGAGTTACGCCCTATCGTTATTTGGTGAACATAAGAATTAACAAAGCGAAGCAGCTGCTGGCACAAGGGGTGATGCCAATCGATGCGGCACTGCAGACCGGTTTTTCAGACCAAAGTCATTTCACGAATTATTTCAGCAGCTTCATTGGTCTGTCACCCGCAGTATACCGTGATATTTTTATTAAAAAAGAACAGGCAGGAACCATAAAATGAAAAATACGACAATAAGATCAGCAGAAATGAAGGGGATAACAACAGGAAAAACGACCATGGTCAAGGGACACCTTGCAGCTGCACTGACCATAGTATTATGGGGAACCACTTTTATATCAACAAAATTGCTGCTGGTAGAACTTCAGCCGGTGGAAATCCTGTTATTTCGTTTTGTGCTGGGATTTTTGGCCTTACTGCTTATTGCGCCCAAACGATTAAAAGGAACGACCCTGAAACAGGAAATACATTTTGCCCTTGCCGGACTGTTCGGCATCTGTCTTTACTATCTTTTTGAGAACATAGCACTGACCTTTACGATGGCTTCCAATGTCGGTGTAATTATATCAGCGGCGCCTTTTTTTACAGCACTGGTTTCCCTGCTTGTTCTAAAAGACAAAGAAAAGACAGGTCTGTCCTTTTTCATTGGCTTCCTAATCGCCATGTCAGGAATTGTTCTGATCAGCTTTCAGGGAAGCAGTATTGAGATTCATCCAATTGGTGAATTTCTTGCTTTACTGGCAGCTTTCGTATGGGCCTGCTATTCTGTTATTACAAAGAAAATCAGCAGCTTTGGGCATTCTACCATCCTAACGACCAGACGGGTCTTCTTTTATGGAATCCTGTTCGTGCTTCCGGTCTGGGCATTTAGTAAGCATACCTGGTCACCTGAAATATTTTTAAAACCGGTTGTTATCTTTAACCTGTTGTTCCTTGGTTTAGGAGCATCCGCAGCCTGCTTTGTGACCTGGAATTCTGCGGTCCGACTTTTGGGAGCGGTAAAAACGAGTGTTTATATCTATATGGTTCCGGTGGTGACGATTGTTACATCGGTCATTATCTTACACGAAAAAATAACGCCAATGCTTATTCTTGGTAGCGCATTGACGTTACTAGGTCTGTTCATCTCCTCGAAAAGAAAATCGGAAGTCAGTCAGAAGAGCTCATCCAGCAGAATATAATACTCGATTTTTTTCCAGTCGGGACTGATTTTCAGGTGTTTAAAGAGAAGATTGATGTATTCTTCTCTTTTTTCTTCTTTTCTCAGATTATAGCGCAGGGAGCGTACGCACAAAGCGATGTCCTGCCATTTATCTGCGATTCCGGCACGGCCAAGGTCGATGAAGCCGGTGATACTCTTACCATCCACAAACACATTGGGGAGACAGTAGTCGCCATGCGTGAAATAAAGTTCTTCCATGGGTCTGTTCATAAGAAGATATTGGTATAGATCCATCGGTGTTTTAAAAGAATTCTCTGCTTCCCAGTCATTTTGGTCAACAAGGCCATGCGTTATGTTATAAAGTGCTTTCGATAGTTTTTGATCCAGCGTATTTTGAAAGGGACAGTCCGCTATGTCTACAGCTTGGAGCAGTAACAATCCATCGGCCAGCAGACATACCGTTTGCTCATAGGGTTTTTCTAATTCGTCGGCGGGACATGTGCAGGTCATATGTCCTTTTACTTCTTCTGTGAGGAAGTAGACCAGTCCGTCTCTCTCTGAGAAATGCTTTATTTCGGGAACCGGAAGTTTTTTGTGCAGCCATTGAATGATTTCATATTCGCGACGCATTTCTTCATTTATAGTATCGATCTTTAAAAATAAGGCGTGGCCATCTTTTTGGAATTTATACACTCGGGCCGATGAGCAGCCGATGCTGTCTTTTATAGATTGGTAACCATGCAGTATTTCTGTTAATTCTATCGGTAAATTGTGCAATTCATGTTCTTCCTTCTGGATCATAGGTGTTCCCTCCGCTTTTGCAATAACTAATTATAACACGTATGGATAATATGTACAGCGGGGAATCTCTCACAAAATCAATTAGATGAACATCAAAATAGATATTGACAAAGGAAACCATGGTATGATATAGTAAACTCATCTAATTAGATAAACATCAAAATAAATTGCTCGTTCAAACTTGAGATGCGCTGGAAACATGCGCAGGAAAGAGGGTATTTTGAAAGAAGAGCACTTTCAAATTGCAAGTTTGCGCCTCGCCCGAAACCGCTCGTTCAAACTTGAGATGCGCTGAAAACATGCGCAGGAAAGAGGGTATTTTGAAAGATTTTATAGAATATATTGATAGCAGCATGGAAGATTTACAAAAAGAAGAGCAGGAACTTATAGCTGCGGATCGAAAAGATGAATCAAATCTTGTTAGGATTCGAAGCAATATTTTTGGAATAGCACGTACTCTTTATGAAGTGACAGCAAAGAAAGAATCACCTGAGAATGTAACAGATGCTTATCTTGAAAAGACAGATAAGCTGGCCGGGAACTGGGAGCTTTCGTTGCAGATGGCAGAAGAACATGATGACATTGAAAAGAAAGTAATCGAAGAGGTAAAGCTCTGTACCATACAGGAGATCAATCAGAAGCTGCGGGAGGTAGGATATGATAGAAGCGGAAGCAATCAGATTATTCAAGTGTCTTGCCGATAAGTCAAGGCTTCAGATCCTGAAAAATCTCGTGCAGGAAGATATGTATGCAGAAAGACTGGCGGAAAGACTGGGACTTACAGCAGCAACCATTTCCTTTCACATGAAAAAACTGGAGGATGCAGGAGCTGTCACCTCGTACAAGGATCAGTATTATACGATGTATTCTTTACGCCAGGAGATCTTTATGACGAATATTATTGATATCATAAAGGAAGAGTCGGACGAAGCAAGAGAACAAAAGCAAAGAGAAGAAGCATACCGTAAAAAAGTTCTTATGTCATTTTTTGAATACGGAAGGTTAAAATCCATTCCCGCGCAGCGAAAAAAGGAACGGATCTGTTTGGAAGAGATAGCAAAATCATTTGAAGCAGACCGTGTTTATGAAGAAAAGGAAGTAAATGAGATCATAGAAAGATTTCATGCTGATTTTTGCACGATACGGCGTGATATGATATCGGAAGGCATTATGGAGCGTGAAGGTATGCGGTATTCGAAAAGTAAGTAAGTGTAAAGAAAAGTGTAACGAAAACAGCGAGTAAATGCAAGAAATAGTGTATTTGTACGCGTGAGTCAGAGGGAATGTGGAGAGTAAGAGATGGACATTAAGAAATTATCAACAAAATACAATGTGAGAAAAGTGGAGGCTGCTGATATCGGAAAGGTATATGCGCTGTGTTTGGAGAATCCCATGTATTATCAGTATTGTCCGCCGATGGTGACCATAAAAAGCATTCAGGATGATCTGGCCGCACTGCCGAAGGGGAAGACATATCAGGATAAATATTATGTTGGCTTCTGGGAGGATAATACGCTGGTCGCAGTATTGGATCTGATTCTAAAGTATCCGGACGAAGAAACCTGCTTTATAGGGTTCTTTATGATGAACAAGGGATTTCAGGGACAAAACACAGGCAGTATGATTATTGACGAAGTGAAACGCTGGATAAAGGGAGAAGGCTATACAAAAGTAAGACTTGGATTTGCAAAAGGAAATCCGCAAAGTGAACACTTCTGGACGAAAAATAAATTCATAAGGACCGGTGTGACATCAAAAACAGAGCTTTATGACATTATCATCATGCAGACGCTCTTAGAACAGGAATGAGGTGAGTTATGAAGATTTATGTCGATGCGGATGCATGTCCGGTCGTGAAGATCATTGAAAATACAGCGAAAAGATATGCACTGTCGGTATGTCTGCTCTGTGATACCAATCACATTCTTTCGTCGGAGTACAGCGAAGTGAAAGTAATTGATGCAGGTGCGGATGCGGTTGATTTTGCCCTTGTCAATCTGTGCAAAAAGGGAGACGTTGTTGTTACACAGGATTATGGTGTTGCGGCGATGGCGCTTGGAAAAGGAGCCTGTTCAATTCATCAGTCCGGCAGATGGTATACGAACGAGAACATTGATCAGCTGCTGATGGAGAGGCATATTACAAAAGAAGCAAGGCGTGCTAAAGCAAAGCACCACTTGAAAGGACCGTCAAAAAGGACACGGGAAGATGATGACCGATTTGAGGAATCCTTTGAAAAAATGATACGAAAATGTATGGAGAATGAAAAGAACAGCAGTGAAGCATGACCTCTGGTACTGTCGCTTTTGATTCGGGAAAAGAAGTGAAATAGTTAGGTGGTTTATTTTTACCAGATGGCAGGAAGCGCTAAGCGTGATATAATGGAGATAACAGATAACAGATAACAGATAACAGATAACAGATAACAAGATAACGAGATAACAGGATAACCAGATAACCAACGGTATGTCTGCCACCAACCATTCAATCTGGAGTTTCGTATGGCACTGTATGCAATGGGCGATTTTCATCTGTCATTTTCCGTGGATAAACCCATGGATGTGTTTGGCAGTGTGTGGAAAAACCATGTGAAGAAAATTGAAAAATATTGCCGGAGGAGAATCAGCGAAGAAGACACGTTCGTGATACCTGGAGATCACTCCTGGGGCAGGAATTTAAGTGAAAGCGAGAGCGATCTTGCTTTCATTGAAGCGCTTCCGGGGAAGAAGGTACTGTTGCGCGGAAATCACGATATGTTCTGGGAAGCAAAGAAGACGGAACGTCTTAACGAAATGTACAAAGACAGAATGTTCTTCCTGCAGAATAATTTCTATCCATATGGCGAATATGCGCTGGTCGGAACAAAAGGCTACTGTTACGAGTGGAAAGACAGCGAAGAACATTTTTACAAAATCAGAGACCGCGAGGTAAGCCGACTGCAAATATCTCTTGAGGCGGCAAAGGCAGCCGGCTTTCAAAAGTTCATTATCTTCCTGCATTATCCGCCAACGACCATTGGTGAGATGGAAAGTCCGTTTACCAGGATGGCCGAGGCGTATGGTGCCAGCAAGCTGATCTACTCCCACAGCCACGGAGAATTCGGTTATCTCGAAAGCTTTCATGGTGTAGTAAACGGGATTGAATATAAGCTGGTGTCGGCAGATTATTTGAAATTCAAACCTGCACTGATTATGGATATATAACAATACTGCGTCGAAAATGCTGCCGCATAAGGAAACATGATTATGGAACAGTCGAAGCAAAACGATCGATGCCAAAGGCCCGGATGACGGGAGGGTCTTAGTGCACGCGAAGTAGTCGATGAATAAAGGTAACCAGTACGATCAAGCTTCTTTATAGACTTTTACGACCTTTGGACCCTGTAATGCACAGAGAAAATTTCCCCATTGTGAAATGGGGGTGGCACCATCCCGGTAAGCGATAAAATGCTCGGAAAAAACGTACCCGTCCAGATATCTTGCAGAATACACATTCAGACCCAGTAATTCAAAATCACCTTGCCATACGGCAGCAGGGTGTTGAAGTATATCATCGAATTTCGATCGGAGCATTCGTTGATCTTCATCAAAAAAAGCCTTGATGTCAGGTGATACCGGGTACTCCTTTTTTTGATAGCTGACCAAATCAATTAGCCCTGAATAAAATATATCATCCATTGGCCCAATCAGCCAGTTGATATCAAGTTGTTGCTCCTTGCATACAGTAAGAAATAAGGCACCGATATCATAGCTGATTATGCGAATCGGAATCAAATTGGAAAATGTGCTGACCTGTGCGAGGATTTCCCGGAGCCTCATTGTATACAAGGTGTCGTTACATTGTTTTAGTACCTGGAGTTCCACAAAGGAAGCAGAACCTTCGATTGCTTCTATGGAGGCTTCGTAACGATATTCGTAAGGGTATTCGATTTGACGAAACATTCTATGAACAAGAAATTCATTTAACATACGCTGCGAAAAGCATTCGGTCAATCGGCACAACAGCAGATCTTCTTCGTGTTTTACCTGCATATAATCTGGTGAATAACGATATCTTGTAAGAGCTTCCAGCTCATTGGCAAAGCGCTTTTCCTTTGACTCATACTGGAAGGCATGGAACATTTCATGAATGATTTTACTTGTAAGAATCAAAAATGCAGAGGCATCATAATATTCATCCAGAGAACCGTCGTCCAGCTGCCAGATGGCAAGGTAATGACCCCGGTATAGAATTGCGGTATTAGCCAGAAACTCATCGGTCTTTTGAATGTCTTTCCCCTCCAGAATCACCATTGCTGAGTTATATAAGGCAAAGGGATAGCGATGAAAACCCGGCCAAAGCTTTGCAAAATCTATGGTTTCCAGGGTCTCCTCCAGTGCTGCGTAAAGTTTTTTTAATGTCATTGAAGTCATTTTCTGCCTCATTCCTGTGCCATGGCACATCCGTTTTTTACAGAATAGCAGAGGCAATAGGTCGCTTCAATTTGAAAATGTACGGCTTTTTCCTAGCTGCAGGATATCCACCGCAGCCTGAATCAAGGAAAGCTCTCCAATGAAAAGGAATCGGCCTTTCTGCTGTTTCTCATCGTAATAGTAAGAATAACGCAGGAACGGAATGTTTTTTCCACTGACCAGAGGCATTATATCTGCAAGAATCACCAGCAGTTCATCCATCGTTCCCGGCAGGTCGTAATGAAAGATACCAAGTTCTGGATGCAGAGGATCACCCTGCAGATACTGCTTAATCAGGTTGTTATACTTTATCTTTATACCTTCAAGTATGTATGGCTCTCTCAGAAAATCCTGAAAGTTTTCAGCAGAAAAGATCCACTTATTTTCGAGGCAAGTCCCTTTTAGCAGCCCATTTTTAATGTAGGTGCGAAGCGTTCTGGTCGTAAAGCCTGTCATGAAAGCAATATCATTAATGGTATAGATTTCAGGGGTGGTATTCATAATGTGACCGGATCCTTTCTTCGGTTATAATAAAAAAGAAGCAGATGATTCTTCTATAGATGTTGGGTCAAAAGGTATTTGCCCCCTGATACGTGCGGATTGTCATGCACGATGTGCTCTCACAATCCTAAAACACTCGAAACTCGTCATTCCTTGGCTGCTTTTTCGTGTTTTACGGGTCTCAAAGTCATACTTATTCATGTAAGCATGAATCGCATGACCTTATGACCCTGTTATCATACCATATTATATCAGATGGAATACAGAATCAGAATGGAGAATGGAATGAAAATCATTAATTTTACAAAAGAACATTGTGAAGAAGCCATGCGCCTTGCACGCAGTGATTATGAGAGGGAAAGAGAGTTTGTGACGGAGCTTCCTTTGACAGCCAGTGTTCCCGAACTGACCTGGTTTGCAGAAAATAGTCTTGGGGTGGCTGCTTTTGAAGGCGATACCATGGTCGGATTCTTGTGCAGCTATCCACCCATAGATAAGATCTTTGGCTCGACGGATGTTAGGGGTCAGTTCTCTCCGATGGGAGCGCATGCGGCGGGGAATGAGAACCGCGCTGGAATCTATGAAGCCATGTACCAGGCAGCAGCAAAGAAATGGGTATTGGCAGGCGCTGTGTCCCATGCAATTGGGTTGTATGCCTTTGATCAGGAAGTCTTGCAGATGTTCTTTCGAAATGGATTTGGTATGCGCTGTATGGACGCAATCAAGCGCGTAGAACAGCATCCGATCGTGTCTCAGGAGGGCTTCCGATATCAAGAACTTGAGGCAGAGGAACGAGAACTGGCTTATCCTCTTGATGCAATGCTGAATGCACATTATCGGAAAAGTCCTTTTTTTATGAACCGAACCCTGCATACGAAGGAGCGTTTCCTTGATTTATGCGCAGAGGAAAATGCAAGAATTTTTGTTACGCTTTATGAGGGACAGATCTGTGCCTATCTTAAAATTACAGAAGAAGGCGAGACCTTTCTTGCAACTGGGAAGAAGTACAGGCACATTACGGGAGCTTTTTGTCTGCCGGAATTTCGAGGAAACAAAATCATGCTGAATTTATTGAACTTTGCAGAAACAGAACTAGCCAAGTCAGGAATACAGACACTTGGTGTTGATTTTGAGACCATCAATCCAACGGCTTATTACTTCTGGCTGAAATACTTTAAAGCCTATACCATAAGTGTGGTCAGGAGAATTGATGAGAGAATCCTTATGTGTACGGAAGATGAATATTAAATCATTGCAAAGATAGTGCCAGGATAATTCCAAGAAGGCCAAGGATAAACGAAGTAATAACAATGATTTTTATATGTTTTAGATGGAGGGTCTGCTTGGCTAATAATGCTATTATGATTTCTTCGTTTGTAAAATCATAATGGTCTACGAATAGTTTCCTTCCTTCCTTATCTTTGTATAGTTTCTTAGGATCCATTTCATTGATTTTCTTGCTGTCTGGTTCTTCTGCGGTGAAAATATCTGCCTGAATCAGCATAGATAACAGTTGTTCTTTCATGTTACTACCTCCCAAATAATGAATCACTTTGCGCTGGCTCAAAAGATTTTGTGACAATCGTGTTTCAATCCATAAAATACTGTAAGTGTCAAAGGTAGTTTAGCCCATTGCCTTTGGATTGTAAAGCACTATATACACTTGCAATACCAGAATCATAAACGTAAGGGTTGACTCTGACACTGTGGTATACTTTATAGTAAAAATGAGCTCAGAAACAACCTTGATCAAAATAAACTTGCAAGGATGCGGTTGAAGAAATTACTAATTCAGCCAGCACAGCATGGCCATGAAAGGAAAGATGTAAAATGCTGAAAATAGGTGACTTTTCAAAGCTGTCGAGGATCAGTATTCGTATGCTGCGGTATTATGATGAAATCGATGTATTACGGCCGGCGCAGATTGATACCTTTACCGGGTATCGGTACTATAAGGAGGAGCAGCTTGCCACAGCCTGTCGTATAACCGAACTCAGGCAAATGGGCTTTGGACTTTTCGTTATTCGTGAAATCATGATTAATTATGCAGATCCAGCGGCACTAAACGATTATCTGAAGATAAAAAGAGCAGAGCTTCTTGCAGAAGAGGAAGAGGTACGCATGCGAATACAGCTCCTTGATTCAGCTTTTGAAAGGCTGAGAAAGGATGATAATGCCATGAATTATAATGTAACAGCAAAGGTTATGCCACAAAGATATGTTGCGTCAGTCAGGAGTATACTTCCGACTTACGACCAGGAAGGGGTTCTGTGGAATACTATGGCAGCAGAAACAGCCTCGTTGTCATTACAGATGGAAGAACCATGTATGTCACTGGCTATTTTTCATGATGAGGATTTTAGAGATAAGGACGTGGATGTTGAGATCCAGGTGTCAGTGAAGGGAAGTTACAGGAATACAGAACACGTTACTTTTAAGACGGAGCCGGAGGTTGTTATAGCGTCCGCTGTCTATAAAGGAAGTTATGATCAGATAACTGCTGTGAACCAGGTCGTTGCTTCCTGGGTACGGGATAATGATTATGAATTTAACGGAGCCATGTTCTGCATATATCATGTCAGCCCGGCTCAAACAAAGAATATGGAGGAGCTTGTTACCGAAGTGTGTTATCCGGTCAGAAAGAAAAGCTGATTCTTACCATTTCTGCTAGTAAAAATAGGAAGGCAAAAGTAAGAAGACCGAAATAAAGGGAACGGATATTGACGAATCACCCAGAAGATTTGTGGAAGGCACAGGGTCAGAGCTATACATAAACGAACCTCACAGGGAAATGCTACTAAGTATTTTCCTGTGAGGTTTTTTATGATTTTATATTAATACAATGGAAAGTGTTCAATTACTTTTGTGTCTTTTTTCTTAGTGGAATCCATACTTCACTGATTCCGTTCTCATGAGCTGCCTGTCCGTAATACATTTCGAAGGTTGGTCCCGGTGCCTGCTCGTATTCAGAAGTAGGGAACCATTCAGAATAAATACGGCGCCAGACGTCTTGTATACCGGAGGGTGTTGTGGGAAATACGCCCCAGATGTGAGCCGGTACCTGCAGCCTTGTAAATCCAGGGGGGATCGGTAAGGCAGGAGGGGCATAGTAACAGATCATGTAGCAAAACCCTTCGTCTGTATGATCATAAAGGGCAGCATGCAGATAGCTGTCAGGAAAACGACCGAGCAGCGCATTCATTTTATCTACTGTACCATCCTCATCACATTTTCTGCAAAAGGCAGGTACATTGGTAAAAGCTTGCTCCATATCGTTACTGATTATGCCATAAACTCCAAACATCTCAAATTCTTTTCTTTCTTCAATTCGGTAATTCATTTCAATATCTCCTTTGATTGATAGGGAGAAGGTCATTTTGGGATAGGCTTTTAAAGCAATGCCTGTGTTTCGTGCTTGAATTGGCATAATGCCATGCTGCTTTTTAAATGCTCTGCTGAAAGCTTCCGGTGATTCATAACCATATTTGAGTGCCAGATCAATCACCTTATGGTCGGTTGTCTGGAGTTCAAAGGCAGCTAGGGTCATACGTCTACGGCGGATATATTCTGAGAGAGGTACTCCGGTTATAAAGGAGAACATTCTTTGAAAATGATAAACCGAACAGCAATTGATCTGTGCCGCCTTATCGTAGGAAATCTCATCACTCAGATTTTTTTCTATATAGTCAATTGCCAGATTCATTCGTTCAAGCCAATCCATTTAGCTCCTCCATGCGGAGTGTATCATTGCTTTCCTCAGAGACAAAGGACAACCTAGTTGGAATTGCCTGAGGCAGCACAGGCAAATGCTCCGTCATAAGCCTGCTAATTTAAGGGGTAAGTCACTGATCAGTTGATGTCTTACAAGCGTATTCTATCAGATTTTCAAAAGAAGACCTAGCATTTGATGCACGAAAAAGTCAGTGAAAACAAAAATCAGACTAGATCAATTGCTGCATTCGATATTCTCTCGGAGAGATTCCTACCGTTTTCTTAAATACAATGGAAAAATACTGCGAGGTATCAAAACCAATGGTTCCGGCAATTGTGTTAATGGGAAGATCAGTATCGCGCAATAGATGCTTGGCATGATTGATACGCTCTGCATTGATGTAGTCAAATAAGCTGATTCCGGTCTGCTTTTTAAAGATTCTGGAAATGTAGGATGGATTGTAATTAACAACTTCGGATAACTCTGTGAGTGTGAGTTCAAAAGTCAGATGATCTGCAATATACTGTTTCATGGTATCGACTAATTTTTGTGTGATATCCTTTTCTGAAGTCTGGTTCAGTTGTTCCAGTACACCGGTGAGTCTGCAAAGATAATCAAAAGCCTTGTCCCAGGTGTCAAACTCATTGATAAAATATAATGGATACAGACCTATGTGTGATGATATCGCCTCATTTAAATTATAATCAACGATGTATTTCATAAAATGTGTGGATATTGAAAAATAAAGTTCAATCAAAGGCAGGGAGTGCATGCTTTTGCTCTGCGTATATGTTTTTTGAAGTTCTTTCAGTGACATACGGCACTTGCCAAATTCACCCTGGTATAAATTATGGGATAATTCATACAGTGCCTGCTGAATAAAGGTCTTATTCTTTGTGGTAATATCGCCGAGCGCTAAAGAAGAGAGCATTTTTTCTGTCACCACGTAAGTATAGGACTGTGACAGATTTTGTTTGTTGACCTGGTTCGTAAAGTAATCCTGCATGGATTCATAAACAGAGACCAGCTCCTGCCAGTTGACGGAAAAAGAGCACAATACAGTTGAAATACAATGTTTCATCTGCGCAGCAGCGGCATTAAAGGATTCTTTTAAGAACAGGACCGGGTCCTGTTTCGTTTTATGTAAATTACCTTTATTTCTCTGGAACAGAAAAAGATAGGTGTTTTTGCTAAGATCGATGGAAACAAACGGATACATATCCTGAAGCATTACTTCGATTGTCTGATTAAGGATAAGAATGTGGTTCAAATGAAGCATGTCTGCATCTGAATTGGAGTCACTCCATTTTATATGACAAAGGGCAATGTAAACAGACTCCTCCGTACTAAGAGAAAAGCTGTTCGGTGTTATTTGAAAGCTGTCTGCGATTCTGTCAACAGGCTTTCCGGCCAGGATATCTTTTATGAATTCTTTTTGTGGCCAATAGTTAAGAAGGAAATCTTTTTGCTGTGCAATTTTTTGCTGTAACTGCAAACGGTGTTCTTTCTCAATATCTCTTATCGTGGATGCAATTTCAGAGAGCAGGACCTGATCTTCTTCGGTCTTTAACAGATACGAAGTGTGTTTCATCTTATTGGCTTTATAGATAAAATCAAAATCATTAAAACCTGTCAGGAAGATGATACGGCAGGCAGGCCAGAAGTCTGCTATGTAATCAGCGACCTGAAGCCCATTCAAGCCAGGCATTTTTATATCCAGCAGTACAATGTCAATTCTGTATTCGGTAAGTGTTTTTAATGCATCTGAGCCTTTATAGGCTTTCAGGACTTCAAGATTCAGTTCATTCTGCTCAAGTAATGAGCTTAGCCAGTTCACAATATGGTGTTCATCGTCAACAATCAGTATTCGGTACATGGATTCTCCAATCGGTACATTTTTTTACAGGCAAAGAGAAATGGAAACGCGCATTCCACCAAGTTCAGAACGGTCAACCGTCATGGTGCTCTGTTTATCTGAATATATGCGGATGCGGCGATATATATTGAATAAAGCAGTAATTTCGGTCGAAGTATCGAGTCCATTCATTTCGCTCATATTTTTTGTGATAGCAGAAAGCGTTTGATCGGTCAGGTCATTTCCGTTATCTTCTACTATGATTTTAATCTTGTTCTCCTCCGGTGCAAAACGAACTCGAAGGATTCCGTTGTTTTCCTTGTTCTCAAGTCCGTAGGAAAATGCATTTTCAAGAAGCGGCTGCAGGATCAGTTTCGGAACCAGAAGCTGGTCAAAAGCAGCAGGAAGAGATTCAAAGTATACTTCGATTCTTCCGTCAAAACGAAGCGCCTGAATTGTACTATAGACCTTTGCGTGTTCATATTCACTTTTTAGAGGAATTAAATCCTGATGATTATAGGTTATGTATTTAAAATATTGCCCAAGCATTTTCGATACATTTTCTGATTCTTCCTGCATACCGGATAAAATCATACGATGCAGCATAAAGAAACTGTTGTAGAGGAAGTGCGGATTGATTTGGGACTGAAGTTGTTTTAATTCAGCCTTTTGCAGGAGCAGTGTCTGGTGGTAATTCTGGGTGATCAGTTCATCAAGCTTTTCTGTCATGTCGTTGAAATGATGATAAAGGTACGAGAAATCCTCGCTTCCATCCGTAGGAATTCGTACATCAAAATTGCCGACCTCTACGGCACTGAAGGCAAAGATCAGTTTTTTAAGCGGCTTGTGAATGATCTTGTTGCAGCCATAAAGAAAAAAGGCAATGCAGATGAGTGATATCAAGATATAGCCAGTCAGAATAAAGGTATATACCTGCAATGGCTCAAGGAGCTGCCTGTTTGGAACAAGGACAGTATAGTTGGTGCCGCTTACCGGAAGATTCGTTGTGAAGGCATAATAAATCTCATCATGGTAGGTTACTTCGCGGATCGCGTCTGTATCAGGTGAAAAAGATGTCAGCTGTGACAGCAGCGCAGTATCACTGATATTAGAGGTTATGATATTGCGGTCTTCAAAGGAATACAGATAGTAAGAATTTTCCGGTGCATTTTCAATAAAATGATTTCCAAGCTTGCGTAAATCAAATTCTGCTTCGATAATACTTCTGGTGTCACTGATTGAAGCATAATATATCAGGTAAAGAGAATTGCCGCGAAGGACTAGAGGAGTACACTGACTTCGTAAGGAAATCAGGCTGGAATAGTCCTCTTCTGATACGACCTGAACGCTTCCATGTTCATAACCGGCGGCATTGTAAGCACGAAGAAGAGGATGAATATACAGCTTGATGTTATAAATAAAACTGTGTGTTTCTTTCATCTGAGTTATAAGCTCCCTAACACTGTTAATGTTTTGAGAAAGTTCAAATTTACTTATGATTTCAGATTGGTAGCAAAGCTTATCAACCTTACTGTTGACGGAAAGATTTTTCATAGAAGTTGCCAGCAGTTCGATGTCTTTGTCGAACGAAGAGGAAAAATTTGATACACTGGAGTAGGTAGAATCCAGCAGTTGGTTTTCAAGACTTCTGCGATTGGAGGTTATGATCAGCGCACTGATGACGGTGACTGGCAGAATCATAAATAGGAATAACACAATCAGACGTTGAAATACATTTAAGGTCTTTTTGAACGTCATACCAGAATTCTCCTTTCATACTTTACGGATGTACAGTCGTTCTTACTCCTTCGGTATGAAGGACCAGAACCTCGTATTCCGTTATCAATATTATAATATAGGTTTATTTTTTCGGCTATGAAATTTCGCATTTTATGAAAACTAAGTAAATAAATTATACAAAAGTAAAAAAAATTGTATGGTTTGTGTTCGTTATTTTCTGTATGCTGAAAGCACATTAACAAAAAGGAGGGTATTTATGAAAAAGAGAATATTGGTTTGTTTTATGGTTTTAAGTCTTATGTTTTCTCTGGTTGCCTGTGGCAATTCAGGAAACAATGCAGCAACGGGGACAGACAAGGGAAATGAGAATTCCTCGTCACAAACAACGGGAGGCGCAGAAGATGCTTCCGGTGATACCTCTGCTGCAATCGACATCTGGGCTCCCTTTGACAGCACGGTAACATTATCGACTGTAACGAGTGAATATGCATCCGCTGTTTATCCGGAGGGCGATGACATTACAAACAATGTATGGATCCGAGCTTATAAGGATAAATTCAATGTTGAGGTTACTACGAAATGGGTCAGCGATGAGTATGATACAAAAATCAATCTGGATATAGCAGCACAGGAGATACCGGATGTATTTCATGTAAATGCGGCTCAGCTCCAGCAATTGGTTGATGCCGGTATGATCATGGACATGACAGAAGTGTTCGATACCTATGCATCCGATCTGTTAAAGGGTTATATGAATGCTGATTACGATAGTTATCAGTCGGGTGTGATTGATGGTAAATTCTATGGAATTCCTCAGATGCACTGGGGTATCATCGACCAGCCGGATTATGTATGGATTCGTAAGGACTGGAAAGAAGCCTGCGGTCTTGAGGACCCGGAGACAATGGATGATCTTGTGAACATTATGAACACCTTTATGTCAACATACGGGGGCTATGGCATCGCAGTAGATCAGACTCTTGATTATCTGAATCTTCTTGCAATTGCCTGGGGCGCTCATCCTGATATGTGGCTGGAAGCAGAGGATGGAAGTTGTATTTATGGCTCAGTTCAGCTTGAGATGAAGAACGCTCTCGCTGCATACGCTGACTGGTATTCGAAGGGAATAATCAATCCGGATTTTGCAACTCTTGATTTTGCAGCCATGAATGAAGCTGTTGTGTCCGGAACCGTAGGTGTTCAGCCATTTTATCAGTGGTGGGGCTATAATCCGGGTGTAGATACCGTAAGCAATCTTGGCGCTGAGGCAATCTTTGAGCCTTATATGATTCCAAGTGCGACCGGAGAAACTGTTATGAATTCCATTTTCTTTGCAAACAGTTCCTATATTGTAGTGAGCAAAGACTGCAAAGATCCGGAAGCTGTTATAAAACTTCTTAATTTCTATGGCTATATGGTGGATGAATCGACCGGCGTGGAAGATGCAGCAACAATCTCTGCTTTTACAGACAATGATATGGCACACGTTGTCGGTGCATTCCGTGTCCTGAATCCTGCGTGCGATTATACGCAGTATCATGAAGTTTCTTCTGCGCTGAAGTCTGGAGATACCTCGAATTTCACAACAAGCGGTATGTGGCAGAAATACAATAACAGTGTGGAATTCCTTGCAAATCAGACGCCAGCCTGCACCGGAGATTACATGCAGCAGGGGAATGAAAAATGTTCCTATGGTCTTGCGACCTATGTACTTGATAATAATCTTTACATTAAGAGCAAGCTTTGGGGCGCAACACCTGAAACACTCCTTAATTATGGTTCTACACTCGATGATATTCTGACAGAAGGATTTACCAAGATCATAATGGGCGTGGAAGGTATCGATTACTTTGATACTGTAGTTGAGAATTGGAAAGCAGCCGGTGGTGATGCTGCGACACAGGCTATGACAGAGATGTACGGTTCACAGAAGTAATTTTTGAATATGCGGCAGCTGTTGTTTGGAACTTAGCTCCAGACAGCAGCTGCGGTTATAAAGTCTCAGCAGTAAAACATTGCGTATAATGGGCACGAGGAAAGAATACAATAAAAGCGGGAGCAAGAAATAAAATTTAAAGCGCATAAAGCAGCGCAGGTATGAGGAAAAATACAAAAAGACTTGGAGGGGTTAGCGATAAAAACATTAAAGAAACAATGGCAGTATCATCTGATGCTTTTGCCAGGCGTCATTCTGGTCTTTATTTTCAGCTATATACCGTTATATGGACTAATCATAGCTTTTGAAAAATACAATCCGGGTCTAGGATTTTCATCAAAATGGGTGGGACTTGAGAATTTTAAGTACATATTCAGTCAGCCGTATTTCACCCGAACAATCTGGAATACTTTCTATATTGCAATCTTCAAGATAATCGGTGGTATTGCTGTACCGGTTATTTTTGCACTTCTTTTAAATGAATTACGTAACCAGAAGACAAAACGGACCTTTCAGACGCTTGTCTATCTGCCGAATTTCCTATCATGGGTCATTATGGCAGGCGTATTCCTTGATATTCTCGGATCAGATGGAATTGTAAACACAGCACTCGATTTTTTGGGCTTCCAGACGGTGTCTTTTCTTGGCAGTGTTGATGTATTTCCATGGACCATGATTATCTCTGATATATGGAAAGGATTTGGCTTTGGTACGGTTGTGTATCTGGCTGCACTTACCGGGATTGATCCTGGACTCTACGAAGCGGCAATGGTCGATGGAGCGAAACGCTGGAAACAGACAATCTATATAACACTGCCCTTGCTAATGCCAACAATTATTCTGATGGGTGTGCTGGCGCTTGGAAATGTCATGAACGCCGGATTTGATCAGATTTATAACCTCTATTCTCCCTCTGTATATGAATCCGGAGATATCATTGACACTTACGTTTATCGACTTGGTATTAAACAGGCACAATATTCGGTAGGAACAGCAGTCGGTATGTTCAAATCTGCTATTTCCTGTGTTATGGTCGGATTATCGTATGTGCTCGCAGATAAAGCAGCGGGGTATCGTATCTTTTAAAAATAAACTTTGGTAAAAATCGAAATCAAAAGGCGATTTCGACAAGCAAGTTTGTTCTTTAAAAAGCATACGACCAAACTTGATATGCGCAGAGTGCATGCGCAGAAAAGGGGGAAAAATCGAAATCAAAAGGCGATTTCGACAAGCAAGTTTGTTCTTAAAAAAGCATACGACCAAACTTGATATGCGCAGAGTGCATGCGCAGAAAAGGGGAAAAAATGCAGATATATAATAGTGTTCCAAGAAAAGTTTTTTTGATTATGAATTATATGATTTTAATCGTGACATCGTTGATTTGTGTGCTTCCCTTTGTAAATCTACTGGCGATTTCATTTAGCAGCAGTTCTGCAGTATCTGCTGGAATTGTCGGTTTCTGGCCTGTGGATTTTACATTGAGATCTTACCAGTTCGCACTGGAAAACGGGAAATTCTTTCGGGCACTGCTGGTATCATTTGAACGGGTAGCGCTTGGAGTTTCTCTGAATCTTGTGTTGATGGTTCTGACAGCATATCCATTATCCAAGCCGTCAAGCGAGTTAAAGGGAAGAAATATTTATATGACTTTTTTTGTTATTACCATGTTGATTAATGGAGGTATGATTCCAACTTATCTGGTAGTCACAAAATGTGGTCTGATTAATCACATCTGGGCACTGATTCTGCCCGGAGCACTTCCGGTCTATAACATGGTCATATTAATGAACTTCATAAGAGGACTGCCGGGAGAAATTGAAGAAGCTGCGAAAATTGACGGAGCAAGCCCGTTCCGTGCCCTGCTCAAGGTACTTCTTCCATTGCTTAAGCCGGCACTGGCAACCGTTGGTTTATTCTGCATCGTGGGTCATTGGAATGACTGGTTCAGCGGTATGATCTACATCAACGAACCGACAAAATATCCTCTGCAGACCTATCTGCAGTCTTTACTGCAAAGTTTTGAACAGCTGATGCAAAAATCCGGTACGGATTATACAAAGCTCTTATCCATGATGAACGCAAGAACTGGACGTGCCGCGCAGTTGTTCCTTGGGGCTATTCCAGTCATGGTTGTGTATCCGTTCCTGCAAAAATACTTTACGACCGGTCTGGTACTTGGCAGCGTGAAAGGTTGATAATACTATAAGATTATTGTATAACTATATAAAGCAGAGACTTCCTTTTGAGGTCTCTGCTTTTTTTTACTATTTTACATTGTGATGCCTGCCTATTGGTACAATAAGCGGTGAACCCGATACAGGGTCATCAATAATGGTACAGTCCATATGAAATACTTTCTTAATCAATTCTCTTGTGATGATGTCTTTTGGCTTTCCTTTTGACAAAAGGGTTCCGTTTTCTATTGCAAATATATAATCGGCATAGCGGGCAGACAGATTAATATCATGGAGAACCATTACTATCGTAGTGCCGTATTTGTGATTTAAATCCGTAAGCAGATCTAATATTTCGACCTGATGTGTGATGTCTAGAAAAGTTGTTGGTTCGTCAAGAAGAAGTATATCGGTCTTTTGAGCCAGGGCCATAGCGATCCAGACCCGCTGCCTTTGACCGCCGGATAACTCGTCCACATTTTTATCTGCTAAATCAAGAATTCCGGTCATCGTCAAAGCGTCCTCTACGGCTTTATAATCATCCATGTTTTTACCGCGCAGCATTCCCTGATAGGGAAATCGGCCTCTTGAGACCAAATCTCCAACCGTTATGCCTTCTGGGATAATCGGAGATTGCGGCAGGAGGCCAAGCTGCTGCGCAAGTAATTTCGGATTAAGTTCATGTATGGATTTTCCGTCAAGGGAAATGGTACCGCTTTTGGGCTTAATAAGCCTTGACATTGTTTTTAGCAGTGTTGACTTACCACACGCATTCGCACCGATTATAACACTTATTTTATTACATGGAATCTCAAGGTCGATATCTCGAATAATAACTTTTCTATCATATCCTGAAGCAATTTTTGATGCTGTCAAATGATGGCTGTTCATTATGCGACACCTCCCTTTTTGTTCATTTTAATTAATAGGTAGAGCAAGTAGGGGGCACCAAGAATTCCTGTAATTACACCAACAGGGAACCTTGTGTCAAAGGTAAACTGACCGATCAGATCGGATGAGAGGACAAGGATTGATCCCATCAGTCCGGAAGGTAGAGTGGCAGAAATTCCCTTTCCAACCAACCGGTTCGAAATTGGTCCGGATAAAAATGCGACGAAGGCGATGGGACCTGTGACAGTGGTCGAAAAAGCAAGCAGTAATACAGAAAGTACAATCAAGGTTATTCGAATAATATGGACGGGAACACCAAGTGTGATTGCAGTTATCTCGCCTAGTTCAAGAATTTGAAGGCCTCGGCTAAGAAGCAAAATTCCAGTGCTCCCAAGAACGACGACAACACCAAGAGGCAGGACATCTTCCAGAATTACACCGTTCAGACTTCCACTCAGCCAACGCATGGCTCCGGGAACATCATACTGCGAAGCTTGAAGTAAAAAATAAGATATGGCAGCACTAATCATCGATTGTACGCCGATACCAATCAATATAAGCCGTCCGCCGGAAAAAGATCCACCTCGTGAAAGCAGATAAATAAAAAGAGCAACAAATACACCGGCAAGTACGGAGAGAATGGACACAATACCATTGGACATTCCAAGAGACAGCATACAAAAAACAGCAGCAAGACTTGTTCCGGAAGTGACCCCGATGACATCTGGACTGGCCAAAGGATTTCGCAGCATTGTCTGAAATGTATTCCCGGCTATACCAAAAGCAAAGCCGGCAAGAATTCCTATAAGTGTTCGAGGCAGTCGCAGAACACCAATTGCAAAACTTGCGCCCTGTATGTTTTTACCTGACAGAGCCAGAAGAACTGTGACAGGAGAATAAATGGTGTTGCCAAGCATCAGCATGGACAAGGACAGCAAAAGAACAATCAATCCAAGAAGAATAGTAATATGATACCATCTTTTTTTTCGCAGAAGGAAACCCGATATAAATTCTGCATTTATTATTGTATGTTTTTTCATTTGATTATACACCCCGTCCCTTGGTTTTTCTTGCAACAAAAATCAGTATAGGAGCTCCTAAAAAAGCAGTAATGACTCCGGCCTCCAGCTCGCCTGGACTTCCTAGCAGCCTGCCGGCAACATCAGCCAGAGTAAGAAGAATGGCTCCTCCCATAGCGGAAAGAGGTATTAAAATTCTGAGGTCTGATGTGAACAGAAGTCGAATAATGTGAGGAACCATAAGTCCTACAAAGCCAATCGGACCGGCAACCGCAGTAGTAACCCCACATAGAAGTACACTTGCAGCAGCTCCGCACATTCGAATAAAGCCTGTCCTGACCCCCAGGCCGGAAGCCATTTCATCACCAAGAGCCATAACATTCAGGGAAGGAGACAATAGTATACTTAGTGCCAGACCGAAAAGCAACAAAGGAGCTGTCTGCGACAAGTTATCCCAGGTCGCGGCACCGATGCTTCCCACCTGCCAGAAACGAAAAGAATTCATAACCTCTGTCCTTGGAAGTATGACAGCGCTAACCAGCGATGACAAAGCAGCACTTACGGCAGCGCCTGCCAGTGCCAGCTTAATTGGTGTTGCACCACCGACGCCCATTGAGCCGATGCTGTATACAAAGATAGTAGTGAGAGCTGCTCCGGCTATCGCGAACCAGATATACTCATTTGCTGTATTTATATTGAAAAACGTGATACCACTCACAACAAAGAGAGCAGCGCCTGTATTAACGCCTAAGATACCTGGATCTGCTATGGGGTTACGTGTAATTGCCTGCATCATTGTGCCGGAGACGCCTAAGGCTGCTCCGGCCAGAATGCCAAAGATAGTCCGGGGGATGCGCTCCTTAACGACCAATGCTTCAAAGGATAAATCATTGGCATTTGCGAAAGCGCCCAGAACATTATTTACGGAAACTGATTTTGCACCATAAAAGAGGGACAGAAGAATTATTATAAAAAGCAATAGAAGACTTCCTGAAAAGAGCGCAAGCGCTTTTCGCCTATTCATTTATATGATCCGCCGCAGCGCCTAGAATACGGAGGTACTCATCAATGGATGCAGGTATGGAAAGTGCACTTGGGGTCGCAGAAGCAGCAAGTGGAGTTCCGTCAGTAATTAAGGCAACCGCTCCATTTGCAATGGCTGGAATTGTTCCAAGCAAAGCATCCTTTTGCATTGCTTCCAGCAATGATTCGTCACCATAAACGACAAGAATATCAATATCATTTAGTAAATCAGCTTTTTCGGCACTGATCTGTACTGCAAAGCTGGTTGATGTATCTGCCAGTGCCGATACACTTTCCGGGAAACGAAGCCCAAGATCTGTAAGATAAGCTGCACGTGGGTCTGAGGGCAGGTAGACATAAAAGCTGCTGAGATCCGTTGGACTGAAATAACAAAAAGCTGCCGTTCTGCCTTCTAACTGAGTATATTCAGAGGTTTTCTCTTCTATGAGAAGTTCAAGTTCACTTACAAGCTGTTGGCCTTCCTCGGCCATCCCCATACCGGCAGAATCAAGAAGGATCTGATCTCTCCAAAGGGTCTGCCATGCAGCAGCCGGATAGGCAACAACAGGTGCTATCTGGCTTAAGAGTTCATAATCCTCCAAGGTGATTCCTGAGTAGGCGGCCAGAATAACATCTGGCTGTGCATCTGCAATTGCTTCAAAATCCAAACCATCAATATCATTAAAAAGGTTTGGTGAGGATACGCCTAATTCTGAAAAGGCAGCCGCTGTCCATGGCAATAGTCCACTGCCATCAAGAACCCCATAGTTGGCCATGGATATTCCGACCGGAACAACACCAAGAGCCAGAGGAAGATCCTGATTGCCCCATGATATAGTTACGATTCGCTCTGGCTTGTTTTCAAGAATTGTTTCACCAAAAGCGTGTTCAATTACGATTGGATAATCTGCAGCAGAAGTCATGCTGTCATCGTTTGGAGCAACAGTGACTGGTGATGCTTCGTTATCAGATGTAACGGTATTCGCCACTTCACTGCCAGTTGAATTTTGTATTTGTGCATTGGTACTGTTATTGCTGTCTATATTCGAAGAACAACCAGTCATAAGCACAGTGAGTAAAACGACAAATAAAGATGTAATGATTTTTGATTTCATAGAAGATCTCCTTTTGTTGAAAGTATGGTTAGCAACAACTAACTTTTGTAATATAAAACGAACCATAAAATTTGTCAACTGTTTTTTAAAAAAATATGCATACACTATCAGATTGAAAAAATAACCTGAATTATTCATGGTGATGTAGAAAAAAACATTCTACCCACCCAATTACTTTTACAACTCTCTTTGTTAATAACTGGTGATTTTTTTCTGAAAAAAGGGTAGAAAATCCCTGTGTTATCCACAATTAAGTTTTTATAAG